>NZ_CP024084.1:0-600000 GCF_002895085.1 Chlamydia abortus
CAAAGTTTTAAACATGTTAACCACGTTGTTTTCCCTCTATAAACCGAGTTTTAAACATTTTCCACACCCCTAAAGAAGAAGAAGTAATATTTATATAAATACTCTATCCTTTTCAGACGTTGTGGAAAGTGTTGAAGGAATGTAAACATGAGCTCATTAGCATTGAGTCGACGACCTCGTAGAAATAGAAGATCCGAGGCGATTCGTGATTTGGTGTCGGAAACTGCTTTATTACCTCAGGATTTCATCTGTCCTTTTTTTGTTAAGGAAGGAAAAAACATACGCGAGGAAATCGAAAGTCTTACGGGTGTGTATAGGTGGAGTATAGATCTTCTTTTAAAAGAGATCGAAAGGTTGTGTTCCTTGGGGTTAAGGGCTGTAATTCTTTTCCCTGTCATTCCGAGTCATCTTAAAGATGCTTATGGCTCATACTCTTCCAATCCTAAAAATATTCTCTGTAAGAGTATCTATGAGGTAAAAAAAGCTTTTCCTAACTTGTGTGTAATCAGTGACATTGCTTTAGATCCTTATACCACCCATGGTCATGATGGTATTGTTGATCGCGGGGAAGTATTAAACGATGAAAGTGTTCGTATATTTGGAAACATAGCTACGTTGCATGCTGAGATGGGTGCTGATGTTGTCGCTCCTAGTGATATGATGGATGGCAGGGTAGCTCATATCCGCTCGAAGTTAGATCAAGCAGGATGGACTCAGACGTTGATTCTTTCTTATAGCGTGAAGTATGCCTCGGCTTTGTATCATCCTTTTAGAGATGCTTTAGGATCTCATTTGCAATCGGGAGATAAACGAAATTATCAGATGAATCCGACCAATGTCTTAGAAGCTTTACTCGAATGCTCTTTAGACGAGCAAGAGGGAGCTGACATGCTCATGATCAAACCTGCGGGATTCTATCTTGATGTGTTGCATCGAGTGAAAGCTCTTACAATGTTACCTTTAGCAGCCTATCAGGTCAGTGGTGAATATGCTATGATAGCCGCGGCTTCTACTTTGGGGTGGTTGGATAGAGAAAAGATAGTCTATGAATCTTTGATAGCGATCAAACGAGCAGGAGCTGACATGATCATTTCTTATGCAACCCCGTTAATATTAGAAATGATAGCTTCTTCGAGAATTTAAGTTCTTCGAAGAACTTTATTCTACATCGGCGGTATTTTCTGGATTGAGTATCCCTGTTTCTTTTGCGTAATGCTTTAGGGATTCTTTAATTATTGTGAGCATTTCTGTTTTTGATGGGTCTGTGAAGGTCGGAAGAGCAAAATCTTCAGGACACACTTCTAATAACCCCAACATGCACGCTAATTCGAAGTTTTTGGTAATGACGGATTTAATTAAAGGTACAACAGGGATTTTCATCGCCATAACTTTATCATAAATTTCGGTGTCTATGATGGGGCGTGTTTCACCGTGGAGGTTGGTATCCGGATCCATATATGTATGTTTTCTTTTTAAAAATCCGGAAAGGTAGGTCCTTGTCAGTGTAGGTTTATTAATGCCTAACCTTAAAAAGTTAAAAGCTTGCCGCTTTTGGGGGTTAGGGAGCACGGAGATGGTAGCGTCTCTCATACCGAGACAAGGAAGATCTTCTTTGTTGCAAAGCCTTCCAGTTAAAGGATCACCAGAAATTAGAGATACCTTATCGGAGGCGATCTCATCTAAGGGAAGTAGGCTTTGGAAATCAGCACCTCTAGTAGTAATCACATAGCGTCTTAAGGAGGGTTTTAAACCCGATCCCGCTAAGGCGACTACTTGTTCATTGAGAATTCTTCCTTTTAAGAATAAGTGTCCTATAGTTAAGACTTCCTGGAAGGATATAGTGAAAACGATATCTTTTTCGCTAGTAATCGGTGCTATGTAGTGAATGTGTGTAGAGGGAGACCCAGAAGGATAGGGGCCCGTGATTTTATGTACATGTGCTATGGATTTTAAGTCTTTTTCAGGAATCACTAGTCTATCCGTAGAAATAATATGCGGGCATAAACCAAACAGTTTGGCTATAGCGCGAACTCCTACATTGAAAACGTAAAATCCTTCTTCCCTGGAAGAAAAGACAGAAAGATGTTTTTCTGTAGATGGGGTGAAGGGACGGTTATCAGCTAAGTTGATGAAGACATCTCTAGGATGATGTGTGGGTAGGGCTGGAATATCAAAGGGACGTTGTTTAAAAAGCGCGAACAGCCCTTCTTTCTTAAAGATTTCTAACAGCTCTGTTCTTGATAATTTGGATAGATCGTAAGAATATTCTGTGAGATTTTGTCTTGGGGTTTTTTTGATAACTACATCTAAAAGAGAGCGTTTGTCTCCTCTACGTATTTCTTGTACAGTTCCAGAAACGGGAGAGGTAATAAAAACGCCCGGGAAGTTTTTATATTCCGCAATGGGTGATCCTGAAGAAATAACATCACCCTGTTCTACCTTAAGCTTTAAAGTTAAGGCAGAATACGGGCGCAGGTCTACAGAAACCAGAACCGGGTCTATTCTTTTTAAAAACCCAGACTCTTTAGGAGACCCTTGCAAAGATAGATCTAAACCCCGAGTAATCGCAATTTTCATACTTTAGGGATTATAGGCGTTTTTATAAGGGAATCCAGTTTTTTTTCTTATTTTTTTTAGATGAAGTGGTTTTTGTTTTATTACTAGAATTAGGTTGGGGAGTTTCTCCTCCTAATTCCTTGGTCACTTCACTAATCAGAGCTTCTGTTTCTTTTTTATATTCGTTACATGAAGACCGGATGTTTTCTAAGGCCAACCATTCTTCTGGAGAGAAGTTATCAGGATTATTCGCAAACACTTCCATTTGTTCTCTGGTCATCCCTGTTTGTTGAAGGATTTCCTGAGAACGTTTATCTAGCTCTTGGATTTTTTCTTGGGTTTTTTCCAGCAAATATTCGTAATCTACTTCAGAGTCAGAAGATAAAGCTGAACCGAAGGAAGGATCAAAGTCTATATTATAAAGAGTAAGTATTTGTTTTATAGAATCTATTATTTTTTGCGCAGAGTTACTATTCATTAATACACCATGGATTTTAATTTATTATAAAATAAATATTATTATTTTTGTGTTGTGATATTGCTCTTTTTTATAGTTAAGCGTATATTTCCCGTTAAAAACGGGAGACATCGTGGACTATCTAGAAAAGTTGCAAGTCTTAATAGACGAAGAGCAACCCTCAAGTTTCTTTAATTTGTGGGAAGAATATTGTTTTAACGATGTGGTGAGGGGGACGGAGCTTGTTCAGATCTTAGAGAAGGTAAGACATTCATCTTTAGCCCCTTTGTTTGGCAAGATAGCAGACACTGTCCTTCCTTTGTGGGAAAGAATACCTGAGGGCAAAGAAAAAGATCAGGTTCTTAGATTAGTTTTGGATATACAAAACACTAACGCTAAGCCGTTTTATGATGCGGCTATGGATTACGTAAATAGGAAGTACCATGGTAGGCAAAATTTTAATGAGGCTTTAAGAGTTGTTGGTCTTCGTGATGGTCGTGAGTTTCAGTATAGTTTAAGCCGTTTTGACTTCTTGATGCACTTGAAAGAGGGAAATTTCGTCTTTCATTCTGGGGGATGGGGTGTTGGAGAGGTGATGAGTGTTTCCTTTCTTCAACAGAAGGTTCTCATAGAGTTTGAAGGCGTGATGATGGCTAAGGATATCTCCTTTGAAACAGCCTTTAAAAGTTTGATTCCTTTAGATAACGATCATTTTCTATCACGAAGATTTGGAGATCCAGATGGGTTTGAGGCTTATGCTAAAGATCATCCGTCCGAGGTGATAGAAATTCTACTTAAGGATTTAGGTCCGAAAACAGCTAAAGAGATCAAGGATGAGCTTGTAGATTTGGTTATTCCCGAGGTGGACTGGCACCGTTGGTGGCAAGCAACTAAGAGTAAAATTAAGAAAAACACTCGTATTGTATCCCCTAAAACCATAAAAGACCCTTATCGATATAATCCTGGAGGGGATTCTTTAATTTCTCAGTTAGAAACGCGACTTTCTCAAATCGAAGAGACTCAGAGAAAGATTATCGAGATTTATCAATTTATTAGAGATTTGCATAGTGAATTAAAGAAACCTGAAAACAGGGAAATCATACTGAAGGTTTTACAAACACTTCCTATAGAAGATAACCAATCTTTAGAAATCCAAAGGGATTTGTTACTTTCTGATTTTTTAGGTGAAAAATCTAATAAGTTAGACAGTAAATTTGTAGCTTCGCTTTCTGAAGAAGGGATTATCACTATAGTTAATGACATTTCTATAGCCGCCTTACAGAAGGCTTTCTTAATGTTAATCAAGAAGTATTCTCCTGTTTGGGAAAATGTCTTTATGAAGATCTTTTTCTCGACAACGTTTCCAGCCCTCAGAGAGCTGAGTTTTAAAGTATTAAAAGGAGAGGAGTCGTGTTGCCAGAAAATTAAAGAAAAGCTTCTTGGATTTATAGAGCATCCTATGATGTATCCAGAGGTTTTTGTCTGGTTTTTCTTAAAGTTCGGTTCGCACGATGACGGTCTTTTTGATCCTAAAGATAAGGAAATCGAAAGGCTGTTTTTAGAGGCGGCTATGGTGTTTATGTACTATATTGCTTCAACGCCGCAGAAAGAGTTAGGGAAAAAGATTTACAACTTCCTTGTGAGAGAACGTTACCTGGTGATTCGTAATATGATAGAGGGGGCTCCTTTATCTTATTTGAAAGAGATTCTGTTGCTCTCAACGAAATGTAGTCAATTTTCCTCTAGTGATCTCAGTGTTTTACAAAGCCTTGCCGAGGTTGTACAACCTGATCTGAAGAAAAACACTGTAGCTGTGAAAGAAGATATTCTTTGGACAACACCAGAAAGCTTTACGAAAATGAAAAACAAGCTTCAATCTCTTGTGGGTAAGGAAATGGTGGATAACGCCAAGGAAATAGAGGATGCTAGAGCTTTAGGGGACCTTAGGGAGAACTCTGAGTATAAATTTGCTTTGGAAAAACGAGCACGTTTACAAGAAGAAATTCGTGTGCTTTCTGAAGAAGTAAATCGAGCTAGAATATTAACTAAGGATATTGTTTTTACTGATACGGTAGGCGTTGGTTGCAAAGTTTCTTTAGAAGATGAACAAGGAAATCTTATCACCTATTCCATTCTTGGTCCTTGGGACGCTGACCCCGACAACTATATTCTATCTTTAAAATCTAAGCTTGCTCAAGAAATGCTAAACAAGAGCGTTGGAGCTAGTCTACAGTTTCAAGGAAAGAAATATAAGATTAGCCGAATACAATCTATTTGGGATGCATAAAGCAATGGAGTATAGCGGAATCGAACCGCTGACCTCAACAATGCCATTGTTGCGCTCTACCAATTGAGCTAATACCCCAAGTAGATAAAATTATCATGAGGTAAGGTTTAGAATCAATCTTTGTTACAATACGAAGGAATTTCTTTGGTATGAGTTTTTTTCATCAATTACCCACGTTTGCTCCCGATTCTATTTTGGGTTTGCAAAAACTATTTTTAGAAGACGAGCGAGAGGAGAAGGTCAATCTTGTTATAGGTTCTTATGAAGATCCTAACAAGGCTTATGGTGGCTTTTCGAGTGTCCGCAAGGCGCAATTTTCATTGTTAGAAAACGAGATGAATAAAGGGTACTTACCTATTAGTGGGTTATTGTCTTTTAATCAGCAAATGGAAAGTCTTGTTTTTGGTGATGATGTAAATCCGAGTTTTGTTGTTGGTGCCCAAGCTCTCGGGGGAACGGGAGCGTTGCATTTAGGTGCTAAGATTTTCGCCATGGCTCACCCTTCTGCTGCAGTATACATTCCCGAACAGACATGGGGAAACCATTTGAGAATATTTGCTCAACAAGGTTTAGATGTTCTAAAATATCCTTATTATAGTTCAGAAAGTAAAACACTCGTTTTTGATGAGATGATTTCTGTATTGAAATCTGCTCCCAAGAACTCTTTAGTGCTTTTGCAATGTTGTTGTCATAATCCTACAGGAATGGACCTTGACGAGAACATGTGGACTCGTCTTGCAGAACTGATGAAAGAACGTCAGCTTCTTCCTTTTTTTGATACGGCGTATTTAGGCTTTGGGTTAGGTATCGAAGAAGATAGAAAGCCTATAAAGATTTTTATAGATTCAGGGCATACTGTATTTGTAGCCGCATGCGCAAGTAAGAATTTTTCTCTTTATGGGGAGCGTGTAGGCTATTTTGCTGCATATAGTCGGGTTGTTGATGATTTAGATAAGATTTCTAGCTGTCTCGAAGAAAAAATACGAGGAGAGTATTCTTCACCACCTCGACATGGAGCGAAAATTGTTTCTACAATTTTATCAGATGCCTCTTTAAAAACAGAATGGTTGGCAGAATTAGACACGATTCGTTGTTCTTTACAAAAAACACGCACGCGATTTGTTCAGGCTATGCGCAATCATATTGGTCATTCTTTTGATTTTATCCTATCTCAGAAAGGATTTTTTGGTTACCCAGGATTTTCTTTAGAACAAGTCTTATTTTTAAGATTAGAAAAAGGTATTTACACAACCAGTGGAGCCAGGTTTAATCTCAACGGAATCACCGATAATAACATCGATCATGTAGTTCAGAGCTTTGCTGAGGCATACCAACAAGCTTAGTGTACTGAGTTTGATATAACATGATTTCGCTTTGTTGATTACATCTACTCATAATGATAGCGCAGATGCATATCTGCGCGTATTTTTCATTCACATTACACTGAAGTTTTCATTATGTTTTGTTTTATCTGTTAATATCATCAAACGATAAGTTACGCACTGAACAGCTACAGAAGCTCAATAAGGCTTCAGGTAGAGTGCAGTCGCCTGTAGTGAAAACGAAAACATTAAGCAATATGCGAGAAATTCAACATTCGGAAGAACATTCTGCAATAAAGACGACAGGATCTGTTTTTTACCGTCGACATAGAAAAAACAGAGTTTATGTCTACGTGGTGCTAGCCTTAAGTATTGCTTTGTTCTGGAGTTTGCCCAAACCGTTTTATGAAAATATCCAAAAACGTTTCGTAGTTTGGTATTCGCGTGTTTTTATGCACCACGCTGAAGTTTCTCCCCAAAGTTGTTCTCTCCAAGATACGGAGAACATCATCTTAAAAGATCGCATTGCTATTTTAGAAGAGCGTTTGCAAGCTTATGAGGTTGCTTATCATACGCCTCCTGTGTTTCCAGAGATTCTATCACCGTATTTTCGTAAGTTAATCACTAGTCGTGTGATTTACCGAGATCCTTCCCACTGGGGAAGTTCTTGTTGGGTAGATGTAGGTCGTGAACATAACATACAAAAAAACTCCTCAGTACTTTCTGGGAAGGTTCTTATCGGTCTTGTAGATTACGTGGGAGAAAAGCAGTCCCGCATACGTTTGATTACTGATGTAGGTATGCAACCTTCGGTGATCGCCGTTCGTGGAGGCATACAAGCTTGGTTAATAAAAGATCGGATTCAAGATCTGAGTAAACAAATAGAGCGCCTTTCAGATGCTTACATTCTAGAAAAAGATAAATATGAAAAAATCTATCAGCTAGAAGAACTCAACGTATCTATACAATGCAGTGATGAAAATACCTTACTTTTGCGAGGGACATTATCAGGCAAAGGCGGTCCTTTATGGAAAGATGAAACTCTAACTTTACATGGAGAAGGATTTTGTTTTTCTGATGGTAAGGGGTTGTGTGTTGGGGATCTTTTAGTTACAACTGGACTCGATGGTGTCTTCCCTCCAGGATTGTTGGTTGCTGAAATTACCAAAGTTTGTCTACCCCGAGAGGGAGCATGCTCTTATAAGATAGAAGCTAAATCACTTGCTGCTGATTTAATGAATCTTTCTTCTGTTTTGATTCTTCCTGCTATGGAATTTAACCCTAATGATAGACCGGATATTTTTGGTTTATTGTGGGATTAGATGTTTTGTAGTTGGGTAAGCAAAAAAATCCGTTTCCTGAAGAATCGGTACCCCGAATAAAAACAAATCCCATTTCTACGTCACTAGTAATATCAAATTGTTGCAAAAAGCGTTTTGCCGCATGGATGTAAATGGCACCTTGATAATCCAGGTTGTGCTCTTTTATGTAAGAGAAGAGATTTTCTTGAGAATATTTCGAGCTGGTTTCCCCTAAGAAGGATGTTTTCCAATCTATAATGTAATACTTGCCCTGATGCTCGAAAAATAGGTCAATGGCTCCCTGCCACAACTGGTCTTTATTAGAAAAGAGAAAGGCTTCTTCACTGAGTATTTTGTCGGGACAAATATCTTTTAAGGCAAAAGATGCGGAGGTGAAAGATAACGGTGAGGAGATAGTTGAGAAAAGCTTTTCTGAAATTATCTCTTCGTACCCTTCTAAATGAGTGTTTTTAACGAAGTGTAAGACTGTAGTGAAGATTTTAGACATGGGAATTTTAAAATTTGGAGATATATTCTCGAGGATTTTATGAATGAGAATTCCTGTTTTTCTTCCTCTAGGGAGTGCAGAAGAGATAGAGGAGATCTCCATATCACTGTCTAAAAGCACTTCGTTATCCAACATCGTCTTTACCGAAGAAAAGGAGAAAATTTGTTTTGTGGGGTAGGAGGATAATGCAAAAGTTGCAGGTGGGGTAATGTGGTATATAGGCCAAGTAGATCGATCCTGGGTGTTTGTGGTCGATAAAGAAAATAGGGAAGGATGCTCTTTGGATAAATTTTTTGCTAGATCGAGGATAGATGCATGAGATCCGTCCTGATTTACATAGTTAGTAAGAGCTGTATTGCGTCTTGTACTTAAAGAAGTTTGGAAAGGGATAAAGAGTTGTTTTTTAGCTCGAGTACAAGCTACATACATTTCTCTTATCCATTCTGAAGAACTTTTATTTTTTTTTGATTTATCTAGTCCCGGGCAAAAAACAATATCATATTCTAATCCCTTAGATGCGTGAATTGTAGTGATTTTTAAGATTTCTGTGTCTTCGGAATAAGAAGAAAACGACAGGTTTTCTTCCCAACGTCCCGTTTCTGAAAAATACTGCAAATAGAGAAGTTGGTGTTGAGGTTGTGAAGAAATCGTTCCTAAGTATGCACACAGCCTTTCCATTTCTTGGAAAGTCAGGTCTCCTTGAGGAGTTTTTAGTAAAGCTTCACCATGAAGAGTCATGAAATGATAAAATGTAGCTAAAAGCCCATGATCAAAAATATAACTGCGTAGGGAAAAAAAATACGAAGAGTAGTGTTCTTTTTTCTCTAGAACATCATTGAGGTCATGGCGAAATAAGCTGCTCAGTAAGACTCTTTGTATTTTTTCATAATTTTCTGGATAGAAGATAGCTTCTAGCCAAGCTAGGGTTAATAGATAGGTTTCGGTAAGATGAAATATCGATTTATTTTTAAAAAATGATACGGGAATACTGCAGTGGGTAATGAGATCGAATGCTTGAGCCGAATCCGAGACTAAAATCGCCATGCGTCCAAAAGGGATCCCATGAGTAGCTTGTAAATGCGCAGCTGTTTGAGATATCCAAGCAGCTTGGTCAAGAACGTTATCATAAGAAAAGAAGTGGATAGGCGCATGTTCGGTGTTATCAAAATATTCTAAACTCTGCGGGGTTAAGGAATGATATTCTATAGGTTCATAACCAGGAATTTCTAGGAAAGGAGAACATTTACAGAAGAGAATGTTGATCGCCTGCATCAACTGTGGTGTAGAGCGGTAGTTGTTGATAAGATGCAGCTGTGACGTTTTAGGAAATGTAGATTTTGCTTTTAAATATGTAACGAGATCGGCATTTCTCCACTCATAAATCGATTGTTTTGGATCACCTATTAAAAATAGAGATCCAGAAAAATCTTTGTGCGCAAAGAGTTTGGCAAAAATATTCCATTGTTTCCTATCCGTATCTTGAAATTCATCGATTAATATGAGCTGGAAGCGCTTTCTTAAGGATGGTATCACTTCTTCTGCTTGAGAAGAGTGCAGGAGATCTTCTAATGTTACAATACTTTCATCTGGAGATAGCCACCAAGTGTAGTGGTTTTTTAAATACACTTGTACATCGTGCAGCAAGGTGTTGAAAATCGTGTCTACATTGCAAAATTGCTCGGTGTATTGAAACCATGACGTTTCTTCTATATAGCTAAAGGCGTGACAAGGTTGATAACGTGCTAAACGATTTTTGGGATGAAAAGTTTCTGCTATCTTAGAAAAAGAAAACAGGCGCACGGATGTTTCTGCAGCATATAAGTGCTCTATAAAAGATACGAGGTCCTCAGTAATAGAGAAGGGCTGTTTTCTGAAACTCTCCGTATATTTAAGAGCTTGTTCTAAGAATTTTTCCTTAGGAATAGCGTTGATTTTAGATCGGATAGAACTGTGCCAAGTGTTGAGTAAGGAGGCAGTGGTGCTTTTAGATGGTAGGTGATCAAAAGTCTGCGCTGTGTAACTGGAAAGTAGCTTATCTGTCAAAAAAGATGTATGTTTGCCATGAGAATTATAGCGTGCCGCAAGTAAGTAAAATTGTTCAGGAAATAAGATGTTCTCCCAAAGATCTTGGGATAAATACTTGCGAATGTGATGTAAAACTGCTTGTGAGTGCGTAAGAGCAGAGTTTTTTTGCGAGATTTGTATTTCCGGAAAATGCTGTTGTAAAACGTAATTACAAAACCCATGAATAGTAAAAATTGCCATACGATCTATCGTAGCTAAAGCATTACGCACCTGCATGTAAAGCAGCTTTACATCACATGGGTGGTGTAAGTAAGGAGGCAAAGGTTGCTCGGGGTCTGTAATAGCAGATTTTAACTGCGCTCCAGCTTGTTTGAGATTCTCTGAAATCCTCAGTTTTAATTCATTTGTCGCGGCATTTGTAAATGTCACAACAAGAATATTTTCAACATGGGAAACAGAACCCTCTAAAAGAGCACGTAAAACAATTTGTTCGATAGTAAATGTCTTTCCTGTACCCGCAGAAGCTTCTAAAAAATATTTCCCTTGGATAGATGTTTGAGGATGAAAAATATCAAACGGTTTCATGCGCCCCCTTAAACAAAGAAAGAATCAGAAGACGTTGTTCTTCACTTACTGTGAACTGCTCTTTATAGTCTCGGTTATGAAATTTCCAAAAAGTCGATAGAGAAGGATTATTCACATCAGCTTCAATAGCTGTGTGTATAGCTTCATGAAACTTTTCAGCATTGTCTAAAAACTTCCAACAGTCAGAAGAAATTAAAGGAATCGGAAAATCTCTCATCATTTGGTACACACGAAGAACCTGATGCAGGTAGTTGTCAGGATGAGAAAAAGGAAGGGGAAGATCTTCAAACACCTCTTGAGAGAGGATATTCCTGATAACCGCGTGTTCTGAAAGCACGCCAGATTTTTGTAACATGGCTATAGCTATATAGGCCTTTAAGTAATTTTTCATGTCAGCAGGGTTCTCTAGAATAGATTTTGTTTTCCTTACAGTTTTTCTTGTCTTAGCTGTAGGGTCAATGGAACACAGGTATATACCTTTGGAAAATACTCCAGAAAAATTCCCGTGTAAGTAAAGCTCAGAGTTGTTCAAAGTGAGGGACACAGGTGAGAGAACCTGGTCTTGATCTGCAAGGTGATCATGAAATAATGATGAAGAAAACAGCACGGTATAGGGGGCTGTGAGAGGATTTAAGCGAACAGTGTTCAGCCATTGGGCTATGAGATCGTCATAGTAAGTGAACATGGCCTCAGAAAAGGAAGATAGGTAATTATACGTGTGATCTTCGGATGTATTAGAGAGTCGATTTTCCCAAAACATCAGGATGTGTTTTTTCGTAGGAAATAGCTTCTCTCTAGATTCTAGTACAGTGGGAGATCTTAGAGAAATCTGGTAATTAGATTTTAAGAAGAAGTCTAAAGGAGAGAAAATAGCTTTTATAATTTGAGAAACAGATAAATGGTCGGGCAGGTTTGGCGTAGTATCTGGAGTTTGAAACAAAGAAGGTAGGGGCTCTTTCTTAGAACAAAAGGCTTGCGCTAACTTGTAGTAATGCTCTTGAGAGGTGTGTACCAGGGTGGTATCGGCAAATAACGAAGGTATATAAGCTTTTGTAGGAAGATGGGAAACAGGTAGTTGTAAAGCCTCTTGAAGATAATGAATATAAGCGCTGGGTAATGCAGGATTGTGAGCAGAGGAGGGATAACTCATGTGCAGTTCGTATTTAGTAGAAACGATCACCTGAAGGAAATGAAAGTTTTCTTCATCTTCAGAAGATGAAAATACTAGTTCTTCTTCTGTTGAGGCATCAACTAGATCGAGTAAATCTATGGCTTGTTTCTGCTTATTTGCTCCGAGGATAAACGTGTAGCCTTTAGGTATAAGACTTAAATCTCCTAATGTTCCGACATAAGGGCCAGGCTTATCATAAAGGGGGCTATTAGCACAAAAGCGAGAAAAGAAATCCAAACAAAAGTCTGTAAAAAATTTTAAAGAACATTCTGAAGAAGAAAAAGCGGGGAAGAGCGCATTTCTAAGAGATGTGATAAAAGATAATTCCTCTGGAGATAAAATAAAGAGGGATTCAAGGAAAGATAAAATGTGGTTACAGTGTTCCTCGTAAGATTTAATCGTGGTAGATGCATAAAGATCTAAGAATTTTTGTAGATCATACAGTAGAGGAAGAATACGCTCCCAGAGTTCTACCTGACTTACTTTACCACACTCTTCAACAAAGGGATAGTCATGCAAAATGTTATCCCCCAGATGTTGTAAATGTGTTCCATCCCCTTTATACAGTTTTTCCCACTCACTAGAGAGCTTATTCAAAAGATAGGGAGTTTTACTCGGATCTATAGGATTCTGTAGTTGGGGGTGTGTAAGAAGTTGTAATAGACGGTAGAGATTGCCCTGTGTTTGTAAAATAGACGATAAGAGTAAGAGCTTTTCCTTTAAGTCTTCAGCATGTGAAGAGGTGTTATTGCAGCAGTATAAAGGTAAATGGGGGGAAAATACTGCTTTTAAATACACCTCATAAATTTCTAGTTGCGAAGATAAAATAAAAATTTCTTCAGGGCGGACACCTTGATGCAATAATATAGAAATTTTTGAGAATACTTCTTGTACCTCTCTAGATGGACTTAAAGCCTTGCTAATAGTGATCGTTTGCTTTTTGTCTGCAATGTTTTCATGAGAGCTTGGTTTTAAGTGAAATAGATTACTTTGCACAACTCCTAAAGATGTTGTTTCTTGAGGAGGAATGAAAACTTCGGAATAATGTATTTCCTTGTCTAAAAAGAAATTTTGAGATGCTTGCGATTTGTGAGAAAGATTGGCAAGCAAGGCTTGCCTATCCGTTAAAACATAGTGTTGCCAAGCATCTCTGTTGGGTTGATCTATAAGTTGACGCCATAAGAAATCTATCGATTTGTCAGATAACAAATCACCAAAATATTCGCGACTGGGTGAGAAACAGTAAAAATATACAGGGAAAAAATTACTCAATTTGGTAAAGAAAGTCGCAAAATGCCTGGGTAAATGAGAATAACCAAAGATATGCAAGGAACGGTTTTGTTTCTTAACTTTTACAGAAGATAGTATCGAAGCAAACACCTTCCCCATAGGCATAAAGTGCTTCTCTAACTGAGAAAAAAGATCTTTATGATAACGATTATTTTCCGAAGGCGCTTGCGAGAATGTATAGAATTTTTTAAAAATAGCTGCCAGATGCTTTGTTGAGCTATAAGAAGGCTCCGAAAGAAAAGAGGGGTTTTGTAAAATATTAGGAGTGGCTGCAGAAGTCTTTAGTAGCTCGTGTATAAATAGGGGAAGTGTTATATAGTCAGGAATTAAAGGTTTTTCATGACAAACTTCAGTGAATAAATGTTTGATAAGGGAGTCAGAAGAAGAGAAAATAGTCGACCCCATGAAAATGTGGTTACTCGTAGCATTAGTAAGTTCTCTACGTAGCCAGTGCCCTATTTCTGTATTGGCAACAAGAATCCACCTTTTAGTAAATGGCTGTTGATAAGTAGAAAATAGATCTTCTGCAAGTTTAGCTAATAGATGAATGGGGGAGTTACTAAAAATTGCCTGACTATGTTTGGTCGCATTCATGGATATATCAATACAGAAAAAATCTTTTCGTGCCTTAGTAATAACGCATTTTCTTACGATATTAAATGATAATCTTTATAAGTTTCTTTTAGTCTTTTTCCTGCTTGAAGGAAAAAGTTTAACAGAGAATGCGAAGATATTATCTTACGTAAGTTTGTGTTTTGCTTTACCGTTTCTTTTGCTCGCACCTTTAGCAGGAAGTTTATCAGATAGGTATCAGAAACGAAACATTATCTTAGCTACACGTCTTATTGAAATTGTTTGTACTTCACTGGGGTTATACTTTTTCTATATCCATTCTGTCGTCGGCGGGTATATAGTTTTGCTCCTCATGGCTAGTCACACGGCGATTTTTGGTCCTGCAAAGATGGGGATTCTTCCAGAGATGTTGCCTCTAGATTATTTATCTAGAGCTAATGGAATAATGACCGCAGTCACTTATACCGGGAGTATCTTAGGATCTTGTTTTGCTCCCTTACTTGTCGATCTTACCAAGAATCTTCCAGTTAACTGTTATGTTCTTTCAACATCATTTTGCGTTGTTTCTTCGATCATCAGTACGTTTGTGTCGTTAGGCATATGTTCAAGTAACTTTAAAAATCGTAGTCAAAAAATTACTTATGTCAGCTTTAAAGATCTTTGGGAAATCTTTAAAGATACACGTCATGTACATTACCTCACCCTCTCGATTTTCTTAGTCGCTCTTTTTCTTCTGGTTGGAGCTTATGTACAAGTCGAAATCATTCCTTTTGTCGAGTTTACTTTAGGTTATCCTAAGCATTACGGAGGTTACCTGTTTCCTATCGTCGCTTTGGGAGTTGGCGTAGGCTCTTATATGACAGGATGGATTTCAGGAAAAGATATTAAGTTAGGGTATGTGCCTGTCATGACTTTAGGGCTAGGCCTGGCCTTTATGGGACTGTATGCTGTTTCCTGTTCTTTAGTCGGAGTGATGTTCTTCCTATTACTGTTAGGATTCTTAGGCGGGGTATATCAGGTTCCTTTACATGCCTATATACAATATGCGAGTCCGGAGCATAAGCGTGGGCAAATTCTTGCAGTAAATAATTTCTTGGATTTTGTCGGTGTATTAATCGCTGCAGCCATTGTCAGGATTTTGGGATCCAGTTTAAGTTTGCCACCGGAGACGAGCTTCCTATACATGGGAGTCATCATTTTCTGTCTCGGCTTGTGGATTCTATGGCTTTGGAAAGAGTTGGTGTATCGTTTAATACTCAGTGCCGTATTAATCAAACAACTAGGAAACTATCTTAAACTGCCAAAATCCCTCATTCCTGTTTGCTATTTGGTGCCCACCCACTCTTATCGAGAAGTCCGGCGTGTATTAGCCATGCTACCAAAAACATTACGCACTACTGTAGTGATACTCGATCAAAAACTACAACCTGGTTGGACAACTCGATTAATTTCTTACTGTGTTCCTACAGTCATATGTGATCTTAATGAAACAAGTGATCGAAGCATGAAAGAAGCTTGGGCAGTGTTGCAAGCTAAACGCTTGCACACGTTGTTGAAAAAGCAACCGGATTTGTGCGTGATATGCTTAGGTAAAAAAGATAATATTGAAATATTTTCTCAGGTGCTCTTGGAACAGGGAATTAGTATGAGAAATATTCATTTGACATCCAAGAAAGTGTCCTACCGAAGAAATAGGTATAGCCTATCCTTGAACCAAGCCGATGAAACTTAGTTCAAGGAAAATATTCAGCACATCCTAGTGTAGACAGCAGGAGCTAGCAGCTTCTTCCTTCTCTTTTGTTACTTCACAGAGATGCATACGGCGGAAAGGCTTGTTTCCTCTACAGGGGGCAAAGGAGCGAATCCGAGGTGCTTGAGAACACTCTTGAGAACAACATCCTTTTGTTGAATGGATACACTCCTTACAACAGATGAATAAATTATTACAGTCTGTATTTGCGCAGTTGTAGTAAGTGTCACAGGGAGTCTCACAATGTGAGCACGAGGCGATGGGAGGAACGTCAGTATCCGCTTCATCAATAGGTACAGCTAAACGATCATCAAATACGAATAGCTTACCTCGCCATTTACCTGTGCCTACAGCCTGACCATAAGCAATAACACCACCATCAAGTTGATACACTTCTTTAAAACCTTTTTCTAAAAGGAGGGAAGAGTACAATTCACAACGTATGCCACCAGTACAATACATCATCACAGGGGTGGTAGCTGGGTCGTGTTCTTTGGATAACTGTTCAGCATAATCAGGGAATTCCCGAAAAGTCCGAATGTCTGGAAGCACAGCATTTTCAAAATGCCCTATTTTCCATTCGTAATTATTTCTTACATCTAAAACTAGACAGCGATTCTCCTCGAGCTTTTCATGCCACTCTTGCGGAGAAATATGCTTCCCTTGATTAGATAAATCAACGTCGCAACCAAGAGCGACAAGCTCTTTGCG
The DNA here is from genome assembly GCF_002895085.1 of Chlamydia abortus. Classification (NCBI taxonomy): domain Bacteria; kingdom Pseudomonadati; phylum Chlamydiota; class Chlamydiia; order Chlamydiales; family Chlamydiaceae; genus Chlamydia; species Chlamydia abortus. The sequence continues at coordinate 16,537 of NZ_CP024084.1, forward strand.
ATATTTCACAGTTACACGAGGGAAAATATTTTCTTCAATGTGATGGATTTTAAATTTTACATTTGAAAATCCAGGACGCTGTCTTAGCCAGTTCATGTAATACTCTGCGTCCGGTTGATAGCCACTAAACTGGCCATTAATCCCTTGTTCAGATATGTAGATACGACAAGAAACATCTAAATCTTTAAATAGTTCCTTGTGCAACGCAATTTCCTGTTGAGGATTATCTACACGAGTCAAATAATAATAAGCTAAAGCGTAATAATTCTTTTTCATGAGAAATACCCTAGCATATTCTCGGAAATAATTCCATTGTAGAAAATTAGGATTGGAACTAAAATGCTCTTTGGTATTTTGTCAAGTGGATGAGTAATCGTTTTCTTTATTAGCGAGGAAAATCTTCCAGGTTATACCGAAAGCAGTGCCGCTACCTTTGTCTAAAAAAGGCCAGGGGGCGAGAATAATTTCTAAGGACTAAATAAAGGACTAAAATACATGGCTCGATATTGTGGCCCTAAAAATAGAATAGCAAGGCGTTTTGGAGCGAATATTTTTGGAAGAAGCCGAAACCCTCTGTTCAAAAAGCCCCATCCTCCAGGTCAGCACGGTATGCAGAGAAAGAAAAAGTCTGACTACGGTCTTCAGTTAGAGGAAAAGCAAAAGCTAAAAGCTTGTTATGGCATGATCTTAGAAAAGCAACTAGTCAAAGCTTTCAAGGAAGTTGTAAATAAGCAGGGCAGCGTCACTAAGATGTTCTTAGAAAGATTTGAGTGCCGTCTTGACAATATGGTGTATCGCATGGGGTTTGCAAAAACTATTTTTGCAGCTCAGCAGTTGGTTGCTCATGGGCACGTATTGGTGAATGGAAAAAAAGTAGATAGAAGATCTTTTTTCCTACGTCCTGGCATGCAAGTTTCCTTAAGAGAAAAATCAAGAAAGTTACAGTCAGTAAAAGAATCTTTGGAAAATAAAGATGAAAGTTCTTTCCCTTCCTACATCTCTGTAGATAAAAGCAATTTTAAGGGCGAACTTTTAATTTCTCCAGAGCAAGATCAAATAGAGGCACAACTTCCTCTACCTGTAGATGTTTCTGTTGTTTGTGAGTTCCTATCTCATAGAACATAAAAGAAAGTTTCTTTCTTCCAAAAAGAGAGGCGTCAACTATTCTTTTATAGTTGGCGCTTTTGGTTTTTTATTTCTGAAAGCTTTTCAACTGCCGAATTTCCTTTGTCCATAAGTCTGGACCTCCAGGAGTCTCTAAATATTTGGGGATCATCCGTGTGAGCTCGTCAGTCATAAGAAATTTAAAACTTTCCATCCCTATATCTCCTTCCCCAAGGGGCGCGTGGCGATCCTTGTGTTTTCCTAGAGGAAACATCGAGTCATTAAGATGAAAAGCTCTTAAATACGACAAGCCTATCGCATCATCAAAATTTTTGAGCACTTGCTTCCAAGACCCCGGAGAGGTAATATCATAACCAGAAGCAAAGATATGACAAGTATCTATGCAAACTCCTACCGGGATTTTATGCTTAAGTTTGTCTATGAGGTAACCAAGTTCTTCAAAAGTACTGCCGACAAGTGTACCTTGTCCCGCAGTAGTTTCAAAAAGAACAACAAGAGGCGGAGAATCTTCGAATAGAGGCTCAACCAAGGAAAAACTTGAAACAATCCTATCTAAGCAAGCTTCTTTAGTATCATTGACAGCGGCTCCTGGGTGGAAGTTAACAAAGGTAATCCCTAAAGATAGACAATCTTGGATCTCTTGCTGTATACAGATGCGGCTTTTTTCTAGGATTTCTGGATTAGGAGCCCCAGGATTAATTAAATAGCCAGCGTGGCTCATAATATAAGATAGAGACGTTTCTTCAAGAGCTGTTTTGAACGAATTTATCAAATCATCAGTGAGAGGGCGTCTACGCCACTGCCTTTGATTGGCAGTAAACATTTGAACGGTGGAAGCCCCAATTTCTTGCCCTTCATAAATGGCGTTTTGAAGCCCTCCAGAAGTGGATGTATGCGCACCTAATAAAGGGACTTGGGGAGGTGGAAATACCTGCATTTTAATGCTCCAAAAATCTCTATCTGCTATGGATAAATTAAGTATTAAGGGAGTAAGACTTTTTAATGAATAAAAAAGACGGCCAGGGATCAGTAGCCAGCTCACTTTTTAATTTATTGTCAGGAACCTTTTTTAGTCGTGTCACAGGAATGTTACGCGAAATTGTTATGGCAGCGTATTTTGGAGCAGATCCTTTAGTGGCAGCTTTCTGGTTGGCATTTAGAACAATTTTCTTTTTAAGAAAAATCCTCGGAGGACCCGTTTTAGGGCTAGCTTTTATTCCCCACTTTGAATTTCTAAGAGCACAAGATACAAGCCGTGCCGCATTTTTCTTTAAGAGCTTCTCACGATTTTTCTGTTATAATGCTTGCGCTTTCACATTAATTATAGAAATAGGCTTAGGATTCTGGTTATATCATGCCCAAGGGAATCTAGCTGACGCCTTACTGTTAACTATGATTCTTCTTCCCTCAGGGATCTTCCTAATGATGTATACGGTAAATTCTGCCTTACTGCATTGTGAGAAAAGATTTCTCAGTGTGGGTTTAGCTCCCGCTGTTGTTAATGTGCTGTGGATTCTTACTGTATTCCTCGCAAGACATAGTGATCCCAGACAACGGATTATAGGACTGTCTGTTGTCCTTGTGATCGGGTTTGTTTTAGAGTGGTCTGTTACCCTACCTGGCGTGAATAAGTTTCTAGGAACAGCAACAACCCCACCTAAGGAGCGTGATAGTATAAAAGCTTTGATCGCACCATTGTCTTTAGGATTACTTTCCATGGGTGTGTTTCAGATCAATCTTTTAACCGATATGTGTTTAGCACGCTATATACATGAAGTCGGTCCGTTATACTTAATGTACTCGATACGTATCCAGCAACTGCCCGTACATTTGTTTGGTCTTGGAGTCTTTACTGTTCTCCTGCCTTCTATTTCTCGTTGTGTGCAAGAAGATAATAATGAAGCAGGCTACGAACTGATGAAGTTCGCTTTGAATCTGACTGTATCGGTGATGGTCATCATGACTGTAGGTTTGTTGCTTCTTGCTCTTCCTGGTGTGCGTGTGTTATATGAACACGGTTTGTTCCCAACAAGTGCTGTGCACGCTATTGTTCAAGTGTTGCGTGGGTATAGCGGTAGTATCATTCCTATGGCTCTGATCCCGTTGATCTCTGTACTCTTTTATGCACAGCGTCATTACACCATACCCTTAGTCATAGGGATCTTTGCCGCTATAGCCAACATGGTGCTCAATGTGATTTTTGGTTGTTGGTTGATCAAACATGTTTCAGGTCTAGCCTACGCCACATCTCTTGTTTCCTGGGTGCAGTTATATTTCCTTTGGCAATGTGCATCAAAAAAACATCTCGCCTATTCGGGGTTAATGTGGATTACTTTTAAGCGTTCTATCAAGGTGGTTGGTGTCACGAGTTTAGCCTTCGTAGTTACCCTGGGGACTAATATTCTTACACATACTACTTATGTGGTTTTCCTTGAGCCTTACACACCACTCGCCTGGTCGTTGTCATCTTTTGTAGCGCAAAGTGCCGCTTTTTTCTCTGAAAGTGTCATTTTCTTGGCTTTTTTGTTTGGTTTTGCAAAACTGCTTCGAGTAGAAGATCTTGTAAACTTAACATCTTTTCAATATTGGAAAGGACGCCGAAGCTCTTTGCTTAGCTCTTCCGTTGTGCAAGATAGTCAAAATTAGCGAGTTGTTTCCTCCTTTCTCATGTGCAACTGTTTCGTTAGGGTTGTCCAAGTAACCATTTTTCGATCTTCTTACATTGAATAATTAAATCGACGCTAAGGAAACTATGAAAAAATATATTTATCCGTGGTTGGTGTGCTTGACTCTATCGACAATAGTGTCTCAAGGGTTTGCCAATACACCTTCTAGCATGCAAAGAACGAACAATTCTCCAACATTGATGAGTTTGGAAGATGTGAAGGCATATTTAGATACTCGAGGTTTTGTAGAAACAAGAAAACGAGGAGGAGTCTTAAGATTAGCCGGGGATGTGCGTGCTAAGTGGATCCACGCTAGGGAAGATATAAAAACACCTCCTACGCAACCAGATAAGTATAAGCCCTTGCCAGTAAACCGCTATCGTAGCGAATTTAAGCTGTATGTAGATTATAACGCGGATAAAACATGGCTAACATCAGAAATGAGTTGGGCAGCAATTGCCGGGGGAGAATCTTCAGCTGCCGGTATGGATATAGATAGAGCCTTCTTGGGTTATCGTTTCTATCGAGATCCGCAAACGCATACTAACATCTTTACGGAAGTCGGACGTTCTTCTTTAGGTAGCATTTTCGAATCAGAAGTGCAGTTTAATAGTAATTTTGATGGTGTTCATCTTTATGCAGCACGTCGCTTAAGCGAACGCTTTCCTTATAACGTGATTATTCACGGCGGGCCGTTCGTAGTTAATATGACGAAAAAACATTATGCCTGGGTTGTGGAAGGGATTGTTAATAAACTTCCAGGGAACTTCTCTGTAAAGTGTAGTGTGATAGATTGGAACTCCTTTTCTCCTACAGAAGCCCCAGACCCTGCAAAAACAGCAGCAGGACCTGTCGCTGCAAATCTGAAATATAAGTACTGCGTCTGGCAATGGTTAGTAGGAAAGTACTCTGATTTACCTTGGTTCCATGGAAAGACAAAACCTTTGTATGTGTATGGTGCCTATTTAATCAATACCTTAGCAAAAGCAACTGCAACAACCTTAAATGAAAAGCAAAACAAAGCTTGGTTTGTTGGAGGAACCTTGGGCAGACTAAGAAAAGCTGGAGATTGGTCAGCGACAATACGTTATGAATATGTCGAGGCGTTAGCAGTTCCTGAAATCGATGTATCTGGTATTGGCCGAGGCAACCAGCTGAAGTATTGGTTTGCTCAAGCAATAGCTGGAAATTATGACCCTAAAGAAGCCAATGGATTTACAAATTATAAAGGGGCTTCTTATCTGTTTATGTATGGAATCACAGATTCTTTATCTTTCAGAGCTTATGGGGCTTATTCCAGACCAGCGGATAGCCGCCTGGGGAGTGACTTCACCTATAGGAAATTCGATCTTGGGTTAATTTCCGCATTTTAATCGGATTTTTAATAAAATCTTTAAAAAGGGCTCATATCTAATTAAAAGATGTGAGCTTTTTTTTTATCTTTTATAATAAAGAAAAGATTTTATAAGTTTATTATTATGGTTAATCCTGTTGGTCCTATAGATGAATCTAAAAACATTGCTCCTGCAGACTTATCTACCTTAGGTATGCAGGCTAGCGCCGCCAATCGCAGCGCAGAAGCTGAATCCATAGCCGAAGTCGAAGGTAAAAACGGATCGCCTCGGCCTTCGGTAAATACCTTGGGACGGCTGAGTTTTCTATCTTCAGCAAGAAATGCTTTAATCAACTTTTTTAATAAGATATCTGCTTTGTTCACAGGAAAGTCTGTGCCTAAGGATTTTGAAGAGGCCAAGACTCAGGCATCGAATGCGCAGAATGCTCTGAAAACAGCGAAAACCTTTGATGAGTTTAAGACAGCGCTACAACAACTCCAAGATGCGATCAAATACATGGAACAATTTGCTGAAACTGACGAACAAAAAACGGAGGTAGCAACATTAAAGGCAGCGCTAGCAGAGAAACAGCCTATTATTGATACAATCAATAAGCTCGGGGGGATTCTTGAAGAAAACGAAAAGCTTTTGGAGGCAATAAAAACGACTTCATCTATCGATCAGATTACAGGAGTTGCTGGGCAGGTAGAAGTTAACAAAGCTGCTGCGGCAGCTCTTATTGAAGAGTTGAAGAAATTAGGTGTTACAGCAGACAGCTACCCCGTAATCGGCGATACGGAAACTAAAATTAACACATCCTCAACAGAAATCACTAAAGTAGCAGAAGCTATAAACAGCGCTTATACTGCTGGGAAAAATAGTACTACAGCTGTCGGTCAAGCTCAGGCGAATAATAGTCCCGCGAACATAGAAGCTTCTAAGAACACGATAAAAGAGGCAAAATCTACTATAGACGCTGCTCTTGGTTTAGCTCCAGATTCTCCAATCGTTAAAGCTGCTCAGAAAGAACAACAAAAGGCAGTGAAAGACATCGACAAAATTAAACCTAGTGGGGGTAGTGATGTGCCTATCGGTGGACCTGGAGCTCCGGGTAGTGTGGGAACTTCTCAGAACCGTGGTACTACTGTAGGGGAAGCTAGGATATCGATGTTACTTGCTGATGTGGACAACGAGACAGCCGCGATCATCATGCAAGGTTTTAGAAACATGATTGATAACTTCCATACGCAAAATCCTGATATTACAGCGCCATTGGAAGAAGTTTTAGCTCAGGTCACAGATTTAACAACGCAAGCCAATCCTGCGGATGCAGAAGCTACAACACAATTACAAGAAATACAACAAACTTTACAAGAAGCGCTTCAGGGTATTTCAGGCGAAGAAGGTTTGACGAATGCCCTAGGTGCTATAACAACGGCTGCTTCGATTTCTACAGGAGCTCCTATAGCATCGGCAAATCAGGGCGGTTCAGCTGTAAAGCAGCTTTACAAAACAAGTTCGGCATCTGCGAGCTCTAAATCTTATGTAGATACATTATCAGCCGGTTACGGAGCTTATCAATCTCTAAATGACGTGTATTCACGTAGCAGCGCTGCTAATCGTGAAGTGTTAGATCGTACTTCTACGCCAGCATTAACGCGAACGGTGTCTAGAACAGAAACGCAACCTCGTGATAACGACACTGCTGCACAAAGGTTCGCAAGAACGATAGCTGGCAATAGCCATACTCTTGGGGATGTTTATGCTTCCGTAAACGTATTACAAACATTACTGGGTGTATTACAAAGTAATCCGCAAGCAAATGAAGACGAGATTAAGCAAAAGCTTACATCCGCAATCACGAAAGCTCCACAATCGGGCTATCCTTATGTCCAGCTTTCCAATGATGCGACACAGAAGTTTATTGCAAAACTTGAGGATGAGTTTGCTAGAGGATCTAAAAGACTTGCAGAAGCAAAAGAAGCTGCATTTGAGAAACAGCCTCTGTTTATCCAGCAAGTGCTCGTGAACGTAGCCTCGCTATTCTCCGGATACCTACAGTAAAATACAGTATCTTCTAAGAATAAAGACTGCTTCAAAAGCCTGTTCTGTATGGTGCAGAGCAGGTTTTTTTATGCTTAGATGAGGTCAGTAGAACTCTGATAATTTGATGATGAGAAGATAGGAAGATATAAAATGGAATATGGGAAAAAGAAGGGAACTTCTTCTGAAGTTCCCTACTTCAATAAGTTATCTAATTAGGGTAAATTTCACCTACGAGTTGGGAAAGGATTCGGTTAAACACCTGCATCGATGTCGATACCAACGTCCATTCTTGTTGTACGTTAGTCATCTGATTTTGCAGGTTTAATTGCTGTGTCTGTCCTTGAGTAGTGTAATTTTGTTGGTCAGATTGAATCTGAGTGAATAAAGGTCCTAATCCTCCGGTAGGCGTGCTGTTAGGGAACCCATTGGAAATAAAACCTTCTAAGCTAGCTAGAGTGGGGATCCAATCTTTAGGACCCATGATTTTAAAAACGGTTTTTTTGTACGCATTCTCCTTGTCTTTCTCAGGTGTAATTTTAAGATTGGATAAGAGTGCGTTCAAAACATTCAGTTGATTAAATGTAATGGAGAGAGCGTACATGTAGTTGGAAGTGGCATCAAGCATCTCGGATTGTTGAGATGAAGAAATCCCTGGGAGTTTTTTGATTTTATCCAGTAAAGCGTTCACAAGCGCTTGAGCCCGTCGACAACGATCTGTATCCCGAGCAATGTATTCTTTTTCCCTAGATAAGGCTAAGCAAGTTTCAAAATAGTCTCCGCAAAATAGATTCTCACCTTCTTTACTTTGAATGAGGTAGGAGGAAAGGTTGTAGTACACAGAAGTTGTGGAAAAGTGGTTAGTGATTTTTAAGAGATCATTAATCGCATTTGCAGCAAGGTTATTAAAATTAATTTCTTCGATTAAAGGGTTTAAGAACGCAGATTGCTTGGGCAATTGAGAGTTTAATATGAGATAGATAAAGGCAGAGCCCAAGCTCTCAGAATTTAACCAACTTTCCACAGCTATTTTGCGTTCAGCAGTAAAACTTGCGTCTGCAGGGTTTAAATCAGTGTATTTTTTTTCTAAATCCGCGATTTGCTGTTGGAGTTGTTTAACGTGAGCGTCTGCGGCTGTTTTAAAGTTTTGTAATACTGTAGCTGCTCTGTCTGAGAATCCGTTTGAGCTACTAGTCACAGGTTTTAATTCGTTCTGAACAAAATCATTGAATTGGGGAATTTGATACTTATTGCTAGTTTGAATATAGTTAGTTAATCCATTGTTGGCTATGTTTGCAATGTATGAACTAACTTGAGAGTAAAAAGGGTTATTCTTAATAGCCTCAGCTTTGTTTTGTAAGTTAGATTTGACTCCTACTGAACTAGATTCAGCATTATTTAAAGTGTATTCTGAAATTGTCTGAAAAGCGTCTATCTTTGCGATAAATTTTGCAACATTAGTGTCATTACTTATATTCTCTGCGAGATATTTAGGAACATGATTATTAAAAATTGCTTTTTCGCTGTCTTGGAGATTTCCCTGCATTTGGGATAGACTATTCAACCCTGCGCTAGCTTCCATTGCCGCTGTGACAATCTCAGAGGTGTATTCTTTGGCTCCAGTAATAGTTTTCGACCCATTTACCCAGGATGTAAAGCAGCTCGACGCTTGTTGGAATGTCGCTAGTTGATTTTCTAGAGTCTGTTTTTCATTTTCTATATCAGAACGCACGGAATGCAGATTTTGTACAGCAGACTGGTATGCGGCTGTAATGCCCTCACGGTATATTGCAGCATCCCTAGGTTTTAAATAGGTATCGAGAGTTGTTTTACTCGGAAGTTGCGATGCTGTATAAATAAGTTTTAACTCTTCATCTGTTAATGATTCTTTAGAGAGATAACCACTGAGAACCAGTTGGGTTTTTATCACTTCTTCTTCACTACCAAGAGCAGGCTCCTTATTCACAGCGTCTGTGAGGCCGTTAAAAATCGTATGTAGCATGAGCATCCCATTCACATTGTGAATGTTGTCTTTAGTCGGTTGTGGGATGGGTATTTCAAGAGCTTTGATATCACTCATCATCTTGGAGGTTGCTCCACCAATGGTAGAGCGGTACGTCATGTACTGCTTTTCAACATGAGCATCAAAAAAGTCAGATGTAAATTTATTCTCGTAGTCTTTAAGAGCTTTCTCAATTTCTTCTTCAGTTGCTCCTGCAGATGTGAGTTTTTCTGATAGGGCGTCTTTTCCTTTCTGAATTTCAGTAGCTTGTTCTTTTTGGATTTGTTTCAGGATTTCGTTCTTTTGAGGCTCATAGCAATTATTAAATACTTTTTGTTGCTCTTCCGAACTTAACGAAGGTTTGCCTTTTAGAGGTGTGATTAATGCGATAGCGAGAACAATAGAAGATATCTGCGCTAAATTGACTTCGGAAGTAGAATCTATGAAAGTCTGTAAGCCATCAAGAATGAGCGGGACAAGAGCTACAGCTGTTGCACTTTGAATCCCGGCAATAGCTTCTGCAGTGCTTTGAGCTGAACCTAGGGGCTTTACTGAACGAGATGTAGGCCTTATAGGAGGAGATGGGAATATCGTGTTGTTAGGATTTAACAACATAGACGCTTGGACATTTCCTGCTTCTATAATCGATGCTAAACGTTTTAATGCGTACAATCCAGAATTCAATGTTTCTATGTCTATAGCTGGCTGAGCTTTGGGATTAAAATTAGAAAATTTATGGTCTAATTTAATATTAAATAAACCGTCACCCGAAACTGTTTTAGGTCTGTTTTGTATATAAAAAGAAGACATAGAAATTATTTTTTATAATTTTTATTTTATTTTCTTATTTTAAAAACTTTTTTTCTATTAAATTTTTTATTTTTCTTATAGTCCTGTTATTTTTGTTTTTAAGAAAAACGATTTATTTTTGATTAATTATAAAAATAGTTTTCATGTTAATTTTATTAAAAATAAAAGTTAACAAGACTGTTTTCCGTATGGATATCATCAATAGTTACTCTGTTTCAGCAAATTATAAAAAATTACCGATACTACCTTGCTCAGATTCAATACAAAAACGCCACCAGTTATTAGAAAGTGTTTTTCATTACGAAAAGACTGAGTTTGAACGTTATGTAGTGCAGAGATTGATCTGTATTTTAGATCAAAAAGCTGATGAAAAGTACCGGCAGTTAATAGATAAACTGCATAAGTTTGAAATAGAAGACCGGGTGATCCCTAAGGAAAATCGAGTTTCAGCTGTTCATCGTAAGCCTTTATCAGATTTACACGCCCCGATTGCCGTTGTAGCTACGACTTCTGCTGTAGGTAGTAGTGACAGCTTACCTACAGAAGACCCTTTCTATAATGCGACTAAACAACAGTGGGCCCACAACTTATTAGGAGAAATCAAAAATGTAGTGGATAAGATCGTGGGAGCCGTAGTGAGACTGGCTGGTAAGCCAACCTTACTTCCAAGAGATGGGAGTGTGCGCTCTTCAATCGAAAAGGTGGAAAAAGAACCAGAGAAACCCTCACAAGAGGAGTTAGATAAAGCAGCGCTTTTGAAAATCCAAACAGAGGTTCAACGTTTATTTGATCTTGGTACGAATTTAACAAACGCAGATTTTGAATCTCTATACCGCTTGTCGAAGCAGATTTTCGATACGGTTCAAACATCCACTCTTTTTATGGGTGGCCAGAAAACAGATTTTATCAATGAGCTCTCAGCAGAATATGGCAATGCAGATCAATTAGCTCAAGTTTTTGCGGATGGTCGTATTGAGGGATTAAAAGATGTTCTCAATGTAGTTAAAAGGAAGTTAACAGAAGAAGAATACAGCATTTTCTCAGAAGTAGAAAAAGCATTAGCGAGTTTGCAAACCTCAGTACACACCTACGACCAAGAAAAATTTGATCTTATCGATCAAATCGGAGACGAATTAGCAGATACAATTAATGCATCTGCCTTATCGAGAAATGATAAAATCGATTTATGTGCACAGATCTCCTATTTATATAAAGATCAAGTATCTGCTGTAGATTCTTTTAATGTTGTTGTTGATGCAACTATTTTCGTCAACAGTCACCAAGAGGCTATTTTCGATCAGATATCTAATTTAGTATCCTCCTTGATGGGGGTATTTGCTCCTATCAACTTAGGACAAGTGACTACGGAGATCAGTAGTGCGGCCATAGCCGGAGCATTACAAGCTGTCCGTGCAATCAATTCTAGGTTCAATGATCTAACAGATGCACAACAAAAATTAGTCAATGATGCTTTTAAAACACTAACAACGTTCAAAGCTCCTAGTTATATAGGGGCGATATGGGCCTATTTTGTTGCTTCGACTGTATTAGCTACTAATACAACAGCTTCAATGGAGAATATTGGTGCTGTCATAAGAGAAGCGGCAAAAGAGATGGGGAGCTCAAAACTTGATATAGCCTCCTCTATTAAGACTACAATGGAGAACATTGTATCAGCAAATGGGCAGTTTAAACCGGGGAATACTGATAACGGGCAAGAAGAAACTTATACAATTTATTCACAACAAAACGGCTCTGGAGTAAAAATCAATGCCCAGCTTTTAAATCGTGGAAACGTAGGATTTTTACCTAAAATAACGGTTGCAGCCAACGCGCATGCAGAAAGTACAGCTAGAGCTTATTTCGCATTTAAAGGACTAGCTGGAGTACAAATAGCACAACTCCAATCTAAGATAGATGAATCCCGAGGGCAACTTAAGGATTATCAAGCTTTAAAGGCAGAGCTCTATAAGGATCAATTATATGCACAATCTAATGAGCTGCAAGCGATGGCATTACCTTCAGCTGTGGCTTCGGTATTAATCGATCGTTATATGCCTAAGGAAGTGGGTTTTTTAAATGGTATTTACGATCAGCTGTACTATAGCAACCTCGGATCGTCAGTTGGAAATGCAATGATAGACGTTATTTCCGAGTATGTGAACGCGGCTACATATTTCAATTTTGCCAGTTATGTGGGTCAGCAACCTGCTGTAGGACAGAAAGGTAAAGATGTATTTCCTGGAACTGCGGATAGCGCGAGAAATAAATTAGAAACAGAACGAAAAAAAGCAGCTGCCTATCTTAAAAGTACGCAAGATGCAAAAATAGTATTGGAAGAGCAGGTAAAAAGAGTCACTGAAGATTCCAAAATTTCGAATGAGCAACGTACACGCATCATCGATTCTTTAAATAACTACAGAGATAATTTGAATGTGATATCAGGATCTTTAGTCTTGTTACAAAACTATTTAGCTCCTTTAGGTGTGAGTGAAGGTGAAGTTGCTGGAACGTTTCAAGTTACCGGTGGAGAAGAACAATGGCAGGCACGACTGGAGATTTTAGAAGATGCGTTAGTATCTGGGTTATCAGGTAATGCTATCAGTGGGGGGATGTTCCCATTACAAGCTACTATACAATCAGATCAGCAGTCTTATGCCGACATGGGACAGAACTACCAGCTAGAGTTACAAATGCACCTAACGTCTATGCAGCAAGAATGGACCGTTGTCGCGACATCTTTACAGGTGTTAAATCAGATGTATCTGAGTTTGGCAAGAAGTTTGATGGGCAATTTATAAGATTTTTCTTATAGGCAACCAGGGTTTGGCATGATTTTCGCTCCTTATTTTCTTGTGAAAGGAAGAAATAGAAGGGAGGGAGTTATGACCACGCCACAGATGCAACAAGAATTAGCTCGTTTAGAATTCATTAATGATCAGCTGCGTACAGAGCTAGAGTATGTCAACACGCTGTTGTGTGATATAGGATTCCCTGAAGGATTAACTACGATCAAAGCGATAGCGAAAGAAGTGCTTACAGACGAGGATTTGTTAGACTAATAAGAGAATGAATCTCCAAGGTAGTGCTGCTTTACCATAGGGTTGGCTATCATTTGTGAGGAAGAACCTTCGAAGAAGATCTTTCCATCAATAATGAGATAGCACCGATCAGCTATGGAAAGTAATTCTTTGGCATTATGGTCTGTAATAAGAATACCAATACCTCGACTGGAAAGAATTTTGATTAGGTATTTTACATTTTGAATGACGAGAGGATCAACGTTTGCAAATGGCTCGTCAAGTAAAAGAACACTAGGATTTAAAGCTAATACGCAGGCGATTTCTAATCTCCGTCGTTCTCCCCCAGAGAGTGTTCCGGCTTTTTTGTTGATGCAAGAGGCCAGTTGTAAATCATCTATCAATGTATCTAGAAGATGGGATTGTTGTTTTCTTGCTTTATAGATAATCTCTAGAATGCAAATTAAGTTTTCTTTTACTGTCAGATCCTTAAATACCGTGGGCTCTTGAGCTAGATAACCAATTCCCAATCTTGCTCGATAGTCCATAGTTCTTTTAGTCACATCCGTATTTTTGAATATGATTTTCCCGGAATCGGGACGGATTAAACCTACAGTAAGGTAAAATGCAGTTGTTTTCCCTGCGCCATTAGGACCTAGTAGACCAACCACTTCCCCAGCATTGACTTCAAAAGAGACGTCGTTAGTCACAGGCTTCTTGTTATACTTTTTTACTAAATTACATACGGAAAGTATCGGCATAAAAAACTCATTTTCTCAATAAAGACAGCGACAAAGTTTTCATGCCTCCTACAGCGCGCTCTTCAGGAGCATGGGGATCAGGGTGGATAGGATCTACATGAAAGCGACAATCATAAATATTTAAAGAGCAGTCTTGGTAATTTAACAGACCGCCGTTGCCCTGAAACGTCATCAGTTTGTCTAAGTCTTGGGTATGGATATGCCCAGAAAGTTTAGACAGAGCCTCTTGACAAGCATAATTTGCATCAGAGAAATGCAGTTCCATACAAGATTTATCCACATGGCAGTTGAAAAACTGCCGTTCAGGAGAAGTGATCTGTTTGTGTACCCCAAGTTTTTTTATTTTTAGAAAAGGAGGAGCTTTTTCAAAATGCTTGTTCATGCAAGAAACATCGCAAATGCTATCTACTTTGATTATAGCCACTATTGTTGTACAGGCAATCCCAAGTATTGCTAATGAGCAGAACAAGCCGTAGAACAAAAATTTGGTCATACTGAGGCCATCTCAAACGAACGTACACATTGATACAGCTGATTCCATACCGGAAGGAGAACTTCAAAAGCTTTTAAAGATAACATAGAAGCGGCATCACTTTTTGCTATCGCAGGATTCGTATGCGTTTCTATGAATAAACCATGAGCTCCTGCAGCTAGAGCAGCTCGTGTTAATGTGGGTATAAACTCTGTCTGCCCACCGCTATGGGTTTTTAACCCCCCAGGAAGCTGTACAGAATGTGTCCCATCGAAAACTACGGGGAAACCCATCTTCGAGAGAACAGCAATCGCACGCATATCTGAAACCAGATTGTTGTAACCAAAAGAGCAGCCGCGCTCAGTTAAAATAATCTTGGAATTTCCGGTAGAGAGGACTTTGTCTACAGGGCCTTGCATATCCCAGGGAGAGAGAAATTGCCCTTTTTTAATGTTAATAACTGCTTGGGTTTCAGCAGCAGCAACGAGAAGATCTGTTTGACGGCATAGAAATGCAGGGATTTGAAGAATATCACACACCTCTGCTGCGGCACGCGCTTCCTCTGGCGAGTGCACATCCGTGAGGATTTCTACACCAAAAGTTTGTTTAACTTTGGATAGGATTCTCAACCCCTCTTTTAACCCAGGGCCACGGTAAGAATGTATAGAAGAACGATTGGCTTTGTCGTAGCTACTTTTGAAAATCCAGTGGATGTGATCGGCATAGGGAGCAACTATCTCTTGGATTTTTGCGGCGATTTCTAACGTAGTTTCTTCTTCCTCTATAACACAAGGTCCCGCAATGAGGATCATCTTATCTGAGAACATCGTACGCCCTCTTTTTCTTTCATTAAAAAGCCACTATAGAGGTTTATTTTAAACAAGTCTACTCACGATTTTAAGGAGAGAACGCCCTTCGAGGAACACAAGGGAGTAGGAGAGCCGAGTCTTAAATTGACTTTTTTAGATAGAGATTTATACTATAGCTTGCATTATCCCCTTACTTAGGCCAAGGTCAATGTCTTTGGTCAAGAGTTCACATTTCTTAATAGATCTGGACCGATAGCTCAGTGGATAGAGCATTCGCCTTCTAAGCGAATGGTCGCAGGTTCAAATCCTGCTCGGTCCGAATTCCTTAAAGTTGAAAGCTATCAAATACAAGAAACGTCTCCCTTCTTTTTGCCTGCGGAGTTTCCGCAGGCGGAAACAGGACACATCCGGAAAGTACAAAATATTATAGAAAGTCTATCTAAAGGAGGAAGAGTCTATAACCTATTTATCTTCCATAATTTCTAAGCTAACTTTTACATTATTTCTACTAGCTACAGAGACCAGGAGAGTACGAATCGCTTTGATGGTGCGGCCCTCTTTTCCAATAATTTTGCCAATATCAGGTTTCGCAACAGTTAATTCGTAAATAATGGTGTGAGTGCCTTGAACTTCTTTAATGTGTACTTCCTCAGGGCGATCCACAAGGTTTTTGATAATGTAACTTAAAAAGTCTTTCATAAAGTAATCCTATAACTAAATTCGCGTTATCTGTGGGAGAACGGTAAAAAATCGAACTCGAAATTAATTTAATTTTAATTGGTCTGTTAAAATAATCAAACTTAATTAATGATCAAATTTATTTTATGATTGATTCAAATAATTGTTTGTTAATAACAGTTTTACTATTATAAAATTCTTTTATTATCAAGATCTTCATATCCCGGGGTAATTCTGTTGTTAAGTTTAGGTGTTTATGCGTCTGAGGGTGGATAAAATTCACGCTATAGGCGTGTAATTGTTGTTTGTCAAGACCATAACATGAGTTGGCAGAAGCTGATCCATACACCGGATCACCTAAAATTGGAGTGGATAGATGTTTCATATGCACTCTAAGTTGATGAGTTCGTCCTGTTTCTGGATGCAGGAGTACTAAACTGAATTTCCCATTGTAAGCGAGTACCTCGCAACGAGTAATAGCTTCTTTCCCTGTTGAGGAAACAGCCATTTCTTTGCGTTTCGTGTGATGTCTAGCTAATTTTGTATGGATTACAGAAGCTGATGGTTTCCCGACACAAATCGCTAAATAACTCTTTTTCAACTGTTTTGTCGCAAATAATTCACTGTAAATCATTTTTGCTTGGCGGGTTTTTGCCGTGATGAGTAATCCTGAAGTATCTTTGTCTAATCTGTGGATGATACCCGGTCTCCATGGCTCTTCAGGGAACTCTTGTTTGAGACGCTCTCCGATTTCATGAAGTAGAGCATGAACCACTGTACCTCGAGTGTGCCCAGGCGCAGGATGTACGACCATATCCCTAGGTTTATTTATAACGAGAATCATCTCATCTTCGTAGATTTTCTCTAGAGGGATAGCTTCGGGTAACAGTTCTGAAGGCTCTTCTTTTTCTTCAATAGTAATAGAGACGGTATCCCCAGGAACCAATTGTGTGGAAACTTTTGTCTGTATTTGCTCATTAATTGTCACCCGTTGATCTACAATGTGCTGTTGATAAAAAGCTCGAGAATATTTTGGGTTTTGCGAAACTAAAAACTTATCTAACCGATCTCGATTAGTTTCATTAACAATAAAAAAAAGAGGAGTATTTGATTGCATTGCAATGAACGGTTTTTATTAAAACATTTTAAAATAAAGAAGCTTATGGTTCTAGGGAAAAGCGAAAATAGATCTTTGTAAAATACATCTTAAAAAAATACTAATTTTATTCGGCTGTGATTGTTTTCAAGTATTTGTGTATCGAGATGGATCGCGAAATAAGAAGAATGCTGTTCAATGACTTTTTAATTTAAAATTTTAGTTGGTGAGAACTGGGAGCTCAATTTGTGTGAATTGCCGACAGGCTAGGAAAAGAAGAGAATCAACCGATGAACGTAAGAATGTATGGGTAAGAAGACTAGATACGTGATTCACAGCTTTCTGCCATTGTTCAAGAGTACAGGGGAAAGAAGAGATTTCTTTAGCAAGATAGGCAGTAGCATCGTAAGAAATGAGAGAAAGATAAAGATCCTGGTTTAAAAATGGAGCCCAACGTTTCGCAGAATTTAGAAAATATGCGAGGTCTTTTTCGCTTAAGGGTAGGGCTAGAAAGTAGGAGATTCCCATACTACTCTTTGTAAACAGAACGCATTTTTTTCGAGGCTTTTTGAGCACGATCCATTTCTTTATGGATGTTGCCAAACGAAGAAATCAAAATCGATTGAATGAACTGGTCATACATCTCTTTCCCTTTTTCTTCTCCCATTTTCTGAATAAGAGCTAGTCTTAGCTGATCCAAGGTGCGTACAGGACCTTCGAAAGTCGTGTTCGTGGGTGCGAGATATTCAGGAGTGGACGTCTCTTTTACCGGCGCAATTTCCTGAGTCTCAGCCTTTTTGATATTGATGTAACGTGGTTCCATAATCCTACAGACCTTGGTGGCTAACTTAATTATGCATTTTACTAAGGAAAGAACTTATTTTCTATAACCATAAAATAAAAAGTTTCAAAAAATAGAATTTTATTGTTTTTGATTACACTAAAGTTTGTTGTTTAAGAATGGATTTCTTTTGTTTTGAAAAAGATAGAACTTGAGTCTTTCTTTTCCCAAGTTCGCCATATTTTGCTGAAAGGCCTTTGAGATATTTGATGGTGAACTTTTTCATGTTGCTGAGATCTTTGTTTACAGCAGCTTGTTTTTTCTCTATTGCTGCAAGATCTTTGGTATAGCGATTTTCATTAAAGCAGAGAATTTTCTTAATGGCTAAGGAAGCAAGTTGCCCTGTTGCTTGTTTACTTGGAATTGTAGGTAAGCTAGAGAGAAAAGGCGCTAGAGCAGTCAAAACCGCTGCATGTAGATCTTCTTGAGACACCGTATTTTTTAACTTAGAGAGGTTTGCCCTCACCGTATCGTACAGACGGTATTTAATGAAAATATACTCCAGAGATTTATAATAATGTTCTTGAGCTAACTCATCCTGGAGTATCTCCAATTCTTTTTGGAGATAGCCTTCTAAAACTTCTGTGTGGAGTTTTAAAATTTCCGAGATGGAAGTCTCAACAGGTTTATTATTATAAATAGCCGTAGGTCTCGAGGTTAAAACCACTTGACATTCCGTATATTGGAATAAAGGTTCGATAATATCCTTAGCGTAAACGCCTTTAGGGAGTTTGATTTCTATGTGGGGTTGGTCTGTGGAGAAATCTTGAATCGAATCAATTTTGATCACACCACGTTTAGCTGCATTTTCTATAGAGCGGATTAGGGTTTCTGTTGTGGTTGATGGACAAATTTCTTTGATGATTAGGGTTTTTTGATCCACCGTTTGAATAGAAGCGCGCATGGTTATTGAGCCTAAGCCGTCTTGATATTCTGAGGCATCCATCACACCCCCCGAATAGAAATCAGGAAGCAAGGTAAAAGCACGATTATTTAAAATAGCAATTTGTGCTTCTATAAGCTCACAAAGATTATGCGGGAAGATTTTTGTCGTCATCCCTACAGCAATCCCTTCAACACCATGTAACAAAAGTAAGGGAAGCTTCGCAGGAAGGATATCAGGCTCCTTATCTCTTCCGTCATAGGAATCATGAAAAGACATCAAATCCGTATTGAATAAGATTTCTTTAGCTAGAGGGCTAAGACGTGCCTCGATATATCTCGCTGCGGCATGAGGGTCACCTGTTAGAGGATTCCCAAAGTTTCCTTGCATATCGATAAGGTAACCTTTATTTGCCAACACAACAAGAGCTTCGACAATCGGAGCATCCCCATGGGGATGTAGCGCCATAGTTCTACCGGCAATATTGGCAACTTTATGCATTTTGCCGTCGTCCATACAAAATAATGTCCACAGTAAGCGTCGCTGGACAGGTTTAAGGCCATCAAGGATATGAGGAATGGCTCTTTCTAAAATCACATACGATGCGTAATGCATAAAATGTGTTTTAAAAAGTTCTGAAACATCATGCATAAGCTATACGTTGGTAATCAGGTTATCCATAATAAATTGTTTCCGTTCTTTAGTGTTTTTCCCCATATAAAATTGTAAAAGGGACTCTAAAGATTCTGATGAACTAATTGTTACCGGGGTCAGACGCATATCCGCACCAATAAAGGTTTTAAATTCTTTAGGAGAGATTTCTCCTAACCCTTTAAATCGCGTGACTTCTAAATGCGCTTCTTTTTTCCCTAATTTCTGTATTGCCTGAGTCTTTTCCTGATCTGAGTAGCAATACAGTGTCGTATCCTTATAACGAACTTTAAATAGAGGCGTCTCTAAAATAAACAGGTGGTGGTTTTCAACAACGGATACGAAAGTTTTTAAAAAGAATGTAATTAATAAATTCCGGATATGCATGCCATCCACATCAGCGTCGGTGGCAAGGATGATTTTGTTATAACGCAAGTGTTGCGTGCTATTTTTTGTAATACCTAGTGCCGTGGCTAGGTAAAATAACTCGTCGTTTTTGTACACTTTCTCTTCTTCTAAAGAAAAAACGTTCATAGGTTTCCCTCGAAGAGAAAATACCGCTTGTGTCAGCGGATTTCTTGAGGATAAAATCGAGGCAGAAGCAGACTCTCCTTCCGTCACAAAAATCGATGACGCCTCGCCATAAAGAGAACGCTCATTATAGTGGAACTTACAATCACGAAGTTGCGGAATTTTATAATGCAGTTTCTTCTGCTTGTCTTTAAGATCTTGCTTTATGAATTGGATGTTTTTTCGCGTTTTTTCATTTAGCTTAATCTTGTCCAGAAGAAGATCTGCGTAAGATTTGTTTTTTTTAAGCTCTTGAATAATCGCACTTTTGACTTCTTTGATTATGCCTGAGCGAATTTGTGTATTGCCCAGTTTATTTTTTGTTTGCGATTCAAAAATCGGCGAAGCAATTTTTATAGCAATACAGCCTACAATCCCTTCACGGATATCATTGCTTGTGAAATTCTTTCCAAAATACTCATTGATACCTTTAACAATCGCCTCTTTAAAAGCTGCGAGATGCGACCCCCCATCTATAGTTTCTTGACCGTTAACAAAAGAAAAATACCGCTCGGTATGCGTGTCTAAATGTGAAAATAAAAAGGACAACTCCGCATTGTGGAAAGCAAGAGGAGGGTAGAGCGTTTCCTCGGGGATTTCCTCTTTAAATAGATCAAGAAGACCTTGTTGTGAGACGAAGGCTTCATTATTATAAATGATCTCCAGGCCAGGGTGCAAGTAGGTGTAACGATGAATTTTTTTTCTTAAAAACTCATCATTGAAAGAAAAATTGGTGAAAATCGTTGGGTCTGGGGAAAAGGTGATTTCTGTTCCATCAGGGTCCTTTGTAGATCCCTGTCGCGAATCTTGCAAAATGCCTTTGTGAAATATGGCATAGTGGTATTTTTTCTTCCGGACAGAACGTACGGTAAATTTCTCTGAAAGAGCATTTACCGCTTTTAACCCAACACCATTTAATCCTACAGAAAAATGAAAGACATCTTGAGTATACTTTGCTCCCGTATTGATTTTCGAAACACATTCGATCATTTTCCCTAAGGGAATCCCTCGTCCAGAATCACGTACAGTTATGGTAGAGTCATCACTAAAAATGACAAGAGTCTTCCCATAACCCATGATGAATTCATCGATTGCGTTATCCACCACCTCTTTAAATAAGGTGTAGATACCATCTTCAACTTGAGAGCCGTCTCCTAATCTTCCTATATACATGCCTGCGCGTAGGCGGATGTGTTCTAAGGAGGCTAGAGAAACCACACTAGCTTCAGTATATGTTGCCATATTTTTCTATTCTTCTTGCTATATTCTAGAGGAAAAGAGTTGTGTTAGAATTCTTTTGCGTGATGTTTGTATGCTCATCACTGGCCATAACAGTGCGGCGAGTATTTCTCAATACTGGCATGGTATGCTATGCTATGCAACCCATAGAGATCTCAGCCCTTCTCTCAGAGAATTTGCCAGATTACGATATTTCTTTTTCTCAATCAAGATAGACATAATTTTAGATTAAAATTTATGCTTTTTATATTTTCGAATGATTTTTATAATTTAATCATTAAAAAAGATAGCATCTTGATGTTAGACGACAGTTTCTGCAATACTGTATTTGTTAGTTGATCAAAGTTAGTCAATCAAAAATAACACAAGAGAGAGCTCGACACTCCCTAGTTTGCCTCTTGCATTTACACTCATGCCATGTTTGTTTATTTTTCTGCTCTATCTAGTAAATACTGAGGAAGAGTAGATAAATAGATAGCATCTAATTTTGTCTTGGGCTATACACCTAGATTACTTTCGCTCTCCATTCTCTATTATTTTTCTCATGTTTAGAGGATAAGCGGAAAACTTATTGCAACGTGCTTATGGTTCTAGGAGTTGTTGGAATTAGCTATCGAGAGGCTGCTTTAAAAGAAAGGGAAGCAGTAATTAATATCTTGAAGGATTTTGAAGCTAATTCTTTTTTTTCTCAGCATTTTTTCGGTGATGACGGATCTTTCGTTTTATTGCTAACATGTCATAGAGCGGAAATTTACTATTTTTCTAAAAGTAATCGTCATATTCAATCAAAGTTACTGTCGCGGATTTCTTCGTTAGGAGCACGTCCTTATTGTTATCAAGGACTCGCGTGCTTTACGCATTTATTTACCGTAACTAGTGGTATGGATAGCTTAATTTCTGGAGAGACCGAAATACAAGGCCAAGTAAAACGCGCGTATATAAAAGCAAAAACAGATCGAGACTTACCCTTCGCTCTACATTTTTTATTTCAGAAGGCTTTAAAAGAAGGAAAGGATTTTCGTTCTCAAGTCTCTTTGTCTCATCCTGTTGTAACGATTGAGTCTGTCGTTGAAGAAACTCTAGACTTGCATGGTAAATCAACAAAAGACAAACTTTTATTTATCGGTTACTCCGAGATTAATCGGAAGATCGCAAAGGGGTTGAGTGCGAAAGGTTACCGAAATCTAATTTTTTGCTCTCGAAAAAATATTTCCATACCATACGATACAGTGGCTCGTAGTCAACTTTCTTTTAGGGAACCCTATGATGTCATTTTCTTCGGATCATCGGAATCAGCTAAAGATTTTTCCGGGTTATCTTTAGAAAGTTTGGCCAGCATCCCCAGCCGTGTGATTTTTGATTTTAATGTTCCGCGTACCTTTACTTTGGCGGAAAGTCCGAAAGATATCATATGTTTGGATATGGATTTTATTAGCGAGCGTGTGCAGAAAAAACTCCAAATTAGTAAGCAATGTACAAATAAAGAAAAACCATTTTTAGCTCTAGCAGCAAGAAAACAATGGGAAGTTTATGAAAAAAAGAGCTCACATATACCTTCGAGCCAGGTTCGAGCTTCTCGTCCTAAGCTGTTGATTCTTTAGCGTCTAATTCATCTCTTGACATATACAGCTATCGAAAATACTCTAGGCTTTCATCGTTAACTCCGATGAATTTGTATGCAAGTGTGGTCTAGTACTGGCAGATTGTAGTTGATAACAATTGCAATAAAAATCATCCCGATTTTTCTTAGGTCTTTTGTTCTTTATAGTGAAAAAGATGAACAAGAAAACGAACATGAGATTGTTTATAAAAACAAGAAATCGTTTTTATTTTTAAAGTTTGTATTGGCATAACTCGATTTAAAGGCTGAAAAAGCCAAGTCTAGAAAAGAGGTTGTCTAAATTTTTGAAGAAGAGACAGCCGTTCCTGTATTAGGAAGAGCGTGCATGTTGGAAAAATTGATAAAAAATTTTGCCACGTATATTGGTATAACGTCAACCCTCGAATTCGATGCGGATGGAGCCTATGTCTTGCCTATAAGCGATCTCGTCAAGATACGTGTATTACAAAATGCAGATAACGAAATTGTACTTAATGTTTTCTTAGGGGAATTACCTCCTTCTTCGGATACCAATAAAGCATACTTACAAATGATGGTAGCGAACTTGTTTGGTAGAGAAACAGGAGGTAGCGCTTTAGGATTGGATTCCGAAGGCCATATTGTCATGACACGTAGAATTCCCGAAGAAGTTTCATATGAAGACTTTGCGCGCTACGTAGAGAGTTTCATGAATTTTTCTGAAACCTGGCTAGAAGATTTGGGACTAAACAAAGCACAACAAGGACAATAGGCAACAGGGGTAGAAAAGCATGGGTGCACGGTTAATTATTGATAAAGGCCCTTTGTCAGGATTTGTTCTGGTTCTTGAACAAGGAACAAGTTGGTCGATAGGAAAGGATGCAGCGTCTAGCGATATTCAGTTAGAGGATCCTAAGCTTGCAAATACTCAGGTCGTTATCACAAGAGAAGATGACCTCTACTTTATTACAAATCTAGATACTTCCTATCCTGTTACTGTAAATGGAAAAGAAATCACAGAGGCAACACCGATACATGACGCAGACGTTATCACGTTCGGAAGTAATCAATATTCTTTTTTCACGCAGGAGTTTGATCCTGATGATGTTGTTTACGATTTCGATTTTTCTTCAGAAAATACGACTAATGTCTCGCCTGAGCCTGCCGATACTAAAAAGAAAACGAAGAAGAACAGCGCGCCTGCACAGGATGAGCCAAAACAACCTTCTTCAAAACAGCAAGATTCTTCCGATACTTCTCCTACCGATAAAGATAAAGAACTCGCTGAGGCTTTCCTAGCTTCTGCAAAGTCAGAGAAGGAAACTTCCGGTCAAAAACTCGATATGGATACGCTGCCCGAGGCCGGATCAAAAAATACAACAGAAGAAAACGGAGCTTTGCCTAATCAAAATCAGCCGCCGTTGCCAGATTCCGATCCTGCTGCGCAGGATCCGTCGACAAAAGGTGGCCAGCCCAAAGAAGGTGAGCCTGTCAAAGACACTCCTACTTCTGCAGAACCGTCAGAAGAAAAAGAGGGAATTGCCCAAGGCCAAGAGGCCAACCCTCAAGAAACTCAACCTGAAGATGTTCAGGGTGTAGAACAATCCCCTAACGATCAAGAAGCTCCTAAAGAAAAAACAGATACAGAAGAAGAAGCTGAAGAGAAGCTCGAAGAAGAAGAGGAGCAGGAAAGTAAGAAAACTGAAAAACCTGAAGTCTTGTCTCCATTTAATGTACAAGATCTCTTCAAATTTGATCAGGGTATTTTTCCTGCAGAAATCGATGAGATTGCACAGAAAAATGTCTCTGTAGATCTTTCTCAACCTGCACGCTTTTTATTAAAAGTCTTAGCCGGAGCGAATATCGGTGCGGAATTCCATCTCGACACGGGGAAATCTTATATTCTAGGAAGTGATCCTGCCTCCGCAGATATTGTCTTTAATGACCTTAGCGTATCCCATCGTCATGCAAAGATCATCGTGAGCAACGATGGTTCTATCATGCTAGAAGATCTAGGTAGCAAAAATGGCGTGATTATCGAAGGAAAGAAAATCGAGAACAGCTCCACATTAAGTGCCAATCAAGTGGTCGCTTTAGGAACTACTTTATTTTTACTCATCGACCATTTAGCCCCTGCGGATACTATCGTCGCATCATTTGCTCCCGAAGATTACGGATTATTTGGTCGTCCTCAAGATGCTGAAGAAATTGCTCAGCAAGCAGCTCAAGAAGAAGAAGAAAAACGTAAGCGCGCTACATTGCCTACAGGTTCGTTTATTCTTACATTATTCATAGGAGGGCTGGCTATACTGTTCGGCATAGGCACTGCATCCCTATTCCATACCAAAGAAGTCATTCCTATAGAAAATATAGATTATCAAGAAGATATAGAACGCGTAGTCAATGCTTTCCCCACGGTCCGCTACACATTTAATAAAAACAATGGCCAGCTCTTTTTGATAGGACATGTAAAAAATAGTATTGATAAAAGTGAGCTTCTCTATAAAATGGATGCTTTGTCTTTCATCAAATCCATAGATGACAACGTTATCGATGATGAAGCGGTTTGGCAGGAAATCAATATATTGTTGTCTAAAAAACCAGAGTTCAAGGGTGTAAGCATGCACTCCCCACAACCTGGAGAATTTGTTATTACGGGATATCTAAAAACAGAAGAACAGGCTGTCTGTCTCGCTGATTATCTGAATGTACATTTTAACTATCTTTCTCTGCTTGAGAATAAGGTAATCATAGAATCACAAATGTTGAAAGCGATTGCAGGGCAACTGTTGCAAGCAGGCTTTGCCAATATTCACGTCGCTTTTGTGAATGGTGAAGTGGTCCTTACTGGTTATGTGAATCATGAGGATGGAGAGAAATTCCGTTCTGTTGTTCAGGAGATCTCCACACTGCCCGGCGTACGTTTGGTGAAAAACTTCGTGGTTTTGTTGCCTGTTAAAGAAGGGATCATAGATTTAAATTTACGGTATCCTAGCCGCTATCGCGTAACCGGATATTCAAAGTATGGTGACGTGAGCATTAATGTTGTAGTCAATGGTAGAATTTTGACCCGTGGTGATGTTATCGATGGCATGACAGTCACAAGCATACAACCACACTGTATCTTTTTAGAGAAGGAAGGGTTGAAATATAAAATCGAGTACAATAAATAGCTAATGTTAAGGCTTATTAATTCTGTTGTATTTAGGAAGAAATACTATGTTTAATATGGAAAATACAGCTGCTAAAGAAGATAGATTTTCTCATCAGCTATTTGATTTAGAGAAAGATATGCAGGATCTGAGCAAAGCTCAGGAGATCAAAGCTAATGTACAGGATAAAGTGCAAAAATTGCATGTTTCTCTTCGAGAAGGTTCTGATAAAGCCTCTTTTGAGAAGCAACAAATAGTATTAGCAGGATATCTAGCCCTTCAGAAAGTTCTCGGGCGGATCAACCGCAAAAATGGTTTAACAGACTAGATAAGTGGAGAATTTATGAGTAGTGGTAGCAGTTGCTCAGCTTTTAATTTTAATGACATGCTTAATGGCGTATGTAAATACGTCCAAGGTGTGCAACAATATCTAACGGAATTAGAAACCTCAACGCAAGGTACAGTCGACTTGGGTACGATGTTTAATTTGCAATTCCGTATGCAAATTTTATCACAGTATATGGAAGCTGTATCCAACATCTTGACAGCAGTGAACACAGAGATGATCACTATGGCAAGAGCTGTTAAAGGAAGTTAATAAATTAAGAGAAGGATCATGGCAGATTTGGAATTATTTAAAGCAGATTTTGCGTTGTTGTTTGAAGCGGGCATGTTGGCCATTAAACAAGGCGACGAAGAAAGTGCAAAAAAGCTTTTTCAATCTCTACAAATCTTAAATCCTGACCATTATGGTTATGAATTAGGATTAGCATTGATAGACCTGCATAAAATGGAAATTTTCGCTGCAGAAGAACGATTAAATGCTTTAGCACAAAAAGAAGTGGATAATTGGAGCATTAAGTCTTTCCTGTCTCTAACACATATGATGATCGTATTGCATCAAGGAAGCTCTTTCGAAGTGCGTCGTGAAAGCTTAGAAAATTGCTTAAAATTGGCAGGTCAAGTGTTGGAAAATTGTGAAGTCGAATCCACAAGAATTCTAGCACAATCTGTTTTAGACTGGCATGATAGCTTAGTAGCTAAAAGCGGAGGACCTTTAAGTTAACCTTATTCCGTCCTAAATATAAAAAAACGCCCGGTTGTTGTCTTATGATAGATCCTTTGAAGCTTTTCCCAAAGCTAGACTCCGAGAAAGAAACAGCTTCTATACAGAAGCCTTTAGGAACTCCTTTAGCCAGTGAGTTACATAAGGAAGTTCCTGCATTTTCTTTAGGGACGGCAGCAGACTCCTTGAATAAAAATATAGAGGATGTCAAGCCTAACCCTATGGCGATGATGCAAGACAGAAACTCTAACATTATCGATCCTGAACTGGAAGAGGCGTTAGATTCGGAAGAGCTGAAAGAGCAAATAAACAATCTAAAAGAGCGTTTATGGGATGCACAATCCACTCTACAACAAGATCAAAATAAACTATCGCAAGAACATTTTGAAGCTGTCAGTGTGATCATTGATTTAATCAATGGTGATCTGAATGATATAGCTGAGCATACGCAACAAAACTTACAAACCAAAAAAGAAGAAGAACACGAGTCCGTTGCCCGTAAGATGGTCAATTGGGTGTCTTCTGGAGAAGAAGTGTTAAATAGAGCCCTTCTCTACTTCTCAGATAGGAATGGAGAACGGGAAAATTTAGCAGACTTTTTAAAAGTACAGTATGCTGTTCAAAGAGCAACGCAAAGAGCAGAACTTTTTGCTAGTATCGTAGGAACTACGGTAAGTAGTATAAAGACGATAATGACCACACAATTAGGTTAACATGGACGAATTGACGACAGATTTCGATACCCTCATGTCGCAATTGAACGACGTACACTTGACTACCGTTGTCGGTCGTATAACTGAAGTCGTCGGTATGTTAATTAAAGCTGTCGTTCCCAATGTACGCGTTGGGGAGGTATGCTTAGTTAAACGTTATGGTATGGAGCCGCTCGTGACCGAAGTCGTCGGCTTCACACAAAATTTCGCTTTTTTATCGCCACTAGGAGAACTTACTGGAGTCAGCCCTTCTTCAGAGGTTATTCCCACAGGTCTGCCTTTGTATATCCGTGCAGGTAACGGTCTTTTAGGTCGTGTATTGAATGGTCTGGGAGAACCTATCGACTCCGAGATCAAAGGACCTTTGGTTGATGTTAACGAAACCTACCCTGTGTTTCGCGCTCCACCAGATCCATTGCATAGAGAAAAATTAAGAACAATTTTATCCACCGGCGTGCGGTGTATCGACGGTATGCTCACAGTCGCCAGAGGCCAGCGTATAGGCATTTTTGCTGGAGCTGGGGTGGGTAAATCGTCTCTCTTGGGAATGATCGCTAGAAACGCGGAAGAAGCCGATGTCAATGTGATTGCTCTCATCGGAGAGCGGGGCCGAGAGGTTCGTGAATTTATCGAGGGCGATCTCGGAGAAGAAGGAATGAAACGTTCGGTGATCGTCGTCTCTACTTCAGATCAATCCTCACAGTTGCGATTAAATGCTGCTTACGTAGGCACCGCTATAGCAGAGTATTTTCGTGATCAGGGCAAAACCGTAGTTTTGATGATGGATTCTGTCACCCGATTTGCCCGAGCCCTAAGAGAAGTCGGTCTAGCTGCCGGAGAACCGCCAGCTCGAGGAGGATACACACCTTCTGTATTCTCAACTTTGCCTAGGTTATTAGAACGTTCCGGAGCTTCGGATAAAGGAACAATCACAGCCTTTTACACAGTACTTGTTGCCGGGGATGATATGAATGAACCGGTCGCTGATGAAGTTAAATCGATTCTTGATGGTCACGTTGTCTTGTCTAACGCTTTAGCTCAGGCATACCATTATCCTGCTATTGATGTCTTAGCATCTATCAGCCGATTGCTGACAGCAATTGTTCCTGAGGAACAACGACGCATCATAGGAAAAGCCCGAGAGGTGCTGGCAAAATACAAAGCAAACGAAATGCTTATACGTATTGGAGAATATCGCCGAGGGTCCGATCGTGAAGTGGATTTTGCTATAGATCACATTGATAAATTGAACAGATTCTTAAAGCAAGATATTCATGAAAAAACAAATTACGAGGAAGCCTCGCAACAGCTTCGGGCTATTTTCCGATAAGATATTCAGGGTAAAATGCCGTGCCTAAATACCCGTTAGAACCTGTTCTAGCGATTAAAAGAGATCGTGTTGATAGAGCAGAAAAAATCGTTAAGGAACAGCGAAAGCTTTTAGAAATAGAACAAGAAAAATTACGAGAGATCGAAGCCGCTCGTGATAAAGTAAAAAATCACTATATGCAGAAAATTCAGCAACTCAGAGAGTTGTTGGATGAAGGCACAACCAGTGATGCAGTTTTACAAAGAAAAGCTTATATTAAAGTTGTTGCTGTACAGCTTGCTGAAGAAGAAGAAAAAGTCAATAAGCAGAAAGAAAACGTTTTAGCAGCAGCTAAAGAGCTCGAAAAAGCAGAAGTGAATTTAGCCAAACGGCGAAAAGAAGAAGAAAAGACGCGTTTACATAAAGAAGAGTGGATGAAAGAAGCTCTGAAAGAAGAAGCGCGAGAAATTGAAAAAGAGCAAGATGAAATGGGACAGCTACTTTATCAGCTGCGCAAAAAAAAACAACGTGAATCGGGGGAATCTAGTTCATGGAATTAAATAAAACATCCGAGTCTTTGTACAATTGCAAGACAGATCGCCACTTAATACAACAAGAAGTAGGCCCAGAGCCTAAAGATAACCGTGATGTAAAAGTCTTTTCTTTGGAAGGCCGCCAGCAATCGAAACACGATCGTCAAGACAAAGCTGTGAACAAAGGTTCTCGTCAAGAAGCTCGTGGTGCTGATGATAAGCATGTAGAAGAGAAAACCTCCGCAGTATCTTCTAAAGAAGAAGAGAAAGAAGAAGGACAAAGTTTCATGGCTTATGATAACCCTACAGCAGGCATGGCATTCGTAGATATTGCTTCTTCTGTGTCCAGTGAGGTTGTTGTGGAAAGCTCTACAGTGGCAGTTGCTAGTGCAGATTTGCAGTGGGTCCAAGATGTGATTGCTAGTACTGTAGAATCTATGATAGTTGCTGATGTAAACGGTCAGCAGTTAGTAGAATTAGTTTTAGATGCTGAAGGCAATGTCCCCGAAGTTTTTGCTGGCGCGAATTTAACGTTGGTACAGTCTGGGACCGATCTCTCTGTGAAATTTTCTAATTTTATAGATGAGGTTCAGCTGACAGAGGCTGTGAATCTCATTGCAAATAATCCTTCTCAGCTGGCTGGCTTGGTAGAAGCATTAAAAAATCTTCGTTTGAATTTGACAGAATTCACAGTTGGAACAAGTATTGTACAATTGCCGACTATCGAAGAAGTGCAGACACCTTTACATATGATTGCTGCAACAATACATCGCAGAGATGAAGAGAGGGATCAACAAGGAAAAGATCAGCAGCAGCAAGATCAAGAACAAAACCAATATAAAGTTGAAGAAGCACGTTTATAAAGGTGATTTCTCATGACAGTAGCAGCGGAACCTAGTGCTAGTTGGTTAAAATCTAGACAGGATTTTCTAAGTTCTTTAGTGAAAACGGAAGAGGCGGTTGCTCTTCCTCCGTTCCCTAAAGAACTTTGCCAAAATAGGTTGAAAGAAAAATTCCGTTTAGAAGATACGAATCTTACTATTCAACCTCGAGGTTCCCTAACTGCTGCTCAGGCTGTTCAAGATTTTGGGACACACTTTTTAGTACAGTCTTTCTTGGCCCAGCCCCTGACATCAGGGACGTTTTTCTTTGTCACCTCCGAAGCTGATCTGCAGTCGTTCATGGTGTCCGTGTTCAATGATTCTAGTTTAGCTTCCTACTTTTATGAGAAAGATAAGCTTTTAGGTTTCCATTACTATTTTTCTGCAGAGCTGTGTAAGTTGCTCCAGGAGCTCGCTTGGATACCTTCTTTATCTGTTAGAGTTGTCGGCGACGCTCGATTTTCTACTAAAGACCTACAAGGCTCGTATCAGGCTGTAGATGTCAATTGCGGATTAGACGGAAAAACTATGCGTTTTCGTTTACTTTTCCCAGAAGCAACCTGTGCCAGCTGTCAGGATTTCCTTTCAGCCTCGAATCAGAATTTTGATATTCATCAGTTAGATCCTACGCCTTTAACTATGTCTGTAGAAATTGGCTATTGCCAATTAACTCAGGAAGAATGGCAACAAGTTGCGCATGGCAGCTTTATCTTGTTAGATAGTTGTTTGTATGATCCTGATACAGAAGAAAGCGGAGGCTTGCTAACTGTCCAAGGACATCAGTTCTTTGGTGGTCGTTTTATTGATCAAACATCTGGAGAATTTAAAATTACTAGCTATCCAAGTGTGCCTCAGGAAGCCCCTACCGAAGAAACTCCGGAAGCCTTGCCTGCAGCACCTTTACCAGGCAACTATAAGTTAGTCGCAGAAGCTTCTCGATACTCGTTGACTGTGGAAGAGTTTTTACATCTCTCTCAAGGCAGCATTCTGAATCTCAATGGGATCCACCCTTCTCGAGGCGTGGATTTAATCCTCAACGGTGCAAAAGTTGGAAGAGGAGAAATTGTATCTTTAGGAGATGTTTTAGGAATTCGAGTTCTAGAAGTCTAAACGTATAATTGTTTCGTATGGATTGTCAATCCGAAATACTTCTTCTGCATCAGGTAATAGGTGCTTACCACATCAAGAAAATCCTGAGTAAGAAAGAAGGAAGCGCGGTGTACCAGGGTTTGCATTCTGCCACCCTACAATCTACAGCTATTAAAGTGCTTGAACCACCTTTAGTTGCTGATACTCGCAGAGTTCATAACTTTTTAAAAGAAGCACGAATTATAGAACAAGTCTCACATCCCAATATTGTTAAGTTATATCAATATGGACAGTGTAGAGAAAGGCTGTATATAGCCATGGAATATATCCAGGGCGTGTCTCTTAGACATTATATCCTCACCCATCAGATTCCTTTATCCAGAGCGATTGATATAATTTTACATATTGGCCGAGCTATAGAGTATCTGCATAGCCGTGGTATACTCCATAGGGATATCAAACCCGAAAATATCCTCATGAATGCTCAAGGGGAAATCAAACTCATAGATTTTGGACTTGCTGTTTCTTCTTCTACAGAACATGCTTCCCATCCTTCTTGTTTAGGAACGCCCGCATATATGAGCCCTGAACAACGTCAGGGAGATAAAGTTTCTGAAAAATCAGAAATCTACTCTTTAGGTTTAATTGCTTATGAATTGATCTTGGGAAACCTAGCCCTAGGTAAGGTCATTTTGTCCTTGATTCCGGATAGAGTGAGTAAAATTTTAGCGAAGGCCTTGCAACCTTCTCCTCAAGATCGTTACGGGTCTATGAAAGAATTCATGAGTCATTTACATCAGTACCGGTACAGCCAAGATCTTCAGCAAGATTATCGTAATAAAGATCATACAGCACAGGTAAATGAGCAGCTGTATCAGCAGAGATTCTGGTTGTCTCCTGCAGAAATTGTTGTCCCTGATTTCATATCCGCTTCTGTATACGAGCAAGGATACCCAACACATCCTCACGTATACTACGAAGCCTATATGAGTCGGGATACTTTCCGTTTATGGTTTTGTTATAGTCTTTCAGGAAATGCAACTTTAGTATTAACTATTATAAAAACCTTCGTAAGTCAATGGGGTCATGAAGATAGCATTAGAAGTACGATGCGCAAAATACATAGTGAGCTCCTGCGGATCCATGCTCCTGTTGATACGGCGGGAATGTCTTTAGTTTGCGTAACTATTCCCAAAGAAAAAAAGGAACTTTCTTGGATTACTTGTGGGAAAACTAGTTTCTGGTTAAAAAAACAAGGAAAGGTTCCCCAGAATTTTACTACTTCATCCTTAGGTTTAGGGAAAATTAGTTCTTTACAAATTCAGGAAACCAAGGTTGCATGGGAAATAGGTGATGGAGCAGTATTACATACCTTACAGGCAGACGATTCCATGTCATCTTTAAATAGTCCTTTATTCACAGAGTTGAAAGATAGAGGACAAACAGCTATATTCTGCCCAATAGAGAGCGTACAGTTCGGGATATTAGAAAATCATGACGGAAATCTTTGTCCCTCAACACTTATCAGCTTAAAAAGAATCTGGTGAAAATAGTGACGTCGAACATTGGAAGAAAGATCTTACAGGTCATAAATAAGAAAAAAGGAAAAATCGGAGTACTTTCTATTCTGTTGTTCTTTGACCTGGTTTTGCTTGGTGTGAATTCTCAAAAACCTGCAACTGACGAGCCGAGATCTCGAGTTAAAAACTCCCAAACTGACGAGAAAAGCCAAATTGCTGCCTGTCCTAAAAACATAGTCAATAAAACATCAGCAAAAAAATCTGATAAGCAGGCCGTAGTTAAAAACTTCCCGTCGAACCAGCCACGGCATTTTAAAAAATCTACGCAGACGTTTTCTCCAGGATTTTCTGAAGGTTCACCATTTGCTAAGCCTGAAGCGAAAAAACGCCTTCAGGATAATCGCTACACGCAAACTACTGCAAAAAAGACCCCTAGGTTCCTCTCTAAACAAGAAGAAAAAACTGAAGTTACTGAAGGGAAAAGTGAAGAAGAGCGTATTTGGGAAGATAAACGTGCTTACGCTAAACGCGCTGTAAATGCCATAAACTTCAGTGTTAAAAAACTGGTGGAAGAAAGCGACAAAAAAAGTTCCCAGGAAGAAGGCTTTAAAGTTGATCATCATTCTGGATCCCCGAACGCATTAACGAAATCACCAGATAAACAACCCTCGATTGATAAAATAGCCATACAGCCCGAGGCAACAAAAGAGGAAGAAGAAGCGCCCGCGCTATTGAAAGGGAAACAAATTACTTGTGAAGACCTGAAAGACAACGGTTATACTGTAAATTTCGAAGACATCTCTGTTCTTGAGCTATTACAGTTCGTGAGTAAGATTTCAGGAACCAACTTTGTTTTCGATAGTAATGATTTAAATTTCAATGTAACGATTGTTTCTCACGATCCTACATCTGTAGACGATCTCTCTACGATTCTTTTACAAGTCTTAAAAATGCATGACTTGAAAGTTGTAGAACAAGGAAATAACGTCCTTATTTATCGTAATCCACGTCTTTCTAAGTTGTCTACGGTAGTCACTGATGGTTCTGCAAAAGATAATTGCGAAGCTGTTGTAGTGACTCGTGTATTCCGTTTATACAGTGTACATCCTACATCAGCTGTAAATATTATCCAGCCTTTGCTCTCCCATGATGCTATAGTCAGCGCTTCAGAAGCCACACGTCATGTCATCGTGTCGGACATTGCTGGCAATGTAGAGAAAGTAGGAGAGTTGCTAGCAGCTCTAGATAGTCCCGGTACATCCGTAGATATGTCTGAGTATGAAGTCCGCTATGCAAATCCGGCGTCATTAGTGAGCTATTGCCAAGATGTTCTTGGCGCCATGGCAGAGGATGAAGCTTTTCAAATTTTCATACAGCCAGGAACAAATAAGATTTTTGTAGTTTCCTCCCCGCGTTTAACAAACAAGGCAATACAACTGCTCAAATCCTTAGATGTTCCAGAAATGGCACATACATTAGATGACGTAACTAGTCCTGCATCCGCTCTCGGAACATCAGGAGCTGCGAATCCTAAAAGCTTGCGCTTTTTCATGTATAAGCTGAAGTATCAAAATGGCGCAGCTATTGCTCAAGCAATTCAAGACATCGGTTATAATCTCTACGTCACCACAGCTATGGATGAAGATTTCATCAACACATTGAATAGTATTCAATGGTTAGATGTGAACAATTCTATCGTTGTTATCGGAAATCAAACCAACGTAGATAAAGTAGTCAGCTTACTCAATGGCTTGGATCTACCTCCCAAGCAAGTATACATTGAAGTTTTGATCTTAGAGACAAGTTTAGAAAAGTCTTGGGATTTCGGGGTTCAATGGGTGGCTCTCGGTGATGAACAAGGGAAAGTCGCTTATGCTTCAGGATTGTTGAGCAATACCGGTCTTGCGAATCCTGCAAAATCTACAGTACCTCCTGCAAAACCTTCTCCAGGAGATATCCCTTTACCTACGCCGGGTCAGCTAGCCGGTATTAGCGATATGATGTATGCATCTTCAGCATTTGGTTTGGGGATCATCGGAAACGTTCTAAGCCATAAGGGCAAATCTTTTCTAACCCTAGGGGGGCTGCTCAGTGCCTTAGATCAAGATGGCGACACTGTGATAGTTCTTAACCCAAGAATTATGGCCCAGGATACGCAACAAGCATCTTTCTTCGTTGGACAGACTATACCGTTCCAAACGACCAGTACCATTATTCAAGAAACAGGAACAGTTACACAAAATATCGAATATGAAGATATCGGTGTGAATCTTGTTGTTGCTTCAACCATAGCACCAAATAACGTTGTTACCTTACAAATAGAACAAACGATTTCCGAGCTACACTCTGCTCAAGGAACACTTACACCGGTAACAGATAAAACATACGCCGCTACACGTTTGCAAGTTCCTGATGGTTGTTTCTTAGTCATGAGTGGCCATATCAGAGATAAAACTACGAAAATTGTTACTGGAGTTCCTCTTTTAAACTCCATACCTTTGCTTCGAGGTTTATTCAGCAGAACAATAGATCAAAGGCAAAAACGCAACATCATGATGTTCATTAAGCCTAAGGTGATTAGTAGTTTTGAAGAAGGAACAAAATTAACCAATAAAGAAGGCTATAGATACAATTGGGAAGCTAATGAAGGCTCGATGCAGGTAGCACCGCGACATGCTCCTGAATGTCAACACCCCCCAGCACTGCAAGTAGAAAGTGATTTTAAAATGCTAGAAATAGAAGCCCAATAAATGTTATATAGAAAAAGTAAGATGATATTCTGCGCCATGGAATAGCTTCTCACTCTGTTGTATTTCAGGGGGAAAGCCAAGAAAGCATCGTCGGCCGTATGATTGTTGTTTTCTTGGCTTTTTTGTTCTTCAATTCTATACTAATTTTTCTTGTTTTTTTGCCTAAATAGCTCAGTTGGTAGAGCAACGCATTCGTAACGCGTAGGTCGTCGGTTCGATCCCGGCTTTGGGCAAACATGGTAAAAAATATTTACAAAAATAAAACAAATGCTTACCTTTTGTCTTGTTCCTTAAAGGAAAAGTATAAGAAGTAAGAACTTATAAAGATCAGGCCCATTCCATAATGTGAATCAAATTCACACCTTCTTTGTTTTACGGCTATTTCTTAACCTTTTCCTTTAAAGAAAGCTTTTATTTATGAAGTGCGCTGAGGAATCCTTATTTTCTCTATTCATTTCAAAAATACGTACGTAGGGGAAGGGCAGGCTGACATGTCCTAAGAGGCGAGGTATTGAAGGAAGAACCTCCTCAAAGCTTTTTTTATATTTATTTTAAAAGGCAAAGTCGGGGCTTTTAATTTAGGCTTTAGGGGGAAAAAGTTTTGCTGCCCTCCTTGCTGCGTATTGTAGTTATAGGAGGGCATTAAAAGCCATTAGCAGATAAGCCTTCGGCAAGTCTCTTTAACACATCTGCACGTAACTGTGAGATAACTTCTTTTTGTAAACTCTTATTATCTTCAGGTTGTTTTGTAAGAGCTAAGTGCCCACGACGTGCCTGCCAGAATACAGGATTCCAAATGGAACTGTTATCGGAACCTTGGATCCATCCTAAGCTAATCCCTAATTGGATCCAACTTAATGCATCTAACGTTTCTTGGAGATCTAAATGATAGGAGTGTGTAAGTAAGCCTAGAGCACGCAGAATATGGTTTTTTAACTCCCCAGGATTTTGCTCAGCATGCTTCTTTTTCGCGGAAGCTTCGGCAACAGCAATTTTCGAAGACCATATTCTGAGTGATGATAAGATTTGTTCTTCGGTAAGCCCTAAAGAACATTTATTCGATAAAACTACAATATTCCCAATATATTCGGGAGTTCCTGGTAAAATGCCAGAACACGCAACCTCTGTATCCTCATCAATAATCTCAGCCAATTCGCGAGAGTAAACCAATGCCGGAGCATGTAGAAAACTCTGACTTTTTAATCCTGTGCCGCATTCTCGAGGATTTGTAGTTAGAAAACCAAAATCAGGGGAAAAAGCAAATGCTAATTTTTCATTCAGATAACTGTCTAACCGCACAAGCTGATCTAAGGCTTTTTCGGGTTCTGATGTAAAATCTATAGCATGGAGAATCAGATGATCCCGGAAATTTATAGCGGCGAGAATATTTCCAGAGCGGTTGACAATAAGAGCTTCGCCTTCAGGGTTACCTGTAAGATCATAGGGAAATAAAAAATGCTCAATGAGAAACTCTTTTTGCCAGGCAGGTGCATCTTTCAGGGGTAAAACTAGAAACTCATCAAAACCTTCAATATGGTTAAAATGTGAGGCGATAACCTCTAAAATTTCTTGTTTTTTCTCCCTAGATAAGCAAGGAAGAAACTTCGCTATGGAAAGGTTCCTAGATAGTGAGAACGTCGTTATAGGCCAGGTTTTATTTGTAGGAGGAGCGTCTTTCTTACTAGCAAAATTAAGAAGTAAGTCATTGGGAAGAATCATGCGAATTCTGATTTTTTAAATGATTAATCTGATCTCGTATTACAGCAGCTTGCTCATAATCTTCACGAGCTAGCGTATCCTGAAGAGCCTCGTTTAACGCTATTAATTTAAGGAGGGGATTCATACTCGCCGCTTCTCCAGGGGAACGACCAATATGCAAACCACCTCGGCCATTGTCCGCCGTTGCCGATGAACACATAGCTTTAGTATGCACGAGCTTGGGTATGAGTTGTGTTTTAAAGTTTGTGTAACATAAGTGACAACCAAATAGCTGATTTTCATCAGCAGTTGGCTTCCATACGGTTTTACAATTGCCACATTCTAAAGTTACAGAAGTCCCAGAAGAACCTAACACAATGTTGTCACGACTATAGTAATGACTAGGACACGGACAAGAATCACACACATAAGAACGTAAGATCTTATCCTTATCTACTTCAGTATAACAAATTGTTGCCGGCTTTTGACAATGGTAACATAGGTGGGGTTTAGAAGTTGCCATGAAGATCAACCATTAAAACCAAATACTAATACACCCGATACCAATAACAAAAAAGAGACAAAGGAGAAAAAGGTTTTTTTAAGAAATACAAAAGAACCAAGAATAATCAATTGGGCCTTGAAGGATTTGAACCTTCGACCCCCTCATTAAAAGTGAGGTGCTCTAACCGCTGAGCTAAAGGCCCGAAGTTTACTTGGCTATTTTATATTTTGACCCCAAGGGGATTCGAACCCCTGTTACCGGAATGAAAATCCGATGTCCTGGGCCGGGCTAGACGATGGGGCCAAGACAACTACAATATTACTAGTTCTACTCCTTTAGAGCAATCTTTTCCTCTCCGAGTTTTATATGAAAAACCAAAGAAGGAGAAGAAGATAAAGATTACTCATAAAAAGTAAAGCTTATCAAATCGATGAAAGATCAACTTCTTTTTGCTTGGACATTTTGTCGATTTGCTTACAAAACTTATCTGTTAATTCCTGGATTTTTTTCTCCATTCCCTTAACAGCGTCTTCTGTTAAATCAGAATCCTTTTTTAACTTATCGTTAGATTCCCTACGGATATTGCGAATAGCTACTTTGGCTTCTTCAGATTTACGACGTAACTGCTTAATCACTTCATTTCGGTATTCTGCTGTCGGTTCGGGAATTTTAATACGTACTATGGATCCTTCTACATCAGGTTGCAAATTTAAATTTGCAGCAATAATCCCTTTGGATATAGCAGAGACGTTATTAGCATCGTAAGGGGAAATGACTAACTGGCGTGTATCAGCTACAGAAATAGAGGCTAAATCCGATAGCCTCATCGTCGTGCCATACACATCCACAGTAACTGTTTCTACTAAAGCAGGATTAGCTTTCCCTGTTCTAAATGAACGGACTTCTTTAGTGAAAAATTCTAAAGCAGCTGCCATTTTTTTTTCAGTATCAGCTAGAATGGACATGTGTAGCTTCCTCACCAATTAATGTTCCGATATTCTCATCAAAGATCGCTTGCTCTAGAGAGTGTTTAACAAAGCTAAAGACCCGAATAGGAATATTAGAATCCATGCATAAAGATACAGCAGAAGCGTCCATAACGCCTAATCCTTGAGCTAGGAAATCTTTAAAGCTAATCCGATCATATTTTACAGCATCGCTGAATGATCGAGGATCTTTGTTATACACGCCATCCACATGCATAGTAGCTTTGAGCAGAATATCCACTTTTAACTCACAAGCACGCAAAGCTGCTCCTGTATCAGTTGTTAAGTAAGGAGACCCTGTTCCTGTTGTGCAAATTACAATTTTCCCTTGGTTTAAAGCTTCTTCAGACTTTTGAGGGGTGTATAAGTCTGCTAGTTGAGGACAAGACAGTGTAGAAGTCAATAAACAAGGGATGTCGTCAGCTTTTAAAGCGTCTGCCACAGCCATACCATTAATTAAAGTGGCTAGCATTCCCATTTGGTCAGCAGACACGCGATTAATTTGTAATTCTTTTTGTTGAGCAAGGCCTCTAAGGATATTGCCTCCGCCTATAACAAGAGCTGTTTCAATATCACAATTGCGTACAGCGCGCAATTCCGCTACCAATCTGGATAAACGAACTTCATCAATTCGATTCCCGCTGTCTGTAGAGAGAGATTCTCCGGATATCTTAAATAAGACTCGTGTTATTCGCTTAGACATATTTCCTCTCGCTTATTAAGCTCCTATTTTCCATAAAATGAATTCCTTCACTTCGACGGAGTTGCCTCTAGTTTTGCTGGCCTCATTAATCAAACCTTGAATAGTGATATCAGGGTTTTTAATGAAAGCTTGTTCTAGTAGACAAACATCTTGGAAGAATGTTCCCAACTTGCCACTGATGATTTTATCAATAACTGCTTGGGGTTTTCCTTGTATTTGAGAAGAAATAACTTCTTTTTCTCTTGCTAGAGCATCTTCAGGGACACTTTCTTTATTTAAGAACAGAGGTTGAGCTGCTACGATATGCATCGAAATATCTTTCGCGAGGCTTTCTTCATCAGAAATTCCAGAAAGAACAGTGACAGAAACGGTTTTCCCATTACCATGAGAGTAAATGCCCACACTTTCATTAGTTGTTTTTGGCAAATACTTAATTCTGTTGATGCGGATATTTTCTCCGACGGTTTGCATGGTTACAGCACGTAACTCATCTACTGTAAGAGAAGCATCTTGCGATGAGGGGAGTTGTAGCAATGCATCAACATTATCTACTTTATGGTTTAAGACGTCTTCAACAAGACCATCAACGAAAGTTCGAAAGACGGCATTATTAGCTACGAAGTCTGTTTCCACGTTAACTTCAACGACAGCAGTGCCGCGAGAATCGCTTTTTGCTGCGATAACGCCTTCTTTCGTTTCCCTATGTTCTTTTTTACTAGCTGAGGCAAGACCTAATTTACGTAAGTAAACTACAGCTTCTTCAAGATTTCCATTGCACTCGGCTAAAGCTTCCTTACACTTGGTTAACCCCACACCGGTCTGCTGTCTTAAGAGTTTGAGGGTTTCCATAGAAAAGTTGCTCATTAGTTAGCCTCATTACTGTCATATTTTTTTGCTAATAGATCTTCTTGACGATTGTCCTCATCGGTTGCGTAGACGTCCATATCTTCGCTATCTTGTATGTCTAGAGTTTTAATTGGAGAGACAATCTCAACGCCAAGTTTTTTCTTGGTATCAATGATACTATCTTTAATTGTGCTAATGATTAAGCGAATGCTTTTTAAAGAATCGTCATTGCAAGGAATCACATAGTCGATAGGAGTTGGATCACAGTTAGTATCTACTAAAGCCAATACGGGGATACCGAGCTTTTTAGCTTCTGCAACAGCAATCTTTTCATAACTAGGATCAACAACGATAACAAGACCAGGAGCTTTCTTCAGGTAACGAATACCTTCAAGGTTCTTCAATAATTTTTGATGACGTTTAGCGAGTAGGGCGATTTCTTTTTTCGTAAGGTAAGAACTATTTTGAGTCAGGTCTTTTTCGATCTTATCCAACGTTTTGATGGAGTTTCTAATAGTCGTCATGTTAGTCAACATGCCGCCTAACCAACGCTCAGCAACAAAGTATTCGCCAGCTTCAATAGCAGCTTCTTTAATGACACATTTGGCTTGTTTTTTCGTCCCTACAAAGAGAATAGGTTTATTTTCCTTAATAACCTTACAAACTTGTGGGAGAGCTTTACGTAATTGATAAAGAGTTTTTGCTAAATTGATGATGTAAAGACCATTTTTTTCTTCAAAGATGTAAAGTTTCATCTTTGGATTCCATCTTCGGGTTTGGTGCCCAAAATGAGCTCCCGCTTCCATTAAGTCTTTAACTGAAAGATTGCATAGTGGTTGTTCTTCCAAGCTTTGTACCTCTATTTCTTGAATATGTTAACAATGGCATCTTGAACCGATGTCAAGATTTCAGTCTTGGTGGTGTTCAGAAAGCGCCCGATCAGAATCGAACTGACACCGGTAGCTTGGAAGGCTACAGCTCTACCATTGAGCTACGGGCGCGTGCTAAGAATAGAGATGTTAATTTAATAATGCTTTTTACGCAAGGTTGTAATCTCTAGGTTTCAAGCTTCTAGAAAATTTTAGATAATCAGTGAATTCTTATGCGAATGGATTTTAGAAAAGAGATTTGAAGCTCTACAAAAGGATGAGAGCAAAAAAAATCAGAACCCAGAGATTCCTAGGTTCTGATAGCGGGACAAAAAGTTAGGATAGTATAAACTAAATCCTTAGAATCTGAATTGAGCATTCATGTGAGCGGCTCTTTCATTGATTAAGCGTGCTTCACCAGTGATTGACCATTTGTCAGCGTCGATTAACGTTGCACCAACAGCTACACCACAAGCTTTTCTAGACTTCATTTTGTTGATCTGAATCGAAGCAATTTGCAAGAAGTCAGCGAATTTGTTGCTAGTATCTAAAGCTGTAGCTTCTCCTAAAAGGGTTGGGTTCCATGTGGTCAAGTTTAACACAGCAGCAGCTAATTTAGGTTGAGCGATGCGGATAGCGTCAGCATCAAAAGTTGCTCGTGACCAGTTTACGCTAATGTAAGGAACAAGCATGTTCAATCGATAAGAGAGCGCTAAACCAACTTGCCATTCGTGGTATTTAATTGTAGCCGACTTAGTGTCAGTTGCCTGATCAGTACCAGCTGTTAGAGGTAAAGGAAATGCTGTTCCCTTGTATCCTCTAGGCTTGTGAACCACAAATTGTGCTGGGCTGGAGACTACATTCAACATTTCAATTTTAGGATTAGACTGAGCGTATTGGAACTCTGCTCCTAAAGTCGCACAACCACACTCCCATAAAGCTCCGCGTGCACCTACACTCCAAGAGAATGTTGTATCTGTATAAAATTCAACGATTCCTTGAGTGATGCCTACATTGGGAAGCTGATCAGCTGCTATGGAGGATCCTTTAACACCAATCAAACCAACGAGGTTGAATGCCGCAGAACTAGCTTTGAAGTACCCATTAGAAGCGCCTAATGTGCAGAAAATATCAAAGCGATCCCAGATATTCAATGCGAGGAAAGCTGCATTGGTGAACCATTCGGCGTCTTGTAAGTGTTTGCCGTAAGCGATGTTGGGTCTATCCGTAGGAGTTTTGTAATTAGCTGCTGCGGTTCCTGTAGGAACTGCACCCATGCCGGTGATAGTTTTATTCACATCAACTTTTAATACACGATCGAAAACATAATCTCCGTAGTATCCTGCGCGGATGCTGATAGCATCACACCAAGTAGAGCAAGGATCGCAAGGATCACCTGAAGCACCTTCCCACATAGTGCCATCGATTAATAAACTTGGTTCAGCTGGGTTCCCTACAGGCAAGGCTTGTAAGGAGAGAGCGG
This sequence comes from Chlamydia abortus, assembly GCF_002895085.1. Lineage (NCBI taxonomy): Bacteria > Pseudomonadati > Chlamydiota > Chlamydiia > Chlamydiales > Chlamydiaceae > Chlamydia > Chlamydia abortus. The sequence goes on from NZ_CP024084.1 coordinate 59,219, forward strand.
AACCCGTAGCGGCAAACAATAATGCCGATTTCAAGAGTTTTTTCATACTCACCTCTAAAGATTATGCTTAGTATCTTTTCTTTTTGTGCTCGCTATTCTAATTTGCTCTTCTGGCGGCACCACGTCCAAGTTAAAGCCAGACAAGATATCCTGTAGGCAATTAATGGCTTTGAGGAGTGTCTTGCAAGTGAAAACAGCCTTAAGCATGAACATACAGTTCATTATTCGAAAACATAACAAACTTTTCTTATTATAGTAAAGACGATAAGAAAAAAGACTGTTTTCAGGCACAGATTTCAAGCAATAACTCCTTATACTTGCTAATAAGAGAGCTATTAGATTTTTGTACACATTTTTATTTCTTATGCCACTTAGAATAAGTTGGAATTACCCTCATAGAAGAGTGTAACAAGGCTTTCTTATATTTGAATCATTACGATTTATTCTTTATTTTTGTAAATAAGATAAAGCAAAATTGTTAAACAAAGCGTTAAAGTTTTTGGCATTTTTCATTTCTATGTTTTATTTGTAACAATTTTCTGTTTTCAAGATTCGTGTGTGTTTTTTTGCTGATTTGTATCTTGTAAAACGCCGTTCGTAACCAGTCGAAGCACTTGCCAGACAATGGGTGAGACCCTACTATTTGTTTTATGAAATCTCCGAAAAAGCGTCGTTCCTACCTTACTGTTCCAGAAAAGACAAACAGGCTATTGTCAGGGATCATTGTTGCTTTAGCAATAATCGCTGTACGTTTGTGGCATCTTGCTGTCGTTGAACATGATCAAAAGTTAGAAGAGGCTTATAAACCGCAGAAGAGGGTGATTCCTGAGCTTATAGAGCGTGCCACCATTTGTGATCGTTTCGGCAAAGTATTAGCAGAAAATAAAATGCAATACGATGTGAGTGTTGCTTATAGTGCCATTCGTGATTTGCCTACTAGAGCATGGCGTGCCCGTGCAGATGGAACTAGAGAGCTCATTCCTGTTAGGAAAAACTATATTGCACGTTTGGCGCAACTTCTTGCTCAAGAGTTACATCTAGATAAAGATACAATAGAAGATAATATTCATGCGAAAGCCTCTGTATTAGGTTCTGTACCCTACGTAGTTCAGGCCAATGTTTCTGAGCGTACATATTTAGGATTGAAAATGATGATGAAACATTGGCCGGGCTTACATGTCGAACCGTCAGTGCGTCGGTATTATCCTATGGGGAAGACGGCATCAGATATTTTAGGGTATGTAGGACCGATTAGTGCTCAAGAATATAAGAGTGTGACACATGAGTTAAGCAAGTTGCGGGAATGTGTTCGAGCGTATGAAGAGGGTGAGAATCCGAAGTTTCCTGAAGGTCTAGCAAGTATAGATCAAGTGCGTTCTTTATTAAATTCTTTAGAGAACAATGCATATAGTTTAAATGCCTTAGTTGGGAAGGTGGGCATAGAAGCCTATTGCGACGGGAGTTTAAGAGGACAATTAGGAAAAAAAACAGTTCTTGTAGATCGTCGTGGTAATTTTATCCAAGGTCTTCATGAAGTAGAAGCCATTTCTGGGAAGAAGTTACAACTTACATTGTCTACAGAGTTGCAAGCGTTCGCAGATGCTTTACTTTTAGATCATGAAAAAACCGAACAATTTCGTTCGGCACAGTCTTTGAAAAAGCAAAAGTTTTTACCTCCTTTATTTCCTTGGATTAAGGGGGGAGCGATTATTGCTTTAGATCCGAATAATGGCCAAATCTTGGCTATGGCATCTTCTCCGCGGTACCATAATAACGATTTTATCGACATACGGGATGCGGATTCTGAAGCTAGATCTGCAGTGTATCGTTGGTTGGAAAACACCGAACACATTGCAGAGGTGTATGATAGAAAAGTGCCGTTGCGTCGAGAAAGAAGAAGTTCTCTTACCGGGTTATGTTATGATGAGGAGCTTTCGCTGACTTTTGATTATTTCTTAGATTTTATTTTGCCGAACACCTCAGAGGTCAAGTCTGTTATACAACGTTACGGCACTGTGCATAACGCTGTTAAGATCCAGCATGCTATGGAGCGATTACTAGAGGTATTTTCTTATTCTGAAGGGCATTGTTCTTGTTCTTCTATTTTTGATGCAGTGTTTCCTGTTGAGCAGGAGCATATTGCTATCGGCCGAGTGATTTCCATAAAGCAGCAGCAATGGATAGCGCGTTGTCATAAGGCACATGAACAAGAAATAGAGGAGATAAAGCAAGAGCTAGAGCCCTTTTTTGCGGAACTTCCGGCAAATTATGACAAACTTTTACTTGTAGATCTCTTTCAGTTGGTTGTGGATCCTTCTAAAATTGATCCCGAACTACTAGCATCCGTAGCTTCTTTTTCTTTATCCGAGTTTTTTGAGTGCCAGGGACATTACGTAGCTTTGCGTAGTGCATTTTCCAAGATAGTAGAGGACATTTTCACTGAAGTTGATTTTAAAGAATGGCGGAAACTCTATTTTGCCAAGTTTTTAGAGGTGAAACGTAAGGAAGAAAACGAGAGGAAGCAGCGTTATCCCACACCTTATGTGGATTACTTAGTGGAAGAGCAACGTGCACAATACCAAGATTTTCGTCGTTGTTATCTTGATAGGTTTTTAGCTTATTTACTTTCCGGGCAAGGAGATATAGAGAACCAAAAAGCTTACTATGAAGCTCTTTCTGTATGGAAAAGAGAATTAGAAAATGGGGCGCATCAGGCATTGCCTTGGTACGAACATTACGAGTTTTTGAAACAAAAATTCTCGGATTCTTCTATAGATTTGCTACGTTTGTTTGTCTCGTTTAGAGAGTTTTTAGAGCTGCAGAGACCACTATATGGTAACTATGCTCCGATGCTGACTAGAAATGTTCCTCAAAAGGAGCAAGATCTTGCTGCAGCATTTTATCCTACTTATGGTTATGGGTATTTGCGATCTCATGCTTTTGGGCAGGCAGCAACTTTAGGATCTATTTTTAAACTAGTTTCTGCGTATTCTGTGCTGTCTCAAGAAGTGATGCGGGGTAATGTCGATGTGGACTATTTATCTCGATTACTAGTGATTATCGATAGGAAATCTTTTGGGTATGCTAGTACTAAGCCTCATGTAGGTTTTTTTAAAGATGGCACGCCTATTCCTTCATTTTATCGTGGAGGGATTTTACCGAAGAATGATTACTCTGGTCGTGGGCGTATTGATCTTATTTCTGCTTTAGAAATGTCCAGCAACCCCTATTTTTCTTTGCTTGTAGGAGAGTATCTCTCTGATCCTGAAGATTTATGTCATGCAGCGGCTTTATTTGGATTTGGGGAGAAAACGGGGGTAGGCTTGCTTGGAGAGTATGCCGGAGCGGTTCCTCAAGATGTGGCGTATAATCGTTCGGGATTGTACGCCACAGCTATAGGGCAGCATACTCTTATTGTGACTCCTTTACAAACTGCTGTCATGATGGCAGCTCTGGTGAATGGAGGGACTGTGTATGTTCCTAGTTTAGTTTTAGGAGAATGGGATGGTGAAGAATTTTCCCCGACCCCTCCCATGAAGAAAAGAGATGTGTTTATGCCCGAGTGTATCACGGAGTTATTTAAATCCGGTATGCATAACGTGATATGGGGAAATTATGGAACAACACGCAGTATTCGGGATCAGTTTAGTCCTGAACTATTAACTCGTATCATTGGAAAGACAAGCACTGCGGAATCGATAGTTCGTGTAGGTTTGGATCGGCAATACGGCAGTATGAAAATGAAGCACGTGTGGTTTGCTGCAGTTGGTTTTTCAGATGAGGAACTTATGCATCCGGATATTGTTGTTATTGTCTATTTACGTCTCGGGGAGTTTGGACGAGACGCAGCTCCCATAGCCGTCAAGATGATCGAAAAGTGGGAGAATATAAGAAAAAAAGAAAAATTTTCAGCTATGAACTGAGGATTGGCACGCTTTTTGCTCCTGTAAAGCACGAGGTCAACAAACTTGTGTGCCAGGAGAAAGATTCATGGAAGAAGCTGCGAAACATCTAGCGAAAGAATTTCTCTGCTCAGGAATTAACTTTTTTTTGAGCGGGGAGTATGAACAGGCAGAACAAAGGCTAAAAGAAACTTTAGAGCTAGATCCTACAGCAGCACTAGCCTATTGTTATTTGGGCATTATTGCTTTAGAGTCAGGAAGAACTGCAGAGGCGTTGACTTGGTGCACAAAGGGATTAGAGTCGGAACCTACGGATAGCTATTTACGTTATTGCTATGGGGTAGCTTTAGATCGGGATAATCGTTGTGAAGAAGCTGTAGAGCAATATCGTGCCTATATTGTTTTACATCCAGATGATGCAGAATGTTGGTTTAGCTTAGGTGGTGTATACCATCGTTTAGGTAAGTATACTGAAGCTATAGAGTGTTTTGATAAAATCTTAGAGTTAGACCCTTGGAACCCACAAAGTTTGTACAATAAAGCTGTTGTTTTAACGGATATGAACAATGAGCAAGAAGCCATTGCTTTGTTAGAGACTACGGTAAGAAAGAATCCTTTATATTGGAAAGCTTGGATAAAATTGGGGTATTTACTCTCCCGTCACAAACAGTGGGATAAAGCCACAGAAGCTTACGAAAGGGTTGTGCAGTTACGTCCTGACTTGTCTGACGGTCATTATAATCTTGGTTTATGTTATCTCACTTTAGATAAAACACGATTAGCTTTAAAAGCTTTCCAGGAGGCTCTTTTCTTAAATGAAGAGGATGCTGACGCACACTTTTATGTTGGACTTGCCTACATGGATCTTAAGCAGAATCGCCAAGCATCAGATGCTTTCCATCGTGCGCTTGGTATTAACTTAGAACACGAGCGTTCACACTATCTTCTTGGTTATCTTTATCATATGGAAGGGCAGTTTGAAAAAGCGGAAAAGGAACTCTCCTTTTTAACTACGAAAGACTCGACATTTGCTCCTTTGCTACAAAAAACAGTATCTTCTGGGCAATATGAGCCTAAGTTGGATGTCTTCCCGTAAAACTCAACTGCTTTACAGTAAATCTTTTTAACTCTTTTAGAGGTTGTTGAGCTAGAAAAAATCATGGAGTAGAAGAAACTTTTGGGATAAAAATAAAGAATTCTTAAAATAATTTTGTGCTTCAAGATCTTACGTCTTGTTTAGCACGTAGTGTGATCTCTACAAAGAATGGTCTTTGTCAACATTCTTTTCTAAACAAGTGTGAAAGTTAAAGCTTTGCTTTTTCCTTCACGCTTTCTTTAATGCTTCGAAAAATATGGACAATTTGTTAATCTGGCTAAGCCCTTGTGAAGTTTTACACAATAATATTACGAGGAGCGCAGAGGCTGGGCATTATGAGCCAATCTATAGAAGATTTTTTACATAATCATGAGGATTATCCTTATGGTTTCGTCACACCTATAGAGTCAGAGGGGTTAACTCGGGGGCTAAGCGAAGAGACAATAATAAAAATCTCTCAGCTGCGCAACGAGCCTTCTTTCATTTTAGATTTCCGTTTAAAAGCCTATCAGCATTGGAAAAAGTTACAAGAGCCTATATGGGCTAGACTGTCCTATCCTACGATAGATTATGACAGTATAGTCTATTTTTCTGCTCCAAAGCAGAAAAATCCTTTAGGGCGTTTGGAAGAAGCTGATCCTGAAATTTTAGAGACCTTTAAGAAATTGGGAATTCCTCTAGATGAGCAAAAGCGTTTATTAAACGTTCAAAATGTTGCTGTGGATTTAGTTTTTGATTCGGTGTCTATAGGAACAACATTTAAGGAAGCTCTGGATAAAGCGGGTGTGATTTTTTGCTCGATGAATGAAGCGATTCGAGAATATCCGGAGTTAGTAAAAAAATATTTAGGGTTGGTTGTTTCTTATAGGGACAACTATTTCGCGGCTTTGAATGCTGCAGTGTTTAGTGACGGTTCTTTTGTCTATCTTCCTAAGGGCGTGCGTTGTCCTATGGAGATATCTACGTATTTTAGGATTAATGACAAAGAATCGGGGCAGTTTGAGCGTACATTAATTATTGCTGAGGATGATTCTTTTGTGAGTTATCTTGAAGGGTGTACAGCTCCATCGTATTCTTCACATCAGCTGCATGCAGCTGTTGTAGAATTAGTGGCGCATGAACGAGCGGTTGTGCGTTATTCTACCGTGCAGAATTGGTTTTCTGGAGATAGGAAAACTGGCAAGGGTGGAATTTATAATTTTGTAACGAAGCGCGGGTTGTGTGCGGGTTACAAATCAAAGATTTCTTGGTCCCAGGTTGAAGTTGGAGCGGCAATCACTTGGAAGTATCCTAGTTGCATTTTGAGGGGGAAAGAAAGTGTAGGAGAGTTTTACTCTATCGCTTTAACAAATGGAAAAATGCAAGCTGATACTGGGACGAAGATGATTCATGTGGGGGAAAAAACAACTTCTACAATAGTTTCTAAAGGAATTTCTTCAGAGGAGTCGCATAACACCTTTAGGAGTCTTGTTTCTATTTCTGAAGGAGCTGTTGGAAGTCGTAATCACACACAATGTGATTCGATGCTGATTGGCCGGGCATGTGGAGCGTATACGGATCCTAGAATTTCTGTAGAAAACTCCCAATCGTCTGTTGAACATGAGGCTACAACATCGAAATTGCGAGCAGATCAATTAATGTATTTGCGTAGTAGAGGGTTAAATGCTGAAGAGGCTGTGAGTTTAGTGGTCCACGGTTTTTGCCTTGAAATTATCGAACAGTTACCTTTAGAGTTTGCTCGAGAAGCTTCAAAATTATTGTTTGTTAAGTTGGAAAATAGCGTGGGGTAGTTGATGCTACATATACAAAACTTACACGTATGTTGTGAGGATGTTAAAATCCTGGATTATTTAAATTTGCATATTCATCCGGGGGAATTACATATAATTATGGGCCCTAATGGAGCAGGAAAATCTACCTTCGCGAAAGTGTTATCAGGAGATGATAGTTTATCTATCATTTCTGGAGAAATAAGCTTATTGGGTCAGGATCTTTTAGAAAAAGCGCCTGAAGAGCGAGCTCATATGGGATTGTTTATAGGATTCCAACAACCTCCAGAAATTCCTGGGGTGAATAATAAGCTTTTTCTAAAAGATGCTTACAATGCTTGTAGGCGTTCTCGGCAAGAAGAAGAGATGGCAGAAGCTGAATTCGATATGTTATTGTCCTCTGTATCGGAGACTTATGAATTCGCATCCTTTCAGCATTTCTTACAAAGAAATATCAACGAAGGATTTTCCGGAGGAGAGAGAAAGAAAAACGAAATTTGGCAAATGCTTGTTCTAGAACCGGAAATGATACTGTTAGATGAGCCTGATTCCGGGTTGGACGTTGATGCTTTAAGATTCATATGTAAAACCATTGAGAAATATCGCGAACTTCATCCTAAAAGTGCCACCTGCATAGTTACACATAACCCTAAGTTGGGCAGTCTTCTTGAGCCTGACCACGTACATATTCTTTTAGAAGGCAAGATAGCCTGTTCGGGAGGGGTTTCGTTAATGCAGGAGTTAGAAGAAAAGAGTTATCACGAAGTCTTGGCACGCTCTTCTTGGGGGTAAATATGTTAGGTTTTTTGGAGCATACCTTTCCTATAGTTAAGGATTCTCCTATTCATCAAGCGGCACAAGCATACTATGAGAAATACTCTCAGTTAGAGTCTTTCAAAGCCATTTTTCGTAGTTACCCATGGTTTAAGAATTTGGCGCAGTCTCCTGAGGACTACCATATTGCCAATGGAGGGTCGGAAACAGCAAAACAACACTGGTTACATCATGAGAACTCTTTGTCTTGTGAATGCATTTTAATTAACGGCAAATATGAGTCATCACTTTCTCAACTGCCTGAGGGAGTCTTATCGATGACATTAAAAGAAGCCCGGTCTATTTTTTCTACATTTATCAAAAAATACACCCTGGATACGCATCCTCTAGCATTTCTTAATTCTGTATGTGTTCAAGAAGAAGGCGTGGTTATTTATATTCCCGAAGAATTTCAGGTGAGTGAGCCTATATGTATACGTCATATATGTTCTCCGACTTCTAGAAGTGATAAGGTCATCTACTCTCCAAGGATTATTGTGATTGTAGGGAAGCATTCTAGCTGTCGTGTATTTGTATCTCATCATACTGAGAGAGAAAGCGGTGTTGCTGAAAGTTTTGCTATTGTAAATGGTTTGACCGAAGTATTTGTATCTGAAGGTGCAGAACTCTCTTTGACGATGCAGCCTAAGTACATTAGTGAAGAGAGGATAAGTTGGGCGCATATGGCGACTATCGAGGCGCAAGGAGCTTGTTCTATACATCAACATCTGCAAGAACATGTCAGTGGTTGCGGATGGTTTGACAATACCTTTTCCATGATAGGAGATGGTGCTCATGGGGAATCTTTAGTTTCTACCCTATCTCCAAAAAAGACTTGGGTAAGAAATCTGATGTATCATGACGCTGAGAGGACAACATCAAGACAGAATATCAAATCGATATTGTCTTCAGGTCATTTTCTTTTTGAAGGAGGTATCCACATCACCACCCAGGGAATGTTTTCCGATGCTTATCAAAAACATGACACTCTATTGCTTAGTGATGATGCTTGTGTAACCACCTTTCCAAGATTAGAAATCCTTACTGATGATGTTAAAGCTTCTCACGGAGCTGCTGTAGGACCATTAGATCCTCAACAGATATTTTATATGCAATCGCGAGGAATGACGCGAGAGGAAGCACAAAAAAAGCTAGTTCAAGGATTTTTATCTATAGAACCTAGTCAAGAAGCTTTCCCTAAACTGTCCGAGCAAATGTAATCTCAAGATATGACTAAGGAGTATTCTATAGATGGTGTGTAGGATCAAAGAAGACTTTCCTATTTTTTCTAATAAAAAGCTTCAGGGGGAGTCCTACATTTATCTTGACTCTGCGGCTACTACGCATAAACCTAAGAAAGTGATAGACGCAATTACGGATTTTTACAGTAGTAGCTATGCTACCGTAAATCGTAATGTCTATACTTCTTCGCAGGTAACGACGGCAAATTATAACGCTGTTCGTGGGAAAGTTCGTGCATGGATACAAGCTGCATATGATGAAGAGATCGTTTTTACTCGGGGAACTACAGCCGCATTGAATCTATTAGCCATATCCGCAAATGACGCTTTCATTCCTGAGGGTGGTGTGGTGTTAGTTTCTGAAGTAGAGCATCATGCAAATGTATTGTCATGGGAATTAGCCTGCCGTAGGCGTGGATCTTGTGTTAAAAAAATTGCTGTTGATCATTTGGGATATATAGATTTAGAACACCTAGAGGTCTTACTCAAAGCAGGAGCTGTGTTTGTAAGCATAGCCCACGTGAGTAATGTTACAGGGTGTATCCAACCTCTAAAGGAAATCGCAAGTCTCGCTCACCAATATGGTGCGTATGTCGCTGTGGACGGAGCCCAGGGAGTAGCTCATACCTCTGTAGATGTTGTTGATTGGGATGTAGATTTCTATGCTTTTTCGGGCCATAAAATGTATGCACCCACAGGTTTAGGGGTGTTGTATGGTAAGAAGGCATTGTTAGAAAAGCTTCCTCCTGTAGAAGGTGGAGGCGATATGGTCTCCATTTATGATAGTGAACATCCAGAATATCTTCCTGCACCGTTAAAATTTGAAGCAGGAACGCCGCCTATAGCTTCTATCTTAGGATTAGGAGCCGCTATAGATTACTTACAATCTTTGCCAGACTCCGTATACCAGGAAGAAGAAGAGTTGACACAGTATTTGTACAACGAATTGCTAACGATTCCGGGTATGCAGATATTAGGTCCAGAGGTAGGTCACCCTCGCGGAGCTTTGATAAGTTTCAAGGTGGAAGGTGCGCATCCTTTCGATATAGGGTGTTTATTGGATCTTCAAGGGATCGCTGTCCGTACAGGGCATCAATGTGCACAACCTGCCATGACCCGCTGGGATTTGGGTCATGTGCTTAGAGTGTCACTGGGATTATATAATGATAAGGAAGATGTGGATGCTTTCTTGTCGGCTTTACGTGTTATTTTGAATAAAGTCCGAGTATAGTCCTTATTGTGAGGAGCTTCCTTGAAATTCGATGTGTTCTTTAGAATAAGGGTACCAACGTAAACGCATTTGTTGACATCTATCTATTAGCCAGTTTTTGACATAGTACGGGTTATGGATAGGCCTAGGCAATGTGTATGCAGCACGCGTCATATCTAGACGATAGATCCTGTGGTTCTTGTTTTTCATATTTATGACATCACCTAAAACAAAAGAAAAAGGATAGTACTTCCTTACTGTTTGTTCGCATATGTGATCATATTTGCCAAAAGGGTAGAAAAATCCTATAGGGTTTTTCCCCAAGGCTTTTTCTATAGAATATTTTGATAAGAAGATTTCTGTAGCGAGATAGGGCGGTGTATTTTGTAAATTGCGAATAGCAAATCCTGATGAGGCGAGTTGTATAACGGAAGAATCAGCGAGTGCCTGTAACTCCTGTTGTGAGCAAAATGGTTGGTGCTTTGCAAATACTTCATCTTGGAAAGCCAAGGCTTCGCTAGGGGCTAAACGATAGGAAAGAGGAAGAGTTTGAGCAGAATTCTCAGCAACATATCTCCAAGCAATTCCCACAACGGCGGGAATATGGTGCGTCTGTAGGAAAGGGAAGATATGGGCATAGAAGTCCACAGAGACATAATCAAAAGTTAGCATAACGGATAACTTTTTGATGGGTTCTCCGGGGAGCACTAAGGGATACGATTGTTTAAGAAGTAATAAATACCGGAGGAATTTTTCTAATACGTGGGGTGACTTAGAAAAGAAAACTTGGCGGAAAGCTAAAACAATCAGCATACGCCTGCCTTAAGATGCTGGTTGGTTATCCTCAGAGGGATAGATAACTATGGATCCAGAGAGAACTTTCGGGGGATGTTGAGGGGAGGGTTCTGTTATAGTTTGTGTAGCAGTCGTCGATTCCGTTGTAGCATGAGAAAGTTCTTGAGTGTCTACAGAAGAAGGCATGCGAATCCTTGGTATAAATAGGCAGTTAGTGTTTTTTGCCAAAACGTTTAGTTAATGTCCACTCTCCATCTTTATAGAATTGTTCAAATTCTTTGAACAATGGCAGGGCTTTGAGTTCTTCGAAATCTATGGAGGTGTCTTGGTTTAAGATTTCTTTGATTTCTATAATTCTTAATAAAGTCAGGAAGCGTAACGTCGGATAATCTGCAGAAGATGCAGTGAATTGAAGAAGCTGAGAAGATTTTTCTAAAGCTGTTTGATAGTCTTCAGTAGCTTGAGCATCTGCAATTTCTTTGAGTAGTACCTGAGCGGGTGAAGGCATACGGAAATGCGATCCACTACCAAAGGCCAGCCCTGCATAATACGCACCGCGTAAAGGTTCATTATGGATATAGAAACATGAAGATAGAAAACCGGCATAAGGTTGTACAGATTTACCTCCCATACGGTAAGCACGTTCTAACATAGGTAGAGCAGTTTTAGGAGGTATGAATCCTTGAAAAACGGCAGATTCCGCGGTTTTGGTAAGAAGAAGAATACTTTCGTGTTTCTCGCGATCGTTTTTTTGAAGATGATAAATGATCTTTCCCGTGAGAAATATGGATAGGGTAATGAGGAATGTGAGAGTAAACGAGTAGGAATAAACCCTTTTCCATACTAAGGATAGTAAATTCTTCATGATTTTAGGGTGTAAAGCGCTTGATATCCCTAGTGTATCTGGAAAAATTTTTTTCGTAAACTCCTTGATTTAAGATGCTCTAACAGTGGAAAACACGAAAAAAAGCACTTCACTTCTACAAGCTCTTTTGATAGAAAAACTTCTGTGATACTATTTTTACTTAAAATACGTTGGGATAAATAACATCTCTATGCCACTGAAAATGTTTCAGAGATAATAGGAAAATAGCGAAGGTAATTTGTGAGCGGAGTTATCAATAAAGATACAATAATAGAAGTGGCTATCGATAACATTCGGGTCAGTCCTTTTCAACCTCGTCGAGTGTTTTCCGAATCTGAACTGCAGGAATTAGTTGCCTCGTTAAAATCTGTAGGTTTAATTCATCCTCCTGTGGTGCGTGAAATTCGTAGTGGGGATAGAGTTTTATATTACGAATTAATCGCAGGAGAGCGCCGCTGGAGAGCTTTACAACTTGCTGGCTACACTACGATACCTGTTGTTCTCAAACAAGTAGTAGCAGACGATATAGCTGCAGAAGCTACTCTTATAGAAAATATCCAACGTGTGAATCTCAGCCCTATGGAAATGGCAGAGGCTTTCAAAAAGCTCATCAATGTTTTTGGATTAACTCAAGATAAGGTAGCTGTAAGAGTAGGGAAAAAACGCTCCACAGTAGCAAATTACCTACGTCTTTTTTCTCTATCTGAGTCTATTCAAAAAAGCCTTTATCTTGGGGAGATCACTTTAGGTCACGCTAAAGTCATTCTTACCCTCGAAGATCCTAATCTACGAGAGATTCTTGCTGAAAAAATTATTTCACAGCGTCTTGCTGTCCGCGAAGCCGAACAAGAAGCAAAGAAGCTGTTGTCCGGAGAAGTATTGACGACACGTGCGGCTAAAGAGCAAGTAAAGGCTTGCGCTACATCTCCACACTGTCATGAAATGCAAAAACGTCTTAGTCAATCTTTGGGTTATAAAGTCACCGTCAAACCTCAAGGTTCTCATTATAGTGTATCCCTGCACGTTCAAGATGAAGAACAACTCAAACAGTTAGAAGAATGGCTGTTGAAGAAATCCTAGTTGTATACAAATAGCCACGAACCTGTTGTAGCCATCTTTTAAAAAATACATAGACGTGTATGTTTGTTCCCTTCTGTTTGTTCTGGGATAGGTCCCTGAAGGCAGGTTTTTTGTCGTTTAGGACAGCGATTATAGAAGACACATCCTGTTGGCGAAGGATTCTCCGAAGAGTTTTTTTGAAAGGACTGTAGTTTATGCTCAATGCTACGATTTTCTGGTAAGTCAGGTAACTGCGAATTCAGCAGCATTTGGGTATAAGGATGTTTAGGGTTTAAGAAAATATCTTCTGTGGCTCCCGATTCAACAATTTTTCCCTTATACATGATGAGGACCTCGGAGCAAAAAGATCGTACAACAGCTAAATCATGCGAAATAAACAAGTAGCTCATCTGGAGTTCTTTTTGTAATTTGGAGAGCATATTCAAAATCTGTGCTTGCATGGACAGATCTAAAGCAGAAACTACCTCATCACATATGATAAGCTTAGGCGCTCCTAGTAATGCTCGCGCTATAGATACGCGCTGTTGCTGACCTCCTGAGAGCTGATGCGGATAATGATAAAAATAATCAGCAGATAATCCTACACGTTCTAAACTCTCTCCAATGACAGAAGGGAGTTTATCTTTTGTAATGATCCGATGATGGATAAGGGCGTGACCTAAGCTATCAAAAATTGTTTTTCTAGGATTTAAAGAGGCTTTAGGATTTTGAAAAACCATACGCACGTAAGAGCGTAGCTTTTTTAAATCATGTCGAGAATGAAGCTTAATTGGCGTATTGTCGAAAGATAAATACCCAGAGGTTAACGATAGCAACCCCGAGAGGGCTAGGGCTAATGTTGTTTTCCCTGATCCTGATTCCCCAATGAGTCCGACAATCTTTCCCGAAGGTATAGAAAAAGAAATATTATCAATGGCTCGCGTTGCTATGGTTTTTTTGCGAAACCAACTGGTCCGTTTATAGTAATATTTTTTTAGTTGATTGGCTTGTACTAAGGGGTCATTCATATAACCAACACCTTACTTTATGTCCTTCTGTCACTTGCTGAGCTTCTGGAGATTCGACTTTACATTTTCCATAAGCTTTTGAGCATCTGGGGTAGTAGCAGCATCCGGAAGGCAGGGCACTGTAGTGGGGAGGCTGCCCAGGAATTGTCGTAAATGTTTCACTTTGCAATGAAGGACGAGAAGCGAGTAAATCTTGAGTATAAGGATGGCAAGGATTATGGAAAATATCCTTTACTGGAGCATACTCAGCGAGTCTCCCTGCATAGAGAACGAGTACGTCATCCGCAGTTTCGGCAACGACGCCCATGTTGTGGGTAATGATAAGCAAGGCCATGCCGAGTTTGTTCTGTAGGCCTTTGAGTAATTGTAAAATCTGGTATTGAACAGAAACATCAAGAGCTGTTGTTGGCTCATCAGCAATGAGAATTTCTGGAGAGGTAAGTAAAGCCATAGCAATGGAAACTCTTTGCAGCATCCCTCCCGAGAGCTGATGAGGATAGAGCTTTAAACAGAGTTCGGGATTATGAAATCCTGTATCTATGAGAGCTTGTATAATTTTATTTTTCCCCTCTTGAGTAGGTAGGTGTAAGTGTGTGCGGATAAGCTCTTGGAATTGTTGTTCTATTGTAAAGACAGGGTTTAATGAAGATTGAGGATTTTGAAAAATCATAGAAATCTTTGTTCCAAAGATAGAACGTAAGATACCTCGCGGAGCTTTGAATAAGTCCTTCCCATGGAACAATATTTCCCCCGATGTAGAAAATAGTGGGGAGGGTAATAATTGCATAAGCGCTTGCGCTGTTACCGATTTCCCCGAACCGGATTCGCCAATAATCGCTAAAGTCTTCCCTTTATGCAGATCAAAAGACAATGACTCAACAATAGGGTAATGTGCCCGACGTTTATGCAGACTTACCGATAGATCCTTAACTTGTAAGATAGGTGGATGAGTCATAAGTCATTTACAAGATCATTAAAGCTCGTTATTATTACGAAAAAGGTATTCTTATGCAAACCCTTGCTCGTCTGTTCGGACAGTCTCCTTTTGCCCCTCTGCAGGCACATTTAGAAGTTGTCGCATTTTGTGTTCAGCAAATGGTGCCGATCTTTACAGCTTTACGTGATGGAGATTACAAACAGGTACAAATAATCGCTAAAAGTATTTCTGATAAGGAATATCAAGCAGATTGTATAAAAAATGATATGCGGAATCATCTTCCTGTAGGCTTGTTTATGCCTATATCCCGGGCAGGGTTACTGGAAATTATTTCTATACAAGATAGTATAGCTGATGTTTCTGAGGATGTCGCTATTTTGCTTACCGTTAGAAAGCTACGTTTTTATCCGGAGTTTGAGAAGATCTTTTTTCAGTTCTTACATAAAAGTGTCGAAACTTTTGACCTGACTATGACGGTCATACAAGAATTCAATAAATTACTAGAAAGCTCTTTCGGAGGACATAAAGCTGATAAGGCACGTTTCCTAGTCAGTCGTGTGGCGAAAGCAGAACACGAGTGTGATGTCATTCAACGAGAGATCATGCAAATATTCTTTTCCGATGAATTTACCATTTCTGAAAAAGAGTTTTATTTATGGCTGCAGGTAATTAAACGCGCAGCGGGCATATCCGATAGTGCGGAGAAGCTTGCTCATCGAGTTAACATGACGCTGGAAGAAAAGTAGTATTTCATGCTTGCCTTACTCATTTTTGTTCTCTTATGTGGTTTCTATACCTCTTGGAATATAGGAGCTAACGACGTTGCCAATGCTGTTGGCCCCAGTGTAGGATCCGGAGTATTAACACTACGACAAGCTGTAGTCATTGCCGCGATTTTTGAATTTTTAGGGGCATTATTTCTAGGAGATCGTGTCGCAGGAACTATAGAAAGCCATATTGTTTCTGTTTCAGATCCTTTAATGGCTTCCGGGGATTACGTTTATGGTATGACAGGAGCCTTGTTAGCTACAGGAGTTTGGCTCCAATTGGCCTCTTATTTTGGATGGCCAGTCTCTACAACCCATTCTATAGTTGGAGCGGTAATCGGCTTTGGTCTTGTTCTCGGTAAAGGCACAGTGATTTACTGGGGATCTATAGGGGCAATTTTAGTTAGCTGGGTAATCTCTCCATTAATGGGGGGATGCATTGCGTATGCCATCTTCTCTTTTATACGTAGGAATATTCTTTATAAGAATGACCCTGTCGGAGCAATGATTCGCATAGCGCCTTTTCTTGCTGCTTTTGTCATCATCGTTTTAGGGATTATTATTGTTTGCGGAGGGATAGTCACCCGGTTGATTCCTTTACCTTGGGCGTTGGCATCAGTATTCTTAGTCGGGAGTATGGCTTATGCTATTATGTTTAAATATGTGCATACGCCGCATTGCTCTTTTATTTCTCCTTCGCCTAAATCAGGGAGTTTGCTTTGTCGTTTAAAAACATGCGGGGGAAACTATGGTAGAAAGTATCTTATCGTAGAAAGAATCTTTGCGTACTTACAAATTATTATCACATGTTTTATGGCTTTTGCTCACGGATCTAATGACGTTGCGAATGCCATAGCTCCGGTTGCTGGAGTTCTACGACACGTCTATCCCCATGTATATTCTTCCTATACGCTAATAGGTCTTATGGCGTTTGGGGGCGTGGGATTGATTATAGGGTTATCTATTTGGGGATGGCGCGTCATCGAAACCGTAGGATGTAAGATTACAGAACTCACACCTTCAAGAGGTTTTTCTGTGGGGTTAAGTTCAGCTGTTACGATTGCTTTAGCTTCAGCTATAGGTTTACCCATATCGACAACTCATGTCGTTGTCGGAGCTGTCTTAGGTATAGGCTTAGCTCGAGGTATCCATGCGATTAATTTAAATATCATTAAAGATATTATCATGTCGTGGTTTATCACTCTTCCAGCAGGAGCAATTCTCTCTATTCTATTTTTCTTTGCTTTAAGAGCGCTCTTCCAGTAAAAATAGGGAAATCATCTTAGATAGTTTCTCAAGGTATATGGATAGATTGACAGTCAGGGAACTCTCCCCAGAAGAAAAAAAGGTTTTAGTCCGTGTAGATTTTAATGTTCCTATAAAAGATGGGAAGATTCTTGATGATATCCGCATCCGTAGTGCGATGCCGACAATTCATTATCTATTACAAAAGCGCGCTGCTGTAATTTTAATGAGTCATCTGGGTCGCCCTCAAGGAAAGGGTTTCGAAGAAAAATATTCTCTCCAGCCTGTTGTGGAAGTTTTAGAGGGTTACCTAGGTCATCACGTGCCTTTAGCCCCCGATTGCGTAGGAGAAGTTGCTCGTCAGGCAGTAGCACAAATTTCTCCAGGACGCGTGTTGTTATTAGAAAATCTTCGTTTTCATCCAGGAGAAGAACATCCTGAAGAACATCCTGCTTTTGCTGCAGAACTTTCCTCCTACGGAGATTTTTATGTGAATGATGCTTTTGGAACTTCACACAGAAAACATGCCTCCGTGTACACGGTTCCTCAAGCTTTTCCAGGGCGATCTGCGGCAGGTCTTCTTATGGAAAAAGAACTCGAGTTTTTAGGACAGCACCTGTTAATTTCTCCTAAGCGTCCCTTTACTGCGATTCTTGGCGGTTCTAAAGTATCTTCAAAAATCGGCGTTATCGAAGCCTTACTCTCTCAAGTGGATAACCTACTTTTAGCAGGCGGCATGGGCTTTACTTTTTTAAAAGCATTAGGAAAATCCGTAGGGAATTCCTTAGTTGAAGAATCTGGCATAGAACTCGCACGTCGGGTTTTACACATTGCACAACAGCGTAATGTACGTATCGTTCTTCCTATAGATGTGAAGGTTGCCAAAGCCTGTACTCCCGCAGTGTCTTGGACGGAAGTCTCTATAGATCAAGGGATCCCTCAAGATCTCGAAGGCCTAGATATAGGAACAAAAACTGTTCAAGAATTTTGTAAAATCATCGATGCCTCATCCACCATATTTTGGAATGGCCCTGTTGGTGTTTATGAAGTGCCTCCTTTTGATCAGGGGTCCATGGCTATCGCTAATTGTTTAGCACGACATCCTTCTGCCATTACAGTTGTGGGAGGTGGAGATGCTGCTGCTGTTGTTGCTTTGGCCGGATGCACAGCACAAGTCTCACACGTGTCTACAGGTGGTGGTGCGTCTTTAGAATTCCTAGAGAAAGGTTTTTTACCAGGAACCGAAGTTCTGTCTCCATCACAAGAGTAAACTTTTTTAAGCTCTTATTTTTCAGACACTTCAATAAAATGGCTTTTTAATAGCATAAAGCTGAATCCAGCTTTATGCTGAAATCTTCATCAGCAATTCCTTGCTGGATGTTTCTGTTGCTATTTGTAAAAAATGAGATTTCTGACAGAAACAGCTCTCTATTTCCCCTCGTAGAATGAGAAATATCTTCCCATTGATCATGAACGTTACCTAACTCCTTGATTTAGTCGGGGTTAGGTGATTCTCAATCTCAATGTTCATCTTCTACAGCTTGTGCATGGATCAAAGTCTTAAGATGCACATTTACAAAGTTTTCGCGCTTATTTTCTAGTTTATTCGCAATTCTATTTATTATTAATTAATTATATTAATTTTGTTTCTTTTTTTAATAAAAGCATGCGCATTAATTAAAATTAATTTTAAAATTACAATTGTAAATTAGCGAAACTATTATGGAGAAAAGCTATGGGAATTAATCCAAGCGGTCGCGGCAGTAATAATAATGATCTATGGATTTCCGGAGCTCACCATCAGCACGAGGACGTACAAGATGCGGGTACAGGTCCATCCGGAGTAGTAGGGTCCCATAACATTTCTACCAAAAATAATACCCATGAAAGCTCGAGCTTTTTATCAAGAATCGCGTCTGCTGTACGGAGTTTCTTCGCTGGTATATTTGGTGATTCTTCCTCAAGAGCCAATTCTCGCGCCTCTACTCCTACACCATCCCCAACGAGTAGTCGCCGGTTTTCTGAGGATTCTTTCGGCTCATGTATGGATGTCAGTGGCGAGGAAGTGGATACACGGAGTGTCTCATCTTTTAGCAGTGTGGAGTCGAGTAGTGAAAAGAGCTTTAGTTCTTTGGATAGCGCAAGATCGACAGAGGGTGCGGCTAGAGGATTACAAAAGAAAGGTTATACTCCAGGAATTAAAGTCGATATTCCCAAGGTGCCAGATCTCGCTTCAGGGCCAAAGCGTCCTAATACGCCACCGCCACCACCACCAACTTCTCCATCTGTAAAAACATCGCCGCGAGGTGTGAGTCCTTCTTCCTCACTCACGAAATCCAACACATCTTCAGTTGCTTCAGGAAGTAGTGCTACACGACCTCTCAAACGTAAAGCTCCTCAACCTCCATCAGAAGGACCAACACAACCAAAATTACAACGTCGGGGCAGTACGTCTTCTATGTCTAGCATAGACTCTAATGACTCAACCGCGAGCAGGACCTCTCAAGAAATTTCCTCTGGAATAGCAGATAAATTAAAAGCGGAACTAGAAGCGCACCACAAGACAAAACAAGAACAATTAGCAAAGTTGTCCGACCAAATTAAAGAACGCTGGACAAATCACGAAGCACAGGAGCCAATAGCGTACAAACTTGCCTGTTTACAGACAGTAACATCTAGGTTGGGCCAAGCACGCCTAGAGGCACAAAAAGAAATAAGTGTCTTGCGACCCGGAACTAGTGAATACCCCTTAAATACTGCTATTTCGTTATCTCGATCTATATGGGACCTGGGAGAGAAAGAACAAAGACAAGATGGAGAATCTGTACTCCTTCCGGTATTGGTACGTATGGGTTTAGAAGGGCCGAAGTTAGGTCCTGACGAGGATTTTGTTAATTATGTTGATCAGATTATAAGTGAGTACGGAGAGCCAGAGGAAACGTATAACTGGCAAGGCACTTTGCAATCTCTAGCTCGTGATTTAAATTCTCTAAGAGAGACTAACCCTAACGGTATGAAAAAGTTTTGGTCTTCGTTTGCCGGTAAGGGAGAAATCACTATGAGAATGATAGCGAATAGATTTGCCTCTGCGAATGTTGGGAAATACGATCCTAATTCAGTTCGAGTAGAGCGCCGTTGGAATACAGGAGCTCTAGATCTTATGAATTTTTTAAGCTCAGAAGCTTATGTAAAAACAGCTTCGATCTTAGCTTATGACGCTTTGAGTGTGTCAGAGGATTAAGTAAGGATTCGCTATGGGAGCACCAATTTCAGGTGGTGGAGGCGTAGAACCTCCTTGGAAAGATCTATTCACAGATAAGGAATTTTCAGTAGAAGGTGAGGGGGAAGATCTTGATTTAGAAGAGCGTATCTCCGACCACGTAGGTTCTATATTAGACGAACAGTATGCCGAACACGGTATCCCCGAAGCGAATGCTTCCGAAGGCATGAATAGTGACTTGCAAGGCAGGGTACAGTCAGAAACTCAAGAGGGATTTTTTAGAAATATACTATCTAGAATTCGTCAAGCAGTGCACAGGCTATGGTATACTAGATTAGGCACACCTCGTTTTTCGAGAGGTCGGTCTTTTTCTAAAAGTTACGTGGCACTGTTTAATGAAACAGAATTGCCGGAAGAAGCTATCAAGGAAGCTAAAGCTGCCCCCGAAACTACCGCAGGATGTTGCGCGTCCATAAGACAATTTTTCTTAAAAATTTTTGAGAAAATGTGCTTCAGTATCTGCAGAAAACAAGCAGAATCTTCTATTGATTTTTGTGGTGTAGATCCCGAAGGACCAGAAGTCACTGTGGCGTTGGCCTTGATGTTGCGTATGGCTTGTAAATGGTCTGCAGAAAAAGAAATCTTCTATAAATCAGGAAATACTACCTATAGTTCCTTAACAGCATTGGGAATAGCCCCTATGGCAAGCGCTGTGGAAGCCGGGGTGATCGTATCGTCTTTTCACGATATTATGAAAGGAGAGCAGGTGCTAGACCCCCTAGCTACAGTTCGAGGCATCACAAAACTATCTACTCTGCCCTATAATGAGAAAGTCAAGTGCAAAGAGGCTATAGAAACATTGGCGCAAGCTGATGCGGCTTCTGATTACACACTTGTTTTGGATTTAACCTCTCGCCTCGATGTACTCGCCAGTCAAGGATATGAAGAAACAGTCATAGTCAGACAAATTCTAGCTTCTTTGCGTTACACTCATACAACGTTAATGGGAGAATATCTCAACTTATGGACAAGTGATACCGAACATATGGATCAGGACATTCCTATCATCAATTATGATTTGGTAAGCAATATTGTTGAAGCGAATCTACCTTCTTTAGAAGAGGATTACCGAGGTAATCCTAGAGAATATGAGCAAAAACTTAACGATATGATACGCAACTTTTTCTTTTCTTATCAAACAAAGTAAGGGAAAAGACATAGATGATATTGGAATGCATCCTAGAAAATCTTCAGGCGTAGACCAACAGCTCTAGGGAATCTATTTTCTTCGAATAAAAATAATGCAATAATATTCCCTCTAGAGAATAAGCAAGAAAAACGTTAGGACCTTGTTCTCCTATGATGTTAGATTTGCGATTTTCTACAGACTATTACTTGCGCGTTCTCGAACTAGCTATTCGTGATGAGTCTCGGATTCTTGTTTATAATAAAAAACACCATCTTTTAGAAACTTGGCCTATACATACCGTTCTTTCTCCCGATCAGGACGCTATGAAAGAGACAATCCAAAAAGTTATTCAAGAGCTTTTTTCCCGTTCAGTAATTTCGTACGCTCTGTCAGGAAGACTCCTTTCTATTATCGATATGCGCCTGCGTCAGGAACTACCTTACACTCGTATTCTCTACAAAATATTTCGCAAAGATACTTTCACAAGAAAAACGAGCGTCATCCAAAAGCTCCTGAAGCTAAAGAATATCATTTTCTTAGAACGCCAACGCCCTTTAAATAAAGTTTCCAATGTAGCAAGTTCCGTATTTGCAAAAGAGAAAACAAATTTTTCTTCCTGGGAAGATTTTACCCATGATGTAGAAATCCATGCCGAGAGTGCTGATGCGCACTTGTCTGTAAAAGAGATCATAACTGCAGAGTCTTCTTCTCAAGTGATTATGGAAGCTTTAATGACATTTTTAGAGAGCCAGGCAATGTATCTTCCCTTAAGCTTAGAACTGCTAGATCAATTCGTTGCTGAGAAAGCTATTCCTTTGCAGACTTTGTCAGAAAAAAGTTTCGCCTTATTGTCAGAACTAAAAAATCTCTATACACTCAGTCGAGAAGATTTCCAAGCAGTCATCGGTGGGGTGATCACCAACTCTCTTTCTGCTATGTTGACGAACTCCTTGGTAGGTTCTCTATTATTCACTCCACAGGGGAAAGCTATGGTGAACACCTGGCAAGAAGTCGCGGAATTTTCCCCGAAGGAAGCAAACGCTGCTCAAGGATTTCTTGCAGAAATCCTTCGGCGTATCATATCAGAAGATCTAAAAACTGCTGCCGCCATTGTCAATGAAGCAACTCCAGAACAAATCGGGAGAATGTATAGCATTCGTGACTATAGTCCCGGACTCTGGTTGAAAATGCTGCAGATGCTTCTGATGCGCTGGCTTTTAGATTTCGATGAAAAGGTCTATTCTTTATTGAAAAAAAGTATTAACTATTACACTCCAGAACCGTCGTTTTGGCAGCAAATCTTGTGTATATTTAAAAAATTCTAATATTTTTTATTCTGTTATAGAGATGGTTCTCTACTTTGGAGAGGTAAGTACTCTAGTTATTTTTTCTTTTACAGTTTTTTCAAAGGAAAATAACGCACAACCCTGTATACTTTTCTCCACGGTTCCTTTTCGTCTACATCATTTATACACACTACTCAATGAGCTGTATACCACACCGATTGGTGAGGTTAACCGTGTAGCTCTGTATTTTAAACAACACCGTTCTTTAGGCTTTAAAGATCGTCAGTGGATCAGTGCTCGTGTCTTTGCTATTCTTCGTCATCGGCGGCTGTTAGAAGCTCTGATTCAACGAGATAATCAGGAGATCACTCCAGAAACTTTAGTGACAAGTAGAAGAAGGAGCTTTAGATGATATTGAAAAGTATCATGATCTTCCTTGGCCGGTAAAGTTTCTGTATCTGATGATCTTGCTGCATGTTTGACAGAAGATTATGGCCAAGAACGTGCTAAAGAACTCTCGGAGATTTTTCTTAAGGAAGCTCCTTGTACGATTCGTGTAAACACACGAAGAACCTCTGTGGAAGATCTACAAAAGAGTTTAGAATATCCTAGCGAGCCAGGATCCGTACCCGGTGCATTGCGTTTTGCTAAGCGTTATCCTTTGCAGCATAGCGCAGCATTCCATCGGGGTTTATTTGAAGTCCAAGATGAATCTTCACAGAAAATCACTCTAGATATTCCGATAAGCAAAAAGGATCGTATTTTAGATTTTTGTGCCGGAGCTGGTGGGAAAAGTCTGATTTTTGCTGAGAGGGCGCATCATGTTGTTTTACACGATAGCCGAAAGGAGATTTTGGAAGAGGCAAAACAGCGTTTACGTAGAGCAGGAGTGAGAAATTTCTCTATAGGCGAACAACATCTCAGAAAAAATAGCTTCTCTATTGTAGTTGTTGATGCTCCGTTTACAGGAACAGGGGTATACCGTCGTCATCCGGAAAAGAAAAGTCAGTTTTCTAAGAAACTACTCACTACATTCTCCTATGTACAAAGAAAGATCCTTAGAGATGCTGTACGTTATGTCAAACCTGGAGGCAAGCTTGTCTATATTACCTGTTCTCTATTGTCCGAAGAAAACGAAAAGCAAGTCGCTTTTATGAACTCTTTGGGGTGGGAAGAAATACATCGTATGCACACCACCCTTGCGCCAGAAAGCGGAGACGGCTTTTTTTCGGCTCACTTTGTTCGTAAGCGCAGCAAAGTTGCTGTATAGGGTGACGCGCTTATCCCGCATTCATAGTGAGTACCATAACTCTATGCTTGATAACGACGAGCAATAAGTCATGACATTCTCCTGATGCCTCGGGAAACTTATCAAATTGCAACAAAATATGCAGAAGATTTAACGGATCATTCCAAATTTCAGGTCGCTTTAATGCAAGAATTACCTGTTTTAGAAAGTGCATATGTTGTTCTTCTCGCACTACTTTTGGATCTTTCCAAAAATACCAAGAAGATGATTCTCGAGCCTCGTTTTTAGAAATACATAACGTCGTAGGTACTGGAATCTCGGCATTTTCCTCCGCAGCTCCGACTCTAGGTAGAAAGATAAAAGCAAGTAAGCCGCAAACGAGGTATGTATACATGGTATCCCTTGTTATTACAATTCTATACCTGAGTAGTTTATGCAAAGATCAGGTTTTTCATAAGCTAAAAGAAAGAGTTATACTATAGATAATATCGAGAGGATTTGCGTCGATGTACTCGAGTTTTTCTGTAGTAAAGCAGGACGAGTGTGAGAACAATATACGTTCTATATGAAGTAATGATACGCTTAGTATACAAACGGATTTTTTGTCCCACAGAGGGATGAAGGGTATCAGAGGCATATAAAGGTTCAGCGCGGACCCTTTCCCCAGCAACATTGCGAAATACCCAATGCCCTAGAAGATCTCCTTTCTGTATAGGGAGTTTTGTTGCATGAGGAACAAAAGAGACGGTTTTAGGCTCTTCACCTTCAGAAGCATAGAAATCATAGTAAACCCCATCAGGTAGAGGAATCGAAATTTTTCCTAAGAGGCCGAGACGTAGGGGATATGT
Source organism: Chlamydia abortus (assembly GCF_002895085.1). Classification (NCBI taxonomy): domain Bacteria; kingdom Pseudomonadati; phylum Chlamydiota; class Chlamydiia; order Chlamydiales; family Chlamydiaceae; genus Chlamydia; species Chlamydia abortus. The sequence continues at coordinate 83,738 of NZ_CP024084.1, forward strand.
TTCTGTAGGGGGGATGAGGTACTTGCGTAGCGGTTGTTCATTGAAAACGCCTTCGCATAAAGCGATCACATCCTCATAAAGTTCGCTCATAGCAGAGTAACCAGCAGCTATAGTGATAATAGATCGACCATGTTTTTTCGCCGCAAAGACGAGGTTTCTCCCTGCATCTTTTGTTGTTCCTGTTTTTCCCCCTAAAGCAGGAGGATAGTAATACGTAGATCCCGGCAGAATCAGCTTATTTGTAAGATGGAGAATTCTCTCTTCGCTGAGATTCGTAGGAGCCATTGTGTAATTGGTAGTGCGGATAACCTGACGGAATAACGGTTCTTTTAATCCCTCACGCATAATACGTATTAAATCACCCGCTGTTGTGTAGTGGTCGGGGTGATGCAGACCATGAGGATTATTAAAATGGGTATGGTCACAACCCAGTTCCCTCAAGAATTGATTGAGTTGCTTCATAAACTCTGCAACAGATCCTGAGCAAGCTATAGCGAGAGCATTAGCAGCATCATTGGCTGAGCAAATCAATAACGCATGGAAGAGATCCCAGCCGGATACTTCTTCTTTATTTTGTAGTTGTATGGTTACACCATCAGTCTCTAGCCAATGCGGAGGACTGCGGTATCCTGATTGTTTTTTCGCTTGAGGAGTGATCGAAGCAATGGCGTCCGGCTTTACGATAATAAAGCGATTTAAAACATCAGGGTGTTTTTTCAGGATAAATAGTGCGGTCGCGATCTTGGTCATGCTCGCAGGATAGATTCTTTTATCTAGATCCTTAGCATACAGTACTTTACCTGTTTCTGTATGGACAACCGCCACGGCATTTCCTCGTGTTTCAGGAAATACTATTTGTCCATGCACAGGATGTGTAAATAATCCCGCCAGGAAAGGAAGCAATGCAAATGTAAAAAAAACTCTTATCATCTTAGGGGTTTTGATAGCTTGTCACTTAGATAGGAATCTTCAAGCGAGCCCGAGAAAGCTCTTGACGCCTCTTAAAATAAAGAATTACCATAAATGAAGGGAAAACGTTATGAGTTTGGATTTTTTAGAGGATTTTTACCGTCGTTCTATTTGTAACAAAGAAACGGCGTTTCCTGAGGGCTTTATGGATATAGCCGATGTCCTATCTCATTCTACGTCTGAACTTAAAATGGACTCTATTAGAGAGCTTCCTATGAGTAATTTCATCATTGCAGAATCCGCAGATAAACTCACTTTATTTAATGCAGATTTTGCTGTTTGGTTAGTTCCAGAGCTAGTCCAAGGAGAGCCCGTCACTCGAGGGTATATTGCTTTATACCATTCTAAAGGGACTATACTCCAGAAATGGCATTTCAGGCTTCCGGAGAGTATAACCAATCCACTTTGATTCTTGAAGCACTTCAGATATACCTGCAGGATATAAAAGATACTGAAAGTATGCTGCGCTCTTTCCGTTTTCATCAAGATTGACTAAGTATTATGGATTTTTAGATGTACGATATTGACATCCCCGTGTCTTTCATACTGAAATTCATCCACCGAGTTTTTTGCTAAGAAAATGCCTAACCCACCGAGTTTTCGTTGATCTAAAGGTAAGTGATCTTGAATATCAATCGTGGCAGTTAAAGGATTAAAAGAAGGGCCGTGATCTTTAATTGTGACATGCAAGGCGTCTTTATCTCCATTGCAACAGATGATTATAGATCCTGGAGTGGGCGCCTCTTGGTATGCATAGGAGATGATATTAACTAGTAACTCTTCACAAGCTAATTCTAATTTTAACAGCTTTTCTTTTGGGAATGTTTTTAGTTGTTCTGTCCCTTTAACGAAGTCTAGCATATTGTGAAGTTCACTAAGGAGTGCCGGGAAGACTGCTTCTCCATCAGAAGAGGTCATAATATACCTGTTGAACTATAGTCTCGGCTAGATGAGCGTACAGCACACGCCAGGCGCTCTTAATAGCCTCATTATGCATTTCAAATTGACCTAAGGCAAACTGATGAGCATTCACTACGCCTAAATCAGGTTCAAAATCAAAAGAGACTGATTTTTTTGCTATACAGTCATCGACTATGACTTGTCTCGAGTGTCTGTCAATAAGTTGTACTTTCGCAGACAAGGATAAGCGCCCCTCGCTAGAAACAATAAAATGTCTTAGGGTTTTATCACCAATTTTATTTGGAGCATACGTAAAACCTGTATTCTCGTCAACCTCATTCAAGAGCTGCACTTTGAGCAAATAGCGAGCGCAACTCTCTCCATTGCGCACAGGGAGAGAGCGCTTGCCTAGCTCATACAGGAGAGCTGATGTCAATTGCCCCAGAGAGTCCTTATCGATAGGAGAAAGATAAATACCTTCAGAGAGTATTGAGCGTCCTAAATCTGATAAAGTACCTGAAGAACGTAAAATAGTATACCCAGAGCAAGAAGATAGCCCTAAACCGGACAAACAAGAAAACAGCAAAAAAAGCACAATACGCATAGGAAATATCTTAAAACTAAGAAGAATGCTTTGTTATCCTATTGAGTCGCTTATGACACTTAGCTACTAAAGATGACTCAGGATAGTTTTCTATGGCAGTAGTATAATAGATACTCGCTGCATGAGGCTTCTTCTTTTTCTCGTAAAATCTTCCTGTAGAGTATAGTCCTAACGCATAACGCTCACACATAGAGCGTACATTCGCAGAAACAACGCTATTTAAAGGATGATTCGGGTGCTGCTTGGCTATAGCCTCTTCATTAATCTTTGCAAGGTTTAAATATTGCAAGTTATGGGGTTCTTTTTGTGCCTGCATAAGATAAATTTCTGAAAGACGCACAAAAGATTTTGGAGATAGAGGATGAGCAGAGAATTGTAACGTTAGCTTCTTAAATGTCTTAATCGCTTCGGGAAAATCCTTTTTAGTAACAAGAAGGTCCCCTTTAAGATACAAAGCCTGAGCTCCTAAATCTTTATTAGGAAAAGCCGTGAGGATCTCGTCATAAATACGTAAAGCATCTGCGTCAGCATTCGCAAGTTTAGGAAACCCTTCTAAAAGGAATATGCGCTTACGTTTTCCTTGAGCGAAGCTCTTGGCTATAGAATATTTCATTAAAAATAATTCTTCAGAGTAATTAGCGTCAGGAAGTTGTAAATATGCGGAAAACGCTTTTTCAGCTAAGTCTGGTTGATCATTTTTAAAGTAACAAACTCCCGTTAAGTATAAAGCTTCAGAATATAACGGATCTTGGGGGAAGTGGTGTGTAATCATGCCAAAGCAAAGAAGAGCTTTGCGATAACGTTGCTGTTCTAAATAGCGCTTTCCTTCGGAAAGATATTCTTGCGTAGAGTACTTAGGTGTAAACTTTTGAGGAGATAATTTGCCAGAAAAAGGCTCAAAAGAAATCGGTCTGGCATAGCAGCCAGAAGATAAAAGTAGTAAAAAAACAACAAACTGTAAAACAGATTTCATAAATCCGGCATGACGCTACAACAACAAAATGTTATCATAGAAAAGAAAAAGAGAATTTGTCAAATCCGTTGTTTTTGTTTTATTTACAAAATATAATTTTTTTGTTTGATAAAACATTTTTTTATTTAGTAAAATAAATAAAAAGGTTTTTTATGAAAAAGTTAGTTTTGTACTTTGGTACTTTTGTTGCATCTCTTTTTTGTGGAGTTTTTTTGTGGGATCATGTGCCTTGTGCACATAAAGCCATGCAAGTAACCGCACATTATAGCGTAGATGTTTTTGAAAAGAGCTGCCGGTTTGTTCGCAAGGTGTCTGGATTTGAGAAGTTACGAGTTTTTGAGAGAAAATTTTCTCCAGAGCAAGTATTAACTTTCTTCCCTGAACATCAAGAGGGGAAGGCTACTGTAGAGTTGATTTTTGTCCCTCATACACTGATGCACGTGCGTTTTTCTCGAGAAGATGTGGTTAAGAAAACCATGGTGAGCCAGGAAGGAGCTATCCTTTGGAACTTGGCAAATGGGGAAATGGTCCTGAATACCGGGACATGGAGTTGTTCTAAAGGATTTAGAGAGTGCTTGATGCTAAAAGCTGGCAAGCAAGACGTCAATGTTATGCAAGCTTTAGCAAATTTGGGAGGAGCAGCGTCTAAGGAGTCTTTAACTCACGCTTTGTCTATGAAAAATATCCGCGCAGATAAAGTCATCCGCGCCTGTCAAAAAAAGAAATTGATTTTCTCTATGGGAAGTCAAATAGGGAGTCATTTCCAACAACTTCAACCAATTAAAGGTTGTACAACAACGATCCAGTCGTCTCCAGTATGGCTAAGAAGACCTCGAGGGTCCTCTATTGTATCCCCACAGTTTTCAGAAGATCGTGTAAGTCACCTTGTTGAAATGATTTTCGGCGATAATTTCCTGATATTAGATAAGGTGACTGTTTACGTGCCTGTGTATAAGGTGTCACTGGTTGCTGCAGATAATAGCGTCCGCATAGAGTATGTTCATGCCGTTACAGGTAAGCCATTTCAGGATATTTAAACAGCAATGAATCGCACGGGAAGTTGGGAATTTTCCAAATCTTTTTGCAGACCGCTCGTATCTTCAGAGACAAAATAATCTGCGTCCGGAGAGATCGTGGCGACACGTTCATTGTTTTTGGTAAAAACTAGAGAGAGAGTGCGAGATCCAGGATATTTGCGAATGATTTGTTTTAACGTACACAAATGGCTGTGGCGGAGTTGCTCAAGATCTAAAGATAGCTTAACTATGGGAGCCTGAGACCTGTGATCAGTAGATTTGGACATGGTTGACGTTTTCCCCTGATTCGTGTCTTTATTAGTTTCTAAATTTAAATACGACATTTTCTGCATTTGACTTTTGATTTTATCAAACATATCGTCGCATTCTTGAATGAGATCTTCATTAATCAGAGACAGGTCTCTCATCCATCGGCAAGACAAGCGTAAAGATTCGCTACGTTTATCGATAGATAAAATAGCGTAAATTAAACGATCTTCTTCTAGAAGATCTTGCTGCTCAGCATACATTTCTGGCCATATCGGCAGTTCATAAGAATCTACGCCATCGTTAACACGTAATAAAGCAAATTTTCTTTGGCCTTTTGAGGAAATCCGTGTCGTTACCTTATCAATAATAAATATTGTGCGAATTACCGCTCCGTGAGGGAGATTTGCAAATTCTCCAGGACTGACCACCGAAAGTCGAGGTAAAATATCTTTCACAGCATCCATAGGGTGCTCTGTAAGGTAGATCCCTAAAAGTTCTTTTTCTTTCTTAAGAATATCTTTTTTTGATCTACGGACAACATTCGTAGCGGGAGTTAAGGGGATAGGATGTTTTTGGTGCATAGCATTTAAAGAAAAGAACGTCATGACACCAGTAGCCGCCTCTTTCTTTTCTTTAGATATACTATCGTATAGCGATTCTAAAGTTGCTTGAGCCACGTCTCTATCTGGTTCAAAAACATCAAAACATCCTGCATCAATTAAGTTTTCTGTGTGTTTTTTCGTAACTTTTTTTAAATCAGAGCGTTGAATAAAATCTCGAATACTTTGATAAGGACCGTGTTTCTCTCTCTCTTCTATAATACTTTCTACAAGGCCTTTCCCTATACCTCGAATGGCTCCCATAGCAAAACGAATGCCCTTATCTGTAGCCACAAAATCTGTTCCTGATTCATTGATATCAGGAGGAAGGATACAGATATCCATGCTATGCGCTTCATGGATCAGTTTCCCTATCTTTTCAATATCGTCAGAATCGCTAGTAAGAAGAGCTGCTAACCACTCTTTAGGATAGTTTGCTTTCAGATATGCAGTTGTATAGGTGATTAACCCATAAGCAGCCGCATGAGATTTATTAAATCCATAGGAAGCAAACTTTTCCATTTTATCAAAAATCGTCGTTGCTAGCTCAGCATCAATACCATTTTTGCGTGCTCGTTCACAAAATCTTGTGCGCTCTTTAAGCATTTGATCGATGTCTTTTTTACCCATAGCACGACGGAGGACGTCACCTTCTCCTAAGGAATAGCTTGCTAAAGAGCCTGCAATTTGCATAACTTGCTCTTGATACACCATAATCCCATAGGTTTCTTTGAGAATGCTCTCCATCAAAGGATGGTCGTATTCTATGATCTCTTTTCCGTGTTTTCGATTGATGAATGAGGGAATCATGTCCATAGGACCTGGACGATACAAAGCGCCTATCGCTATGATTTCTTCAAAAGAATCAGGACGGAGATTTTTTGCTAATTCCTGCATGCCTTTGGATTCCATTTGGAATATACCCATAGTCTTCCCTTGATGCAAAAGAGCAAACGTCGTTTTGTCATCTAGGGGCAGCGATGCCATTTCTAATAACTTTCCAGTTTTCTTTTCGATGGCACGCATGGCTATGTGGATACTAGTTAAGGTTTTTAATCCTAAAAAGTCGACTTTAAGCATGCCTACACTTTCCACCGGCTTCATGGAAAATTGTGTAGTGATCATCGTAGAGTCTTTAGAAATACAAATGGGTATATGATTCGTTAGGCGATCTCCACAAATGATCACTCCAGCAGCATGAACTCCGGTATTGCGGATAGATCCCTCTAGACGCATGGCCATGTCGATAACTTGAGCGGCTTCAGCATCATTGGTATACAATTCGTTTAGGTGAGGGTCGGTTTCTAAGGCTTTTGCTAATGTAGTATTCAGCTCAGGAATATGCTTGGCAATGTGATTGACCTTGGAAAGGGGAACATCTAAAGTTCTCCCCACATCTTTTACAGCCATTTTGGCTTTCATAGTGCCAAAAGTAATAATCTGGGCAACGTTATCTTTCCCATGACGTTCTATTGCATAGTTAATGACGCGTTCACGTCCCGCCATACAAATATCAATATCGATATCAGGATAGGATAACCTTTCTGGGTTAATGAATCTCTCAAAGAATAAGTCAAAACGAATAGGTTCTATTTCTGTGATTCCCAAGAGGAATAACATAACGGAACCTGCTCCTGACCCACGACCAGGACCTACAGGAATACCATTATCTTTTGCCCAATAGATAATATCCCAAACGATAAGCAGGTAGTCACACATCCCTTTAGGAATGATGATAGACATTTCCATTTCCAAGCGTTCTTTGACTAATTCTAAAGGATCACGATCGGGGAACTTTTTCGAGATATGAGCAAGCTTCTCTGGAGTGTATTTTGTAGATAAGCCTTTCTCACAGAGTTCTCGAAGAAAAGCTGCAGAAGCTGCGTAACGCTCTTCTTCAGTATAGTTTTGCTTACTTTTTAGGAACTCAGGAACATAAATAGGGTAGTGTTTGCTTGAAAGATTTAAATGTAGGTTACACTTATCAGCAACTTCTAAGGTATTTGTGATCGTTTCAGGATGATCGGCAAATAACCTTGCCATTTCTTCAGGAGATTTAAAATAATATTCTCTACTCCGGAAGGTTTTTCTCTTGGGGTTGGGGATATAGGTATTTTGCTTTGCTATCCTTATAGTTTCTCCTAGTTGGACATTGAGGAGAATCTCATGAGCTAACCAATCGTCAGCATGAATATAGTGAATATCGTTTGTCGCTACCGAGCGAATTCCTAAACGTTTACTTGCATCTAATACAGCTTGATTTACCTTTGTTTGGGAATCAATAAACTGGTAATACTCGTGTTTCAACCATTCTTCACCCAGAGAAGCGATTTTTTCCTCGGACATTTTATGCAGTTGGATTTCACTGTAAAAATCTTCCCCGAATAAATTTTGATACCAGCGGAGATCCTTTTCTAGAGCCTCTTCTGATTCTAATGCAGCTTGTGCTACAGAACTCGAAAGGCACGCGGATAAACAAATTAACCCTTCAGCATGTTGGCTAAGCAGCTCCCTGTCTATTCTAGGAAAATAATAAAACCCCTCAGTAAAAGCTAAGGAAGATAATAGACAAAGATTACGATAACCTAGTTCATTTTTACACAACAGAATGAGGTGATGGGCAACCCGGCTTTTTTTCTCTTTCTTTTTATCAAAACGTGATGAGGGAGCGACGTAGACTTCACAGCCAATAATTGGCTTAATATCGTTTTGTTGGCACTCTTTGTAAAACTCAATCGCTCCGTAGAGATTCCCGTGGTCTGTTAACGCTAGGGAAGGAATTTGATACTCTTTTGCTTTTGCTACAAAGCTCTTAATAGAGCTTGTAGCATCTAGAATGGAGTATTGAGAATGACAGTGAAGAGGTATCCAAGTCACAAGTAGCCCTCGTGTCAACCCGCGTTATTTTCTAGTTTGTAAACTTCTCTCTGAGGCATTCCATGTAGGAAGGAACAAAACCAAAGCTATTAAAGCGCAACCCAGAAGGGCAATAAAGAAACCTCTCCAGCCCCAATCTTGAGCTATTTTTCCTAACGGATAACCTGCAAACGCTGCTCCAAAATACGCAAACCATCCTGCAAAGCCGCTAGCCGTACCTGCAGCTTTTTTATGTGATAGTTCAGCAGCTGCTAACCCTATCATCATTTGAGGACCAAACAAGAAAAAGCCAATAACAAAAAGAAGGGAGCCATCTAACCACCACATATCTTGATTACGGCTGTACCACATGCCTAAAATGGAGAATAGCAATCCTAAAGAAAATACAACATTCATAGGACCGCGTTTGCCTTTGGAAATTTTATCAGATAACCATCCAGCAATTAACATGCCAAAAAGTCCGCCAATCTCAAATAGAGAAACACAGAAATTGGCTTTAACAGCTACGTAACGCTTTGTTTCAATCAAGAATAAAGCGCTCCAATCATTGACGGCCATACGGACAACATAAATGAAAAATGAAGCAAAGGACAATAACCAGATCCATTTGTTTTTCAACACATAAGTAAAGAGGATTTCTCTAGTAGAAAGCTCTTTTTCTGCTTCTTCTTCTAAAATATCTACAGTGGTTTCTTCGTGTTTTTGAGATTCCTGTTTTTTTCGGAATTTTTCAATGGAAGGAAGACCTAGGGATTGTGGCGTATCACGAAGGCGATTAATTAAAACTAATCCCATGAGAATACAGAGTATACCGGGGACAAACATCGCCCCGCGCCAACCACAACAATCAATAGCAAATCCTGTGAGAATAGGAATTAATGCCCCACCAATATTGTGCGAAGTGCTCCACACACTCCACCATGTTCCTCTTTCAGATTTCGAATACCAGTGAGTGAGTAAACGGGCACATGGAGGCCAGCCCCAGCCTTGAAACCAACCGTTAAGCCCCCACCATAATGCAAATAACAAGATCGAGGAAGACATTCCGAAGAAGATATTAGTGAATCCTGTAACAATTAAACCCAGCGCCATAAAATAACGAGGATTGGACTGGTCAGATATCACACCACTAACAAATTTGCTCACACCGTAACTGATGTATAAAGTACTTCCGATGATCCCCAGTTGCGCTTTATCAAAGCCAAGATCTGTCATTAGTGTGGGCATGGCAAAGGTAAAACTCTTCCTTGTGAAATAATAGAAGACATACCCTATAAACATGCTATAGAAGATGCGGATTCTCCAATACTTGTATTGTTTTTTGACTAATTCTGGATCATCAAGTTCTTTAATGTGCTTGGGAGGCTGAAAGAATTTGGTCCAAATATTCATTATAAGCTCTCATATTTAAATATTTAATATAGTTTCAGTAGAATAGAGAAGACCTGAGGTTAGCATATGAGCAATGAAAAAACAAGAAGGTAATAACATCTTGTAGTACCTGTAAACATTGATTAATTGTAGTTTTCAGTCACTTATTTTAGTATAGATTGATGTATGTAATAATATTGAAGTTTGCTTTAGCGTATTTGATCTTCGTCGTTGGAAGATAGAGCCTTAGCTCCAAGAGTCTCGTTATGAAGAGAATGAGTGTCGTATTTATCAGTGTATTTTTAGCCCCCATTGGCACTGGAGACAATAAAGAAGTGCGTTCTTATGAGACAAAAATTTGGAAAAAAATATTACACACATATGTTGGCGAATATGAGTTTCCTCGTCAAGAGGTCTTAGAACCTCTATTCGGTGAATCTTTTGACTCTCATATAGGAAGGGTTTAATTTTGCTCTTTATCCGAATTTTGGATATTCTACTCTTAAAGTTGTTCAATTAAATTAAAGACATACGGTGAAAGTAGCTTTGCCCAAAGGGGTGTTCGATATATTCCCTTACATTACGGATGCGAAACATATGTGGAGACACACTTCTCTATGGCATCGGGTCGAGGATGTGATTCATGACGTATGTGGTCTATACGGGTTTTCAGAAATTCGTACGCCTGTTTTCGAAAAGTCGGAAGTGTTTTTGCATGTCGGGGAACAAAGTGACATTGTAAAAAAAGAAATGTATACCTTTCTGGATAAGAAAGGGCGGTCATTGACACTGCGTCCTGAAGGAACCGCTCCCATAGTGCGCTCGTTCATAGATAATTCTATGAACCAACGTGATGACAATAAATTTTATTATATTCTGCCTATGTTCCGTTATGAAAGGCAGCAGTCAGGAAGGTACCGTCAGCATCATCAGTTTGGGGTAGAAGCTATAGGGGTGCGTCATCCTCTCCGTGATGCGGAAATCCTTGCTTTACTTTGGCATTTTTATTCTGCTGTGGGTTTGCAGCACATGCAAGTGCAATTGAACTTTTTAGGTGGGGAGGTTACACGCAAACGCTACGATAAGATTTTGCGAGAATACTTCCTTGATCATTTAAGTTCTTTATCTTTGCTAAGTAAAGAACGATTTAATACAAATTTATTGAGGATATTGGATTCCAAAGAGCCAGAAGATCAAGAGATTATCCAATCCGCACCCCCGATTCTTGACTATGTTTCTGATGATGATCGTAAATATTTTGATGAAATTCTTTCTGCTTTAGATGCTTTAAACATTGCCTATGATATTAACCCCAGGCTTGTGCGTGGTTTAGATTACTATACGGATCTAGTTTTTGAAGCGATCACAACATGTAGAGATCATTCCTATGCTTTGGGAGGAGGAGGGCGCTATGACGGCCTGATTGCTTCTTCTGGAGGGCCAGCCACTCCCGCTTGTGGTTTTGGCATTGGTTTAGAGAGGGTGATTCAGACTTTATTGGCGCAAGGGAATTTCACACCGCTATCCTCTCACAAATTGCGTTTGATCCCGGTGGAGTCGCAGGCCGACTCTTTTTGTTTTGTTTGGGCACAGCATTTACGTAGTTTAGGAATCCCTACAGAAGTGGATTGGACGCATAAAAAATTAAAAAATGCTTTAAAAATAGCAGATGCGGAGAAAGCCACTTTTGTCTGTCCCGTGGGAGAAAGAGAGTTGGTTTCAGAGCAATTGACAGTGAAGAATATGTCTTTGCGCCAAGAGTTCTCTGGTTCAAAGCAAGAGGTAGAGCAAAGGTTGCTATATGAAATACAGAACACATCGTTGTAATGAATTATCCCTAAGCAATGTAGGAGAACGTGTCCGTTTATCTGGATGGGTACATCGTTATCGTAATCACGGGGGAGTCGTTTTTATAGACTTACGAGATCGTTTTGGAATCACACAGATCGTGTGTCGTGAGGACGAAAAACCTGAATTACACCAGTTAGTGGATTCTGTACGTTCGGAGTGGGTTTTATCCATAGAGGGAACGGTATGCCGACGTTTGGAAGGCATGGAAAATGCGAACTTAGCCACAGGGGAGATTGAGGTAGATATTGAAAAAGTCGATATCTTATCGAAAGCCAAAAACCTCCCTTTTTCTATATCAGATGATCATATTCACGTTAATGAAGAATTGCGCCTAGAGTATCGTTATCTTGATATGCGTAGAGGTCAAATTTTAGATCGATTGGTCCATCGTCATAAAGTGATGATGGCTTGTCGTCAGTATATGGATAAACAGGGTTTTACCGAGGTAGTTACGCCAATTTTAGGTAAATCTACTCCCGAAGGAGCTCGGGATTATCTTGTCCCTTCTAGAATATATCCGGGAAGTTTTTATGCTTTGCCACAGTCGCCACAATTGTTTAAACAAATTCTTATGGTGGGAGGGCTCGACCGGTATTTCCAAATAGCCACGTGTTTTAGAGATGAAGATCTTCGAGCCGACCGTCAGCCTGAATTTGCTCAGATTGATATTGAAATGAGTTTCGGTACCCCCAATGATCTTTTCCCTATCATTGAACAGTTAGTAGTAGAGATGTTTGCTGTTCAAGGGATTAAAATAGATCTTCCCTTGCCGAGAATGACCTATCAAGAAGCTAAAGATTTATACGGTACAGATAAACCAGATCTTCGATTTGGTTTGCAGCTTCATGATTGTCGGGAACATGCCAAAGAGTTTTCATTCTCCATATTTTTAGATCAGCTTGCTCAAGGAGGCACAATAAAAGGTTTTTGTGTGCCTGGCGGAGCGGATATGTCTCGTAAGCAGCTGGATGTTTATACAGAATTTGTTAAGCGTTACGGTGCTATGGGGTTGGTTTGGATTAAAAAACAAGAGAGTGGCATCGCTTCTAATGTAGCGAAATTTGCTTCTGAAGCTGTGTTCCAAGCCATGTTTGCTGATTTCGGAGCTCAAAATAATGATATCCTACTGTTGATAGCAGCTCCAGAAGATGTGGCCAATCAATCTTTAGATCATTTGCGTAGATTGATAGCTAAAGAGCGCAACTTCTACAATGAAGCGCAATACAACTTTGTTTGGATTACAGATTTTCCTTTATTTGCTAAAGAAGATGGGAAAATATGCTCAGAGCATCATCCATTCACCTCACCCTTAGATGAGGATATTCCTTTATTGGATAAAGATCCTTTATCGGTACGATCTTCCAGTTATGACTTAGTTCTTAACGGATACGAAATCGCTTCAGGGTCACAACGTATTCATAACGCAGATTTGCAAAATAAAATATTTTCTATTTTAGAGTTATCACCAGAGAGTATAAAAGAAAAGTTCGACTTCTTTATCGATGCCCTAAGTTTTGGGACGCCGCCACATTTAGGAATTGCTTTAGGTTTAGATCGTATTATGATGGTATTGACGGGGGCAGAAGGTATTAGAGAAGTCATAGCTTTCCCAAAAACTCAGAAAGCCGCGGATTTAATGATGGATGCTCCTGCGGAAATTATGACTTCCCAATTAAAAGAGCTAAGTATTAAGGTAACTTCTTAAATAATTTTATACCTATTTTAGGTGCATGGCGCCATACCATGTGAGTGTCTAGGCTACAACCATAGGAGAGAAAATATGAAAAAACAATGGTATTTAATTATAATAACAATGGTTGTGTCCTTTTCCATTGCTGCCTGTGATCAGAGTTCTCACAATGAGAACACGAAAACACAAGTTGGGGAGGAAAGCACTGCCAGTGATTCACAACTTTCTGTAAATCAACAGATATCGCGTACTTTTGGTCATTTGTTAGCACGACAATTACACAAATCCGAGGATATCGTCATGGATATCGCGGAAGTTGCTAAAGGACTGCAGGCTGAATTAGAATGCAAAAGCGCACCTTTAACTGAATCCGAATATGAGGAGAAAATGGCAGAAATACAACAATTGGTTTTCGAGAAAAAAGCAAAAGAAAACCTCTCCCTAGCCGAAAAATTCTTACAAGAAAATAAGAAGAATGCAGGTGTCGTAGAAGTACAAGCTGATAAATTACAGTACCGTATCGTAAAAGAAGGAACGGGGAAAGCAATATCAGGGAAACCTTCAGCACTCCTTCACTACAAAGGAAGTTTTATCAATGGTCAAGTCTTCAGTAGCTCTGAAGCTAATAAAGAGCCGATTCTTCTTCCTTTAGCACAAACCATACCAGGATTTTCTTTAGGTATGCAGGGAATGAAAGAAGGCGAAACTCGCATTCTCTACATTCATCCCGACCTGGCTTACGGAACTTCTGGTCAATTGCCTCCAAACTCTTTGTTAATTTTCGAAATTAATTTAATTGAAACTACAGAAGATACTGTAGCATTACCAGACACAGAGGACAAAAACACAGCTTCATGAAGGTAGTTCTTTATCATCCTGATATTCCCCAAAACACGGGGAATATAGGAAGGACGTGTATAGCTCTAGGTGCTGAATTGATTTTAGTGAGGCCCCTAGGGTTTTCTTTATTAGATAAATTTGTTAAACGCGCGGGGATGGACTACTGGGATAAGGTAAATCTGTCCGTTGTGGACTCTTTAGATGAAGTGCTATTCGGGGTCGATGAAGATAAGATTTTCTGTCTTTCGACCAAAGGCGCCCAATACTACGGGGACGTGGCTCTTCCTATGGATGGTGTGTACGTATTCGGCTCTGAATCCAAAGGTTTGCCAGAAGAAGTGTTAAAAAAATACTACAACCACACGTATTACCTGCCTATGCAACCTGGAATCAGGTCTTTAAATTTGGCAACCACCGTGGGTGTAGTACTCTTTGAAGCAGTTCGACAAAATAATCAAAGTACGTGTATCCGTACTGGGAATTAAGCGTGCTGATTAATCAATTTAATTAATGCATCCTTATCTTTCAATCCAACCGTACGGTCTACTTCTTTGCCATCTTTGAACAAAATCAAAGTTGGGATTGAAGAAACTCCATATTGTTCTGCTGGAGCAGGACTGTCGTCAATATTTACTTTCCCAATGAGTACCGAAGGTACCTCCGTTGCAAGACTTTCTAATACGGGGGCGAGCATTTTGCAAGGACCACACCATTCAGCAAAAAAGTCTATAAGCACTAGGCCCGAGGCGATGAAAGAATTGAAATTTTCCGCAGATACAACTTTGACCATAATTCTCCAATAAGTTCAGGGTATTCGTTTTGCATTCTATGTGCAGCTAAGAAGACTTGAACTTCCATGAGCCTAAGCTCACTAGAACCTGAATCTAGCGCGTCTACCGGTTCCGCCATAGCTGCATGAAGGCAGATTGTAGACATAGGTCAAAAAAAACACAATTCAGAAACTTGTTCAAAAGGAAAGAGAGACATTGCCTATCGATTGCCGAGATGCTCTAGGAGGATCCATAGAGGGTGTTGGACTATGCCAATGAAAAATATGCGTATCAAAAGAACCCGCAAACATCCCCATTCAGGGTGTGCCTAGGGATTAAGATCTTCTAATTGTTTTTAATCATTTGATTTGAAATGCTTTGAGAGTCTGTTAGAGACAGTTTGAAGGTTAAAAATTTTCAAGGAATGTTATGGAAACAGAACAATACGAAACTTCTGAGAACATGAAACAATTTTTCAAAAATCTAGAAGAGATCAAACTTTTCTTGAAGGAAAATGCACACGAACATCCAAAACTTCAGGAAGCTTTGAGTATGCTCAATAAAACATTTAGAGTGGAAGATTAAGTGCAGAGCCTATTTCCAGTTTTATGTTTGGGACACTGTTTATCGACTTTAGATGCTGGCGTGATGGCAAATAAAGGTTCCAGGGCGGACACAGTAGATCCTCTCAGGTGTGTTGACAGAGAACAAAAATCCACAGTTCTTTGGATATTTAATAACTTTGATTAACATGTTACAATAATAGAAAAGCTATGATGTGGGTATTTAACTGGAGAATATTGACGTCATAGCTTTAAAATTCTAAATAATCACAATGATTTCCCAATGTTTTTCTGGGGTTTCTCGAATTTCCTTGCGCTACGTTGAATAAAATACTCCAGCCATAGTCTTAAAAGTAGCATTCAGTAACACGACTCTTCACTTTATTGCGAATAATCAATTTACCTTTTTAATTCTCGCAATGGCTAATAGCTTTATGTTCAACATAATTCTCGTGTTATGCTAGTATGATTGATTTAATGTGAAACAGTGCTAAACTATTCTTGAGTTTATTGCTTTAGAAAATAAAATTTCTTCAGTAAACCAGGAAAACTTTTAATTTGCTTCATTAGCTGAAAAAGGGATGAGCATGAATATTTCTGGAAGTATCAAGCAGAAACTTCTCCAGTTTTTGGGAAAACAAAAAGCACCAGAATTGTTGGCTACGTATCTATTTTATCTAGAACAAGCTTTAAATATAAATCCTGTGGTTTTTGTCCGCGACAAAATAATTTTTAAAACTCCAGAAGATGCCATTCGAATTCTCGAGGAAGATAAAAAGGTTTGGCGCGAAACAGAGATACAAATTTGCTCTGGGAAACCAGAAGTGAACGAACAGACAAAAAGAATCTATATATGTCCTTTCACTGGGAAAGTATTTGCCGACAATGTGTATGCTGATCCTCAAGATGCTATTTACGATTGGCTGTCATCCTGTCCTCAAAATACAGAGCGTCAAAGCGGTGTGCGCGTAAAGCGGTTCCTTGTGTCCGATGACCCGAATATGATCAAAGAGTATATAGCTCCTCCTAAAGAGCCAATTGTTAAAACTGTTTTTGCTTCTGCTATCACGGGAAAGCTTTTCCACAGTCTACCAGCACTTATAGAAGACTTCACCTCTTCATACTTGCGCCCAATGACTTTGGAAGAAGTACAAAATCAAAACAAGTTTCAATTGGAAGGTACTTTCTTATCTTTACTACAAGATGCTCTCGTGGAAGACAAAATTGCTGAGTTTATCGAAAGCTTGGCCGATGATACAGCCTTTCATGTGTATATTAGTCAATGGGTAGATACAGAAGAGTAACTAATTCTTCTCAAGAAACTATAGATATAGGTGCCGAACTTGGCAAAATCCTTCCTCAAGGAGTTGTTTTGTTATTGTTCGGTGATTATGGTTCAGGGAAAACGGAATTTGTGCGCGGTGTTGTACAAGGGTATTTAGGAGACGCTTTAGCTCAAGAAGTTGCTAGCCCCTCATTTTCTCTTTTGCATGTGTATGGTAATGAACCACGAAGAATCTGCCATTATGATTTTTATCGGATAGATGCCATTAAGGGAAATCAAACAGATTTTTTTCAAGATGCTGACGAGGATGATATTCTATGCGTGGAATGGCCAGAACGCATAACATTGCCGCAATTTCGAGAGATGATACAGGTGCAGATTCAACCGCTAACCACTGTGCAAAGAGAAGTTAGCATAGATGCCCCACCCTCCATATTGTTAAAATTGCTGAAGGAATAAAATAGGATCATGACTTTACTAAAAGATACAGTTTTTGTTTGCCTAGATTGTGAGATGACTGGGTTGGATGTAAAGAAAGATCGTATTATTGAATTTGCTGCGATACGTTTCACTTTTGATAGCGTGATTGATTCTATGGAGACATTAATCAATCCCGACCGTGTCATTTCCGCCGAATCACAGAGAATACATCATATTTCCGACGCGATGTTAAAAGATCAGCCTAGGATTGCGGAAGTATTTCCAAAGATTAAATCTTTTTTGAAAGAAGGAGACTATATCGTAGGCCATAGCGTAGGATTCGATCTCCAGGTATTGAGTCAAGAAGCAGAAAGGATAGGGGAGACCTTCTTATCTAAGTACTACATCATCGACACCTTACGATTGGCGAAAGAATACGGAGATAGCCCGAATAATTCTTTGGAAGCCCTAGCTGTACACTTCAATGTTCCCTATGACGGTAACCATCGCGCTATGAAAGATGTTGAGATCAATATCAGCATTTTCAAACATTTCTGTAAGCGCTTCCGGACGATAGAACAACTAAAGCAAATGCTATCAAAACCGATAAAGATGAAATATATGCCTTTAGGAAAACATAAAGGACGTTGTTTCTCCGAAATCCCCCTCTCCTATTTGCAGTGGGCATCTAAAATGGATTTCGATCCCGATTTACTCTTTTCTATAAGACATGAGATCAAACATAGACAAAAAGGCATAGGTTTTACGCAAGTCAATAACCCATTTATTGGCTTGTAAAACACTTTTATTTTATAGAAGTTGATTTGAAATCTTTGAACTTCCCTCTAGTAAAAAAATACAAATCACTCTTTAAGTAATCTCTTGATTTTCTTTAGACCTCAAGATACTATTCAGCAAAAAGTAGAGAGCGTTGTCTCTCCCTAGGGGATTTTTTAATGCTTAAGAAAAAGCCCGTATCTTTTAGTTGTATAGACGGTCATATCTATAAAATTTTCCCGAACGATCTTAATGCAAACAACACTGTATTCGGTGGTTTGTTAATGAGCTTGTTAGATCGTTTAGCCCTTGTAGTTGCTGAAAGACATGCCGAAAGAATTTGCGTCACAGCTTTTGTTGATGCCCTGTGTTTCTATGCTCCTGCATATATGGGAGAGAATCTAATTTGTAAGGCCGCTGTTAATCGTACGTGGAAAACTTCGTTAGAAGTTGGGGTTAAAGTATGGGCAGAAAATATCTATAAACAAGAGAGACGGCATATTACTTCTGCCTATTTTACTTTTGTTTCTGTGGATCAGAATAACGCCCCGACTCCTGTTCATCAGGTTGTTCCCGAAACCCCCGAAGAAAAACGTCGCTATGATGAAGCGGATCAGCGTAGACAAGCTCGGTTGAATATGAATAAATAGGAACGTTTTGTTCAGAATTCTTAGTTTTTTTTGTTCCTGGATTCTCATAGCTTTCGCTCAGCCCGATTTGAGCTGGTTTTTCTCTTTATTAGGCAGTGCTATAGGTTACGGACTTTTGTGGTATAGCTTAGAGCCACAAAAACCACCCTATCTTTCTTGGAAATATCTAACATTTCTATTATTTCTTTGGTCTGCCACCATACATGGAGTGCATTTTTCTTGGATGCTTTCCGATGTATATGTAGGGAAATTTATTTACATCGTTTGGGGGGTACTAACTAGCTTACTCGCCCTACTGTTCACCGCCTTTTCTTCTCTATTACTCTATGCGGTACGTAAAAACCATGGCAAAATTCTCTGGTGTTTACCAGGCTTGTGGATTGCCATCGAAATGGTACGATTCTACTATTTTTGCTCAGGAATGTCTCTGGACTACCTAGGCTGGCCAATGACTGCTAGCGCTTACGGACGACAGTTTGGTGGGTTTTTTGGTTGGTCGGGAGAAAGTTTCTTTGTAGTCGCTACCGGAATCAGTTTCTATCAAGTGTTATTGAAAAAGCCGTTTGCTCGATTTGCATGGTCCGGATGTTTACTCCTGCCGTATGTGTTCGGCGGACTACATTACGAATACCTCAAATCTACTTTTTCAAATGAAGAAAATCTACACGTTGCTGTTGTACAACCTGCCTCATCAACTCTTTTGGAAGGGGCGTGGTCAGGCTCGCCAGCTATGGCGTGGCGAAGATTAATTAGTCTTTCTTCCGTTGTACGAAAACCCGTGGATCTTCTTATTTTCCCTGAGGTAGCCGTCCCTTTCGGAAGAGATAGAAAAATTTATCCTTACCATGAGAGTGAAATCATACTCTCTCTTTTGACACACTTTAAATATCAAGATGGACTACTCACAAATATAGATTGGATGCAGGCCCTTTCAAACCATTTTGATTGCCCGATTCTTATGGGATTAGAACGTTGGGAAGAACGAGAATCTCAACTACACCTGTACAACGCAGCAGAATGTATCTCTCAACATGGCGAGCTCATCGGATATGATAAACGTGTCTTAGTGCCCGGAGGAGAATATATCCCCGGGGGCAAACTCGGCTGGGCAGTATGTAAGAAATATTTCCCCGAATACGCATTATCCTGTCAGCGTCTCCCCGGAACACGTTCCGGAGTCATTGAGATCAATCACTTGCCTAAAATCGGAGTTTCTATTTGTTATGAGGAGACTTTCGGATCCTTATTACGTAACTATAAGAATGAAGGGGCGAAGCTTCTCGTCAACTTAACTAATGATGGCTGGTATCCTTCATCAAGACTTCCACAAGTACACTTTTATCATGGAATTTTGCGAAATCAAGAATTGGGCATGCCTTGTGTTCGTTCTTGTCATACCGGAGTCACTGTTGCCGCAGACGCCTTGGGAAGGATCATAAAAATGTTGCCTTATGAAACCTGTTCTAGAAAAGCCTCCCCAGGCGTGTTACAAGTCGCTCTTCCTCTGCAAAATTATTCTACTTTGTACGCATTATGGGGAGATCTTCCTATGATTTTGCTATCCTTGTTGTCTATAGGATGCATCGGATGTTATTTCGGATATCGCTTGCTTGCTAAAAAAGAAAAAGGATAATATACGAACACTCTTTGTCAGGTTTTTGCATGTTAGAACGAGCTCAAAGAACGTTAAGGCGCGAAGTACGTTATTCAGGTGTGGGAATTCACTTTGGAAAGTCCGCGACTATAACTTTAGAACCTGCTAAAGAAAACACCGGAATAGTCTTTTGCCGTTCCGATCTTTTAGGGGAACATATCCCCGCATTACTTCCTCATGTATGTAATACAGGCCGCAGTACTACCCTGTCTTCAGGAGATTCGATTATTGCTACTGTTGAACATCTCATGGCTGCTTTGCGTTCGAGTAATATTGATAATGTGATCGTCCGTTGTGATGAAGAAGAAATCCCCATCGGGGATGGAAGTTCTCATGTTTTTATGCAGTTAATCCATGATGCTGGGGTTTGTACGCAGAATGATAAGGTCTCCATTGCTAGGCTATCACAGCCTGTCTACTATCAAGCGCAAGATACTTTTCTTGCCGCATTTCCTTGTGATGAGCTGAAGATTTCTTACACTCTACATTATCCTCAAAGTCCTACCATAGGGACGCAGTACCGTTCTTTCGTTATAACGGAAGAATCTTTTCGTAAGGAAATAGCTCCTTGTAGAACATTTGCTCTATACAATGAGCTATGTTTTTTAATGGAAAGAGGGTTGATTGGAGGCGGATGTCTAGAAAATGCTGTAGTGTTTAAAGATGATGGTGTTATTAGTCTCGGCCAGCTACGGTTTCCAGATGAGCCCGTAAGGCATAAAATTTTGGATTTAATAGGTGATCTATCTTTGGTAGGCAGACCTTTTGTTGCTCATATTGTGGCTGTGGGGTCGGGACATTCTTCAAACATTGCTTTGGGTAGAAAGATTTTAGAAGTGTTACAACCCTAAGAAACGAGTGCTAAATGAAAGAGTCGCCTGTAATTAAATTACGAGAATTATTAAACTTACTCCCGCATCGTTATCCTTTTTTGCTTGTGGATAAGGTGTTGTCTTATGATTTAGAGAGACGGTCCATTGTTGCACAAAAAAATGTAACAATAAACGAGCCTTTTTTTGTAGGGCATTTCCCCGAAGCACCTATCATGCCTGGAGTGTTAATATTAGAATCTTTAGCGCAAGCAGCCGGAGTTTTGCTGGGCTTAGTTTTAGAAAATGACAGAAATAAACGACTGGCTTTGTTTTTGGGGATACACAAAGCAAAGTTTCGCCAGGCAGTTAAGCCCGGCGACATTCTTACATTGAGCGCTGAATTTTCATTGATTTCGTCGAAGGGAGGGAAAGCTTCGGCTCGGGCTTGTGTGGGTTCCCAGGTTGCGGCTGAGGGAGAACTAAGCTTTGCTCTTGTAGACAAGAAATCTTTAGATTAACGGAGACGTATGACGAACATTCACCCAACAGCAATTATCGAACCCGGGGCTAAAATCGGAAGGAATGTTGTTATTGAGCCGTATGTTGTTATTAAATCTACGGTGACCCTTTGTGATGATGTAGTTGTTAAATCCTATGCGTATATTGATGGATACACAACGATAGGCAGAGGTACAACGATTTGGCCGTCCGCTATGATCGGTAACAAACCTCAGGATTTAAAATATCAGGGTGAAAAGACCTATGTTACTATAGGGGAAAATTGTGAGATTCGCGAATTCGCTATTATTACCTCTTCTACATTTGAAGGAACCACAGTTTCTATAGGAAATAATTGTCTTATCATGCCCTGGGCTCATGTAGCTCATAACTGTACAATTGGCAATCATGTGGTCTTAAGTAATCATGCACAGTTGGCGGGCCACGTTGTAGTAGAAGATTATGCCATTATTGGCGGTATGGTCGGTGTCCATCAGTTTGTTCGTATTGGTGCACACGCTATGGTCGGAGCTTTAAGTGGCGTGCGAAGAGATGTTCCTCCATATACTATAGGCACAGGGAACCCCTACCAGTTAGGCGGAATCAATAAAGTTGGTTTACAGAGACGACAGGTAGGCTTTGAAATACGTTTGGCTTTGATCAAGGTGTTTAAGAAAGTCTATCGTTCTGAAGACGGCTTCTTTGAAGCTTTATTAGAAGCTCAAGAAGAATACGGCCATATTCCTGAAGTCCAAAATTTTATTCATTTTTGTCGGAATCCAAGTAAGCGTGGAATTGAGCGTGGAGCTGCTAAAGAGGCTTTCCAAGAGGAGAGCGTAGATAAAGAAGGAGCTCTGGTTGAGTCTTAAGATTGTTTATTTCGGCACGCCACAATTTGCTGCCACAGTTTTAGCAGATTTATTACATCATGAAGTCAATGTTGTCGCTGTCGTTACTCGTGTAGATAAACCACAAAAACGTTCGTCACAACTTATTCCTTCTCCTGTTAAAACATTAGCTTTATCCAAGAATATCCCTCTTTTGCAACCAGAAAAAGTTTCCGATCCACAATTTGTCGAACAATTACGAGATTTTGAGGCGGATGTTTTTATTGTGGTTGCTTACGGAGCGATTTTAAAGCAAATGGTTTTGGATATTCCAAAATATGGCTGTTATAATTTGCACGCAGGCCTATTACCAGCTTACCGTGGGGCAGCTCCTATACAACGTTGTATTATGGACGGGGTCGTACAGTCAGGAAATACCGTCATTCGTATGGATGCAGGTATGGATACCGGAGATATTGCCAACGTGTCCTTTGTCCCAGTAGGGCCGGATATGACAGCAGGAGAACTTGCCGAAGCTTTGGCTAGCCAAGGCGGAGAAATCTTAATAAAAACTTTACAACAAATCTCTGATGGAACCATCACTCATACACCACAAGAGGCATCCAAAGCCTCTATAGCTCCAAAACTATCCAAAGAAGAAGGGTTTATTCTTTGGGATCATCCTGCAGAGAAGGTGTATGCTCAAATACGGGGGGTCACTCCAGCTCCTGGAGCTTGGACACTCTATTCTTATCAAGGTAAACCAGCAAGGCGCTTGGTTATTCGTAAAGCCTCTCTCTCTTCTAGTCAGGGGGTTTATGGCCATCCTGGAGACATTCTCTTGTCAGATCAACAAGAGCTTCTTGTTGCGTGTGCTGAAGGGGCCATTTGCCTAAAAGAAATCCAACCCGAAGGCAAGGGAGTAATGGATTCAAAAAGTTTTTTGAATGGCCACTCCGGGCATAAATTAAAATTATCGCTTAACTTAATGTCTTAATTTCGATTTTAGTCAATATAATTCACTTTATTAATTGGCTTTTGTGTTATAATTGGGGCTTAAAATCTTTATTCTGCTAAAAAAACCTTTTAATTTTAGGGAGGTGAATATGGCATCTGTAACACCACAAGTGGCTGCCCTGGCTATGGGAGGCCGAAACGTGTTTATACAAACAGCAATGCAAAAAACTCGCAGAGGTGTAGCTGGCAATTGCGTGAAGATGTTTTGTACTCGAAGAGATAATCATTTAGCGCGTTTTGTCGGTAGTACTAAAAATTTAGATAAAGCCTTTAAATTCGCTAAATCAGTTTCTGAGTTTAGTTGTGGCGTTATTGAAAGTTCAGGAAATACAGGAGCCTCTCTTGAGACAGCTAGAAATGTGGCCGGAACTTTAGGTACAGCAAGATCTGTTGTGGCTTTAAGTAACGTCTTTAACGGCGCCATCCCCGGTTGCATTAGCTCTTCAAAGAATTGCTTCGCACACATCAAGAAATGCTTCACTCCAGAATCTCACTACGATCTTGGCAACGCCGAGAAAGGGCTGCCTTATAACAAAATCTACCTGACTAAGGGCGATCACGCATTAGCCGCAATTAAAGAGGGTTGTTCTGCAGTCGGTGCAGCTACATATATTGGAACATTCGGGGTATGCCGTCCGGTTCTGTTAGCAAACAAACTCGCACACAAACCTTTCCTTCCTAAAGATGTGAAAACAGGATTTGGCGATGCTGTAACCTACATGATGACAGCTAACCACGCTGCCAGTGTGATCGGAGGAGCTGCTTCCTTAATGTATGAAAACCGCGCCTATCAACGTGCTTCTGCAGGATTAGAAGATGCTAGAATCGCCGAAACTTTGACGGTCGATGTGTATAATCAAGTATCTCAAGAATTAAGAGAGTCACATCTTGCAGTTGTTAAAAAAACTATATTAGCGATTTTAGAAAAAGCATTTGAATTGATAGCAGATGTTGTCAAATTAATTCCTTTCCCAACCACTGCTTCAGTTCGATTGGCTGTGACATCAGGAGCTGTTGTCATTTCTAGCGGTATCGGTCTGTACAGCGCATGGGCTCATTCATAAGAAAAAGATTTGTCAATTTCGCCAATATTGTAAATCGCTTCTAGAAAACCTAGAAGCGATTTATTTATTAGCGAACTAAGATTTTATAAGAACTTTTTATCTTTCTCTCATTAAGGCATTCCCGTTTTTTCTTATTGTAAAAATCTTCTCCCTCTGATAACCTGTCCCTTTATTTTCTTAAGGAAAAGGCTCCTTTTCTTTTTAGGGAATTCTACGAACAAAAATGCTATCACGATTTGCCTGGTTGCCCTCGCTTGAGCGCGGACAGCCATTGTATTAGTGGGTAATTATATATGCAATCTCAGCTTAGCTTAATGGGAAAAAAGGAAGGCATGATTCATGTCTTTGACAAAGATGGAAATCTAGTTGCGTGTTCAGTAATTAGCATGAGTTCCAATGTTGTTACTCAGATAAAAGTTGATTCAACAGATGGTTACAACGCTATTCAAATGGGCGCCAATGAAATCAATGTTCCAGAAAAAACATTGCACAAACGTGTGAATAAACCCAGTATCGGACATTTTAAAAAGTCCGGTTCTCGTGTTTTTCGTGAGTTAAAGGAAGTTCGCCTTTCAGAAGAAGCCGTAAATGAAGTTTCTCTAGGAAGCGAGTTCGGTTTGGAAGTCTTTGAAAGTGTTTCTTCCATAGACGTTAGCGGTGTTTCTAAAGGTAAAGGATTTCAAGGGGTCATGAAAAGATTTGGATTCCGTGGAGGCCCTCAAAGTCACGGCTCAGGATTCCATCGTCATGCCGGTTCTATAGGAATGCGGTCGACTCCTGGACGATGCTTCCCAGGAAGTAAACGTCCTAGCCATATGGGTACTGTGAACGTAACTGTTAAGAATTTAGAAGTAATAAAAATAGATTTAGAGAAAAAAGTTTTGCTAGTGAAGGGAGCAATTCCTGGTCCTAGAGGTTCTGTTGTTGTCGTCAGACGTTCTTCCAGAGCAAAAGGGTAATGCAGAAGAGGTCCTAATGGTTTTATTATCAAAGTTTGATTTTTTTGGGAATAAGGCAGGAGAGGTGGAATTACCAGATGCCTTTTTTGCTCAGGAAGGAAGTGGACTTCAATTAGTGAAGGACTATCTTGTGGCCATCCGCGCCAATAAGAGACAGTGGTCCGCATGTACGAGAAATCGTTCAGAAGTAAGCCATTCTACTAAAAAGCCTTTTAGACAAAAAGGTACAGGAAATGCTCGTCAAGGGTGTTTAGCAGCTCCTCAGTTTCGAGGAGGGGGTATCGTTTTTGGCCCTAAGCCTAAATTTGATCAACACGTTCGTATTAATAAAAAAGAGAAAAGAGCAGCAATTCGTTTGTTGTTATCTCAAAAGATTCAAACGAATCATTTGATTGTAGCTGATGACAGTGTATTCACGAACAGTTTAACTTCTCCAAAGACAAAAGAAGCTTTGAGATTTTTAAAATCCTGTAATGTGGAATGTCGCGGGGTGCTTTTCATCGATGATTTAGAGCATGCTCAAAATAACGAAAGTTTAAGACTAAGCTTGCGTAATCTGCCTGCTGTGCGCGGTTTTACGTATGGAATGAATATCAATGGATATGACCTAGTCTCTGCCCGCAATATAGTGATTTCCGAAAAGGCTCTTAATAGACTCTCCGGGCATCTTATTTCTGCAATGAAAGATTAAAAGGGAATTTTAGGACATGAAAGATCCTTATGATGTAATCAAACGGCATTATGTAACCGAGAAGGCTAAAACACTAGAAGGTTTGAGTCTTGGGAATGGTGAGGGCAAAAAGAAAGGTAGTTACTGTAAGCATCCAAAGTATACATTTATCGTGGATAGCAACGCTACTAAGCCTTTAATTGCTCAAGCTTTAGAATCTATTTATGCGGATAAAAAAGTAAAAGTTAAAAGTGTAAACACGATATGTGTGAAGCCCCAGCCAGCCCGAATGTTTCGCGGAAAGCGAAAAGGAAAGACTGCTGGATTTAAGAAGGCAGTTGTGACTTTCTATGAAGGCCATTCTATCGGGTAATCTATTAGAGGGAAGAAAAACATGTTTAAAAAGTTTAAGCCAGTAACTCCAGGAACTAGACAGTTGGTTCTTCCGGCTTTTGATGAGCTGACCACACAGGGAGAGTTGTCAGGAAAGAAAACGAGAAAAAGCGTTCGACCAAATAAAAAACTATCATTTTTCAAAAAGAGTTCCGGTGGTCGTGATAATTTAGGTCACATTTCCTGCCGTCATCGCGGTGGAGGAGCTAAGCGCCTGTATCGAGTGATCGACTTTAAGCGCAATAAAGATGGTATCGAAGCTAAAGTAGTTTCTGTTGAGTACGATCCAAATCGTTCCGCTTACATCGCTTTATTGAGTTATGCCGATGGAGAAAAACGTTACATACTTGCTCCAAAAGGCATAAAAAGAGGAGATCAAGTGATCTCAGGAGAAGGCAGCCCTTTCAAATTGGGTTGTTGTATGACTTTAAAAAGTATGCCTTTAGGGTCAACTGTTCATAATATTGAGATGAGACCCCATTCTGGAGGGAAATTAGTAAGATCCGCAGGTTTAGCTGCTCAGGTGATTGCTAAAACTCCAGGATATGTTACATTAAAAATGCCTTCAGGCGAATTTCGCATGTTAAATGAAGGTTGTCGAGCGACTATCGGCGAAGTTTCTAATTCAGATCACAATTTATGTGTTGATGGTAAAGCAGGAAGAAAACGTTGGAAAGGCATTCGCCCAACCGTTCGTGGTACTGCTATGAACCCTGTTGATCACCCTCACGGAGGTGGTGAAGGCCGTCATAACGGTTATATTCCTCGTACTCCTTGGGGTAAAGTCACGAAAGGATTAAAAACTCGTGATAAGCGTAAAAGCAATAAGTGGATAGTTAAAGATCGTAGGAAATAGGGATTATGAGTAGATCGTTAAGAAAGGGTCCTTTTGTTGATCACAGTCTGATAAAAAAAGTACGTGCTATGAACTTATTGGAGAAAAAAACTCCAATTAAAACCTGGTCTCGTCGTTCTATGATTACCCCTGAAATGATAGGCCATACATTTGAAGTTCATAACGGGAAAAAGTTTCTAACAGTGTTTGTTTCGGAAACTATGGTAGGACACAAGTTGGGAGAATTTTCACCAACAAGAATATTTAAAAGTCATCCCGTGAAGAAAGGGTAAGTCTAAAGGAGACAAGTCATGTTTAAAGCGACCGCCCGCTACATACGGGTTCAGCCTCGCAAGGCCCGACTAGCTGCTGGGCTTATGAGAAATCTAAGTGTTACGGAAGCTCAGCAACAGTTGAGTTTTTCTCAGTTGAAAGCTGGAAGATGTCTAAAAAAAGTCTTAGATAGCGCTGTAGCTAATGCTGAGCTTCATGACAATGTAAAACGTGAGAAACTAAACGTTATCGAAGTCAGAGTGGATGCAGGCCCTGTATATAAGCGAGCTAAATCAAAAAGTCGGGGAGGACGATCCCCAATTTTAAAACGCACTAGCCACTTAACTGTTATTGTTGGTGAGAAGGAGCGGTAGGAGAAATTATGGGTCAGAAAGGATGTCCAATCGGTTTTCGTACAGGTGTTACCAAGAAATGGCGCTCCCTTTGGTACGGAAACAAGCAAGAATTTGGTAAATTTCTTATTGAAGATGTGAAAATTCGAGAATTCTTAAGAAAAAAACCTTCTTGTCAAGGGGCTGCGGGCTTTGTTGTGAGACGTATGAGCGGTAAGATTGAAGTTACAATCCAGACAGCTCGTCCAGGACTAGTTATCGGGAAAAAAGGCGCTGAGGTAGATCTTTTAAAAGAAGAGCTAAGAAAGCTTACTGGTAAAGAAGTTTGGGTAGAAATCGCAGAAATTAAACGCCCCGAATTAAATGCAAAATTAGTTGCAGACAATATTGCTAGACAAATTGAACGCCGTGTTTCTTTTAGACGGGCCATGAAAAAAGCTATGCAGTCTGTTATGGACGCAGGAGCTGTAGGTGTGAAAATCCAGGTTTCTGGAAGATTAGCAGGAGCTGAAATCGCTCGTTCCGAATGGTATAAAAACGGTCGTGTTCCTCTACATACGTTGAGAGCTGATATTGATTACGCCGCAGCATCTGCAGCAACTACTTACGGAATTATCGGCGTAAAAGTTTGGATTAATCTTGGGGAAAAAGCCTCTACAGCTAGTTCCAATGTTGGCACTGCTGCTCCCGTTGTACAGTAGCTGTAAATAAGAGAGTGTGAATTATTATGTTGATGCCTAAACGAACAAAATTTCGCAAACAGCAAAAAGGTCAATTTGCAGGCCTAAGCAAGGGGGCTACTTTTGTTGATTTTGGCGAATTTGGAATGCAGACCTTGGAAAGAGGATGGGTAACTAGTCGGCAAATAGAAGCTTGCAGGATTGCTATCAATAGATATTTAAAACGTAGGGGAAAAGTTTGGATTCGTATTTTCCCCGATAAAAGCGTAACTAAAAAGCCTGCAGAAACTCGTATGGGTAAAGGTAAAGGGGCTCCTGATCATTGGGTAGCCGTAGTTCGCCCAGGGAGAATTCTTTTTGAAGTGGCTAATGTCTCAAGAGAAGATGCTCAAGACGCTTTAAGAAGAGCTGCAGCGAAATTGGGAATAAGAACACGTTTTGTTAAGCGGGTTGAAAGGGTATAAGTTCATATGTCAGTAAAAAAGAAATTATTAGCTGAGCTTAGACAAAAAAGTCTAGTTGAGTTAGACGCGTTTATCCATGAAAATAAGAAAGCTCTTTTTTCTTTAAGAGCCGAGGCCGCTTTGCAAAATAAAGCAGTGAAGACGCACTTGTTCTCTATGTATAAGAAAACCATAGCTCGATCTATGACGGTCAAACAAGAAAAAGAAGGAAAAGTCGATGGCTAGTGAAGTAAGAGGCCTTAGAAAAACCAAGATTGGTGTTGTTGTCTCGTCAAAAATGGATAAAACCGTAGTTGTTCGAGTTGAAAGGATATATTCTCATCCTCAGTATGCCAAAGTTGTTAGAGACTCTAGGAAGTTTTATGCTCATGATGGTCTAGGTGTTTCTGAAGGCGATAAAGTTAAAATTCAAGAAACACGACCTCTGTCTAAGTTGAAAAGATGGCGTGTTGTTGAGCGTGTAAGTTAGTTTGGTAGATTAGCAACATTGGGTGGATGCAGTTATGATTCAGCAAGAAAGTCAGTTAAAAGTTGCCGATAATACTGGGGCTAAAAGAGTAAAGTGTTTTAAAGTTTTAGGCGGTTCTCGAAGACGTTACGCTACAGTGGGTGATGTCATTGTATGTTCTGTTAGAGATGTTGAGCCTGATAGCTCTGTGAAAAAGGGTGATGTGGTTAAAGCTGTAATAGTGAGAACACGCCGCAATATTCTTAGAAAAGATGGTTCTTCTTTGAAATTCGATACTAATAGTTGCGTAATTATCGATGAAAAAGGGAATCCCAAAGGAACACGAATTTTTGGTCCGATAGCTCGAGAAATTCGCGATCGTGGCTTTGTGAAAATTAGTTCTTTGGCTCCTGAGGTGATTTAAGGATAAGAAAAGATATGAAAAGACGTAGTGTTTGTGTTGGCGACACTGTTTATGTGCTAGCCGGGAACGACAAAGGCAAACAAGGTAAAGTTTTATCTTGTCTCAGAGAAAAAAATAAAGTGGTCGTTGAAGGAGTCAACGTTCGTACGAAAAATATCAAGCGTAGTCAAGAAAATCCAAAAGGTAAAAGGATTAATATTGAAGCTCCGATACATATTTCTAACGTTCGTTTAAGTATAGATGGAGCTCCAGCAAAACTTTCTGTCAAAGTTACTGAGAATGGACGAGAGTTGTGGAATAAGTCTTCTGATGGCACCTCTAAACTATATCGTTCTGTGAAAGAGAGAAAAGGTTAATATGAGCAGGTTAAAAAAACTATATACCGAAGAGATCCGAAAGACCCTCCAAGAAAAGTTTGGATATAGCAATACCATGCAAATCCCTGTTCTTAAAAAAATTGTAATAAGCATGGGTCTTGCAGAAGCTGCTAAAGATAAAAATCTTTTCCAAGCTCATTTAGACGAACTTTCTATGATTTCTGGACAAAAACCTTTGGTCACAAAGGCTAGAAATTCTATCGCTGGCTTCAAGCTTCGTGAAGGACAAGGCATAGGAGCAAAAGTTACACTACGTGGCCAACGTATGTACGATTTTATGGATCGTTTTTGTCACATTGTCTCTCCTAGAATTCGCGACTTTCGCGGTTTCTCAAGTAAAGGAGATGGACGCGGATGCTATTCATTAGGATTGGACGATCAGCAGATTTTCCCCGAAGTGGATTTAGACCGCGTTAAGAGAACTCAAGGAATGAATATTACCTGGGTAACTACAGCACAAACAGATGTAGAATGCACCACTCTTTTAGAGTTGAT
The DNA here is from genome assembly GCF_002895085.1 of Chlamydia abortus. NCBI lineage: Bacteria > Pseudomonadati > Chlamydiota > Chlamydiia > Chlamydiales > Chlamydiaceae > Chlamydia > Chlamydia abortus. The sequence goes on from NZ_CP024084.1 coordinate 114,406, forward strand.
GGGTTTGCGCTTTAAGAAGGCTCAATAGGGGAGATATAAGATCAGTATGGGCATGACAAGTGATACTATAGCCGATTTATTAACAAGGATCCGAAATGCTTTGAAGGCAGAGCATTTGTACGTAGATTTAGAACACAGTAAAATGCGTGAAGCGATTGTAAAAATTCTGAAACAACACGGATTTTTAGCACATTATTTGATAAAAGAAGAGCATCGTAAGCGTACAATGCGTATTTTTTTACAATATACTAATGACCGTAAGCCTGTGATACGCCAACTAAAGCGGGTTTCTAAACCCTCAAGAAGGGTTTATGTCCCTGCAGCGAAGATTCCTTATGTTTTCGGGAATATGGGTATTTCCGTCCTCTCCACATCACAAGGAGTTTTGGACGGGTCAACAGCTCGGGCTAAAAATATTGGTGGTGAACTACTCTGTTTAGTTTGGTAACAGGATAAAAGAATTTATAGGACGGTAAGGAATGTCTCGTAAAGCTCGAGACCCTATTGTGCTCCCTCAAGGAGTAGAGGTCTCCATTCAAAATAATGAAATCTTGGTAAAAGGTCCTAAGGGCTCTTTAAAACAAGTATTAGCTCCAGAAGTAGTCATCGACATAAAAGGTAGGGAGGTTTTTGTTCATCCTGCTCCTCATGTGGTTGACAGACCAAGTCGCATGCAAGGTTTATTTTGGGCATTAATTTCCAATATGGTTCAAGGGGTTAGTGTAGGATTCGAGAAGCGTTTGGAAATGATAGGGGTTGGTTTTAGAGCTTCCGTTCAAGGATCTATTTTAGATTTGTCTATTGGGGTTTCTCATCCTACGAAGATTCCTATCCCTGCAGATATTCAAGTGAGTGTTGAAAAGAATACGATAATATCTGTGAAGGGGATAAATAAACAGTTAGTTGGGGAATTCGCTGCTAATATCCGTGCTAAACGTAAACCTGAGCCCTATAAAGGTAAGGGTATCCGCTATGAAAACGAGTATGTCCGTCGTAAGGCTGGAAAAGCGGCAAAAACAGGTAAAAAATAGTATAGCAAGGCAGAGTTAAGTTATGGAAAATTCGTTATTCAAGAAGTCTGAAAAAAAGGTTCGTAGGGCTTTAAGAGTGCGTAAAGTCTTGAGAGGCTCTTCTTTGAAGCCTCGTTTGTCTGTTGTGAAAACTAACAAGCATATCTATGTACAATTAATTGATGACTCTATTGGCAAAACTTTGGCTTCTGTCTCAACTATAGCCAAATCCAGTAAGGCTGCCGGGTTAGTTAAGAAGAACCAAGGCGTCGCTAAAGCGTTAGGAGTTCAAATTGCCGAGATAGGGAAAAGTCTTCAAGTAGATCGAGTTGTTTTCGATCGCGGCCCTTTCAAGTATCATGGAATTATTGCCATGGTAGCTGACGGTGCTAGAGAAGGCGGGTTACAGTTTTAATGAAGGTTTAAAGAGATGACGTTATCAAAGAATTCTCACAAAGAAGATCAGCTAGAGGAGAAAGTTCTTGTTGTCAATCGTTGTTCAAAAGTAGTCAAGGGCGGTCGCAAGTTTAGTTTTTCCGCGCTTATTTTAGTGGGTGACGGTAAGGGACGCTTGGGCTACGGTTTTGCCAAAGCTAATGAGTTAACAGATGCTATTCGTAAAGGCGGAGAAGCAGCTAGAAAAAATCTAATCACCATTGAATCTTTGGAAGGTGACTCTATTCCTCATGAAGTTCTAGTTGATCAGGACGGAGCTCAATTGCTTTTGAAGCCTGCTAAGCCAGGAACTGGAATTGTTGCAGGTTCTAGAATTCGTTTGATTTTGGAAATGGCTGGGGTTAAGAATATTGTGGCTAAAAGTTTGGGCTCCAATAACCCTATGAACCAAGTAAAGGCTGCTTTTAAAGCTCTCTTGAGTCTTTCTAGCAGGAAAGACGTTTTAACAAGGAGAAAAGTGACACATGATTAAATTAGAATCGTTACAAGATCCTTCACCACGTAAGAGAAGAACAAAACTCTTAGGCCGCGGGCCTAGCTCTGGTCATGGTAAGACAAGTTGTCGAGGCCATAAGGGTGACGGAAGCCGTTCTGGTTATAAACGTCGCTTTGGTTATGAAGGGGGCGGAGTTCCTCTTTATAGAAGAGTCCCTACAAGAGGATTTTCTCACGCACGTTTTGATAAATGTGTAGAAGAAATCACAACTCAACGTTTGAACGCTTTGTTCAGCGAGGGAGAAGAAATTACTTTAGAAGCTTTGAAACAGAAAAAAGCTATAGATAAGCGCGCGATTAGAGTAAAAGTGATCGTTAAAGGCGACTTAGAAAAAACGTTTATCTGGAAGGACGCTAACGTAGTATTGTCTCAAGGAGTACGAAACCTTATTGGTGTTGCTTAAAGATAAGAATTTTCAGGCCCGACTATGACAACTTTACGACAGATATTTTCCATTGCTGAGTTAAGGCAGAAGTTATTTTTTACATTTGCTTTGCTTGCGGCCTGCCGGATTGGCGTGTTCATTCCTGTTCCAGGAATTAACGGAGAACGCGCTGTAGCCTACTTTAAACAATTACTAGGTTCTAGCCAGAATTTATTTCAGTTAGCTGATATTTTTTCTGGAGGAGCCTTTGCTCAAATGACGGTTATTGCCTTAGGTGTGGTTCCCTACATTTCAGCATCCATTATAGTGCAACTTCTCCTAGTATTTATGCCATCTATACAAAGAGAAATGCGGGAAAGCCCTGATCAAGGTAAAAGAAAGATAGGTAGATTAACTCGTTTATTTACAGTCGGCTTGGCATGTATACAATCGCTGCTTTTTGCTAAGTTCGCTTTAAAAATGAACATGTCGATTCCTGGTATTGTTCTTCCAACTTTGTTGTCATCTAAATTATTCGGAGCTCCTTGGATATTCTATCTGACAACAGTTATTGTTATGACAACAGGAACATTGTTGCTCATGTGGATAGGCGAACAGATTTCTGATAGAGGTATTGGGAATGGTGTCAGCTTAATTATTAGCCTTGGAATTTTAGCTTCGTTTCCATCTGTTTTGGGATCCATAGTAAATAAGCTAAACCTGGGTTCGCAAGATCCTTCTCAATTAGGTTTATTCTCACTCTTGTTGCTGTGCTTGATTTTTGTATTTGTTCTCGTCACAACGATATTGATTATAGAAGGTGTGAGAAAAATTCCCGTGCAATACGCACGTAGAGTAATTGGTAGGAGAGAAATCCCTGGAGGCGGGTCCTACTTGCCGTTAAAGGTTAACTATGCAGGCGTTATCCCCGTTATTTTTGCTTCGTCTTTGCTAATGTTTCCTGCGACTATAGGACAATTCATGTCTTCGGATTCTTCGTGGCTTAAGCGAGTCGCTATGATGTTATCCCCAGGTAGCTGGGTGTATTCTTCATGTTACGTTCTGCTTATCATATTCTTTACTTATTTTTGGACGGCAACACAGTTCCATCCAGAACAAATTGCTTCTGAAATGAAAAAGAATAATGCCTTTATTCCTGGAATTCGACAAGGGAAGCCTACACAAACGTATTTGGAATATACCATGAACCGCGTTACTTTATTAGGAGCGGTGTTCTTAGCTGTTATTGCCATTTTGCCATCTATTTTGGGACGCGTTCTTAATGTAGATGCTAATGTGAGTTATTTTTTGGGCGGTACAGCAATGTTGATCGTAGTTGGTGTGGTTTTGGATACGATGAAACAAGTGGATGCCTTTTTACTTATGCGTCGGTACGATAGTTTTTTGAAAAAAGATCGTTCCAAAGGAAGGCATTGAAAAATAACAATTTTTGACCTAAGATGCTTATACTACTTTAAGGGAGGCCCTGCGTATGCCACGCATCATTGGAATTGATATTCCTGCGAAGAAAAAACTAAAAATAAGTCTTACATATATTTATGGGATAGGGCCAGCTCTTTCTGAAGAGATTATTGCAAAGCTGCAATTAAATCCTGAAGCTAGGGCTGCTGAATTGACGGAGGAGGAAATAGGCCGCCTCAATTCTCTCCTGCAATCAGATTATGTAGTTGAAGGGGACTTGCGACGTCGTGTGCAGTCAGACATTAAAAGATTGATCTCTATTCACGCTTATCGTGGGCAAAGACATCGTCTTTCATTGCCTGTAAGAGGACAGAGAACAAAGACAAATTCTCGCACGCGTAAGGGTAAGCGTAAAACGGTCGCAGGTAAGAAGAAATAATTTTTTTAGGAGAACGTGTTTTGGTTAAACATCAAGCGCAGAAAAAAGGCGTAAAAAGAAAACAGTTAAAGAATATTCCTTCAGGCATTGTTCATGTTAAGGCTACCTTCAACAATACGATTGTGTCTATAACAGACCCTGCAGGGAATACTATCTCTTGGGCTTCAGCTGGAAAAGTTGGATATTCCGGATCTCGTAAGTCGTCTGCTTTTGCTGCAACGGTGGCCGCACAAGACGCTGCAAAAATTGCTATGAATTCTGGCCTTAAGGAAGTCGAAGTGTGTTTAAAAGGCACCGGAGCTGGTAGAGAATCTGCAGTCCGCGCTCTCATAGCCGCTGGTTTAGTTGTTTCTGTCATCCGTGACGAAACTCCTGTTCCTCACAATGGTTGTCGGCCAAGAAAAAGGCGCAGAGTGTAGTTTTAGGGGAGGAGAAAGGGATGTCGGATTGTTCACAAAATTTACTTTACGATAAATTTGAATTGCCAGAGTCAGTCAAAATGATGGCTGTAGAAGGTAGCGGGGGATCAGTTGATAAGCAGGCGAGTTTCATAGCAGAGCCTTTAGAAAGAGGTATGGGTCATACTTTAGGTAATGCTTTGAGAAGAGCTTTGCTCATAGGTTTAGAAGCTCCTGCAATTATTTCTTTCTCTATGACTGGTGTGCTTCATGAGTACATGGCAATTAACGGAATTATAGAAGATGTAACAAATATTATCTTGAATTTGAAGGGAGCTTTATTAAAGAAGTATCCTTTCCAAGACAGTGAAAATGGCCGTTGTACTCAATTATTAAAGTCTAAAGTTTCTATAGACGCTTCTGATTTAGCTGCCTGTGGTGGTCAGAAAGCTGTTACATTGGCTGATTTGTTGCAAGAAGGCGGGTTTGAATCCGTGAACCCCGATTATGTGATTTTCACTGTGACACAGCCTATGCAATTAGATATTACTTTAAGAGTTGCTTTTGGCAGAGGTTATACTACATCTGAAAGAATTGTCCTTGAGGATAAGGGTGTAAATGAAATTGTTTTAGACGCAGCTTTCTCACCCGTTGTCTTGGTAAATTACTTTGTAGAAGATACTCGTGTCGGTCAAGATACAGATTTCGATCGTTTGATTTTGCATGTAGAAACAGATGGTAGAGTATCCCCTAAGGAAGCTTTAGCCTTTTCTACACAAATTTTAACCAAGCATTTCTCCATTTTTGAAAAAATGGATGAAAAGAAGATTGTCTTTGAAGAAGCCATTTCTCTCGAAAAAGAAAATAAAGACGATATTCTTCATAAGTTAGTTTTAGGTATTAACGAGATCGAGTTATCTGTAAGATCCACAAACTGTTTGTCTAATGCAAACATTGAAACCATAGGGGAATTGGTGATTATGCCAGAGCCTCGCTTGCTACAGTTCAGAAACTTTGGTAAAAAGTCTCTCTGTGAGATTAAAAACAAGTTAAAAGAAATGAAGTTAGAATTGGGCATGGATCTTAGTCAGTTCGGCGTTGGTTTGGACAACGTAAAAGAAAAAATGAAGTGGTATGCCGATAAGATTCGGTCTAAAAACGGTAAGGGATAATTAAGTCTATGCAACACGCTAGAAAGAAATTTAGAGTTGGTCGTACTTCTGCGCATAATCGTTGTATGTTAGCTAACATGTTAAAATCTCTAATCCACCAGGAAAGAATAGAAACTACTTTGCCTAAAGCAAAAGAGTTGCGTCGTCATGCAGATAAGATGATTACTTTAGCTAAGAAAAATACATTGGCTGCAAGACGTTTAGCTGTTGCTAGGCTAATGATTCGATACAATAAGTTGACAAGCAAAGAAGCTCGTCAAGCTAAAGGTGGTGACTTGTCGGTGTATAACGTAGATCGTAAGGTGATCAATAAGCTATTCGATGAGTTAGGTTCTCGCTTTGTCTCTAGAAATGGTGGCTACACTCGTATTTTGAAAATGCAAAATAGAGTTGGTGATAATGCACGAAAGTGTATTATAGAATTTTTAGCTAATTAGACTGTTTTTTTTGTAACACTGACTACTAGGGAATAGCGATGAAAGTTGTAATTAACGGTTTTGGTCGGATAGGAAGATTAGTTTTAAGACAATTTCTGAAAAGAAATTCTTCTATCGAAGTTGTGGCTGTTAATGATCTTGTCCCAGGAGAAGCGTTAACATACCTGTTTAAATATGATTCTACTCACGGCCGCTTCCCAGCAGAAGTATCTCATGAAAATGGCTGTCTCGTTGTTGATGGTCGTAGAATTCAATTGTTAGCTCAATCTGACGTTCAAAAGCTTCCCTGGAAGGATCTAGGTGTAGATATTGTCATCGAAAGTACAGGTTTGTTCACTAAAAAAGAAGATGCAGAAAAACATCTCGCTTCTGGTGCTAAACGTGTTTTGATTACAGCTCCTGCAAAAGGTGATGTCCCCACATTTGTCATGGGAGTAAATGAACATAAGTTTGATCCTGAAAAAGATCTAATTATTTCTAATGCTTCCTGTACTACAAATTGTCTCGCTCCCTTAGCTAAGGTTTTATTGGATAGTTTTGGTATAGAAGAAGGTTTAATGACCACCGTGCATGCCGCTACAGCCACACAAAGCGTTGTAGACGGTCCTTCAAAAAAAGATTGGAGAGGTGGTAGAGGCGCTTTTCAAAATATCATTCCTGCTTCTACTGGAGCTGCGAAAGCTGTTGCTCTATGTTTGCCTGAACTCAAGAATAAATTAACTGGGATGGCGTTTAGAGTTCCTGTGGCTGATGTTTCTGTAGTTGACCTTACTGTAAGATTGCAGAAGTCAACCTCATATGAAGAAATATGTAAGGTTGTTAAAGAAGCTTCAGAAGCTCATTTAAGTGGGATTTTAGGTTATACAGATCAAGAAGTCGTTTCTTCTGATTTTATAGGATGTGAATATTCTTCTATATTTGATGCCGGCGCAGGGATAGCCTTAACTGATCGCTTTTTCAAACTAGTTGCTTGGTATGATAATGAGATAGGATATGCAACCCGCATAGTTGATTTATTAGAGTATGTAGCAAAGAACTCTAAATAAAAGGTTAAATTCGTGTATTTTACAAGAGATCCAGTTATTGAAACTGTTATTACTTCGAGGGAAGGGTACAAACTGTCAATTCGTAACACTAAGCAGCTTTCTCAGGATCCTTTTGTTGTTGAAGCAGTTGAAGTGATCTCTTTAGGGAATACGTGTTTTCTCCGCAATTGTGATCATAGCAAACCGTTTATCGTTCCTGCTGGCGATTATGAAGTGATGGAAGTCCGAGATACTAAGATCAATCTTAAAGCTGTAGGTTTAGATCGCGGTATTAAAATTGCAGGAGGTCGAGAAGCTTTAATTAAGTTACCTAAAGCAGCTCCTGTAGCAGTTGTGGAAGAAAGCGTTTCGGAAACCGTTGCAGTTGAAACTCCTCTAGAAACTCCTGCGGCACCTGCTCCTCATTCTACAACGAGAAAAGAGAAAAAGGAGCATAAGGGAGATAAATGGAAAGAGAAGAAAAAACAAGGGCGTAAGAAAACTAATAAAGAAGTATCGGAAGTAGTAGGATCATCTCAAGAGATTATTGACACTGTTACTGAAGAACTTTGGGAAGAATCACAAGAAAATAAGTTAGGTGAGCAGAAGAAGTTTTCGTTACTACCTCCTCCAGAGAAATTAATTTCTGAGATCATTTCTCAAGCCGTCTCTGATCCTACAGCGACCTCCGCAGATTTGGATGAGTCTTTACAAGCATTAGTTACTGAAAGTTCCGATGTAATCAATACTTTATTGTCAGGTGATCAGACGATTATTTTCCCTGAAGAAGAAATAGAGACAGCGAATGCTTGCGAACAGTCTTTGCCCTCTTCTTTCCCAACAGAAGATGAGTAACGATTCTTTAGGATATTTTTACTCGTCTTCTCTTTGAAAACCATTGATCTAGAAAGTAGCATTTGATAAGATTCTAACTTGTATTTTTGGTTTTTTCTTTCAAGTAAAGGTTTCCAGAAATTATAAATTCGAGTCTTTTCATTTATTTAGTTAATAATTGATACGACTCTTCATTATTGCTCAGATGGTGGAATGGTAGACACTAGGGACTTAAAATCCCTTGGGCGCAAGTCCGTGCAAGTTCGAGTCTTGTTCTGAGCAGCTTTTCTTTTTGTTTAGATCTTAACTCATATCTACGTGTTCACCGTTCATATAGAGAAGGTGATTGGCTTTTTTCCCCACAGTGAATTTTTTATGACACTCTAAAGTTTTGTGTTCACACTAGGAAATATAAACTTAGATTTTCTGGATTTTTCTGATTGCTTTTTCTTGGCTGTGAAGTTGAGACAATAACTCTCTCCTGTGCTATAAACCAGAAAAATCTAATTAATATCTTAGAGGTATCCTTTGCGGCGGCTCTTATTGGCAATTAAGCTGCATCTAACTTCTATGTGGTCTAGCAACTCCACCTGTTTTTCTTCAAATCATTACGACATATATTCAAGATCTATGCTTCTGTTGCTCTGTCGATGGAAAGATGCAGACATCATGGAATGGGAATACGCATGTACTGCTTTGGCAGATATTTGTAGCAAAATGAGTGGACAACTTCTCGCCAATAAATCAGAAGTTGTACAAGCAGCGCTTCCTAACGAACAAGATATGCATGCGGAATGGACATATCGATTTTCAGCTTTAGAGAGAGAATTTGCATCTCGAGCTGAGATGAGAAATTCTGAAATTGAGAAGTTGAAAAATGAAAACAATTGGTTACAACATCGCCTTGCTGAGAAGTTGCAACAAGTTCGTCACCAAAATGATATCATTGATGAGTTGAAACGCGATTTGGTGGAAAGTGTGCAACAAACAGAGATTAGTGAAGGAAGGCGTCTCTGTTATGAACATAAAATTAAGATCCTCGAGGAACAGTTAGACAAGGTAACTTTATCTAAGATTCCTGAAACAGATATGTTTGAACAAAGGCATGCAGCATGTCTGTCACAAGAAGATCAAACTACAAAGTATCAAGAAGAAATAGCCAGGTTAAATCTCGAGCTGCAATGCTACAGAAATTCTGATTATACAAATGTAGAAGCAGAAAAGATCGTACAGATTCACGATGAATTAGTACAAAAGAAGAAAGAGATAGCCCTCTTACACGATCTTGTTGAAGAGCAGCACTGCCATATACAGACTCTTAGTAAGCAGTTGGGAGTCGAGGATGTTGTGCATGTGTCTCATTTAAAACAGCTGCTAGGAAGAGATTTGGACTGTAATCCATGTATGCAGGAATCACAATGCGGTTCTTAGAAATCTTACCTAAGAATTTCTAGTTGTAATTATATAGAACTCACATAGAATAAACCCTACACATCCCATTAGGGGAACTTTTTAGAAGCCTGTACACGGATTTGTTTATGACGCAATTGATTATGGGGATAGATCCTGGAACTTTAGTTTCTGGATATGCAATTATCCTTGTTGAGCAGCGTTACAAGATCCGAGCTCATAGCTACGGGGCGATTCGATTATCTTCCAAAGATTCATTAACACAACGTTATAAGCAGCTTTTCCAAACATTATCTGGAGTATTAGATAATGTTACTCCCGATGCTGTTGTGCTTGAAACCCAATATGTTCATAAGAATCCTCAAAGTGCTATAAAGTTAGGCATGGGACGAGGAGTCCTCGTTTTAGCTGCTGCTTTACGAGATATACCCGTCTTTGAATATACTCCCAATGTAGCCAAGAGAGCTGTTGTAGGTAAGGGAAATGCAAGTAAACAGCAAGTGCAACTTATGGTGAGTAAGATTTTAAATATTCCTGATGTTTTAAATTCGGATTGTGAGGATATTGCAGATGCATTTGCATTAGCGATATGCCACGCGCATACTTCTGCATATACTTGTTTGGGAGTTCGATAATGTACGACTATATTCGTGGTGTGCTTACTTATATCAGTTCAAGCACTATGGTGATTGAAAGTCAGGGATTGGGATTTAGTATTTTTGCTCCTGAGAGATGGCTGATCGAACTGTCAAGTCAACTACACCGAGAGCTTATAGTGTATACGTATACTGTTGTTCGTGAAACTGAGCATGTTCTCTATGGATTTCATACTCGTGGAGAACGCGAGTGTTTCCGTATGTTAATCTCCTTTTCAGGAGTGGGACCTAAGACAGGTTTAGCGATTTTAAATACATTTTCTCTTAGCCAATTGTGTTCTATAGCTCGTGCTGAAGATATAAAAGCTATAGCTTCTGTTCCGGGCATAGGTAAGAAAACTGCTGAGAAGCTTATGGTCGATTTAAAGCAAAAGCTTGCAGACTTACTCCCTTTAGATGCACAAATACTCGCTTCTTGGGAACCAGCAAAACCTTCTTGTATGGAAGAAGGAATACAAGCTTTAGCAGCATTAGGCTATCCAAAATCCTCGGCAGAGAGAATGATCGCCGAAGCTATGAGCGAGCTTCCAGATCATGCGTCAGTAGCAGAAATTCTTCCTATTGCTTTAAAAAAGAATTTACAGGGGTTGAACAAGATCTAGACTTTCCTGAAGATCGTGGTATAATTTCCTCCACCATTTACTACATGTTGTTTAAGGAGATTATATATACATGGAACAAACGCTATCAATTATCAAACCTGATTCTGTTGGTAAGGCTCATATTGGTGAGATTATTGCTATCTTTGAAAAATCAGGATTTCGCATAGCTGCTATGAAAATGTTGCATTTATCAGTGAAAGAGGCAGAAGGCTTTTACGCTGTTCATAAATCGCGTCCATTTTTCCAAGAGTTAGTGGATTTTATGATTTCTGGTCCTGTAGTGGTTATGGTTCTTGAAGGGAATAATGCTGTAGCTCGTAATAGAGAAATTATGGGAGCAACAAATCCTCAAGAAGCTGCTCCAGGAACTATCCGCGCTCAGTTTGGTGAGTCTATAGGAATTAATGCAGTTCATGGTTCTGATAGTTTGGAAAACGCTGCGATAGAAATTAACTATTTCTTCAGCAAAGTCGAAATAGTGAATTCTGCTGCTTAATCAGAAATACTTTTACAGTAAGATTGTGGATTTCCTGTGTGGTTTTTCTAAGATGTCTTTCAGTTCATTCTTTGAAAGAGTTTCCCAGACAAAACGACTACTTGCAGAGGTTTTTAACTTATTGAAAAAACTTTCTTTAGTAGGGAACCACGGACGAATAGTCGTCAGAAAATCTTGGTGTAGACGTTGTTTTCTGTATGATGGTTGCTTTTGGGGTATTGGTAAATAACGTGAGAGCTTATTTATATCCATATCCCAGAGAAATGTCGTATGGTGTACCCAACGAGATTTCTGGATATATTGAGCATTACCCGCAATTTTTTTCTCTCCCAGGGTATAATCATTCTCATGTAAAGCAAATGTCTCTGGGAAAATAGGAGCATAGATACCGTAAGACCATTGCATGAGATCTTGAGACTGCGCCATATGCTGGGAATGCATAATCCAAGTGACGAATAAACTGTTGTTATCGATAAATACCGTGCCGCCACCACTGTAGCGCTTAATTATAGGTATATTATCAGATCGTAACTCGGAGATATAAAGGTCTTCACTGGGTTGCCTGGAAATGCCGAGAACTACAGCTTCCGGTGTATTAAAATTAATAATACATACGTTTTCTTTGTAGTTGCGAAGAAGGGCTTCTTCTATTTGCAGTTGCTCAAAGATGGTCTTCCCGGAAAGATTTAAGAAAATACACTTATTGGTGAGCATGTTTTTTTACAGCAACCATCAACACTTGAATATCAGCACAGGCAATTCCTGATATTCTTGATGCAGACCCTATAGTTCTTGGGGTAAATTTCGCTAGCTTTTCTCTAGCTTCTAAACTTAAAGAAGAAATACTTTGGTAGTCTATATCTTCAGGAATAACCATATTCTCTGACTTGGATAGACTATGAATCAAAGCCTTCTGGCGATCTATGTATCCTGCGTACTTAATTTCCATTTCTAATGAAGCATTCAGCGTAGAACCATAGTCCCGAATGTCTTCAGGGAATGCTTCCCTGAGCGTGTCGTAGGATACTTCTGGACGACATAGAGCCTTCGCTAAGGAAACAACAGAGTTCCCATACTTTTTAAATGTCTTGCTTAAACGTAGCTTCTCTTCTTCTATAATTTGTTTTTGATTTTCAAAAATCTCGTAACGCTCTTTACTTAATAATCCTAAATCACGACCGTAGTGAGACAAACGTAAGCAAGCGTTATCTTGCCTTAGAAGAAGGCGGTGTTCTGCTCTCCCTGTGAACATACGGTAAGGCTCGTCCAAGATTTGAGTTGTCAGGTCATCTAACATAACTCCAATATACGATTCTTGCCGCGAAGGAATAAAAGCAGGTTTTTTTAGTACTTTGTTTACCGCATTAATACCAGCGATCAACCCTTGCGCTGCAGCCTCTTCGTAGCCCGTTGTTCCGTTGATTTGTCCGCATAAAAATAAGCCTTCTATTAGCTTACTTTCTAAGGTAGGGTAAATCACGTTCCCATGAACATAATCATATTCAATGGCATAAGCAGGACGCGTGATGATAGCATTTTCTAATCCAAGAACTGAACGGATCATGTCGTATTGTACATCAAAAGGCATAGACGTAGACAGACCGTTTACGTAGACTTCCTGAGTATGAATCCCTTCAGGTTCTATGAAGATATGATGGCGCTCTTTATCAGCGAATTTTACAATTTTATCCTCAATAGATGGACAGTATCGTGGGCCTATACCTTCTATGCGTCCTCCATAAAGAGCGGAACGGTGAATGTTGGCCGCAATAATATCCTTAGTCTTTTCTGTAGTGTGGGTAATGTAACAAGATACTTGAGGTAGGGGAGGAACAAATGGCTCACTTCTGTGCACAAAACCTACGCCGGGATCACCGGGTTGTTCTTCAGTTACAGAAAAATCTATAGAGGAAGCAAGCAAACGCGGAGGCGTGCCTGTCTTTAATCTACTGATTGGGAAACCACGTTCTTTTAATGCTAGTGATAATCCTGTGGCCGCAGGATCCCCAAGACGTCCTCCAGGGAAATTAAGATCCCCAATATGAATTAAACCACGCATAAACGTCCCGGAAGACAGAATCACTGTTTTCCCTAAGTACGTGATACCTTCTTTTGTTGTGACGCCTTGAATAACGTTCTCATTGTCCAGCAAAGACTCCACTGTACCTTGCATGATATGTAGGCCTGGAGAGCTCTCTAATAAGCGTTTCATATGAATATGATACATTTGCTTATCAACTTGAGCTCTTGGCGCACGGACGGCAGGACCTTTGGTCTGATTCAAGATACGAAACTGTATCCCAGACTGATCAGTAACTTCTGCCATGATACCGCCCAGAGCATCGATTTCTCGTACAATGTGCCCTTTCCCGATACCACCAACAGCAGGGTTACAACTTAACTTAGCAATAGTATCTAAGTTTGAAGATAGAATGAGTACGGAGGCCCCCATTTTTGCAGAACAAAATGCAGCCTCGCAACCTGCGTGCCCAGCTCCAACTACAATGACATCGTAATTAATTGGGTGAGTCCACATAAACTAGCAATTATTTATTTTTATGACGGTCTCTTCGGCGTCTTTTGTTACGCTTATGTTTAGCGATTTTAAGTCTTCGTTTTTTTTTAACAGATGACATAGTCTTTTTTTATTGTTAGCGTATGAATATGTGTGTGATAAGATTTTTTCTCAATTAGGAAAAAATCACTAGAATGGCTAGATGCAAACTACAACCATTCCTCGGATACCTAAAGTTAATTAAGCACACTTTGTTTCTCTGTTGTACTTATCCGCAATCTCAACACACTAAGTACATCCTAGGTTTGCGGCATCTATTTTGCTCACAGGAAACAACAGGAAAAATGTTACTACAAAGATATTTTGTGGTCCACTAACGATTTTTGCCCTATCTCGTCAAAGAAATAGAACGAGTTTGTTTCATATTCCTAAATTGGAATTTTTATACAAAATACTTAGCCGAAATTATAAAAACTTTTGTTTTAACCGTTGAATTCAAAAGCAGCGTAGTTTCTAAATCTTGCAAGTTCTTTTTCGAAAACTAAAGGCACAGAACCTATGGAACCATGACGATTTTTAGCCACGATCAGTTCAGCTGTTCCAGGTTTATCATTAGGATCATAGTATTCTCTACGCAATAAGAACATAACCAAGTCGGAATCTTGTTCGATACTTCCACTTTCCCTGAGGTCACTCATCATAGGTCTGTGGTTAGTTCTGTCTTCCACTTTTCTAGATAGCTGGGATAAACAGAGAATAGGAATATTTAACTCTCTTGCCAAAGTCTTCAGCATCCTTGAAATCTCAGAGATCTCAGTTTGACGACTTTCTACAGAACGTAAAGTTCCAGATCCAGAAAGAAGCTGTAAGTAGTCAATAATCAAAAATTGAATATCATAACTTTCTTTCATTCTTCTAGCTCGAGCACGAAGATCAGTCACTTTTAATCCAGGTTGATCATCTATAAGCAAGGTGTGCTGTTGCATTTCATTTACCACAGAAACAATACGTTGAAAATCCTGACCAGATAAGTCACCAACATTGATTTTTCTAGATTCTACTTCAGATCGAGAGCATATGATTCTGTGAATTAGCTGATCCACAGTCATCTCTAGAGAAAAAATTCCTATGGGCAGTTGATTTTGAAAACACATATTTTCTGCAATATTTAAAGCAAGAGCCGTTTTCCCCATAGCAGGTCGAGCTGCAAGAATCATTAAATTCGATGGCGAAAAACCGTTAATCATTTTATCGAGATCGATGAAATGCGTAGGAATACCAGAGATAGGTAAGGCATCGTCACTTTGAGCGTATTGTTGAAAAAACTCTTGCTTCTCTTGTAGCTGTATAAGGAAAGGTTTGTCTTGAGAAGAGGTCAAGCCCTGTAGTTTATCAGCAACGAGAACGTATTGCGAGAGAGAGGTTGTTTGACTGATTTTAAATAAAGCATTTTGAGCTTCATCTAAAGCAACAGCAACGTCTTTTGGTTCTTCTATAGCTTTTTTCTCTATTTCCTTAGCAGTTTGGATCATTTTTCTTAAGATCGATTTAGAAAGAATGATCTGGATATATTCTTCAATATAGGCCGCTGTTCCTGCAAAATCTGCTAAGGTGATTAAGTAGCTAGGACCTCCAATGACCGCGAGTTGATTTCTTCGTTTAAGTTCTTCTCCAGCGAGATGCACATCTATAGGTTTATCATGTTTAAAGGCATCCTGAAGAACTCGGAAAATGATTTTATGTTCAAGATAGTAAAAATCGTCTTCATTTAGCTGGTTGGCTGCTAAGTTAAGATAGTTGACTCCTGTTA
Organism: Chlamydia abortus; assembly: GCF_002895085.1. Classification (NCBI taxonomy): domain Bacteria; kingdom Pseudomonadati; phylum Chlamydiota; class Chlamydiia; order Chlamydiales; family Chlamydiaceae; genus Chlamydia; species Chlamydia abortus. The sequence goes on from NZ_CP024084.1 coordinate 129,948, forward strand.
ACATGCACCCTAGAACAATCATTTCTGATTCTTTAGAATTAGGTGGGCTAGGTAGAGTAGGGGGAGGAGTCTTTTCTATTTGAGTTGACATGATTTTTATGACGTGATCTAAGTGCAAGCATCTTTAGAGATCAGGTTAGGATATCGAAAATATATGCTCAAGTTATAAAGGCTGCGAAACCAATAAAGTTTCCGTTAAGCGTTTAGAGGAAGCTGAAAAATACGCGATAGAAATTACTAGATCACTAATACTAGCTTGCAATAGAATAAGCCTCTTCTTTTAGAACAGAGCTTGGGCTTATCCCGCTCTTTGTCTATGGGATTGAAAAAATAAACCAGAAACCCTAGCCTAAAAGTTCACTTGCTTTCATTAAAGATAGGAATTATTCTACTTTATTGAACAGGAGGACGGTAAGGTTTTTCACTAAGGAACTCTATATACTCCTTGACTTAAGGAAAGATGACTGAGTGGTCGAAAGTACGTCCCTGCTAAGGACGCGTACCCCTAAAGGGTACCGAGGGTTCGAATCCCTCTCTTTCCGTTTTTTTCAACAGAGTTCGTAATAAAATTGACTAGTTGCTCTTTTTCTTTAAAAATTTTCTAAAATATCAAATAGGTGTCCATGTAAGGTAATCTAGCAGGTAGCCGTTAAGGAAAAGAACTCTCTTCTTGCCTGTAGAGTTGGCTTATCCTATAATGAGCTCTTTTAGATTATTTATAAGATTCCTTAATAAAGATCGCGTTAGCCAAAATCATGAGACAATTTTGTAACTTACTTTCTCTATCACGTGTGTGGCTAGCTCTATTCTTTTATCAAGAGAAGATTCATCTACGTCTATTAATCATTTTGGGAGCCATGGCCAGCGATGTGTTAGATGGCTATCTTGCTCGTCGCTACAAAGCGACTAGTCGCTTTGGTTCTATGTTGGATCCTCTTACTGATAAGTTCTTTGTGTTTGTCTGTGTAGCCATTCTTTATTGGGAAAGATCCCTTTCTCCTGAACACCTCCTCCTTATTTTTGCTAGAGATATCTTTCTTGTCTTATTTGGCATTTACCTTTCTGTTGTTAGAGGATGGAAGGGCTACGATTACCGTGCTCTCTTTTTCGGGAAAATCTTCACAGTAGTTCAATTTATTATTTTACTCGGGGTCACCGCGGGTGTACAGATTCCTGTAATCGGGCTAGCACCACTGATTGTCCTTGGGTTTCTGTACTTTCTAGAGAGAGTCATAGATTACAGAAAACAGTGTCTTCATTAGGGGGTTGTGGTAATTCTTTTTTTTAAAGAAGGAGAAAAGAATCTCGAAGGAACAGCTTGTGTTTTAGGCTGTGTTTAGCTACAATGGTCCTTTGCATTTTGTTGTAGTCTTTTAAATATGCCTTGCCGTTTGCTCAGCAACAAGTATTATAAGAACTGTATAAGTTCAAAGTCTTTTAGGCATGATTTACCATCTGTTTACAAATCTTTATGCTCTATAATTTTGGGAAGGAGTTTATGCAGTCATCAGAGATGAAACCCTTTTCAAGACTGCGGGCGTACTTCTGCCCCATATATCGATCAGAATTTCCAAAATTTCTTCCTCTTTTCTGGCTAGCCTTTTTCGTAGGATTTAATTATTGCCTCCTGAAAAGTATGAAAGATACTTTAGTGGTGGTAGGGTCTGACGCGGGTGCGGAAGTTATACCGTTCTTGAAAGTTTGGGGGATAGTGCCTGGAGCCGTTATCGTTACCATGATTTACGGTTGGTTAAGTAATCGGTGTCCAAGAGACACCGTTTTTTATTCCTTCATAGGTACTTTTCTAGGTTTCTTTTTCTTATTCGCCGTAGTGATTTACCCTATGGGGGATGCTATACACTTGCATTCTGTTGCGGATAAATTACAAGAATTACTGCCACAAGGGCTACGCGGTTTTATTGTCATGATTCGCTATTGGAGCTATAGCCTCTACTATGTCATGTCGGAACTGTGGAGTTCAGTAATTCTTTCAACCCTCTTTTGGGGGCTAGCTAATGAAGTCACTAGTATAAAGGAAGCAGGACGGTTTTATGCCCTAATTAATACGGGGTTAAATCTATCTTCCGTATTGGCGGGAGAAATTTCCTATTGGATGGGGAAACACACGTTCTTTGTTTGCCCTTTCGTCAAGGATAAGTGGCACGAGGTTATGCTTAACCTCACCATTTTAATCGTTTTAGCTGGATTAAGTATGATCTGGCTGTATAGAAAAGTTCACCTCCTCACAAAACATACCTACAATTTCTCAGCCTATTCATCTTCAGAATCTATAACAGAAGGATCGTCTCAAGTTGAAGAGAGTGTAGCTAGTGCAAAGGCTAAGAAAAAGACGAAAGCTAAAGCGAAGAATCTCTTCCTTTATCTTATTCGTTCTCGATACTTGTTAGGTCTGGCGATCATAGTGTTATCCTACAATCTCGTTATTCACTTATTCGAAGTTGTTTGGAAAGATCAAGTTAGCCAAATTTATAGTTCCCACGTGGAATTCAATAGCTATATGAGTAGGATTACGACTTTGATAGGGATTGTTTCCGTCTTGGCTGCTATTTTCCTTACTGGACAAAGTATCCGGAAGTGGGGTTGGACAGTAGGAGCGTTGACTACACCAATAGTGATGTTGGTCACCGGCGTGTTGTTCTTTGGAGCGATATTTGCTGTGAAGAAAGATGTTATGATCTTTGGCGGTCTTTTCAATACGGCGCCTTTGGCGATAGCTGCGTGGATAGGTGGTATGCAAAACGTATTTTCTCGTGCCGCTAAATTCACATTCTTTGATCAAACTAAGGAAATGGCTTTTGTTCCCCTGCCAAATGATCAGAAGAACTTGGGTAAAGCTGCTATTGATGGTGTTGTATCTCGGATAGGGAAATCAGGAGGTTCGTTGATTTATCAAGGGCTTTTGATTATCTTTTCCTCTGTTGCAGCAAGTCTCAATGTGATTGCTGTCGTACTTCTTTTAATTATGATTGTTTGGATAGCTGTTGTTGCTTTCATAGGAAGAGAGTACAACATTAAAGAAGCTGATGCCGTTGCTGCCAGTTCAGGTGCAGATTCTATGGTGTCAGATATGGCTATCAGTAAGACTCCTGGAGAAAATTCTAATCAGGAAGAAGTCGCGATACTATGATTTAAAGGGCGTTTACGCCCTTTTTATTCATATTCTTTTTGATCTTTAAGCTTTCCCTCACATACCTTATTATATTTGTTCTATAAATTTTTGACGTTACGGGTGTTTATGAAAACGTTTTGGCATTTTATGTCTAAAGGCTTCCTATCAATTCTAGGTTTATCTCTGGGTGTAGTTCTTGCTTTCTTTGTTACTGTGATGTTGGTTGTTTCTACCTCTGGAATGCACGACTCACAATTTGTGAATATGCCTGATGCTAAGGGAGAAGTCAAAGATGTAGGCAAAGATGCTCCCATTATTGCTGTATTGGAAATGAAGGATGTGATTGCTTCTAGCAAACACACCGCAAAAATCATTCAAGAGGCAATTACAACATTAGATTCCCCACCATACAAAGATAGAGTGAAGGGCATAATCATCGATATGGATTGCCCTGGAGGAGAGGTATTCGAAATTTCTCGAGTCTATTCAACAATTCAGTTTTGGAAACAGCGTACGCAATGTCCTGTTTACGTTTTTGTCAACGGTCTGTGTGCTTCCGGTGGGTATTATGTTGCTTGTGCTGCGGACAAAATTTATTCCACATCGTCTTCTTTAATAGGGTCTATAGGAGTGCTTTCAGGGCCATATTTTAATGTCAAAGAAGGCTTATCTCGTTATGGTGTGCAAAGCGATTTGCTTATCGCAGGGAAAGATAAAGCCCCTATGAATCCTTATACAGAGTGGACAGCTAAAGATCGTGAGATTCGTCAAGAAATTATAGATTATCTTTATGGTCAATTTGTCGATGTTGTGGTCACAAATCGCCCGCTATTAACTAAAGATAAGCTTGTTAGCGTGTTAGGTGCCCGTCTATATTCACCTGAAAAGGCTTTAGAAGAAGGTTACATTGATGTAACGAACGTAACTAAACAACAAGTCTTACAAGATTTAGTCGCCGATTGCAAAATTGAAAATAACTACCGTGTGATTGGTTTAGGCAGTGATGGCTGGTTGAAAAGAGTTATGTCATCAATAACGAACAGCCCTGTAATCACAGGAAAGATTCAACATGAGTTGCTCCCAAGCTTAGATAATTCCATAAGTACATTTTACTACTTAGATTCGTGATTCTGATTCATAGGGCGGAGAGAATTAGTGAGAAAGGTCTTTATTTTAGATGCTTCAGGATTTGTTTTTAGAGCATATTTTGCTCTCCCTGATATGAAAAATTCTTCAGGAGAAGGAACTCAAGCCGTGTTTGGCTTTATTCGTTCTATGAATAAATTAATAAAAGAATTCTCTCCTAAGCATATGGTTGCTGTGTTTGATGGTCCAAACAACAAACAGAGTCGTAGAGAAATTTATGCGGATTATAAAATTCATCGGGAGAAACAAGATGAGAATCTCTACCAACAAATTCCTATAGTTAAAGAATATTGTCATTTACTCGGGTTACGTTATTTAGAAATAGAAGGCGTTGAAGCTGACGATGTTATAGCGAGTATCACAAAGCAGGCAGTTTCAGAAGGATGTGAAGTTTGCCTATGTACCGCAGATAAAGATCTACTCCAACTTGTAGGCCCGAATGTTGTGGCCTGGAATCCTTGGAAAGCTGGACCTCCTATCGATGAAAATAGTGTTGTAGATATCTATGGTGTCCCCCCGAGCAGAATAGCCGATTATCTGGCTTTGGTGGGGGATACCTCAGATAATATTCCAGGAGTCTCTGGTTGTGGACCTCAAAAAGCTACAGCTCTGTTACAAAAATATCATTCTGTTGAAGGTATTCTGGAACATCTTGATGAATTGACAGGTTCCACTCATAAAATGATCTCCGAACAAAAAGATGTATTGTTATTAAGTAAGGACCTCGCTGTATTAGATAACAATGTACCTCTTCCTATGGGCATAAGTGGATTTGCCTTTCCTCTACACGAGGTGCCCCAGGAAGAAATCAATACCTTCTACATGCGTCATGGTTTTAAAACCTTGGTCCAACCAGTCGAAGAAGCGTCAAACATCGATATAGAGATCATTCATAGTTGTCAGCCCTTAGTTCGTGTCTTGTCTACTTTACAGGGAAAGAGTGTCGCTTTTTCTGTAGGGTACAAGGGGAACTTTCTTCCCTCTCTTACGTTAATGGGAGTCGCTTTAGCCTGCGATGAACAAGTGTATTACGTTGATATAGAACATGCCCAAGACGATGTCATCACGCCATTACGCGATTTCTTCAAAAGAAAAGATACTGAATTTTACGGTTATAATATCAAGAGGGATAACCATGCGTTAAAAAATGCTGGCATTCACATTCATAATATAACCCTGGATTTAGCCTTAGCAGAACATTTGATCAACGGTGGAGCGAAGATTTCTTACCAAACACTTCTCGTTGATCATGGGTTAGTAGAGTCTGCAGGTAAGTATGGAAAGGAATGGGGACAATTAAGTCTCCCTATATTGAAATCCCCCGCCAAACCTGCGGAATATTTCGGAGAATTTGTTTCTCATCTGCCTAAAATCAAAAAATCACTGTTAGAAGAATTAAAAGTCAAAGGACTAGAAGATCTATTTTTCAACATGGAAATGCCCCTAGAGAAAGTCCTATTCACGATTGAAAGAAATGGGATGCCACTAGATGTGGAGGATCTTCAAGAGCTTGAGAGAACTTTATCAGAGGAATTAGCAATTCTTACTGATGATATTTATACAGTAGCTGGGACGTCTTTTAATATTAAATCTCCTAAGCAGTTGTCAGATGTTTTATATAATAAATTAGGCCTAACACCTATAGATAAAGCTCGATCAACGAAGGCAGAAGTTTTGGCAGCCTTATTAGGAGAGCACGAAATAGTTGAAAAAATTTTAGCATTTAGAGCTATTGAGAAGTTACTCTCTACCTATGTTAAAGCTTTGCCTAGGCAAATAGATCCTCATACTTCTAGGATACACCCGACATTTAATCAGATGGGGACAGTCACAGGTAGGTTGGCTTGTCAGGATCCAAATTTACAGAGTATTCCTATACGCTCTGAGCGAGGAAGATTGTTAAGAAAAGCGTTCTGTGATACGCGTCAGAATAATTATTTTTTATCTGCAGATTATTCTCAAATTGAGTTAAGATTCCTGGCGCATTTGAGTCAAGATGAGTCGTTGAGGTTGGCGTTCGCGTCGCGAGAAGATGTCCACACATTTACAGCTTCTCAGGTATTTCATGTGCCTTTAGAAGAAGTCACCAAGCAACAGCGCATGCAAGCAAAAACTGTAAATTTTGGTATTATCTATGGGCAACAAGCTTATGGACTCTCTAAGATTTTAAAAATCAGTGTTTCTGAAGCTCAGAAGTTAATAGATGCATATTTTGATCGTTATCCTGCAGTAGCTCGTTTTATTAATGAAACGATAAACGAAGCTTGTGAAAATTTGCGTGTAAAGACGTTACTGGGACGAGAAAGAATCATTGACAATTGGACAGAGTTTTCGAACTCTCGTGCTGCTTCAGGTCGTCTTGCCGTTAATACCCGCATTCAAGGTAGCGCAGCTGAATTGATCAAGTTAGCGATGCTACAGCTTGCTGCTGCGTTGGAAAAACGCAAATTAAGAAGCCGTATGCTGTTACAAATACATGATGAATTGATCTTTGAAGTCCCTGAGGAAGAAAAAGAAGAAGTGCAAACTTTAGTGCGAGATATAATGGAATCTGCAATGATTTTATCTGTCCCATTAGTTGTGAATATCTTAATTGGAAAAAATTGGGCAGAATGTTAGAATTGCTAAAAGTTTCTATTACAGGGGATCTCTCTTCGGGAAAGACTGAGGCGTGTAGGGTTTTTCAAGAGCTGGGAGCCTATGTAATTAGTGCTGATAAAGTTTCGCATAGTTTCCTTGTTCCTCACTCGCACATAGGTCGTCGCGTTATAGATCTCCTGGGACCAGAAGTTGTTATTGACAATACATTTGATAGAAAAGTCATAGCAGAAAAAGTTTTTGGTAATTTAGATCTGCTGCAAGCTTTAGAAGCTATTTTGCATCCTGAAGTTTGTCGAATTATTGAAGAGCAGTATTGTCAAGTCGCTAAAGAGCGAAAGTACCCTCTGTTCATTGCTGAGGTGCCTTTGTTGTACGAAATACATTATGCGAGATGGTTTGATCGTGTAATTCTAATTACAGCTGATGAGAATATTCGTAGGGAAAGGTTTACCAAAAAAACTAATTGTTCTGATTTAAATTTTTATCAGAGATGTGCACGGTTTTCTTCTCATGAGGAAAAAATGATGCATGCCGATATTGTTATCGAAAATAACGGTACTAAAGAAGAATTACGTCATAAAGTTGAAGAATATTTTTACGCTTTAAAGGGAGCACTATGAAAGAAGAACGTTCTTCAGAAGTCTTGCCAAAGGTCAAAGAGAATAGAAAACATGCGTGTCCTGGGTTGCAAGAGAAGTCTTTTGCGGGAGAATGTGCAGTAGTTGCGGATGTAGTTAATGAAAATCAACCTGTAACTATTACAAAAATTGCCAAATTGCAAAGGATGGGAATTGAAGAGCTTAATGTATTGGCTCGTCAATATGGAGTGAAGAACATCGGGTCTCTCACTAAATCTCAAGTGGTATTTGAGATCGTTAAAGCAAAGTCTGAACGTTCAGATGAGCTTTTAATCGGAGAGGGAGTTTTGGAAGTTCTTCCTGATGGGTTTGGCTTTTTAAGATCACCTACCTATAACTATCTCCCTTCTGCTGAAGATATTTATGTTTCCCCAGCTCAAATCCGCAGATTTGATTTAAAGAAGGGAGACACAATTATAGGCACAATACGTTCTCCAAAAGAGAAAGAAAAGTATTTTGCTTTATTAAAGGTAGATAAGATCAATGGATCTACTCCAGACAAAGCTAAGGAACGAGTCTTATTCGAAAACTTGACCCCTCTATACCCAAATGAAAGAATTGTTATGGAAATGGGGAAGGAGCACCTCGCTGAGCGAGTGTTAGATCTTACGGCACCCATAGGGAAAGGACAAAGGGGACTTATTGTAGCGCCTCCACGTTCTGGAAAGACAGTAATTTTACAGAGCATAGCGCACGCTATTGCAGTCAACAACCCGGATATCGTTCTCATTGTTTTGTTAATTGACGAGCGCCCAGAAGAAGTGACCGATATGATTCGACAGGTGCGCGGTGAAGTTGTGGCTTCTACGTTTGATGAGCAGCCTGAAAGACATATTCAAGTTGCAGAAATGGTTATAGAAAAAGCTCGACGTTTAGTTGAACACGGAAAGGATGTCGTGATCCTTCTTGATTCTATTACACGTTTAGCGCGAGCTTACAATACCGTGCAACCACATTCTGGAAAGATTTTAACAGGCGGCGTAGACGCGAGTGCTCTACATAAGCCTAAGAGATTTTTCGGAGCAGCAAGAAATATCGAAGGCGGCGGATCATTAACCATCTTAGCTACTGCGTTGATAGATACCGGTTCTAGAATGGATGAAGTCATTTTTGAAGAGTTCAAAGGTACAGGAAATATGGAACTGGTATTAGACCGTCGTCTTTCTGATCGAAGAACCTACCCAGCAATTGATCTTATTAAGAGTGGGACAAGAAAAGAAGAATTACTTTATCACCCTAGTGAATTGGAAAAAGTTTACCTTTTCCGACAGGCAATTGCAGATCTTACTGCGATTGACGCTATGCATCTGCTATTAGGTAGATTAAAAAAGACAAATAGTAACGCAGAATTTTTACTTTCTTTAAAAGAATAGGCTGAAAGGTCACACTACTTCTATTTTTTAACACCATCTACATGTTAGCTGAGAATCCTGAAGCCTACAGTCTTAACCATAAGACTGTAGATCTTGTTCTCCATATGCGCCTGCTCAAATCCCATTGACGATTTGGCAGATCCTAAGGTGATTGATCTTTGTCAATTACATAGTTTCATCGTCTTTACCCGTATCCAGAGAACATGGCTCTATTGGTGTCATCGGTAATCAAGTACAAACTGCAAAATAGTTTTTTCGATGAGACTTATTTGCCAATGAGAATGTCAGGAAAAACTAGTAGGGAAGTCTCTCCCCCAGAGAGATATTTTTCTGGTAATACTTTCTCTAGAATTTCCTGAGCTTGTTGGTAATATGTAGGGAGTTGTGCAACTGGTAAAGAAGCTTGTGCAGGGCTGTAGATTCCTAAGTATTCTTTTTTTTGAAAGATAGCCACAGTTAAGGGATACTCATGGATGTTCTCTAATCCCTTAGATAGGGGAATACCAAAAAATAAACGAATAAGCATATCTTTGCGCTTATAATGAGAGTTTTTGTATTTTGTCAAAAAAACGAGAGGATACTGGGTAATGATGAGCTTTGAAGAAAAGCAACTCCGTGATCATGCTGTAATGAACCTATATCGTATAGGAGCAATACAATTCGGTGACTTCAATCTCGCCGATGGTCAGACAACTCCTATTTATGTCGATATGCGGCTAGTGATTTCTTGTCCTAACGTTTTACAAACGATAGCTTCTCTGATTTGGTGCTTACGCCCCTCCTTTAATAGTAGCTTATTGTGTGGTGTTCCCTACACTGCCCTTGCTTTAGCTACCTGCATATCTCTGAAATACAATATCTCTATGGTGTTGAGAAGGAAAGAACTCAAACATTCAAGCCAAACAGATAGAATAAAAGTTGAAGGATTGTTTTCCCCAGGGCAAACGTGCTTAGTCATTAACGATGTTGTCGCTTCAGGTCAATCCATTTTAGAAACAGCTAAGGCTTTAGAAGATGAAGGTTTAAATATTCGAGAATCTTTAGTTTTTCTAGATCGACAGGTCGGGGGAGCCGATGCCTTAAAAGATGCAGGGATAAAATTAAGATCCGTATTTACTCTTGAAGAATTAGTGCAGTCTTTACTTTCCAAATGCGAATTAAAAGAAGCGGACGCGGCCATAGCTTCTACACTTTTAAAAAGTTTATAATATGATTCGTTTTTTTATTTTGTTAAATAACAAAAGCTTGGTTTTGTTATTAATTTAATATAATTATATTCTAGTTAGTTTGTGTAGTCTTTTTATTTGATTCTAATTTAAAATTGGAATTACAGAAGGCAGGGCAAATGATAGAAAATGATTTTCAGGGCTATCCCTCAAGTTATCAAGTTTCTCATTTTTATCGAGATAAGGTTGGTGTTATTGTTTTATGCGGTGGAGAAGGAAGAAGATTATCTCCTCTCACCTGTTGGCGTTGTAAACCAACTGTGTCTTTTGGAGGTAGGTACAAATTAATCGATGTGCCTATTTCACACGCTATAGCTTCCGGATTTTCGAAGATTTTTGTGATAGGTCAGTATCTTACATATACCTTACAACAGCACCTCATGAAGACCTATTTTTATCACGGTGTACTTCAAGATCAGATACATCTCCTTGCTCCTGAGGGCCGCGATGGGAGTCAAGTGTGGTATCAGGGGACGGCAGATGCTATTCGTCAAAATCTTCTCTATCTCGAAGATACTGAGATAGAGTATTTTCTAGTTTTGTCCGGAGATCAACTCTACAATATGGATTTCCGTAGGATAGTAGACTATGCTTTGTATGCAAAGTCAGACATGGTCATCGTTGCCCAGCCAATCCAAGAAAAAGATGCCTCAAGAATGGGGGTATTACAAATAGACAAAGATGGAAATCTTTTAGATTTCTATGAAAAACCCCAGGAACAAGAAATCCTAAACCGTTTTCGACTCTCGCCTGCAGATTGTCGTAGACATAAGCTAGATCCTCAATATGGCAATTTTTTAGGCAATATGGGAATCTACCTTTTCCGAAGAGAGAGTCTGTTCCAACTCCTCCTAGAAGAACCAGGGGATGATTTCGGTAAGCATCTTATTCAAGCACAAATACAACGGGGCACCGTAAAAACTTTTCTTTATGATGGGTATTGGACGGATATCGGTACCATCGAATCTTATTACGAAGCCAATATAGCTTTAACTCAAAGGCCAAGACCTCATGTCCGTGGATTGAACTGTTACGACGATAGAGGCATGATCTATAGTAAAAATCATCACCTTCCAGGGACGATAGTTTCTGATTCCATGATTTCGAATTCTTTGCTTTGTGAAGGTGCTGTTATCGATTCTAGTAAGGTATCTCATAGTGTTGTGGGAATTCGTGGTGTGATAGGAAAAAATTCTGTGATCGACCATTCTGTTGTTATGGGGAATGACCGCTATGGGAATACGTTGCAGACTCCTTTAGGTATAGGCGATAATTGTGAGATTTATAAAACAATTATTGATGAGAATTGTAGGATCGGTAACGGAGTGAAATTGACGAATATTAAAGGATATAAAGATTATGATTCTCCGGATGGGAAGCTAGTCGTTAGGGATGGAATTATCATCATTCCTCGGGGAACGAGGATTCCTAATAATTATACATTTTGATCAAAGATTTTTATCATTCACACTATACTTTTCCTGTTTTTCTCTATCGAGATTTTAGCACGATATCCAGTAGAATATCCTTTGACATTCATAGCGCACGGATTGCCCTGATTTATGCAGATATATGGTATAGCAGATTTACATTTGGCTATCGGAGTCCCAGAAAAGACAATGGAAGTGTTTGGTCAGCCTTGGATTTCCTACCACGAAAAAATCCGTGAAAGATGGCAGCAAACAGTCTCTCCCGAAGATATAGTTTTGCTTCCGGGAGACATCTCTTGGGCGATGCATATTGAAGAAGCGAAAGAAGACTTCTCCTTTCTAGGATCCTTTCCAGGAACTAAGTACATGATTCGTGGAAATCATGATTACTGGAGTTCTGCATCAGTAACGAAAATAGCGCAAGTCCTTCCCGAAAGTTTATACTATCTAGCTCAAGGTTTTTCTATAATACAACCGAATATGGCTGTTGTCGGTGTAAGACTTTGGGATAGCCCAACTATAAGAATAGCTTCGCAATGTTTCCAATCTTCACCTCCTGAAAAAGCTCGGGAATATAACGAGAAAGATGAGAAAATTTTCTTAAGAGAACTGGGGAGATTGCAAAGAGCTTTAGAAGCTGTCCCTAAGAATATCGAGCAAATTATTGTTATGACACATTATCCGCCCATCAGTAGTGACGGATCTCCGGGACCCGTCTCACAGATGCTAGAAGCAGATGGAAGAGTGTCTCATTGTCTATTTGGTCATATGCATAAAGTGCGAGCCCCCTTAGAGGGATTCGGACACATTCGTACTATAGAATATAGATTAGTGGCCGCTGATTATATAGATTTTATTCCCCAGGTTATAATTTGAAAATTCTTGCTGGCAAATACAAAGGAAAGTCTTTAAAAACTTTCTCTAATCCTTCAGTCCGTCCTACTTGTGGCGTGGTCAAAGAGGCCGTGTTTAACATCTGTTCTGTCTATGTTGAGGACGCGAGATTTTTAGATCTTTTTGCTGGAGTGGGATCTGTGGGGTTTGAAGCCTTAAGTCGCGGAGCTGCTTCAGTAACTTTCGTAGATTCTTCTGCACAATCTGTCCGATTAATTCGGGCAAATAGCCAACTTTTGCACCCGAATTTGCCAATTACAATTATCAAACAAGAGGCAAGGTCAGCAATTCAACGGTTGGCCAAAAAGAACATGTCGTTTGACCTCATTTACATAGATCCTCCCTATAATCTTGAAGATAGCTATCTTGCCGCCGTATTGCGTGATATCGTGGTCGGTGGGATTTTAGATAAACACGGGTGCTTATTTTTAGAAAATGCTTCTATGGAACCCATCCTTGTTGAAGGTCTAATACGAAAACGTAGTAGGAAACTGGGAGGCACATGTTTATCAGAATATGTTTTCGAAGACAGTTCTAATTAGGATAGTGAAAATTTCTCCATAAAATTCTTAACATTAAACAGCTAGTATGTTTTCTGTTTTGATAAACAGGTTTTTTAGCCCTTAAGCCATTCTTTCGAAAAGTTTTTATTCAAAATTTATCTTGGAGAGCATGCTGGATAAAATTTCTTGTGTAGAATATGATGCGAAAAATAAGTCTGGAATCCGAGGCGTGAGTTAGCGTGAAAATCAAGAATTCCTTAAAGCTGTATTTCCTAGCTCTTTTGTGTTTCCTTCCGTTGGTTTTCTTAGGTTGTTCTAGAGAAAAGAAAGAATTATTAGTAGGAAGAGATACGACTTGGTTCCCTAAACAATTTGGCATTTACACGGCAAATATCAACGGTTTCTTAAATGATCTTGTATCCGAGATCAATTACCGTGAGAACCTGAATATTAATGTTATCAATCAAGATTGGATTCATCTTTTTGAAAACCTTGATGACGAAAAGACTGCCGGAGCTTTCACATCGATACTACCGACAGCAGAGATGCTGGATCATTACCAATTTTCTGAACCCATACTGCTGACAGGTCCGGTACTTGTTGTCGCTGAAGGCTCTCCCTACACATCCATCCAGGATCTGCGTGGCAAACTGATTGGCGTGTATAAATTTGATGCCTCCATACTTGTCGGCCAAGATATCCCTGATGCAGTTTTGACTCCTTATCAACACGTCCCCATAGCTTTAGAAGCTTTATCTTCCGGATGTTATGATGCTTTGCTCGCTCCAATTATAGAAGTCACAGCATTGATAGACACCGCATATAAAGGACGCTTAAAAATTATTTCCCAGCCTTTGAATCAAGACGGCCTAAGATTAGTAGTTCTTCGTGGGGAGAAGAATAACTTGTTGGAAGGTTTTAATATGGGATTAGCGAAAAGCATACGGTCGGGCAAATACCAAACCATTAAACAGCAATACCGTCTTCCTTAGGACATCAAGATTTTATTAAGCTGTGTTTCTCTACATACCGAGTACTCTGAATAATTGTTGCTAATGATTGGACCCATTGAGGAGATTGGTAAATCGCAGGGACACGTAGAGCTTGGTATTTTCTATCTATAAGAATGGCAATGTACTCTTTTTCTATTTCATAAAGAGTTTCTATATGATCTGATGTAAATCCAAAAGGCACAATAAGAACGTATTTTTTATTAGTCTTGAGTGTTTTGCAGACCTCTTTCGTTGATGGTGTTAACCACTTGCCAAGACCGAATTTAGATTGATAACACAGAAAGGTTTCTATATTGGGTAATCTTTCAGAAATGGCTGCAAAGGATTTCTCACATTGTACGTTGTACGGGTCCCCTTTATTCACATATCTCATAGGGAGGCCGTGGGCAGAAAATAATAGACAACAGTCATGAGTAGGGATATCGTGAGATTGTAAAAATTCCAGAATATGATCAATCATACATGAAATAAACTGTGGGTGATTCCCAAAATGCGCTACCCAAGAGATGTTCAGTGATGGTAGGTGGTTGTGGATAAATCGCACAATACTCCCCGTGACAGCATAAGTGAAATGTGGAAATAAAGGAACACCAACAACAGGAAGATCTCCGAGAGTTTTTAACTGTTGTATGGTCTGAGAGTGCGTGTCAGGTAAATAGCGGTGAAAGGTAATCACAGGCGCATCTAAATGCGAAGATAGAGTTTTGGCAAGAGCCTCTGTATCTTGGTATATGGGAGAATATCCACCGATACAATTGTATTGAGGGACAACCTTAGGCGCGCGTTTTTTCGCAATAAATGAAAATAACCGTTTGTGAAGGAAGGAAGGAAGGCATCCTCCGGTAACATCACGATCCGTAAGTAATGAAGTTAAAAAAACTTCAACATCATGAGAATGACGCGGACCGCCAAAATTTGCTAGTAGATAAGTTGAAACCATAACAAGCTTTATTATTTAATAATATTGGAGCTATTGCATTAAAACAATTAGTTGCATAATTTCCCATAAAATTAAGATGAGTTTGTAAAATACATGAAGTTAAATAATGCTCTCCCAACTCTAGAAGCTTTATGTAAAAAAACACACCAAAAATTACGCCAATATCTTATTCGACACAGCTTATTGTTATTTGGATGTTTATTATTAATGAGTGTGGAGTTGGGAGTCTTCCTTTATTTTTTTCTGTTTTCTGGGAAAACTATTGTTCCAGCATTTTGCTTAGCGTGTTTTTTTCTTACCCTATTTGTCTGTCTTGTTGTTCGTTTGTACATACTGTCCGGAAAACCAGATTTTTTTGAAAATCTCGCCACTGACTATTTAAGAAAGGCTCAGACTTTATTCAAGGGGAAGCAGAACATTGTGGAAGAGCAAACACATTTAGCTTCCTCAGCAACCAAGCTAGCTATAGATTTACAAAATCAAGAGTACACACTCTTGTCGAGTATGCTAAATTTTCTTCCTAAGCATGACTTCATGAGAAAATTCAGCTGTTTTTGTTTTTGGAAAGACTACTTTTTGTTCAGGGAATGCTTATTACAGAAAGCCATAGAGGCCTACATCAAAGTCGTCCAATCCATTCCTGTAGATTTAGGAGCTCATGTATCCTTAGCTGATGCTTATGTGGCGCTCTCTGGATTGTATGCAGATCCTAGAAAATACCCCGAATTTGATGTGAGTTACTGGGTACCTCCCGGAAGATATGGAGAAGATGTTCAAGCAAAATTTTTTGCAACGGCTCAGCGTGCTATAGAAGAATTTAAAATTTTAAATGAGTATGCCCCAGGAAATGCCTGGGTCCACACCCAATTGGCCTACAGTTATCATGACTTGCAAATGCCTTTGGAAGAGATTCAAGAATATGAGATGATTCTCAAGCTAAAACCCACAGACGTGGAGACAATGACTAAGCTGGGAATCCTGTATTTTCAACAGGGGATGAATGCAAAAGGCCTGCGTATATATGAAGAATTAAAGAAAAGAGATTACAAGAAATCAAGAAAGCTAATCAAATTCTATGGTATAGAATATAATAGTTATTGATTTTTGTTCTTGTCATTTATAATAGTTCTACTTGTTTATAGAGCATCTTATTTATGAAAAGTATTGATGTAAGTAATAATACAATGATACGCAGTGGTCTTTGTGATAGGATGAGTGTCTCTTGGCGTGCATGCTTTTCTGTTCGCACACGTTATGAAATCGCCAGCGCCGTGGCGATTTTCGGTCTGATATTGGCATTATGCGGATCCGGAGCAGTCTATCTTGCCTTTACGTCTTGTGCCATTTCTGAGATGTTTATTCAAGGATGTGTGTCATTGGGGTTGATGCCCATTCCTGTGGCGATATTTTCTTTACTTTTAGGTATTCTGATACTTCTTTACGGTATCTACCTATTGCCACAACAAAAAGAAGAATAGAGATACTCTTTTTTGCTTATTCCACTTGCTATAGAATAGAGTACACGTACAATCAACCGAACTTAAAATAAAGAGAATACAATGAAAAAACTCATGCTAGCCCTACTTTTACTCACTTCTTGTGCGACACCACGCGTATACAGTTTCGAAGTATCTAACGATAGAATTGCTTACGCAGACGAAGATAAAGAAGAGGGCAGCTGTACAGGGGGTTCTTGCTCTAGAGTAGAGTGTTGGGAAGACTAGAAAACTTTCCAAGATTGCCCGCTGCACGTATTTAGCGTAAAACACAGATATAAAGATCTTCTTAGCTCAAGGTTACTTTCTAAGAGGATCCTTTTTTATTACCACAGGTATAGACCCATCTATCCATGTCCATCAGACTTCTCCTCACATTCCCTAGAGATTTCGAAGATGTGAAATGATTATTGAGTTTGTACATTTTCTGACTTGCTACGCAGAGATTTCCAAAGATTGACAGTCCGCCATGCTTTTGCGGTCTATAGGTAGGAAAACCGACCTAAAAGGGCAAGAGGGGATGCATAGATACGCAGCGCACTTTTCAAGAATGCAGCCTATCTTTTCTAGAGCTATCGTGAGAAGAATGTAGTTTTTTAAATTGTTCGTTATACGTGTTCTTCGTAAAATACCTAGCGGTTTTTATATCAAGCTTACTCTCCGCCTCTGTTTTTAGTTTTCTAGATAGGGTAAGAGGGTGTTTTGTTTGGCGTATACAACAAGGAGAATAGAAATGAAAAACTTCATGTTCAGTTTTTTGTTGGCTTCTGGATGTGCTTGTGGGACCACGATGTTCTCTGATGAAGTGCAAATTTATGAGCACGCGCATTCTACAACGGAATCAGTCGAACAAGAGATTGTCTATGTACATGGTCATGGGTACTACAGGCATAAACCGCTACCTTATAGTGGATAACGAGATTGTATTTACGGTTTCACAAATGCCTTTGAAATAGCCCCTGAAAGCTTTTCCTAAGAGTCAATAAAGCTTAGGTAAAATCTCCCGGTTGCGTTTATAAGATCATGCGGAATGTATTTTGACAATAGTGAAAAGTACATCAATGTGCATCGAAGCGTCAGGGTTTTTTCATTGCGCATTATTCTGATTTTTTCATAGAATCTCTAGAAACCTTTATGCCAGTATTGACTTCCCCCATATTTTTAGTTTTTCTAGATATGGTAGGGGGATGTTTTGTTTGGCGTATACAACAAGGAGAATAGAAATGAAAAAATTAATCTTAGCGCTTCTTTTAGCTTCTTCATGTGCTTATGGAACGACTGCTTTCGCTGATGAAAATGATGAGGTAAAAGTAAGCGAGAATGGTGATCAAGATTCTGAATCTGAAAACAAAGAAAGTGAGAATCACACTGTCAAGCATCATCAGTAAGAGTTCTACTTGTGTTGATGAAACAGGGGGATGCCCCTGTTTCTCGTTGTGAACATCCTCTCAAACGACTTCGCCTAAAGTCTTTTTCACTTGCTCATATTCAATTTAAGACAACTTAATAAGTCCTTGAGCGTCCCGTTTCCGTTTAATAAGTGTCAAATTGCCTGGTATAGATTTGCAAGACTGTTTTCTACAGGTGGGTAGCCCTTGATGGGGATCTCAACCCTATTCTCACCCTATGCATATCCTACTGCCCCCTTAGGTCACGAAAAATAGAATAAATTCACATCCACAATCCGTTTTATTTTAAAATTTTTAAAAGAGGAATAGGATCTCATAGTCTATTACGCATCTGGTTTCCATATGTATTAAATTATTGCATTAATAAAGAAGATTATTTACAACCTTTTCAAAAAGATCGTTCATTTTGTTTAAGATCAGATAAAGTAATATGTTTAGGTTTTTTATTTGATGCATGTTTAATATCGGAAACTTTAATTTGTAAAACCTAATTGGGAATGTATTTTAAACTTTGAAGAAGGAAAGATAGAAAGTCAGTAAACGGTAACGTATTTTGTGCCTAATGTGTACTGCACCACACTTTTGCTCCATCCTGATGGCCATGTGATGCATAGATTATAAGAAAAATTTTACTAGATTTTTGTGATAGTATCCAAGGCAACGCAATGGTATGGATCTAGAAAAAGAAAGAGTTTTGATAAGTAAATCTTGGGTGCTTTTTACGTTTTTTAAAGAAAGTAAATAATTTTTTTGTTGTTTTGATAGAGCTTGTTATCTCAAAAATTTTAGCTGATTTTGTTAGAGTTTGCTACAATAGCCGGGTGATGGAGTCTTGAAAAGCTTAAAGGCTGAAAGACATGTTTTTCAGGAACTGTCAGAGTGCTGTAGTCTTTGGCAGAGGATCTGTTTTATATGAATAAACGGTGTGTAATAGACAAAATTTTAAAGTGTGTAGTCGTTGGCTCTTTGGTTTTGTTATACTGGTCGTCTGATTTGCTTGAAAAAGACATCAAGTTAATCAAAATGAATGTTCGAGATGTACAAGAAGACATCCAAGAATTACTCAGCATCGTGAAGCAAAATCATGCTACGCGATCTCTAAATCCATCATGTTCTTCTTCCTTATCAGCAACTACGTGTTCTGCTTTTGTAGAAGTCGGAGATCCGCGTTATCCTAATCTACTTTCTCCAGACCCTTACATGGAAACAACTTTAACGGAACTTATCGGAGAGGATTTTGTTCCTAAAGGCGTTTTACGTACCGCTCATGTGGGGAAACCAGACAATTTGAGCCCTTTTAACGGGTATGATTATGTCGTAAAAATGTATGATTTGTGTGTTCCTGGGTTAGCCAATACTCATGTAGGGAAACACGAAGAATTTGCCCCCGGTCTGGCCTTAAAAATAGAAGAACGCATGGCCTCAGACGACTCTGGTGATCGTGAGTTTCATATTTATTTACGTCCTAATGTATTTTGGGTCCCCGTTGATCCCTTGCGTTTCCCTAAACATGTACAGCTAGCCGAGCATTTTATGCAGCCACATCCTGTCACGGCTTATGATTTCAAATTTTATTACGATGCCGTGATGAACCCGTATATTGCAGAGATGCGCGCCGTAGCTTTGCGTTCATACCTCGAAGATATCGTCTCTATCCAAGTAGAAAATGATTTAAAATTTATAGTGCGCTGGAAAGCTCATACTCTTGTAAATGAAGAGGGCAAAGAGGAGAAGAAAGTGCTCTACTCCGCTTTCTTTAATACTTTATCTTTGAAACCCCTTCCACGTTTCGTTTATCAGTATTTTGCTAATGGAGAAAAGATCATTAAAAATGACTCTGATCCTGACACCTATCGTAAAGATTCGGTATGGGCGCAAAACTTCTCCTCACACTGGTCTATGAACTATATTGTGAGCTGCGGCGCATTTTATTTTTCTGGAATGGATGATGAAAAACTGATCTTCACGAGGAATCCTCACCACTATAACCCTAAAGAAGCTCTAATTGAGAAGCGTTATGTTTATATTAAAGATAACTCAGACTCACTATTTCAGGACTTCAAATCAGGGAAACTAGACTTGGCTTATTTACCACCAAATCACGTGGATAATCTCGTGAGTTTCATGAAAACTCCGGCCTATAAAAATCAAGCTTCCCGAGGCGAAGCTATTCGTGAGATGATCTACCCAGATCGTTCGTACGCGTACATTGGTTGGAATTGTTACTCATTATTTTTTGAGAACCGTCAAGTGCGACGCGCTATGAATATGCTCATAGATCGTGATAGGATTATAGAAGAGTGTTTAGATGGTCGTGCGCACGTCATTAGCGGGCCCTTCTCGCCTTTTTCTCCTGCCTATAATCAAAAGATCGAAGGCTGGCATTATTCTCCAGAAGAGGCTGCGCGTATTTTAGAAGAAGAGGGATGGATAGATGTTGACGGCGATGGTATCCGAGAAAAAGTCATAGATGGCGTGGTGATTCCTTTTCGTTTCCGCCTTTGTTACTATGTCAAAAGTGTCACCGGCCGTACGATTGCAGAATATGTAGCTACCGTGTGTAAAGAGATAGGTATTGAGTGTAGTTTATTAGGATTAGATACCGCTGACCTATCCCAAGCATTTGAAGAAAAGAATTTCGATGCTTTGCTTACAGGCTGGTGTCTAGGATCGCCTCCCGAGGATCCTCGAGCCCTTTGGCATTCGGAA
Organism: Chlamydia abortus; assembly: GCF_002895085.1. Taxonomy (NCBI): domain Bacteria; kingdom Pseudomonadati; phylum Chlamydiota; class Chlamydiia; order Chlamydiales; family Chlamydiaceae; genus Chlamydia; species Chlamydia abortus. Next base: position 150,456 of record NZ_CP024084.1, read on the forward strand.
GGGGCAATGGAAAAAGGCTCAGCTAATGTCGTTGGTTTCCATAATCCCGAAGCTGATAAAATTATAGATCAACTTAGCTATGAATATGACGCCAATAAACGCGTAGATCTATACCATCGTTTTCATGAAGTTATTCATGAAGAATCTCCTTATGCTTTCTTGTACTCCCGTACTTTTTCTTTACTCTATAAAGATTACGTGAAAAACGTCTTTGTCCCCAAACAGAGAACAGATTTAATTCCTGACGCTCAAGACGAAATGGTGAATCTTCATATGGTTTGGTTAGACAGGAAGGAGGAAGAGTGCTTAAGTATATCTTAAAACGTCTGATATTAATTCCTCTGACGCTGTTTGCCATTATTTCCATTAATTTCATTATATTGAACGCAGCTCCAGGAGATGTTATCGAAGAGCAATCCGTGGATGCCTTTGGAGATCCAGGGAAGTCGGATAAGATCCGTACATACAAAGGTCCTGATCGCTATTTACAGTTTCGCGAGCATTATGGCTTAACTCTACCCATTTTTTTTAATACGCGTCCTGCAATTTCACACGCTAAAGTCAAGAGCGGGATAGAAGAAATCGTCGATTGCTTCATCAAGAAGCAATCTTTTTCTAAATTAAAGATTTATTGGGGTGATAGGGCAAAATTTCTTCTGCCCGTATTATTATTTGAAGCTAACGACAATACAAAAACACCTTCCTATCGTCATGTTGCCGCAGACTTATTCATTCGTGGAGCTATCCGTCAGGGAATAGTTGGCTCAGGCCTATCCCCAGAACAATATGCGTATAATGAAAGAGTTTCCAAAAGCAATGCTATGCTTGTGAAGCTTCTTTCTGAAGAAGATATTGGGATTAAGGTAGATTCTTTAAAGGAATGGTTTCGTCAGGAAGGAGGTATGGAAGCCTTTCCCTATAGACACTTTTCTTGGAAGACCTTTTTTTTAGAAACACGTTTTGCTCGCTATATGTCGCGTGTTTTACGTTTGGATTTCGGAACCTTACGTAATGATCCACATAAAACGGTAGTTTCTGAAGTGGTTAAACGTTTGCGTTCTTCGTTAACGCTATCAGTTTTCCCTATGATCCTAGTGTTTATCTTATGTCAAGTATTTGGCATGCTTATGGCGTTAAATAGAAACCGTTGGATCGATCATACACTGAATTTTATCTTCCTGTTTCTATTCTCTGTTCCTGTCTTTGTGGCTGTTCCTTGGATTATTGATAATTTCGTAATTAATAAAACCATCCCATTTACCTCTATTCCTATGCCATACAGCGGCTTACAATCCTCTCCGGAAATTTTCAATCAGTTGAGTTCTTGGGGGAAGATTTTAGATACCTTAGCTCATAGCTTTCTTCCTTTTTGTGCTGTAAGTTATGGGGCATTTGCTTCTCAGTCACGGTTAAGTAGATCGGTCTTTTTAGAAATCCTAGGAGAAGACTATATTTGTGCCGCACGAGCTCGTGGTGTGTCTCGTTATGATATTCTTGTCAAGCACGTAGGGAAGAACGCAGCTTCTTCCTTGATTACTTCACTAGCTTCGTCTTTAGGCGCTATATTGGGAGGGGCTTTAGTTGTAGAAACCCTGTTTGATATCGATGGGTTTGGGAGATTTTTCTATCAGGCCATTTTAAATCGAGATCATAATGTGGTGTTGTTTTCTGTCCTCGTTGGATCCGCTCTATCCCTATTAGGTTATTTAATAGGGGATATTTGCTACGTGCTATTAGATCCGAGGGTACAACTAGGAGGTAAGAGGGTTTAAAATGGAATCCCCGACTTCTTTTTATCGCCGATTCTTTCAGGCATACCATAAGAATTTCCTTGCCTCTCTGTCATGGAAGTTTGTTATCGCATTAGTACTTCTAGGTGTATATGCACCTCTATTTGCGAGTAGTAAACCTATTGTAGTTCAATGGGAGGGGTCTCTATATTTCCCTTTATTTAGATATTTATGGTTCTCAGGTTTTTATACTAAGGCTATAGATCTGTTTTTTAATGTTTTGATGGCAACTCTGCCGTTGTTCTTTATAGCTTGCAAGCTCTTTAAGAGAAGAGCTCGTAGGGCTCTTCTTGGGATTTTAACTCTTGCTCAAGTATTAGGATTTATCTTTGTATACCAAGGGAATATCCAAGATCCCGCTGGAGATGAAAATCTGAAAAAATTGCGAGCAGAGAAAATCCTTTCGCAAATTGCCAATAGCAGAACAGAAAATATCGTTTTACTTCCTAAAGATGTGCGTACTTGGGAATTAGAAAAGACATACATGAGTAAGTACGAGCAGTTGGGAATTTTGATAAAGTCAAAATACCGTAAATTACAGCACGAGAAATTACAGAAGTATTGTGTGGCGTATGAGGGGTACAAAGGTTCACCAATGCCCACGCTGTACTACTCACAGATGAAAAATGAGCAGGTATGTTTGGAGCGTTTACAACAAAGACTAGACAAGTTGCACGCTTCTTACGAATCAGCATTACAAACTTGGTATAAGGCAATAGATGAGTACCGTCCTTTTCTTATGGCGCTCACTCGAGTCGAACATGATTTGAACCTAGCTTTATATAATAAAGATCATAATGAGAGATTACGTTCAGCGTATTCTTCGATAGAAGAAGAAGCGGAACCTTTCCGTAAGCACCTATTAAGTACACGCCGGGTTCTTGAGGAATACAATAAAATCCATAGCGCGATTAACTTTATTCAAGATAAACGTGCGTGGATTAACGAAGAATCTGAAAAACTTCGCATTCTTATCAACCCGTTGCTGAGTTCTTTCCATTGGGAAGATGATGCGGGAGGTTCTCATGAGATGAATAAGTACATACGTTGGTGGCAGCGCACACGAATTAATCGCAAAGATCTTTTAGCCTCTTTAATTTTCGGGATTCGTATTGCTATAGTTGTCGGAGGGATCTCCGTTGCCATTGCTTTGTTTATTGGTACGGTTATTGGTTTAGTTTCTGGGTATTTTGGCGGAACTACGGATATGGTTCTTTCTAGATTTACTGAGATTTGGGAAACCATGCCCATGTTGTTTATTTTGATGCTCGTGGTGTCTATAACGCAGAAAAAATCCTTATTTTTAGATACAATCTTACTTGGATGTTTCGGTTGGACAGGATTTAGCAGATACATCAGAATAGAAACCTTAAAACAACGCAATATGTCCTATGTGTTAGCGGCGACAAATATGTGTTACAGCCATTATCACATTATGGTACATCAGATACTTCCTAATGCGATTGTCCCGGTGATTTCCCTACTGCCGTTTTCTATGATGGCAATGATTAGCTGTGAGGCGGGGTTAACATTTTTAGGTCTCGGAGAGGAAAGCTCTGTGTCTTGGGGAAATCTTATGAAAGAAGGAGTGACAGCTTTTCCTTCGGAAAGTTGTATTCTTTGGCCTCCTGCCATTATGCTGACCGCTTTGCTTATTGCTATAGCATTGATAGGAGATGGTATTCGAGACGCTCTAGATCCTAAATTACAAGACTAACTTATAGACCCCTCAAAATTGAGGAGGATATCTTGGATCTGTTTTCCTGCACAGTAATGGCGTTCGCCATGACTTCCTATGACTCTGTGGCAGGGGAAAAACAAAAGAAAAGGATTCTGCTTACACACTGCTCCTACTGTACGAGGGTGAGTGTCTGTTGCTTGAGCAATATCTCCATAGGTGTGCGTTTGCCCGAAAGGAATCGTAGCCACACAGTTGAGTATCATTTCTTGTTGTTTCTTTAGAATCGATGTATTGATGTAAGAAGAACGTGGCATGTCTATTTTCTGAGAGTATTTCGCACATAGTAAAACGATTTCTTCCATAGCTTTATGAGAGCCGGGACCTAAAAATAAACAAGAAAATACCGGAGATACCGATAACTCAGTTTTTACAACGGCATTGTTTTGAAAATGAACGATGACTTGTAAGGGAGGATATTTGGCTATCTGCAAGCCTTGAGAACAGGCTTGCGATAGAGAAAATTTAGAATCGTCAGAAACTAAGTAAAGATTTTCGGACATGGAAAACTACATTATCCCGCATTATTGAGTCTCTCGAATTTTGTTTTTGAGACTAGGCGTCCACGATGATACCATTCACATTTATACACGCCGGCAGCGTAGATTTTCCTCATACCATGAGGCAAGTTATTTCTCCAAGATACTTCTTCCGCTATGACTTCTTCTTCGTTATAGCGTAATTCACATCCTTCCTTAGCTCCTTTTACAAAAGGAATCTCTGCAGCTTTACAACCGTTTTTAAACACTGTTGTTGTTCCGTCTTGGTAGCCATAGCGCCACTCTTCAATAGTGTTCGGGATCCCCCCAGGAAGATAAGTTAAACGTAAACCATGAGGCTGGCCATTCACATAATGGGTAATCGTTTCCGGATCTCTGGTAGCATAAAAGGTGGTTCTTTTTACCATCACCCCATCGTTGAATATTTCTTCGTAAAGCAGCACATTATTTGGAGAGAAGTTCGAACGAACGCCTTCTCCATTCCGGATAGTGGAGGTGTATTTCCCGTTAAAAGAAGAATAGCTGCCTTCAATTACCCGTCCTTGATAGGTAGTTTCAATAAAATACGGTTCTGTGATGGTGTCGTTACTTTTATTATCCGGCCAGCGAGTCACAGTAAGAGATCCATCTTCTTGGAAGACTTCTTCTTGAGATGGGAGACCATTAGAAAAGAATGTTTTATGAGAAACAAGCCTTCCCTGGTCATAGGTTTTGATTACCGATAGCGTTGTAGAATGGGGGAAGGTGAGTGTGATCTCGCCATGAAGAAGACCTTGAACGTAAGTTTCATAAAGAGTCGATCCATCTTTTAAAACTTTAGTGATTGTTCCATCACAGCCCCGCTTCACCCAATCTCTTCCTGATACGATAATTCCGTAATTATTTCGGAAAGTCTCCTTCATCACCGAAGGATCTTGTTTTAGAGTAGACCCATAGGTAAAGCATGAAAAAGAGAGTGCGCAAATGCAAAAAAGCAGCTGTTTCATGAATCGATTGTTCCTTTTGTATCGTCTAGTTGCTCATTAAGCATAGCAAGTAAACGCTCATGTTCTTCTTCTATTTCTTGATTAGATAATGTTCTTTCCTTGTTTTGGAATACAAGACGTAGGGAAACATTTTTATTTTGTGCGGTAGGGTTCTTATTTTGGTATATACTGATAATGGAAACATTTTCAAGCCATTTAGAAGGGAAACTTAAAAGTTTCTTCCGTAATGCATCTGCTGGGACAGACTCATCAACGGTCAGTGTGATATCCCTGAATGAAGAAGGATAAATAGGGTACGGCTGGTAGCGAGCTATGGCTTTCTTTTGTGTATGTAAAAGAGAGTCCACCGAGAGCTCTGCAAAGAATACAGGATGCTTGATGTGAGCTTTTTTACATAGCTGAGGATGTAATGTCCCAAAGCGTCCTAACAGATGCTTGTGAAGATAGAGATCCGCTTGCTGATAGGGATGAAAACTCGGATGTTCACTAGGACGAATTGTGTAAGTCTTCGAAGAAATATAGAAATGGCGGAATAATCTCTCTAGCCATCCTTTTATTGAATAGAAAGACAAAACACGCTCGTGAAATACCCAAGAGAGTTCTTCTGCTTCCCCTGATAGGATGATGCCTAAACTTTGCGTTTCTTGATATTGGGCATTTTTCTTAGTGTAAATCGTCCCTAACTCAAAAGCATGTACGTAGGGAGCTTGTCTATTTAAATTTGTTGCCGTACTTTTTAATAGTCCAGGCAGCAAAGAATCTCGTAGTACAGTAGCGTGTTTAGAGCCTTGCAGTGCAATATAATCCGTTTCTTGCCTATGTAAGGCTGCAGTCTCCATATCCAAAAGGTCGCAGGTGAAAAATTGTTGCAACCCAGATTGTGCTAAGAAGTCGACAATTTCTCGTTTAAACGCATATAGAGGGCTATAAGTGGCAGGAGCTTTTTTCTTCTCTATTTTCCATGGCTGCGTTCTGCACATCTCTTCAACAAGATCGATTTCCTCACGGATGTCATGACGATACGCAGGCACCTGCACAGAGAGGCTCCCTTGGTCTTGGGGAGTCACAGTAAAGCCTAAAGAGGCAAGTTCTTCATGTACTTGAGAATGACTAAGAGGGACTCCAAGCACGCGTTCTACCATTTCCGTGCGTAAGGTTAGAGTAGGAGATGGTGGTATAGAACCTAAAACATGAATAGGAGCAACCTTAGCCTTGGGGAAAAGCTTTTGTATGTAGTGGATGGCCGCGTAGAGAGAAGGCAAAACATGATCCGGATCGGTACCTCGTGTAAAGCGGTAGGCAGCTTCAGAATGCAGGGGAATACGCATTTGAGAGGCACGGATAGCCTTGGGAAGAAAATACGCAGCTTCTAAAATAATGTCTGTAGTTGTTTCGTTGAAGGAAGAATCCCCACTTCCCATGACACCTGCTAAACCTACAGTATGGTTTTTATCACAGATAATCGCTGTTCCTTGTGGGATCAGAACCTCTTCATTATTTAAGAGTTTTAGACCGTGTTGTTCTTGTGCTTTTTCAGCATGTAAGGAGTCGATATCTACAGTTTTTGCGTCGTAGACGTGGAGAGGTTGCCCCATAGCCAACATGATGTAATTCGTGATGTCTACAATGGTATTAATAGATTTCTGTTTGAATTGGCTGAGAGCCTGTTGTAGCTCTTGAGGAGAGGTTTCCGCACATACTCCAGAAATTTTTACACAGCAGAAAAAGGGACAAATACTCGTGTCATGAGAAGGGCTGTCTTTGGTAATTATTTCTAAAGGAGAAAATGAAAACTCCTGAGGTAGAATAAGGTCGACATGGGTGACATGCGCAATTTCTCTAGCAAGACCTAAAAGGGAGGCGCAGTGGCCAAGATTCGGAGTCAGAGAGAATTCAATCCATGTATCGGCAAGTAAGGCACAGGCACTTTCTCCTAAGGGAGTGTTTGCAGGAAATTCAAATAATCCCCTTTCTGTTTTTTGGAGATGAGAAAATCCTAATTCATCAGCGCCACAGCACATACCTTGGGATTCTATGCCACGCAATTTAGATTTTTTTATTGTATAAGGATTCCCTTCGTGATCGTGGAGTTTTGCTCCTGGAAGAGCTAAAGGAACTATGATATCAGGACGACAATTCGGAGCTCCACAGACGACTTGATGTTCTTGCTTTCCGTCAAAAAGGGTAGCCACTACGAGTTTATCCGCATTAGGATGGGGGAGAGTTTGTATAATCTTTGCTGTGATAATGGAAGAGAATGAGCTACTGAGAAGTGTTTCTATTTCAGTTTCGATACCTATATGATCACAAGCTTCTATAATTTGTTTGATAGACAGGGGAGAAGAAAAAAATCTTTGTAATGAGGATAAAGAAACGCGCATGAATAGTAAAGGTGAGACATTTTTGTGACAGATTTTACGAGGAGGAGTGTATAGTGGCAAGTATTTTAATGCTTAGAGAGGGGCTCGGCTTTCAGAGGTGATCTTTAATGACTTGGCGAAAAACGATTCGGTGGCTGAAGCAAGCTTTAGTTTTAAGCGCAGTATTAAATATTGTTTTTTTACTTTTGTTTTACTCAACTATTTTCAGAAAGGACATTTATAAACTGCGGTTATTTTCAGGTCCTTTAGTAGCTAAGAACTGTCGAGTACAAAAAATCCCTGAAGATTTTTTGGAGAGGCTATCTGAAGCGTCTCTTGAGGAATTGTATCGCTTGTTGGATGAGGATCATTTGCTCTATGGGAGACCATTAAAGTTGTGGGCGTTGAGTGTCGCTATTCATGCTTATGATGTCGATGTGGGAGGAGCTCTTTCTCATCCTTTGACATTCACTCAGTTGCGTAGTCAGGGGAAAACATGGTTGCTTCCGAATATTGATGAGAAAGAGTACGGTTTAGTACGACGTTACTTATCGCGCGAGCGCTATCCTTTCACTACACGAGGGTTGTTTAGGGCGATTTCTACACATTTAGAGCAGGGGGCCGTTGACGAAGATTGTTTGTACCATTTTTGTCATACCCCAGAATTTCTGTATTTTCGCACATTACTTTGTGGTGCTGAAGAGCGTGTATCTTCCGTGGCTTCCTTAGCAAGAATGGTTATACATAATGGGGAGGCGATGTTTTTTTCCTTATGTAATGAGAATCATCGAGCAACAGCCATTTCCCCTGAACAACGACAAAAAGTTTTATTGACCTATACAAGTGTCGGCGAACCTCTAGCAGCTTTATTGCTTCTGGTTTATGATGCAGATTGGGTGTTGCATACATTTACAGATGAGGATTTGAAAACCTTTGTTGCTCTTCTCCCTAAGGAATCTCCTTATACTCAGGATTTTATTCATCGGATTGTCGAGACACCGCGTTCTTTTATTGTTGAAGCCGAGAAGGCTGAGGCGTGCGTGACAGAGGAACCTATTGTTTACGAAGACTATGTTGTAAAAGAGGGGGATTCTTTATGGTTAATCGCACGCCGTTTTGGCGTAACTATTGAAGACATCATGCGTGTGAATCACCTGAGTCATCATCGTTTGTTACCTGGGAAACATCTAAAGCTTCCTCCAAAGTCGTCATAGGGACGAGATCGATTCCCCCTGGGTGCCAAGGCCCACATTTTCCTATTCTTTTTATTGTCAACCAGAGCCCTCGAATACACTTATGATGTTTTAACGCCTGTAAAGCGTACTGCGAACAGGAGGGAAAAAACCTACAAGGGCTTCCTAATAGAGGAGAAATTGTCCATCTGTAAAGATGGATGAGACCACAGCAGAGGTGAGTGGGTAGGTTGTATAGCAGTTGTTTAAATGACATTGAATACGTCTTTCAGTAAAGCTACAGAAACTTCTAGCATAATTAGCCAAATGATCGTCCACTCTAGTGAGGAGGAATGTTGGTGATTGAGTTGGTCATTTAAGATTTCGAGGACATCTCCAAGAATGGTTAATCTATGATTGAGAACATTGATTCTTGCGTTAATATCTAAGCAGTTAAGAACGTCAATATAGATGGGTTGTGTTTCTGGATGCTCCCAGAAAAAGTCGGGTTCATCAAGAATATCCGAATGGAGATTGACAGAGGCTTTGTCTAAAAAAAGTTTGCCTATTTTTTTGGCAATAGCCTTCCTTGGCATAGAAATTTTCCCTTTTGTGGCTAGATCTTGGGGAAGGCGTTTAGAATCCTCTATAGTTTTATAGATGGTCGCTTCAAATATCGTCAGTTTTACTGACTGAGCAAGACCAAAAGATATGGCTAATTTTGTATTGAGTTGCGAATCTGCTAGGATGAGTCTATCTCTACGTATTTGCAATTTTTCCCCATAATGAAAGTTGTAGCAGTCTATTTCTGGTTGGGGGAGGATCTCGGGAGAAGCTGTAACAATAGATTGAAGAATTTTAATTTCTTCGGATTCCTCCCAACCCCAGAAAACAGCCACACCAAAAGGGAAAAATACAGCAATTTTGTCACATTCTTCAGGATTTTCGGAAGATACTAAAACATACTCTCTAGATAAAACCGTAGGGAAGCGAGTTTTCAGTAAATGAAAGAGCACGTGTAAATTATAAGACGAAGCTGTGCAATGGGCAGTACAACGCATGATTCCTAAAAGTTGTTGTTCAAGCTTCCTCTAATGTACTGCATTTTTACTCAGTCGGAAACATTTTTTTTCTTGAGGTAAAGGGGATCCCCTCGTTAAGCTATCTTTTTTTGCGGAAGTGGCGGAATTGGTATACGCACTATCTTGAGGTGGTAGTGGAGCTTTCCTTAGGGGTTCGAGTCCCCTCTTTCGCAATGGAAGTGGCGAATAGGACTCTTCTCCTTGATTTCTTTATCTTGAATTTTCATAGTGAGTATAGTTTCGATTTTGGGGTATAAACCTTGCGGTTTCTTTCTATTTTTCTATTTGTATTTTCGTTTATCACCTCATGCAGTCTCCCCGTTTGTTCCGAGCATTACATCTCTGAAGATGAAAAATTTCATATAGATCGGTTTAATTTTTCTGGAGAGTTTCCGGATATGGAAACTATGGAAATTCATGCGCAACGTAAGAAGCGTGTGCATTTTGATGTGTCTGGAGATTTCCCAAAATTAGAATCTATTGTTTATAACGGGTCCTTTGGATTTTTAAGAGCCAAGTTAACAGGGAGATATCCCAAGTTAACCTCTTTAATGATCTCTTGCTCCTCATGTAAAATGGACTTGGATTTTCGTGGTAAATGGGAGAGAAACGCGACTATCTCCTTGAGTAATGAAGTAGAACCCCTCACGTTGACTTTACCGAAGAATGTCGGTGTGATTGTTCATACCAAAGTGTCTACAAAAGGAAAGGTGGTGTTGGAAGGGGATTTCGAGAAACGTGGTCGAGGAATTTGGAGAAAAACCTATCATAATTCTTTAGTGGGCATTGCTCCTGTGACCCTAGTCTTTGAAGTGCAGAGTAGTTCAGGCGGAACCATTACTCTGCGGTAATTTCTTATGTTTATCTTCATGAAAAACACTATCAAACATGAGGGTAATCTTTTCTGAAAATTCCAAATGGAAATTTGATAGATGTAGAAGATCTTGAAATCTCTTTGCATGCACGAGTGCGTGAAGGATTTTCTCTTCTTCGTTTTCTATCATCACAGCAGATTCTGGGCTGTGTTCTATGCAGAATTTCCTCCCTTTATGACGATAAAAAGATGCAGACAGAATAGTTTTTTTACATGCTGCACATGTTGTTGAGAGATCGAGGATGCCTTCATATTGTAAAAGTTTGAGTAGGAAAGTCGCTGCAAACATTTCGGGATTTTTACTTTCCGGTAAGCGATGGAGAAAATTTAAAAAAAGAGAAAAAAGTTCTTGAGAGGGTTTTTCTTGCCACTGTGATCCTAAAATACTTTGTGTCATTTTCCCTGCAGCTTGTAGTAGGGGAAGTTCAGATTTGATTGTTGTAAAGGTATTTTTTACTTCCGCAAAGAGTAGTTTGCGCATTTTTGGCGGAGAATGATCAAGGTTGTAGACCCCTAAGGAAAGCGGAATGAGAGCCTCTCGAAAATCATAGTATAAAGATTGCCCTTGCTTTGCAAAAAATGTAAGAAGTCCTAGGGGGGAAAATATTGTAGTTATGCAATGGTGTTTCCCTTGAGGAAGAGTTTTGAGAGTAATTGCCGGTGTCAGGGTATGCATATCTTTAGTTTATAGGTTGTACAGAGTTTAGCGTCAGATAGTAGGAGATCAGTTGGGAATAGCACGGTAGTCCTGGATAAAAATCTAAAGTGTGTGTCTTGGGATTGAGAAATCCTGTTTGTTGTTTTTTGTAGCAAACAACAGAGATGCATGGAGATCCGATAATATAGTTGTAGCTTAATAATTGGTTGAGTGTTTGTTGGTTAATTACTCGTGCTTTACATTCAATCAACAGCAGGGGGCGAGGCTCTCCTAAGTTGTAGGTTTTCCCCTCGGCATCCGTATATGTTGCTGGTGTGATCACCAAGAGATCGGGACGACGTCGAGGCAAGCGTATCTCCTTACGAGAAAGAAGAGGAAATAAAGTCTTCAGACCTTTTTCGACAATAATTAGGGACGGCGGGTAGTGCAATTCCTCAACGAGACAAGTAATGAGCTCTTGACGTACCTTTTCTTCAGGTGTCGATGCCAAGATTTTATACCGTATCGGGTCAAAGATGGTGAGAGAATCTGTGTTCGTCGTGACCTGATCATTAAAAGATGTGGAATCCTGGTGCGATAATTGGTTCGATGAGGACATAATTGTCATCGTTTTGTTTGTGGATTAACTGAATCTTATGCTCTTTTTCGTTTAGGAAGACTAGCACTTTATTGTGGGAAGCTTCGAATTTCTTAATCGCCTCATCTTCAGAAAGAATAGGGAGATGAATTTTCTTTCTAGAGAGAACTTTTTTTGCCGATCCGGGAATATAACCATAATATTTTAGAGAGTCCCAGGCATCCATAGTTTCCAAAGGTAATAGATCATCATAGAGATGAATATCCTCTTCAAGCTCAAGGATTTGCTCTTCTTTTTTAGATAGGCCTTTATCGTGTTTCTTCTTGTCTTGGCGGATTTTCTGGTGTTTATTTGCTAACGTACGGATTTTTTTGAAAGCGGCAATGACTGCACTATAGGAATTGTTATGTTGTGTTTTTACCTGGAATGTCTCTTTCCTTCCCATAGCGGTAAGATGTACTTCCGTCCCTTGTTTTTCTTTATGAGAGGTTAACACTATGTGAATCGCGTCTAGTGGAGGTAGCTGACTACTCTTTTCAATGATGAGCTGGCGTAGTGGTTGAGATACGTGAAAGGACTTGCCTGTAATTTCTAGGTTGGCAACCTCATGTTTTGGAGCTTTTTTTCGTTGGGTTGCTCGACGCTGAGGGGTGTGCATGCCGTCTCCTTATGGTGGAAAGATTGATACAACATATGGAGATGAAAAATCAGAAAAAGAAAAAGAGTTTCTCCTATCTGTTATTATAAGAGGGCAAACCTTTATTCTAAAAACTTTTAACGCACCGAAGAGGGCTCGAACCTCTAACCACCTGGTCCGAAGCCAGGTACTCTATCCAATTGAGCTATCGGTGCCTAAGACTCCCTGACGTGCGGGATCGGAGACCTTTGAGGTTGGAGAGCTTAGCAGAAGTTCCTCAGAAACTCAAGAAAAACTCCCCAGGACAGCGTTCCCTATTGTTAGGATAGAGCGAGCATAGTCTCCGTCAGGTAGGTGGGACTTTCTAGGATGACCGCCCTCTCCAATACATTGGAGAGTTCGCGGATATTCCCGGGCCAAGGATAGTCGAGAAGAGCAGATTTGGCGCTTTCCGAAAGTGTTTTCATTGGTTTATTATTTAACCTACAGAATTTCTCTAGGAAGTACTGTGATAAAGGAAGAATATCATCTTTTCTTTCTCTTAGGGGAGGGAGGTACAGGGGAATCACGTTAAGACGATAAAACAAATCTTGTCGGAAAATTTTTTGATCTACAGCTTCTTTAAGGTTGCGATTAGATGTAGCAAGGATACGCACATCTACCGATAAGGTTTTCGTCCCTCCAAGGTGTTCAAATTCTTTCTCTTGAATCGCTCTGAGTAGCTTGGCTTGAAGATTGATAGGCACTTCCGTGATCTCATCTAGTAAAAGGGTCCCGGTGTGTGCGAGCTCAAAACGCCCTGCCTTTTTTCCTGTGGCTCCTGTAAAAGCGCCTTTTTCATGACCAAAAAACTCGGATTCTAACAAGGTTTCCGGAATGGCGGCGCAATTCACCTTGATGTAGGGGCAGGAAGCTCTAGGGGAATTTCTATGAATAAAAAACGAAAGGACTTCTTTCCCGCAGCCAGATTCGCCATGAATAAAAATGTTGGCAGAGCTATCCGCGGCTTTTCTTGCTTTAGATAGTAAATCCTTCATTGCGGGGCTCTCGGCGATTAGAGGATGAGATTCTGAGGAAATTTGCGATTTTAGCAAAAGATTCTCGTTTACAAGGTTTTGTAACTCCTCAGCCTTGGCTATGAAAGCAAACAAGGCTTCCGATGAGAAAGGCTTTGTGAGGTAGTTAAATGCCCCATGATGCATGGCTTTTACAGCATTTTCGATTGTTCCGTATGCCGTGATCACTAGAACAGGTGTATGGGGCGCAAATTCTTTAGAGGTTTTGATGATATCCAAGCCTGTCCCATCAGGCATGTTCATATCTGAAATAATGAGGTCATACTTCTCTGTTTTGATTTTATGACAGCCTTGTTTCACGTTATCAGCAGTAAACGGAGAGAGTCCTCTGGTTAGAAGAAGCTCCGAAAGAAAGTCTCTTAACAGAGGCTCATCATCTACGATCAATACTTTTTCTATAGTCATCAGGCATTTATGAGTTTCTAAGTTAAAAATTCTTATTACCGAATTAAATAAATCTTCGTAAAGGAATATTTAACTAGTTTTATTTTTATATCTATTTCTTAGAAATAAATCTTTTTGAATTGATTTATAGTTATTTAAGGTTGTAAAATCTTTCCACTTACTTTTAATTAGGGCGTTTTTAGTATGACTTCTTCAATACCAAACACCTCAGTTTTTTCGTCACATCCAGAAACTTTGGGTTCTCGTTTATCTTTATTTTCAGACTTAACTCCTTTAGAGAGAGGCGAGGTATCATCCTCCTGGAAAGAAAAATGTCAGAGAGCCTCTTGTATCGGATTATTCTGTTTATCCCTGCTTACCATTTGTGCTGGAGTTTTAGTCCTTACTTTACTTCCAACTACCCCCGTATTTTTGGGTATAGTATTTATCGCTATCGGTAGTGTTTTACTAGTCACGAGTTTGTTACTGCACGCATCACTGCGGCCGAGTAAAAAAATCACCACACAACAAGTCAACATTCGGGACTTACAAACACAGCTTCAAGGGTTGTTAGCCACGACCAATGCGCGTAGTTTAGCCATAAACGGTTTTGACCCTAATGGCAATGCAGAATTAATTATTCAAGAAAGAGAGGCACTTTTAGCAAAATTCGATAGAGATTTGCGTAGGAAGGAAGTGGCTTTATACCGTTTCTTATCTTCTGGCACAGAAAACAGGTACCCTGTTTTATGTGATTTATCCGCATTCCGTGAAATGCAAGAGCGTATTAGTGATGAGCTTGAGCTTTTATATCGTTCTTACAATCATCATATACGAGGAACGGTTGAGGCGAACCCCGATGAACGCTTACTGATCTTACATCAAGAAAGGAATTTATTAATTCAACAGCTCGCTGACATGGGAATTGAAAAAGCCAATCAAACAGAAGCTCTTGTAGATCTACAATCTACTTTAGATGTTCTTAATCAAAACATTAGATTATTAGAGGACCAAATTGCACAGAACTCGAGTCACGGTCAACAACACGCAGGGTTAGTCAGTGGGCTTCAGCCTTTGCTGCAGGAGCGCAATACTTTACTCATCCGGCTTTCTCTGATTTATGAGGCACTCATTTCTTTAGCTAAGCAAGAAGAAGAATTGACAAGCAGGCGTATTGATTTAGATAAGGATATTGAGGTGGTTGTCGAGTCTAGAGCTGAGCGGATCACATTTAACAATGAATACAGAGAAAGGTTCCTGCGTTCTTCAGGAAACATCAATCAGTTAACAAATAATTTACGTGAGAAAGAAGCGACTCTTTTAGCGCTTACTCAGGAAGTGGAAGCACTACATGAGGAAGTGGAAAGACTACGCAATCGTCCTTTTGGTGGAGAATATACCCAACAGGATATCGAACGGTATCGCAATGCATTAACGGTTAAAGAACAAGTTGTCCAGGATCTGGAAGAGCAGGTTGTAAAATATAGGAGGTTTCTTGAGGAAGCTGTTGAGGTGAATAACCGGATCACTTTGGGAATTCAAGAAAGTGAAAGACGTTCCTTAGAGTTTGCGGCTTTAGAACAAAGAGAGAGGGTGTTAAATCACCAGATACAGGTGTTAACAGTTGATCTTCAAAAACACAAAGAAGAACACCAACGTCTACGAGGGGAAAATGACGATTTGCGAGAGCTTGTTTTAACCACCGAGAGTAATCCTGGTTCTGATGCGCAGATAGAAGCTCTTCAAAAGGAAATCCGAAGATTAACAGTGGATTTAGAGACTGTTGTCAATGAGCGGATGAACGTATCTGAAGAACTGGCTATTGTACGTGCAGAGTTAACGAATATGGAACTACGCTACGTTGCAATCAAAGAAGAGATGCTTTCCAGAGATGAGGAAAACGCCACTCTTAAAATGGAAGCGGAGGAATTGCGTGGTTTAGTTGTTCAGAATGAGGAGAATCTCGAAAATTTACAGCATGCTTTAACAAATGAAATGAATTTAAAACATGCCGTGGATGTCTTACGACCGGAGATTGATAGATTAGAACAAGAAAAGCTGAGTCTCAATGCGCGTATGTTAGAAGCTGTTGAGCAAAATCGTATCAACATTGGTCTGCTACAGAAAAACGAACAAGAAAAAGAGAAACTGATTCAAGAGCTGCAAGGTTTACGCTCCCTTCATGCTCAAGAGAAAGAGAGCTTGCAAGAGGAGATTACTAAATTACAAAAGGAGATGCACGAGCGTCATTTACACCATCTGGAAGAGACCTCGCGCTTGAGATTAGAAAATAATCAATTAGAAAGTCTTCTTAAAGATGCACAGAGAATGGGTGAGCACAGTCATGAGGGAGCTTTACGGATGTTAGGCTCTCAGTTAATTGTCTTATCTTCTCACATTAAGCAGCGAAGTAAATCTGAGATACAATCTGCAGGAGATGTCATGGAAATGTTGGCTTTCACATCTCCAAGATTCTTTGGCAACTTGGGGGCAGGAATCTCTTGTAGAAGCCTACGTCCCGGCGTGTATTTAGAAGCAGAACTTCCTGTTGATGCTAGTGATGAGCAAAAACGTGTTGTTATAGAACAGCGTTGCTTGCGTGAGTGGTTCTTCGCTCTGTTAGGACACTTCACTGTGGAACAAATAGAAAGTCTCTCACAAAGAGCTAGGGATCTGGTTCAAGAAGCTGGTGAGCAAGCGAGTGCCCATGAACTGTTCGATCAGTTAGCGAGCGAGTTCTCTGAAATTCGTGATGCTTCCGGAGCTCTTTCTCAGTGGTTATCTACTTGCTATAGCTATGTGACCAATCTCCAGATTTTCAACAACTACTTCGAGTGGTCAGGGTTCCTATTCTCCCTATTGCAGAAAATGCACAAGGGAACTGGGGGCATATTGCATAATTTGTCTGAGGAAGAACAACAGTTCTTCAAGATTGTGTCTAACTTCTCTGGTAGGGTGCCTCTAGTTTTAGGCAGTATCGGCCATAGTGAAGGAACCACACCGGGGGCAGCAAATCCTCTAGGGGATCTCAATTTTGAAAATGTTGGGAATATTACTTGGAGTCGATTTATAAGAATCATAGAGGGGCTACTAGAAGCAAGAAGTAGTCTCAGTGGCCCGATGATTTTAGAGATGAGCGATATCAGAGAGAGTGTGGTACGTACAATCTCTTCTAACGTTTACACCGACATGCTAACCGAGAAATATTCACCGACTACCTGGACGCCTCCGGCTGATCTATAAGGATCTATTTTGGGGTTAGGGAAGTTTTAAAGTAAAAGTGATATGCCCGTTTGCATTCTCTACGTGAATACCACCACCATGCAAACGCATGATCTTTAAGGCTTCTGCTAGCCCCAAACCATTTCCCTGAGCTTTTGTTGTGAAAAAAGGAATAAACAACTTATCCAAAATCTCTTGAGGGAGCTGCCCTGGATTGGTTACGGAAATATCACCTGATTTGTGTAATGTCAACGTGATCGGAGATTCCGTTGCTTCTGCAGCATTTTTTACAAGATTCCATACTACGCTATTCATTCTATCAGGATCTATAGAACGGACTATAGAGGTCGAAGTTTCACGTTCGAATGTACAGAAGGGGAATGTAATCGATAATAGAGGGATCAGTGAAGAGAAAAATTCTTGTAAGTCTATAGCCTTGAGATTGAGTGGCTGTGATTTCGTGTATTCTAGCATGGATGACACTAGTGTATTCAGAGAACGAGTTCCATCAATGATAGAGGCTAACATGCGTTGATGACGTGGAGAGGGGAGTTCTTCTTTTAATAGGGAGGCAAATCCAGCAATACCACTCAGAGGATTGCGAATTTCATGTGCTAAGGTTGCCGTCATTTTCCCTAACTCTGCAATATTTTTATATCTTTCGATAACATTTTCTAATTGTTTATATTCAGAACGATCTCGAATTAATAAGAAGAGGAAACCATTCAAAGGATTTTTTCTTACGAATATCTCTACATCGCGGTCCTGATCGTTTTTTGATAAGGTTAGGCGTAGAGTTTTTGGTGAAGGAAGAGATACGAGAGCTTCGTTTAGGGAAAATCCAAAGAAAGTTTCTGGGAAAAAGTCGGTGAAGGGTTTGTGTAGTATTTCCAGTTCGTCAGGAATACCGAGAATTTCTCGAGCTTGTGAATTGCAAATGAGGATATTGCCTACTTCGGAGATGAGGATAATGCCATCGGGAATCGCTGTGAGAATTGTGTCTGCTTCTTTATACGATTGTGTGATGCGAGATTTGATCTCCATCAGCTCCTGCGTCGAAGAACATGACTTACAATCGTTGTTGCTCATAAATCCCTAACTCTTTTTTTCTCTGTAGATAATTGAGCTTATCCGTATCCAGGATTCTTGTGATGATGCCCCGAATATCGGAGAGCTCATCTTGAATCTCTTGGGGAAGTACCGAAGTGAAATTATGCCGAAATTCTTTAATTTCGTTATCCACCTTGTCTATACAAGATAGGAGGGTTTTTTTCTGCTGCAATACTTTTTCCAGTTCTATAGGAGTGAGCGAAGTCTCAGTTTCTGTAAGATCAAGAATAGCTAAGAAAAAGCCTTTCTTTTTTTTGAGGAGAAGTAGGAGAGCTTGTTCTTTCATAGGAAGCAACAGGTTCGGCACGTAGCTTTTCTTAAAAAAAACTACTAACGAATTTATTAGCAACCTGAAAAAACTCAGAAAAAACTTATGCCGGCGATTGGACTCGAACCAACACCTTATTGCTAAGAGTAGATTTTGAGTCTACCGCGTCTACCATTCCGCCACGCCGGCATAAAGTGAGCCTACACTGTACGGTTTCTTTTCTAATAAGCGCAAGGGAAATCTCTTAAGTTAGGGAGATGGAGGGACTTCTATAGGCCGTAGGGTTTCTAGATCATACAACATTTCTATAGATAAGTAGTTCCCCGTATCCTTGGGTATTAGGGTAATGCGAAACTCCTCATTCCCAATGGTGGTCTGCGTAGTCGTGAAATCTATAGAGCAGGGATAGATAGATTGTTTTTTATACAGAGGACTGAAGATAGAGCGGAGTGTCTCCAGACGGATAGCCTTCTCTGTAAATAAAAGAGCGGCATTCCCAGAGAGATGCTTAGTAGATAGAGATTCTCCAGACGCTGTTAAAAAACGGAAATGTTTATAACAACAGAATCCTTCTACTATAGAGAGCGGGTACTCTTTGTGGAGTAGACGCGTAATGTCAATGATTCTTGGGTGTATAGAAAATTTTTTGCACAAACTATGATGTAATCCATCACAGTCATAGAGAGTTTCCTGTTCTGTTTCCTTAGCACTTAAGGAGCCGCGGCAATGAAATGAGTAAGCGGTAATTACCGATTGTTGTGGAGTCGGCCAGGGGTATTGCGGTAGGGGGGAGTCTTGTATTTCTGGGTAGATAATGACAGAGTGCCCGTGTTGTGATGTAATTCTTCTTGCGCGGATGTGTCTATGTGCTGTTTCTGTTGCCTTAGAACACGCACAGACTAGAGGAAATAACAATAATCCAAAACTTATCTTAATAAGAATCCTCAGCATGGGGTAGAATCCCGCGTAGTTGTTTTAAGAAAGTATAGCCTAACTTCTAAACTGATTTAACTATGTTTTAGATTTGTTATGTGTAGTTAGTGAAAAATACAAGGTGATATGAGTTAAGGTAACCATGAATATCCATGATTATCAGGTGTTCTTTTTTGATTTTGATGGTTTGGTCATTGATACTGAACCTTTATACTACCGAGCATTTTTAACAGCGTGTAGAGAACGCGGACTAGATACCGCTATGGATTTCTCTACATATTACTTATTTTCCATGTTAGGAAGAGAAGTTTTCAAACAGAAGTTTTTAGAGCTGTTCCCCAATACGGAATCTTTTTTCCCACAGTGTTTTTATGATCGCGAACGTATCTATAAAGAGTTAATACAAACTGAAGTTCCTCCGTTACTTCCTGGTGTCGAGGATTTTTTACGGTTCCTATTAGCTGAGCATAAAACTATCGGAGTAGTGACAAATTCTTCCTATGTGCTGACGCAGCGTTTTTGTGAGGCTATACCCATTCTTAATCAGTTTCAATTTTGGGTGACACGCGAAGACTATGACCGGCCTAAGCCGTATCCTGACAGCTATCAATATGCCTATCAGGCTTTTGTTCAAGAAGGAGAAAAGGTTGTGGGGTTTGAAGATAGTGTGAAAGGCTTGCGTGCTCTTGCAGGCATTCCAGCCACGCTGGTTGCTGTGAATGCTATGATGCCATTATCTCGAGACAGTCACCAAGATTTCCGTGATAAAGAGTTCTATTATTTCTCTTCTTTTAAAGAGTTGATGTTACACTCTGGAGTACAGAACCAATGATAAGGTTTAGGGTAACATACGTGGTATAAAGATAAGGCATGGCTAGGAGCTGCTGGCGGCCCTTGCCTACGGTTTTTCTGCATTAATATCTCTTGAATGTATTCAGGAGGATATTTTCCCCTACTAATATCTAATAGAGATCCAACAATATTCCTGACCATTTTATACAAAAATCCGTTACCTCTACAGATGATGGTTACCGTCTCCCCGTGGTCTACAATGTCTAAGTTGAATAATGTTCGTATAGTTGAAGTATAGTCACGTCCATGATTGGCAAAAGAAGCGAAATCGTGCGTTCCTAGTAGGTACTGAGCTCCTTCTTGCATAAGATCTGTTTTTAGATGATGTCGCGGATAATAGGCAAAATATCGTTCCCAGGGGAGCGGCTTAGGAGATCTCGTGAGTACATAGCGGTATTCTTTAGCGATAGCTGAAAATCGCGAGTGGAATTTATCGTCTCCAAGAACAACGTCGCGAATTACGATATCTTTCGGCAAAAGAGCATTAAGCATTTTTTTTATGCTTGAAGCTTGTGAAAATTGTGGGTGGTCAGGTTGTGAAAAATGCGCAACTTGACCAAAGGCATGGACTTCTGCGTCGGTACGGCCGGAAGAGGTCACAGGAATACGCTTCCCAACAACCTGGGCTAAGGAATTTTCTATCACTTCTTGGATGGAGAGATCATTAGGTTGTCTTTGCCACCCAGCATAGGCAGTTCCCTGGTAGGCCAAGAGTATAACGACTTGTGTCATAACAAAGCATGAGCTAAGGTTAGGTCTTCTGGATAAGTCACTTTTATCTGTGGATGTTTATTGAATACTAAAGCAACAGGTAGGTTGAGAAGTTCTGCAGCTTGTGTATCATCAACGAGAGTTATTCTCTCTTGATTAGCCCGTTCGAGGCCCTCTAAGAGGATCTGTGTCTTGATGCATTGCGGTGTATGGACAATAGATAACGCATCGCGGTCTAAAGTTTTTACAGGATCACGTTGTTTGATAGTATAGGGAACGTTAGAAACTAACGTTGCCGCTCCTGTTTGGTATGCAGCTGTGACCAGTTCTGTAACTTCATCGGGATAAATAAAAGGTCGTACACCATCATGAACTAAAACCCAAGGATTTGCGACTTGCTGTAGTCCGGAAAATACAGAATCTTGACGCCGTGTCCCTGGTCGTGCAAATTTTACGGGATAACCTTCAAAAATACTTTCGTAGTTTACATCACAAACAACAATAATTTCTGAGATTTCGGGGATACGCAAGGCCATGTTTAATGCATGGAGGATGAGAGGTTCCCCTCGAAAAGGTAAGTATTGCTTAGGTTGATTTGCTCCAAACCGTTCTCCTTTACCCCCACTAAGTAAAATCAAAGAACACTTAGGATCCATAGACACACCGTACACAACAAATTTCAGGAGGAGAGCAAAAGCGTAACCTTTTAAACCCTCCAAGCCCGCGATTGACATATAATTGTTTTTTTCCTTCCGCAAAGAAGAAATGGCCTCGCGCTAAATCAGGATTTTCTAATCCTGAAGTTTTATTCATTATCTTATGCGCGAACTTCGGCCACGGGATAGAAATTTGCGGTCCATGAGAATGGCCAGAGAATATCATATCCCCAGGGTAATCTAAGAGTCGGTACACAGTATCAGGATTATGAGAGAGAATAATGCCAGGCAAGGTAGGATTATAGTTGAAAAACGCTTTTTCTGGGTCAAATTGTTTAGCAAAAAGATCTCCTAATCCCACGATGTTTAACATATCGGGAATTTGGAGACTTTCATTATGCAGTAGACGAATAGGAGTATTTTTTAACAAATGTAAAAGTTCTGTATTCGGTTCTTGCTTTTCCAGACTCGGGGCGTATGTATAACGTCTAGAACCAAAAAGCCCTTGGCTTATTGAAACGAAAGCTCTTTTTAACGGTTGGCTATTTTCCATCGAAATCACATCTATTTTCCCTTGGCTATTGCGGGAAACGTACGATTGATAGTCGTGATTTCCAAGAACAGCAAATGTTCCTAAAGGGGCATGTAAAGTATGTAAAAAAGCTTCTAGTCGCGGGCGGTCTTCGATTTGTGCTCGACAAAGAAAATCTCCAGAAATCAAAAGAATGTCGGGAG
The DNA here is from genome assembly GCF_002895085.1 of Chlamydia abortus. Taxonomy (NCBI): domain Bacteria; kingdom Pseudomonadati; phylum Chlamydiota; class Chlamydiia; order Chlamydiales; family Chlamydiaceae; genus Chlamydia; species Chlamydia abortus. The sequence continues at coordinate 172,777 of NZ_CP024084.1, forward strand.
CAAATTTGGACAGCTTTAAAGAAACCTTTTTAAGGAATTTTTTTGGAACAAATTTATGAAAATGTAAATCAGAAATTTGAGCTATGCGCAATCCATGAAGATAAGAGTACTTTTTGGGCAGCTTCCACGTTAACAAGGATGTTTGTAACCAATTCGGCTCTATAAAATTTGCCCATGAAAAGGCAGCTAGAGGAACCCCAACAGCTATGGATAAAGAAGCTAAGACCACAGTAACACTATATACACATTTTCTCCTCGCCCTAGAGGACGAGGATCCTGAAAGAGAGCCAACTCTTGACTTTATTTTACGATATGAGAGGAGAGAGCTTTTGTCATTTGAAACATATCGATAGGGTTCTTAGAACCGAAGACTTTAGCTAGGGCTTCGTCGGGAAGAATATTTCTTTTATTCTTGGGGTCTTGTAGATTACGTTTTTTGATATAGTCCCATACTTTTTTTACAATTTCGGTGCGGGGCATGGGGCCCTTGCCAACAATAGCTGCTAAGTCGGAGGTGATATTGACAGGGTTCATAAAAGCAGAGTTTTTGTTTTTTTGACTCATCGGTTACTCCTAGTAAAGGTGGTACGAAGAGACACAAGCTCTTCATCGCAACTTTTTTATCTTTCAGGAAGGTTTCTCGTCAAAACAAAAAAATAGAATTCACTCCTCTACAACTCGTTGTTAAGGCTTTAGATGCCAATCTGGAGTAGGTTAAGGGAAAGCAAAGAATCGGAAGCAACCAAGAAAGAAATTTTAGAAAAATTCTCGGCGGTAGGACACGTTGACTTTATTGTTTTTGCTTCTCTAGAATTCTAGTATTCAGCCTTTTTGAGGGTAGTGTAATGCATGAAAGTTTAGATAAACGGTTAGAAGGCCTGTTGACTGGGTTGGCATTAGCCGGGAGGTCTCTTTGACCTTGAGGGTAAGAGACAAGAGCTTTCCATTTTAGAAGAACAGACCTTGAAAGAAGACTTTTGGCAAGACGTCACAAGCGCTGGGAAAGTCTCGGAACGCATCGTCTCATTAAAACGACAGATTGCCCATTATGAAGAGTTCAAAGTCAGAGTGGAGAATTTAGCGTTTTTCTTAAACGATGGCGATGTTTCCGCGGATCCGGAACTTCGAGAAGATTTAGAAAAAGAATTCACGATTTGTGAGCATATCCTTTCAGAGTGGGAAACTCAGCGTTTGCTTTCTGGAGAAGTCGATAAAAATCCTTGTTTCTTAACAATTAATGCTGGTGCTGGTGGTACAGAATCCTGTGATTGGGTAGAAATGCTTTTTAGGATGTATTGTCGTTGGGCTGCACAACATCAGTGGAAAGTGGAAGTTATAGATCGTCAAGAAGGCGATGTCGCAGGGATTAAGCACGTCACTGTGAAATTTTCCGGAGACTACGCTTACGGCTATGCTAAGGCTGAGCGCGGTGTGCATAGGCTTGTGCGTATCTCTCCTTTTGATAGTAATGCTAAACGTCATACAAGTTTCGCTTCGGTAGATGTGTATCCTGAGATTGATGATGAGATAGAGATAGACATCCGCCCGAATGATTTGCGTATAGACACTTTCCGATCTTCAGGGGCTGGGGGGCAACATGTCAACGTTACGGATTCTGCGGTAAGAATTACTCATATACCGACAGGAATCATGGTTTCTTGTCAGCGTGAGCGTAGTCAAATTCAGAACCGTGAGAGTTGTATGAAGATGCTACGGGCAAGAATGTACCAACAAATTCTTCAAGAACGTTTAGAAAAGCAGCTTCTCGATAGAAAAAATAAAAAAGAAATTGCTTGGGGTTCGCAAATTCGTAATTATGTTTTTCAGCCTTATACTCTGGTCAAGGATGTACGCACAGGACATGAGACTGGTAATGTTCAGGCTATGATGGACGGAGAATTGCTAGACGATTTCGTCAAAGCGTATTTAGCAGAGTATGGAGAAATCTCATGACAGAGAACAAAGACACAGGAGTCCCTGGATTAGATATACGTTATACACTTCCTAGTGATGCTGTGTATATGCGGCAATGGTTAAATGATCCTAAGATACTTCGAGGGTTTCCTCTAAAGACGGAAGCAGAAATTCATGATAGCGTAAACTTTTGGGTAGGTTTTTATCGTTATCATAGCAGCTTGACTGCTGTGTATGAGGGCGAAGTTGCTGGAGTAGCTACGCTGATTTTAAACCCTTATATTAAAGTGTCTCATCATGCATTAGTTTCTATTATTGTGGGTGAGCCTTATCGAAATCAAGGTGTAGGAACAGCGTTATTGAATAATCTTTGTCACTTAGCAAAGACACGTTTTCACTTAGAGATCCTCTACTTAGAGGTGTATGAAGAAAACCCGGCGATCTCCTTGTACAAACGTTTTGGTTTTATTGAGGTGGGAAGACAAAAGCAGTTTTATAAAGATGAGATCGGCTATCTTGCAAAAATTATCATGGAAAAACAACTTTAGGTGGTTTTTCTAGAATAGATTAGCCAGTCCTAGTGTTGCATGTCGTTTCAGAAAATTCGTAAACTTCTTAAAAATGTTTTTCGAGCGCTTCTTAGCTCTAAATCTTGTTCTATGCATCTGTCAAAATAGGCCGTCCTCAGCTTGTAAGATCTTCTATTCCTGTCGATTATACTCCAGGGAAAGTGTATGATTTAGAGAAAATATACCAAGATTTAAATTTGAGATTATTTGAAGGCTCTTTGGATTTACACATCGGGTGGTTTGGTCGTCAACGGTGTCAGGTCGTGCGCTTAGGGCGGTTTTAGGATCTTATCATGAGGAAGAAAAGTTAATACGCATACACCGTTCTTTAGATCGTGATGATATCCCGTTATTTTTTATGCAATATATTATTTACCACGAAATGGTTCATAGCGTAGTTCCTCGTGAGTATTCTCGTTCTGGAAGAACGATTTTTCATGGGAAGAAATTTAAAGAATGTGAGAAGCGTTTTCCGTTATATGAAAGTGCCATAGCGTGGGAAAAAGCAAATATTTACGTATTGTTGCAAGGATATAAATCAAGAATAGGTAAGGAAGATGGCAGGACATAGTAAGTGGGCAAATACAAAATACCGTAAAGAACGAGCTGATCATAAGAGAGGGAAAATCTTTTCCCGAACGATAAAAGAGTTAATGGCAGCTGTGAAAATGGGTGGTCCGGATCCTAAAACCAACGCACGCTTACGTATGATCATACAAAAGGCGAAAGATCAAAATATCCCCAATGAAAATATTGAAAGAAACCTCAAGAAAGCCACGTCTGCAGATCAGAAGAATTTTGAAAATGTGACTTATGAGCTTTATGGTCACGGAGGTGTGGGGATTATCGTCGAAGCCATGACGGATAATAAAAATCGCACTGCCTCGGATATGCGTATAGCTGTGAATAAGCGAGGGGGATCCCTGGTTGAACCCGGCAGTGTTCTGTATAACTTTGTTCGTAAGGGAGCCTGTTACGTGCCTAAGAGTTCCATAGATGAGGCTGTATTACTCCCTCATGTCATTGATGTAGGAGCTGAAGATCTTGATAATGATGATGATGAGCATTTCCTTGTGCTCTGTGACCCCGTAGAATTAGCCTCTGTAAAAGAGAAGTTAACCGCATTGGGTGTGGCATGCTCTGAGGAAAAGCTGATTTATGTTCCTTTACGTCTCGTAGATTGCGATGAACAAGACGGTGAAGCCAATCTTGCTTTGATTGAATGGTTAGAGAAGATTGATGATGTTGATGAGGTATACCATAATATGGCCTAAGGCTTTTCTAGATTAGAGAAAAGCCTTAGGTATCTATAGTCTACGAGCGCCGTTGTGGGGGTGGGGGAGGCGATCCCGTAGCTTTAGATAACGTTTTGGATAATTGTGTGGTCACGTTTCTTGCTGCATCAGCGAGCTGTTTCCTTTGCGTAGATTCCGTATCGGCGCTATCCAGAGCTTCTTGTAGTAGTCGTGATCCCTGTTCGAACATCTGAATTTTTTTAGCCACATTACTTAACGCTTGTATAACATTTCCAGCTGCTTCGGGAATGCCTGAAGGAGCTTCTCCTTTTGTCAACGTTGCTGTTTCTCTAGATCCTGCTACAGGAGTCGATGAGGCTACCTGTTGTTGTGGAGCCGGAGTGGATACTTGCTGACCCACAGAGGGTGTCGCAGCTTCTAATAAGTTAGATAAACTACTTGCTACATCTCGAGCAGCACCATGGAGATCGGGAGCCTCTCGAGGAGCAACTGTCTCAGCTGTTTGCGCTTGCGGAAGTACGGAAATTGTTGCAGATTGTTGTTGGACAGGTCGGCTCGCGATTACCGTAGATTGGGCAGGCATGGGTGCCACAATACCACCGGATCCTGTCCGTTCTTGGAAGGCTTTAACTAGCTTTCCTACGTTGGTTTTTTGCGGAGTAATCAGGTTCCCTTGCGCATCAAACGATTCATCCAGATGAGCTCGTAGCTGAGGTAATAAATGTTCTAAGCCTTCGGGGCCATCTCCAGATGTCGCTCCCATCAAATTACTTGTACGTGACCCCGTCTCGATTCTGGTATTTGTGCGGGATCCCGTCTCTGTTTTGGAGTTGTTGTTAACGATCTCTCCATTTGCGTCTACATTCACTCGTTTTGCAACGAATATGCCTTCAGGTTGCGTAGGCTTGGGAGTCTTGCCTGCTTCAACGTCTCGAATGACCTCTCCTAGATTTTGATTTACAGGAATTGCCTCTCCATTACCGCCCTCGGGATAAACAACATCCAAGTGCTCACGGACTCGACCCAAGATATTGCCTAATTCGCTGTCTTCATTGTCATTAGATTCTCGCCTTTGGACGCCTCCGCCCCCACTACCTTGGTCCTTATTTAACAATACTGTAGGTTTGTAGGCGCCATTTTCCGATGTTCTGACAACAGTACCCAAATCTTGGTTCCCTTCGTGGTGTTCGCTATTTTGATCATAGACCGTATCTAAATGTTGACGAACATTTTGCAGAACTTGCTGTAAGCTGTCTTTTGGCATTCCTGTAATATTTACACCGCCTTGAGTTGGTGGTGGGGGTCCAGGAGGTGCCGGTTCTAAGCTATCGAAGCCGTTGCCTTCATCAGAGAATTGAATACTATGATCTTCTTGAGTGCCGGTACTTTCTGTCTCTGTATCGTCAAAGTTTGTCTCGTCTACATTTTGGTCATTATCCACACCATTGTCAGAGGTGTCCGTAGGTTGCGTAGTTGTCGAGGTGACGGTAGTCGTTGTTGTTCCACCGGTTACGTTTACACTCGTACTGATGCCTCCCAAGTTCACGTTAATCACAGGTTGAGCATAAGGCACAGGTTGTGGTTGCTGTTGCGTGGGGGAGGAAGTTTCTCTAGAGAATACCATGCCCTCGTTGGGTCTTTGTACGTTATTCCAGTTAATTCCTTTCAGACCACCAACATCGCCCCAGATGGCTCCAGATTCACATTTAGTTCCTCGACGCCATACAGAAGGTGTGTAGTTGCTACTCGATTCCTTGGAATTCCATGGGCCGTAAAGCACAGTGGTTTTAAATTTCATGCTCATAAGCAGGTGATCATAATGACCGGTTTCTCCGGTTTGCCCTGCTATGCGTGGCTGGATGTTGTTTGTCCAATCTGCATGCATAGTTTCGTAGCCTACGCAAAACTTGGCAATACACATCTCAAGGTCTTTAACGTCTGTAATCGGCTCCTTTGTTTTTCCATTTGTTACAGCTATGGATTCTGCAGTACTCCAATCGCCGTTCCTGACGAAAATAAAACTTCCTCGAGCCTCGTCCATGTAAACGATGTGACCAGCTTTTGTCTGTAATTTCGCCTGTACAGAAGGGGTGGATAGGAACTTGATAATCGAGGCTTTATCCGTAGGATCATATTTAGGTAGCGCCATGTCCGGAAGACCACCAGGACCATCAGGTCTTGCCGCCCCATCCGCAGCTTCTGTTCCTCGGAGTCCTTCTAAATCGCCTAAATCTACATCTCCTGAAGTGCTTGTAAGATCTTCTGTACTCCCCACATTCCCCGAGTCGTGCGATGAGGGCGTACTTGAAATATCCGATAAGGCATCGCTATCACTACTGGATGTACTGTCGGTTCTCGATCTTCCAAGTCCAAGAATCTGCGACCCTAATAAATTTGCTGCTGTAGCAGTTGTCCCCACGCTTCCTGTAGAGGGAGATGTTGTGGATACACTTCTTTCCGTTGTAAACACCACAGCTCCTGCGTCGGACTCGGCTTGAGATACGGCTTGCTCTGCTGTTGTGTTCACAGTTTGTGACGTTGTTTCCGCAGCCTCAGTCCCTGTAGTAGAGACAACATGTCCCCCGAAGCTTGTTGACGTCGTTACTACAGGAGTTGTGGTCGTAGTAGTTGTGACATTCGTTATAGGCTGATTATTAATTGGACTCGACATGATTTAACAACTAAATAAAAAAACTCTATTTTAATTAGATTGTAAAACAAATTATTTATTAATATCTCTAGTTTTATTTAAATAATCAAACTAACTTTTGTTTTAATAGTTTTAACTATTGTGAATTAGAGAGATTTGTTTAAAAAAAATGAAAAGTTTGCATAGAAAAATAACTTTGGGTGGAGTTAACGTTTCTTTAAGATAAAGCGAAAGCGATAATGAGGAGTAAGAAATGGCAGCAGCTGAAGTTTTTGGTGGTTGTGTGTTAGAAGGTTCTGTGCGGGTATCCGGGGCAAAAAACTCTACAACCAAGTTGCTTGTTGCGTCATTATTATCGGATCGCAAATGCGTTTTGCGTAATGTCCCTGATATAGGAGATGTACGTTTAACTGTTGAATTGTGCCGTTCTTTAGGTTCTATCGTACATTGGGATAAACAAGCAGAAGTCATAGAAATTCATACGCCTGAGATTCATATGTCCGAAGTATCCGCACAGTTTTCTCGGGTAAATCGTATTCCTATTTTATTATTAGGAGCTTTACTTGCTCGTTGTCCGGAAGGTGTCGTTGTTCCTTGTGTTGGGGGAGATGCTATAGGGGAAAGGACGCTAAATTTTCATTTTGAGGGTTTGGAACAGCTAGGAGCCAAAGTTGCCTATGATGGGCATGGATACCAAGCTGCTGCTCCTAAAGGTCTTATCGGAGCTTATATTACTCTTCCTTATCCTTCCGTAGGAGCTACGGAGAATTTGATACTCGCTTCTGTCCGTGCTCAAGGCAGAACAATCATCAAGAATGCTGCTTTAGAAGTAGAAATCTTGGATCTTATTTTGTTTTTACAAAAAGCAGGAGTGGAGATTACGACAGATAATGATAGGACTATAGAAATTTTTGGTTGTGAGGATTTTTATGAAGTAGATCATTGGGTGATCCCTGATAAGATAGAAGCCGCTTCGTTTGGCATGGCTGCTGTACTTACCGGAGGGCGCGTTTTCGTAGAAAATGCCGAGCAACATCTGATGATTCCCTTTCTTAAAACCTTACGCTCTATAGGAGGAGGGTTTTCAGTCACAGAAACAGGAATCGAATTTTTTTATAACGAACCATTAAAAGGTGGTGTTGTATTAGAAACCGACGTACATCCTGGATTCCTTACAGATTGGCAACAACCTTTTTCAGTTCTTCTCTCCCAGGCAGAAGGATCTTCTGTGATTCATGAAACTGTGCATGAGAACCGGCTAGGGTATTTACGCGGTTTACAGAAAATGGGAGCCAATTGCGAACTGTTCTACCAGTGTTTAAGCTCAAAGGCTTGCCGTTATGCAACAGGCAATTTCCCCCATAGTGCGATCATTCACGGAGTCACACCATTGAAAGCTTCTCAACTTGTTATTCCCGATTTGCGTGCGGGTTTTGCCTATATTATGGCAGCGCTCATTGCAGAGGGCGGCCCATCCTTAATCAAAAACACCCAGTTGTTAGATCGGGGATATTACAATTGGGTAGACAAACTGAACTCTTTAGGAGCAAAAATCCACTTATTGTCTTTAGATCCCGTGGCTTTCTAAACTTACAATCTATCTAAAGTTTGTAGCCCTAATAGATGCATACCCGTAGCTAGGGTCTTCTCAACAAGAGCACAAAGATAGAGACGTTCTTTTTGATGAGGAGATCCTTCAATATGACAGTCTCTGAAAAAAGCATGAAACTTGTTCGTCAGCATATAAAGGTAGTCAGTTAGGAAGTGAGGACAGAGCTCTTTGAGAGTGATATCAATAGCTTCTGGGAAACGTAATAATGCTAAAGCTAATGCCTCTTCGGAAGGCTCTTGAATATTCGCCGCAGACTCTAAGCTAAGTTTTTCAATGCCTAACCGCCGTTTTATTCCTTGGATACGTACATAACCATAAAGAATAAACATGGCTGTATTGCCTTCAAAACGCAGCATCTTCTCAAAAGAGAAAACATAGTCGCTTACACGATGAGAGGAAAGATCCGCATATTTGATAGCATTCATACCGAGAACAGGAGCACGTTCCGTAATTTCTGCATCAGACATCTCTGGGCGGTGCTTCTTTAAAGTTGCCACAGCTTGATCTATAGCTGTGTCTAACAACTCCTGGAGTTTAATATTTTCTCCAGAACGCGTTTTGAATTTTTTCCCTTCAGAATCCAGAACAAGGCCAAAACCTACATGAGAGAAGACGTCTTTATTGGGAAGGTAGCCAGCAGCTAATGCCGTAGCCTCAAGAAGTTGAAAATGTAAAGATTGTCCCATGTCGGTAACAATAATAATTCTATCCGCATGGTCTTGCTCCACACGATAACGCATAGCAGCTAAATCCGTAGTCGCATAGTTGTAGCCGCCATCACGTTTTTGTACCATGAGAGGGATAGAAAAACCTTCATGAAAAACACATTTCGCCTCATCGGAAACCGTGATGAGATTTTTCTTTTCTAAGTCCTCGATAATCTCAGGAAGAAATGGATTGTAGAAAGATTCCCCGCGTTTCTCTATCTGGATGTCTAAAATATTGTAAATCTTTTGGAAAGCTCGCTCAGAAATTTCACAAATGCGCTCCCAAAGTTTTCGTGCTTTGGGATCCCCAGATTGTAAAGCAACAACATTTGTTTGTGATCGTTTCTTAAATTCTGCATCTTCAGCAAAACGCACGTGTGCTTTTTTGTATAGAATCGTTAGATCTTCAAGACTTTCGATATCCTCAGAGGATTCCTCCTGAAGATAAGTAATGAGCATGCCAAACGCTGTTCCCCAATCACCAATGTGATTCAATCTTAAAACGTCATGACCAACAAAAGTAAATATACGAGCTAAACAATCACCGATAATGGTAGAACGTAGATGGCCTACGTGCATGTCCTTAGCAATGTTTGGAGAAGAAAAGTCTATAACGACTTTTTTAGGATCTTGAACACGAAATCCTGAAGATAGATCCCGAGAATATGATTGTAAACTTAGGTTGAGAAATTCTTTTGAAAATGTGAAGTTAATAAATCCAGCACCCGCAATTTCTATAGAAGAAAAATTATTTTTGGAGATCTGCTTCACTATAGATTCAGCAATGGCTCTAGGCGGCATTTTTAATGTGCGGGCAAGTTTCATCGCATCATTACATTGGTAATGGCCGAAAAGCTCTTTTGTTGATTGTGTGATGTCAGGAGAAATTGTCTCTATTTGAGGGAATGCGGATAGAATCGCTTCTCGACATAAAGAAGAGAGATAGGAAAGAAGAGTCATTTAAGGAACCTCTCCAATACAACCATGTTCATACCAAGTTTTTAGCTCTGCGATTTTGCTCATGATCCTATCCGTGGCTATTTGGTAAGCTTCTTTAGAATTTAGAGACTCTTGATCAATCAAATCATCAAAAGTGAGTGGTGTGCCAAAAACACAGGTCACAGTTTTCCAAATTTTAGGAAATTTTTGATAACGATTGAAAATGTCGTAGGTCCCGCCAATATATACAGGAATAACAGGAACGCGAGCTTTGATCGCTATTAAACCCACACCAACTTTTCCAGGAAGTAGCTCTCCGGTTGGGCTCCGCTCCCCTTCAGGATAAATAATGAGCTTTTTTTTCTTTTTTAAAATTTCGAAAGCAGCTTTACAAGCTGCAGCATTTCCCCCCCCTTTTTTGACAGGGTAGCACCCCCATTCTTTATACAACCATCCAGTAAACCGATTACTAAATAATGTAGAACGCGCTAGGTGATATAAACACCCACGAACAGATAGGTGCAAAGCTATGGGATCCAAATAAGAATTGTGGTTTGCAGCAATAATAGCCGCTCCTTTAACAAGATGCTTTTTTACTCCATACACTTTATGTCTATAGAGTAGGGTAAAGGCAACTCGAGTAAGAAATTTACAAACTGTAAATATCATGGCAATTTCGGGGAAATTAAAGCTGAAATTTTCTCTAGAACTTGGCTTATTGTCAAATCTGAAGAATCTAAAACCACAGCTCCTTCCGGAATCACTAGAGGATCGAGAGAACGTTGGCTATCTGTTTCATCACGTTTGATGAGTTGAGCATACACAGCTTCTTTTGAAAGAGAATTATGGGGAAGATCTTTTAATCTTCGCAAAGCACGCACTTCAGCACTCGCAGTAAGAAAGATCTTTACATCCGCATCAGGGAATACCTTAGAACCCATATCTCTTCCTTCAAACACACAATTCCCTAATTCTGCATACTTTCTTTGTAGTTGCTGCATGAAAAAACGTACTTCAGGAAGTTGAGACAATTTCGAAGCCATATTGGCCACTTCTGGAGTCCCAAGCTCTACAGAGAGAAGATTTCCTTCTAAAAAAGCTTCCAAGGGCTGCCCGGAAACAAAGGAAAAAGAAAATGGCGGGTTGTCAATCAGTTCTTGAATCGCGAGGTGTTTCCATGGTTCACACAAGTATGTGTAGGCCAAGGTGCGATACATCGCCCCCGTATTGCAGTAGTTGAAGTTTAAGTCTTTTGCCAAAGCCTTGGCTATTGTGCTTTTCCCTGTTCCTGAGGGACCATCTATTGTAATAATCATTTGAGAAACATAGATTTTTGCGTAATCAAAAGTAGAATATACACAATAGGTGTAGAAAGTAGAAGAGAATCTAAAGTATCTAACGTGCCTCCTACGGCTTTTAATTGGTTGCTATTTTTAATTTTAGCATCACGTTTAAAAATAGATTCTATAATATCACCAAAAAATCCGCTGATTCCAAGAATCACACCCAAAGCAATCAAAATACTGGGCATCGTGATAAAAGCTGAAAACCGCGCAGGAATTTGTAAGAAGAAGACTATGCTGATTAAAGTTGCTCCAATACACCCAGAGACAAAACCGACAATCGTCTTATGAGGACTGATTTCAGGCGTAATTTTCTTTTGACCAAAGGCTTTCCCGAAGAAATATCCAAAGATATCCGCTCCTTTTGTTGTGGCAATAAGAAAACTTGCCCACCAGACCCCTAAAAAGGGTTCCTGAGTATGAATGAAGCCATACAGTATATACAAGAATAGACGTACAGGAATACCTACGTATAGCATAGAAAATAAGGTGATTCCTGAGGTTTCTAAAGGCCCACAGATATTTTTTCTTGATCTAAAGACGTTAATGACAATCCAAACAAATAGGAAACACCAGGGGAGTGTTGAAACAAATTCAGGAAGTACATGATGCCAGCGAATAGCAATAAAGCTGCTTAAAACAAAAATAAAAGATCCAATAGCACTATATAAACGAAATGCATAATACATCTTTACCTTCGCCATCGTCCCGTATTCATACGTCCCTACAGCACTACAAAGCGCAGAGATAAACCCTAAAGCAAACGATGTCAAAGGGAATAGAGAACTATAAAGAAGGAGTACTAAGAAAGTCAGAACCAACGAATGTACAACAACTCGTTGAAAAAGATCTCCATAGAAGGGAGTTTTGAACTTATTCAATTTCAACATGGCTATTTGCCTCCTCGTCGTGATCTGTGTTGGTAAGCTTTAATGGCATCTAGAAGATGATAAGGTTTAAAATCCGGCCATAAAACATCGGTTACATAGAGCTCTGTATATGCTATTTGCCATAAGAGGAAATTACTGACACGCATTTCGCCACCCGTGCGAATTAATAAATCTGGGTCAGGAATTTCCGAAGTGTCTAAATATAAGCGGATTAACTCTTCAGAAACCGAATCTAAAGATATTTTTTTATTTACTAGATCATGATGCAGTTTTTTAAATGCGCGTACCAACTCATCTTTCCCACCATAGTTAATAGCTAAAACAAGCTCCCTCATCCCATGTCTCTGGGTTTCCGATGCTACTTTAGCAATTTGTTGCTGCAAGTCAGGAGGTAGGGCTAACAAATTTCCTATGCAACGTAGCCGGATCTTATTTTCAATAAGGTAGGGAAGCTGCTCATCTAGTTGAGCATGGAAGAGTGAAAATAGTTCTGCAACTTCTTCCGCCGAGCGTAGAAAATTCTCGGTAGAGAAGGCAAATAATGTGAGGACCTCTATACCCAAGGAAAAAGCAGACTCAATAATGTTAGGTAAAACTTTAGCGCCGTAGTAATGCCCAGAAGAGCTCTTGATAGAGCACTGCGCTTGATGTTGCCGATACCAACGCCGATTTCCGTCCATAATGATGGCAACATGCTTCGGTAGAGACTGCATGGATAGACTAGCTTGATCCGCCTGTTTTAAGGTGAGAGACATATCTACATCATTAGTTGTGGAAGTATACGTTATGACTGAACAATAGCAGCTAAACCCCCTCTTAAGCCAAAGTAATAGCCTAAGAGTTTTTGCATTTTCTTCGGGATGTAAAACATCTGAAAATAATTCAAAAAGTTAGAACCTCCGAGAGGCATAGTAGAAGAAACCTCATATCTTGACAAGTTGACATTCTTGAATCGAAAGATATTGAAGAGTACACTGCCACTTTGCACAGACATTTTTAATGAAGATTTCTATGCATTTCCAGCCAGTGCAATGTGCTTGGGAATTGAGGAAGAGTTCGTTAATTTTTTCATTGGCAAAGTAAAGAAATACCAAAGTCATTTGTCAACATATTCCCTAAAACAGACGGTTAGGGAATTTTTTGTTTTCTACGTCTTGGTTATAGAACAAACACCCTGAGACATATAAGTAAAGGATGTTTACAATTAAATAATTATAAAATGACAAGAAATTTTTTAACCTAAAGTTCCTAGAGGTTTTTTATTTCTTTGATTTGTTATACTTTAATTGTATTTTACAGTTATGAGACTAATACTAAAGACTTATAAGGTATTTTAAATGAAATTGCCTCGAATATGTTTTGGGTATGTGCCTAAACTTGCATTTATGTGTACAAAAGAAAAAGGCAATGTTCATTACATTCCTACTGCACGCCACGCAGCTAAAAAGGTTGTTTCGGGAATTTTTGCTGTTTTGGGAACAGCAGCGTTTTCCTGTAGTATACTGGCTGCGAGTATGTGTCAGACCTTTTTCCCATGTATCGGATTATTCATCCTCGGCATCCTCTTGTTTATCGTTGCGTATTGCCAATATGGAGGAGCGTGGACACGTATAGAAATTCCAAAATTACGTTATCGTAAACCTCACGTTTCTTCGATAACAGAGAGAGAATACCTGTCTTTATTGTGGAAGTGGCGTTTTCTGTCTCCAAGTGTATACTGTCATCAAGTAAATAGAAATATTTATATCTGTGAGGGGACTAAGGATAATCTAAAAAAAATTTTAGAAAAGAGATCGGCGAAAAAAAACGGGACAATTTTAATTCAGGAACTGGATTTAGACGCAATTAGACATGATCAGTTAGAAACCGAAACTCAATATCAGGAAGTCTTCCAATTGCCTAAAGCTATGCTCGAAGGGGTGAAAAGCTTTTTGAGAACTTCTTATTCTGAGGACAAAATCATTTCCGCCTCATGGCCAGATCACCCTCCAGGGCCCACGCCTCAAGAAGTTCTGTATACACATATTCCCGGATTGCGACAGGGTGATGAAGCTTATGAGAGTGCTTCTTTGCTCTCAGTCTATACAGAAACATATATTGAAGCTTTCAAAGCAGCAATAGAAAGAGTGGCAGTTTCTCGTCTGGTGAGTCGGGAAGGCATTTGCCTTTTAGTGTCTCCTTTGGGCGTTGTCAAAGGTCTAAGTCCAGAGGCTCTACATGCAACAAAAACCCTTTCTAAAACCGCTTTTCTTCAAGCTGTAGAATCTTTAGCCATGGAAACTGTCATCCCCGAAAGTAAGTCCAGACTTCGAATAACTATAGCTCTTGTTGATCCAGAAAGTGTGGCCCCATTAAGATCCGTAGATACCAACGTGATGTTCCCAAGTAGAGAAAGTTTATCCTTCTCGGATTTTTCTCCTGCAAGTTCTACCTGGTGTCATGTGATTTAATCTACCCTAAAGACACTCTCTTGAGGTAGATTGATTTTTTATGAAATTTAAGTTTATAAGCAGTCATAACTAAAAGAGATGATACCAATTTATAAGTTATAACCTTAAGAATGTAATGCTTTCTTCGTAACAAATTATCTGTTTAAATTTCTAAACAGGTCTTCATTTGACGATATTATTTTCAATTGGTATTTTGGTTCATTTAGTATTTCTATTCAAAATATTCGCTATTTTAAAAGAGCCACGCAATGAAACAGAGATTTGGACGCAATTTAAGTATTATTATTTGTGTTTTTGGATTAGCTCTATACTATGTGTTGCCCACATGTCTGTATTACTCACGACCGCTAAATAAAAAAGTCGATGAGAAAGAAGCTCAACAAATCGTACGGAAGTTAACGAATCAGGTAGCTGAAGTACGTAGCGATATTATTCCCAGAGTTTCTTCTGTACTCTCTGCATTGAAATTACGCGGACATATTGTACAGCACCCAAGTATCCCGGGTGTGGTGAATATTCACTTCAAAGATAATGCAGATGCGTATACGTTTCTTGAAAATATGATTTATGGCGAACCCACCGTCCCTATAAAATCCTCACGTTTATACGTTTTAGGGTATGATAATAAAGATGGCGGGGTTGTTCAAGTTACCGGCACTTTAACTACGGCTTTAACAGAAAATGATTTTTCTTTTGTTTCCTACAATCGAGAAGATGCGGAACCAGCAAAGGAAATGTTAAACGCCGCTCTGTATTTGCTGACTTCAGCTCCTGCTCACGCTTGTTCCTGCGGTTATACCTCAATTTGGAATACAGCCTCCATAGCTAGGGTAGTGCAATTAGCAGAGAACCTTGCAGTCGGTTTAGACATTCTTCCGCATTCAAGGACTGTAGCACTACTGAATTACTTCTTCTCTTCTGAGAAGGATTACTCTGCATTTTTATCACGATTGGAAAATGTAGCGACGCTGTCGGATCTTTCAGAACAACAGCGATCTGTTTTACAATCCGTATACCAAAATTTGAAGTTGAGAGCTCCAAGATGGAAAAAAGCTTTTACGCGTATAGTGGATAATTCTTTAGATTGCAGCGCACTCTCTCCATTCTTTTCTTCCGTAGACTTTTCTCCTAAAGAAAGAAAACTTGTGTTTTGTCTCGATCCTCATGTGGTTGCTAAACGTGATGAGTTGTCTGCAGAACAGCGCCTAGATTTTGATTCATGGTTGGCAAAAGAAAAACAAAGGTTAGCTCGTAAGCTTCAACAACCAGCTCAAGAATCTGTTCAAGGATTTGTGTTTAATCTCAGTGATAAAGAGGCGAGCGGAAAAATCGTACTGCACGGGCAACGTATCTACCAGGGGATAGTCGAGCATTTAGCTACACTCGCTTTGCACAGACCCCCAGCACAATCTTGCGATCTTATCCGCGAGAATTTCCCCATACATTGCCGTTTGCCCAAAGAAAGCGATGCTTATGGGTGTTTTATTTTCTCACCAGAGAAAAGTTGTTCGCATTTTTCTAAAGGGTCTATCTATGTAGTTCTTAAAGGATTACGCTCTGTTGCAGCGAAATATGAGCAAGGGGCAGAAGAAGATGCTAAGATTTTCGATAAGGATTTACACAACTTATACAATTGTTTTGCTCATACAGACGTCACTCCCTGGAGTCTCGGAGAGGATGAAGTTTTAGAAATCCGACAGCCTTTACAAAGATACTTTGATGTTTGGGGAGAAAATTTTGTCGTTGCCAATGAAGGAGCAACTGCAAGTCTTGAAGTGCGCGATATTCGCGATCGTTTAGAAACCCTAAATCGTATTGAAAAACGCCGTCAAGAAGAGTGGGTACGTTGGCACGAGCAATACCGCCAGTCCAGTTGTTCTATGGATCCTCAACAGCGTATACGCGCTGCCGTACCTCATCGAAGCGCTTTTGTGGAAAATCTTAAACTGAACTTACGCAAATACTCCCGAGGAGATAGTGTCCTTCGTCTAGGGATTGATTTTATCGGCGGGAAACAGATCCGCTTAGCCTTCAAGGATCATCAAGGGAAGCAGTTAACAGATAAGGAAGGAATTCTTAAGGTTTCAGATGAACTTTACGCGCGTTTAAATAGATTGGGAGTTTCAGAAGTAGAAATACGCAGAGAGGGGGATAATGTACATTTAAGTGTCCCTGGATCTACCAAAATTTCCTCCGAGGAAATTTTAGGAACTTCTCAAATGACTTTCCACGTAGTCAATGAAAAGTTCTCTCCTTACTCTGCTCTGCGCTATGAAGTCCAAAGATTTCTAGACTATTTATGGTTTACAGCACAAAGTCAAGAGGCGACTTCTCCGGAAGCAGTGAATAAGCTCGCGAGTGATATTTTTAATAATCCAGATTCCCGCTTGCCCTCCAGTGTGCAAGAAGCAGTAGCCAAACTGCAACAGGAAGGTCTTGCTTTCCCAAAAATGGATAACGAGATCGCTTCATCGCATTTAGATACTACCTATTCCATGATCGCTATAGAAAAGGATGTTGAGGGGAAGGCCAACCCCTTAATGATCGTTTTTCGTAACTACGCTCTAGACGGTGCTTCATTAAAAAATATTCGGCCAGAATTTGCCGTAGGCGAAGGTTATATTTTAAATTTCTCAGTAAAAGATACCGGCATAGCTCAAAAAGCCCACGATGTTTCTCCAAGAGAGAGTTTCCACGCCTGGACCTCTACTTACTGTCAGGAAGGCATAAATGGAACGGCAAATGGTCAGCATTCTTCAGGTAGAGGGTGGAGAATGGCTGTGGTCCTCGACGGTTACGTAGTTAGTGATCCGGTATTAAATGCTCCTTTAAAAGATCAAGCTAGCGTCTCTGGGAAGTTTTCCCATCGTGAAGTGCACCGCTTAGCTACGGATTTAAAATCAGGATCTATGTCTTTTGTTCCGGAAGTTTTAAGTGAAGAAGTTATCTCTCCTGAATTAGGAAAACAACAACGTACACAGGGAATCATTTCCGTATGCCTCGGTCTTGCTGTTTTGATCATTTTAATGAGTGTTTATTACAAGTTCGGCGGTGTCATAGCTTCCGGGGCTGTTATTCTTAATCTCCTACTCATTTGGGCAGCTTTACAATATCTCGATGCGCCACTCACCCTCACAGGGTTGGCTGGAATTGTCCTTGCTATGGGCATGGCCGTAGACGCTAACGTCCTTGTTTTCGAAAGAATTCGAGAGGAATATCTGCTATCGCGAAGTCTTACTCAATCTGTAGAGGCAGGATATAAGAAGGCTTTTGGAGCGATTTTTGACTCCAATTTAACCACTGTATTGGCTTCGTTACTTCTTTTAGTTTTAGATACAGGACCGATTAAAGGGTTTGCTCTTACTTTAATCCTGGGAATTTTCTCCTCAATGTTTACAGCCTTATTTATGACGAAGTTTTTCTTCATGGTGTGGATGAATAAAACTCAAGAAACACAGCTACACATGATGAACAAATTCATCGGCATCAAGCATGATTTCCTGAAAGAGTGCAAACGAC
Organism: Chlamydia abortus; assembly: GCF_002895085.1. Classification (NCBI taxonomy): domain Bacteria; kingdom Pseudomonadati; phylum Chlamydiota; class Chlamydiia; order Chlamydiales; family Chlamydiaceae; genus Chlamydia; species Chlamydia abortus. Next base: position 190,626 of record NZ_CP024084.1, read on the forward strand.
TCTGGATGGTCTCCGGAAGCGTCATTGCTTTAGGGTGCGTGGCTTTAGGTTTCGGCGCGTGGAATTCTGTTGTCGGTATGGACTTTAAAGGTGGGTATGCCCTGACCTTGAATATGGCCGACCAGACATCTGTAGATGTCACGAAGTTCCGCAGCACATTGGGAGATAAATTTAAGCAAGTAGGGATATCCCCTAGAGACTTTAGAATCAAAACTTTTGGTTCTTCGGATAAGATAAAAATTTATTTCAGTCAGAACGCACTCACACGAGTACAAACTCCAGAAAGACCTGCTACGGACACCGCAGATCCTAACCTATCTATCGTGATGCATATACTTTCTGATACGGGAATCGATATCTCTTCTGAAAGTCTCAAAGATGTTCAGAATTTTTGGTTTAAAGTTAGCGGCCAGTTTTCTAATAAGATGCGACAACAAGCTTTTATAGCATTGATGGGCGCCTTATGCATCATATTACTGTACGTTAGCTTGCGTTTCGAATGGCGTTACGCATTTAGTGCTATTTGTGCTTTGATTCACGATCTTCTGGCTACTTGCGCCGTATTAGTCGCCACGCACTTCTTCTTGCAAAAAATACAAATTGATTTACAAGCAGTAGGCGCTTTAATGACAGTGTTGGGGTACTCATTAAATAATACCCTCATCATATTTGATCGTATTCGTGAAGATCGTCAGGAAAAATTATTTACCCCCATGCCGATCTTAATTAACGATGCACTACAAAAAACTCTAGGAAGAACAGTAATGACCACAGCCACAACGCTATCGGTCTTGTTAATATTATTATTTGTTGGTGGGGGATCAATCTTTAACTTTGCTTTCATCATGACAATAGGTATTCTCTTAGGTACACTATCATCTCTATACATAGCACCACCTCTTCTTCTATTTATGGTTCGTAAAGAGGAAAGAAAACAACAATAACCCTCAAGTTATTGTTGTTTTTGGTTCAGAAGGATGAGAAAATGCTCTTTAGAAAGATAGATTTTTAAAGAGTTTTTACGACGCGAACATCTATGGCAAGTAAAGATAATTCTTCTGTATCTAGTCCTATTTGGATATATCCTAAGCACGATCCTGCTCTACTTTCTTTCATTATAAAGGAGTTCCATCTTCATCCGGTCGCTGCACAAACGTTTATTTCCCGAGGATTCCAAACAATAGATGAAGTCCGTGATTTCCTTTATGTGCATCTATCCAACCTGCATGATCCCGAACTGTTACTCGATATGTCAAAAGCTGTACAACGTTTGCTTCTCGCAAAAGAACGTCGTGAGCATGTCATGGTCTACGGCGATAGTGATGTTGATGGGATCACAGGCGTGGCTCTTCTTGTAGAGTTTTTGAGATCTATAGAAATCAAGGTCAGCTATTGTTTTTTAGGAGCGTTCCTTAAACATTATGGCGAACTTTCTTTGTTGATTGCTAAGATGAAGGAAGAAGGTGTGACTTTGCTGATTACCGTAGATTGTGGAATTACCGCAGGGAAAGAAGTCAGCGATATCAATAAGCAAGGCATTGATGTCATTGTTACAGATCATCATATGCCCACAGGTAAAATTCCTCATTGCGTAGCCACATTAAATCCAAAGCTCAGAGATCATGCTTATCCAAATAAAGATCTCACCGGCGTCGGCGTCGCTTTTAAACTCGCCCGCGGTGTTGTGGACGCCTTACAAAAAAATCATCCCAAACTCAAATTAGATATTCAGCATTTATTAGATTTAGTCTCTTTAGGGACAGTGACGGATGTCGGGACTCTTTTAGGAGAGAATCGTACCATGGTACGCCACGGTATTAAAGAAATTGCTAAAGGGTCACGGTTAGGACTACATAAATTATGCATTTTTTCAGGAGTAAATCCTTCAGAAGTTACCTCTACAGATATTGTTTTGAAAATCTCTCCGAAACTGAATAGTTTAGGAAGACTTGCCGACGCTTCTAAAGGCGTGGAGTTGCTGCTTACCAAAGATCCAGAAGTCGCTGATGACATCATTCAATATCTCGACAAGATAAATAGAGAACGCCAAAAAATAGAAGCAGACGTCTTTCATGATGTGCAAAAAATCTTAAAAAATCATCCCGATATCGTTAAACAAGCAGCTATCGTACTATCATCACAAGATTGGCATTCAAGAGTCATTCCAATTATTTCAGCACGCCTAGCTAAAGCGTATAATAAGCCCGTAGCTATTATTTCTAATCAGGGAGGGGTAGGGAAAGGATCGTTAAGAACAATAGGATCTTTCCCCCTTCTTGGCATATTACAAAAGTGCTCCCCTATGTTCATATCTTATGGGGGACACGATTTTGCCGCAGGCATTATCATTAATGAAGACCGAATAGAAGCTTTTAGGAAAAAGTTCATTCATCTTGTGAATTCATCATTAAAAAAGGAAAAAGCCGTAGTCACCCTTCCCTTAGATGCCCGAGCAGATTTTGATGAGATCGATCACGATTTACTCTCTTCCATCGATCTGTTCGAACCTTTTGGTAAAGGCAATCCCGTACCCATATTTTATACCATAGTACATCAGGTGCGTTACCCAAAGTTATTGCCAGGTAATCATCTGAAACTCTACCTGAATTACGGAGAAAGAAACTTAGAAGGCATAGCTTTTGGATTAGGCGATAGAATCGGCGCTCTGAAAGCAAGTTGGAATCAACCTTTAGAACTTGCCTATACACCACGTTTATCCCAATCTGCTAACGGAGGAGTCATCCATTTGTTAGTGCGTGATTTTCATATTCTTCCACTCAATTACAAGGACACAACAGCAAAGTTTTAATCTTTTGAACATTAAACTTCTGCACCGCGTTTTTCAGATTTCTTAATACTTTTTTCTTGAGTTTTTCTCTAGCCTAGTTTTAAATGATTCACCCAATTTTATTGAAGGCAGGACCTCTCTAAGTTTGTTTCCCCTAATATTTGTGTCAGCGAACATATCTCTGAATATAATCCAAAGTAAACATTTCCTAACTTATTACCCCGTAACAAGAGACGAAGAGATCTGGGGATTCTGGGCAGGTAGAAGAGTAGTTGTCCTGAGTAATTTTCCCGGGTTTTTTATGGAATTCTAAAGATAATTAAAGCAAAGTTTTTTCATAATTTTTATTTTAAATTCGTTCTTCTTAAAAAGAAATATTTAATTTAAGTACATGAATAGGAACATTTTCTTTGTTTTATTCCACATTTTTTTTAAAATGCCCGCTTTTAACTTTTATACTCGTCAGTAGATATGTTTTCAGTCACTCAACCATCTGTTACAGGTAATTCCTTGTGTACGATGAACCCCAAACCTGAAATCCTTATATTTTCTTCCGAAGCTGCTCGTAAGGCATATCAGAGAAGGGCCTGCTGTCCTGTGATTTACAAGTTACTTGATGTTATTAGTGCTATAGTTAAGTTCATTATTCGAGTTATTTTATTCATTCCCCTAGGTTTACTTTGGGTGTTGGGAAAGATATGCCAGAACGTCATGCTTCCTGCTGCAGGTGGGGCCTTCGTCGTGCCTCTGTGTTCCCCCAGAAAGTTATTACAGGAGGCCTTTCAGATCCAAACGAACGGTTTGGTAAACGAGGGTTATGCAAGTTCTGTGACACGTGTGCCGATTCAATGTGATGATTTATTTATTGATGCGATGAAAATCACCTTCCCAGAGGCCAGAACAGATAGGTGGATGCTTGTCTCTTTAGGGAATAGTGAGTGTTTTGAAAATAGAACGGTTCTGCTCTATGACGATGATTGGATACTCAATATCGCCAAACAAACTCAATCCAATGTCTTGGTATTTAACTACCCAGGAGTCATGCATAGTAAAGGGCATATTTCACCCCAATCTTTAGGTAAATCTTACCAAGCTTGTGTGCATTATCTTCGCGATCACCCCGAAGGGCCAAAAGCCACGCAAGTGATTGCCTACGGCTATTCTTTAGGTACCCTAGTACAGGCTCAAGCGCTAAGTAACGAAGTCACTGATGGACGAGACGGTGTTCGCTGGTTTGTCGTTAAAGATCGTGGACCAAAGTCAGTTTCATCCATTGCCCTTCAATGGTTGGGGCAACTAGGAGTGTGGACGATTAAGTTGTTAAACTGGGAGATAAACTCTGCGAAGTTAAGCGAATCTCTTGTCTGCCCAGAATTATTTATACACGGAGTAGATTGCGAATCAAAATTAATAGGGGACGGCTTGTTCACCAGGGATAACTGTTTTGCAGCGCCATTTTTAGATCCCCATGCCCCTGTTCTTCCCGGTAGGAAGATCCCTGTAGGAGAATATCTTCTAGATCATCAAGGTCCTCTGGATAGGAACACTATACAACAGATTGTTGAACACATTAAGGTTCATTTTGATTCGGAAGACTCAACTAATCGAAACAACAGTTGATGCGAGCTAACTTCAACCACACGAAAACGTATTTGTGCCCGGATAGAGAATCTTTTACGTAAAAGGTTCTCTATGGCACTGTTGTCCCTACCCTAGATTTGTCTTCAAAATTAAGGTGCTAATACTCGCATAAAGTAGTCAAAGCATGATCAAAAGCGCTTCAGAGTACTTTATCATAGTTAAAATAGGATTTTAAAATAGAGGGTTGAAATTATTACGATACAATCTGGTTATTTCTGATCTGTCTATTTAATTTTCAGTAGTTGAACTAGTTTTCTAAATAAAAACTTTTGGCTTGGAAAGATCAAAATGAAATCACACAGCTTCTTAAAATCGCTTCCTTGTAAGATGTTTGGGGGGAGTGGCTTGCGTTCAAATGAACTCATTTTGTTAAAACTTCCCTGTTTTAATGTTAAGAAATATTAATAAAAGACAGAGTAGTTTGGTTTTATTAAGTTTTAAACCAAAAACATCAACTTTGTATTAACAAAAAAGCTTGATTAATAAAGCTTTTCTTAGGAAAATGCTTATTTAAAAATTTCTAAAAAACAAGGAAGAACTACTAACTATTAAGGTTGTTTTAATTTTACAATATGTTGAGGGGGGAGGTTTGCTAACGTATGGAATGCATACAACATGAAAGCTGTTTCGATGTAGACGACAGAGAAGATGCGCAGCAAATTAAGGAACAGGAAGGAACCGAGATGGTTTCTATTACACAAGCTGCAAAATTGCATAATGTAACACGTCAAGCGATTTATGTAGCAATCAAACAAAAGAAACTAAAGGCTTCTAAAACAACCCGGTGGGAAATCGATCTAAAAGATTTGGAAGACTACAAACGTAATCGGTATTCACGAAAGAAGTCGCTTTATCAAGGTGAACTGCTCTTTGATAATGATAAGGGTTGTTATTCTGTGAACCAAGTCGCAGATATGTTAGGGATTCCTGTGCAAAAAGTATACTATGCTACACGTACAGGGACTATGCGAGGAGAGCGTAAAGGCGCTGCTTGGGTTATTAGCCAATCAGAGATCGATAGATACAAAAGCGAGTATTTGAATAAGCAAACAGCAAAGAAAGTTAAAGGCGTTGCAGTTGTTGAGCATGCTACAGCGAAAGAAACAGTTTCTTCCGAGACTCTCCTGTTTGAGAACAACTAGTTCATAATTTGTCTTCTTCTGCTTCTTAGCCACTGCTTTTATCTCTTTCGCCTTATTAACATCTCGTGTTTTTTTAATTTTTCTGTTTAGATGTAGATAAATCAGGTCTGTGTGATTTTTCATAAAAACTCTGTAGCTTGATTAGGGATGCAGAGTTTGTTTTTTTTTTCGTCTCTAATTTTGTTGAGACAACCTAGAGAAGGATTTCTCTTGAAGAAATAACTAGGTTCAAGGTATCAAGTCTCTTTCGTCTTAGGATTAAATGAGAATGGCTTGGGAAAACGTACGTGTTAGAGTTGCGCCGTCGCCTACAGGGGATCCCCACGTAGGGACAGCCTATATGGCTTTGTTTAATGCAATCTTTGCAAAACGATTCAATGGGAAGATGATCCTAAGAATCGAAGATACGGATCAAACACGTAGCCGTGATGATTATGAAAAAAATATTTTCTCCGCACTGCAGTGGTGCGGGATTCAGTGGGATGAAGGACCCGATATAGGTGGCCCCTACGGCCCCTATAGACAGTCGGAACGTACTGAAATCTATAGAAAATATGCTGAACTCCTTTTAAAAACAGACTACGCCTACAAGTGTTTTGCTACACCTAAAGAACTTGAGGAAATGCGAGCTGTAGCCACTACTCTAGGATATCGCGGAGGCTATGATCGCAGGTACCGGTATCTTTCTTCTGAGGAGGTAGACGCTCGTACTCGAGAAGGACAACCATACACTATTCGTTTGAAAGTTCCCCTTACCGGGGAATGCGTTCTTGACGATTACTGCAAGGGTAGGGTGGTTTTCCCCTGGGCAGACGTAGATGATCAGGTTTTGATCAAATCCGATGGCTTCCCTACCTACCACTTTGCTAATGTCGTCGATGATCATCTCATGGGCATCACTCATGTCCTGCGTGGAGAGGAGTGGCTGAGTTCGACTCCTAAGCACCTGCTTCTTTACCAAGCTTTTGGTTGGAAAGCTCCTACTTTCCTCCACATGCCACTACTTCTTAATCCTGACGGGACAAAACTTTCTAAAAGAAAAAATCCTACGTCCATCTTCTATTACCGAGACGCTGGTTACATCAAAGAAGCCTTCATGAACTTCCTTACCCTGATGGGGTACAGCATGGAGGGGGATGAGGAGATCTATTCTCTAGAGAAGCTTATCGCAAACTTCGACCCTCGACGTATTGGAAAGTCGGGAGCAGTTTTCGATACCCGAAAACTAGATTGGATGAATAAGCATTACCTCACTCATGAAAGGTCGTCGGAAAGCCTATTAGCTAAACTAAAAGATTGGCTAATCAATGATGAGTTTTTCTTGAAAATTCTCCCACTCTGTCAGTCTCGCATTACCACTCTTGCCGAATTCATCGGATTTACCGGATTTTTCTTTTCCGTTCTTCCCGAATATTCAAAAGAGGAGCTGTTACCTACAACGATTTCTCAGGAGAAGGCGGCTATTCTTCTTTATAGTTATGTCAAATACTTAGAAAAATCCGATCTATGGGTAAAAGACCAGTTTTATCAAGGGTCAAAATGGCTGTCATCAGCTTTCCAAGTACACCATAAGAAGGTCGTTATCCCTTTACTTTATGTAGCGATTACAGGAAAGAAGCAGGGATTACCTTTATTTGACTCTATGGAGTTATTAGGAAAACCTCGTACACGCGCCCGTTTGGTTCATGCGCAAAATCTCCTCGGAGGCGTACCTAAGAAAATCCAAACGACCATCGATAAAGTTCTGAAAGAAGAAGATCTAGAAAGTAAGATTTTCGAGTTTTAAGACTTTTTACCTAGCCATCACTCACAAATGAGATTTTACCCAACAGAACTAGATGTTTTGTGGGTAAGAGGCATGGAAAATGGACTTGGCTACAGAAAAGTCTAGGGAATTCGCTTGCTTAGTTAGAGGGACCCGTCTTTGTGCAAGAATATAGCTACGAGGAGGGGGAGCATAGGAACAGCTAGATACAAAGAGAGATAAAAAGAAAATACCATATACAAAAGAAAATCTTTTCATTTCTCAACTCCCTATTTGTTTAAATGTTAGAATAATTTTCTTTTTATTATCTATTAATTATCAGTAGGACTTTTATAATAAAATCATACATCTATGAATATGAATGATTTAAGGAGAGAAAAAAAAGTTCTTCTTCATCACCATGACCTGAGCAAGTGGCTTATAATCAAGTTCTTCAGGCTTTCTTTATCACACAGTTGTCGCTATACAACTGTCTTTAACCAATCGCGTTAGTTTAACCTTAGTTTTGTTTTTTCTACCGGTAAAACAATTAGTTTAAGAAAAAATATAAAATAGAAAAAAGAATTGATAAAATTTTTATTTTCTATTGTAATATTGTTTATGGGAAAGTGCTTTATTAATTATTAAAAATTGAAAGGGTTTTTAATAAGGAATCAAGCACGTTAAGTTTTCTAATTAGAAAGGAGTTATAAACTTATGAAGAAAGCTGTTTTACTAGCTACAGTATTTTGTGGTGCTCTTGGCTTGACTAGTTGTTGCCGTATTGTAGATTGCTGCTTTGAAGATCCTTGTGCACCTAAGCCATGCAATCCTTGTGGCAACAAGAAAGACAAAGGCTGTAGCCCTTGTGGTACTTATACACCTTCTTGCTCCAAGCCATGCGGCTCTGAGTGCAATTCAGGAGTTCAAGGACCTCAAGCTAAAGGTTGTACATCTCTAGACGGTAGATGCAAACAATAGGTAACAGTTCTTATCTGTTTACTTAAATTGGTTAGGTAGTTAGGAGGTAAAGTATTTCCCTGCTAACTGCCTTTATGAAAAATAAACTTAAATGTTGAGGGTAAGAGTTCACAACTTTCTACCCGATGGCAGAAGAAAAAATAACACACGCGATAGGAGATCCCTATGTCCAAACTCATCAGACGAGTAGTTACGGTCCTCGCGCTAACTAGTATGGCGAGTTCATTTGCCAGCGGGAAGATAGAGGCCGCTGCTGCAGAGTCTCTTGCTACAAGATTCATTGCCAGTACCGAAAACTCAAATGACAATGTTTTGCAAGCAACAGCCAAGAAAGTTAGATTTGGTCGTAACAAAAATCAAAGACAAGAACAAAAACATACTGGCGCTTTCTGTGATAAAGAATTTTATCCTTGCGAAGGTGGTCAGTGCCAATCCGTCGATACTACACAAGAATCTTGCTACGGCAAAATGTATTGTGTCCGTGTTAACGATGACTGTAACGTGGAAATTAGCCAAGCTGTACCTGAATATGCAACAGTAGGATCTCCTTATCCTATTGAAATTCTTGCTGTAGGTAAAAAAGATTGCGTTAATGTTGTGATCACTCAACAACTTCCTTGCGAAGTTGAGTTTGTCAGCAGTGATCCTGCGACAACACCAACCTCAGATAGCAAATTAATCTGGACAATTGATTGCTTAGGTCAAGGTGAAAAATGCAAAATTACCGTTTGGGTAAAACCTCTTAAAGAAGGTTGTTGCTTCACCGCGGCTACTGTATGCGCTTGCCCAGAACTTCGCTCTTATACCAAATGCGGACAACCAGCTATTTGTATTAAGCAAGAAGGCCCTGAGTGTGCTTGCTTACGTTGCCCAGTTTGTTACAAAATCGAAGTTTGCAACACAGGTTCTGCTATAGCCCGTAATGTTGTCGTTGATAACCCTGTTCCCGATGGCTATACTCACGCTTCAGGACAACGCGTTCTTTCCTTTAACTTAGGAGATATGCGCCCTGGGGATTCTAAATGCTTCTCTGTGGAGTTTTGCCCGCAAAAAAGAGGAAAAATTACTAACGTAGCTACCGTATCTTACTGCGGAGGACATAAATGTTCCGCGAACGTAACTACTGTAGTTAACGAACCCTGCGTACAAGTCAATATCTCTGGAGCTGACTGGTCTTATGTATGTAAGCCTGTAGAATACACTATCGTTGTGTCCAACCTAGGGGATCTTAAACTTTACGATGTCGTTGTAGAAGATACCGTACCTTCAGGAGCTACAATTTTAGAAGCCGAGGGAGCTGAAATCTGCTGTAACAAAGCTGTATGGTGCATCAAAGAGATGTGCCCAGGAGAGACTCTACAATTTAAAGTTGTTGCTAAAGCACAAAGCCCAGGTAAATTCACAAATCAAGTTGTTGTCAAAACAAACTCCGATTGTGGAACTTGCACTTCTTGTGCAGAAGCTACAACCCATTGGAAAGGTCTGGCAGCTACTCATATGTGCGTAATCGATACCAATGATCCTATTTGCGTAGGAGAAAATACTGTATACCGTATTTGTGTAACAAACCGTGGTTCTGCAGAAGATACTAACGTTTCATTAATCCTGAAGTTTTCTAAGGAGCTGCAACCCGTTTCTTCTTCAGGCCCAACAAAAGGAACCATTACAGGAAATACAGTCGTATTCGATGCTCTGCCTAAATTAGGTTCTAAGGAATCTGTAGAGTTTTCTGTAACATTAAAAGGGATTGCCCCTGGAGATGCACGAGGAGAGGCTATTCTTTCTTCAGATACTTTAACGGTACCCGTTGCTGATACAGAAAATACGCACGTTTATTAATCTTTTACGTTGCTTATTTTAAAAGATTTGTAAACGAAAAAAGGCCGTCCTAGAGTTGTCTAGGATGGCTTTTTTGTTTCTCTTTGTCACCGTAACGATTTTCTGTAGACCCATCCTGGGAAATAGCACAAAATTAAATTAAAAATTTTAATTAATACCTGACTAGGTTAAACTCTTTTGTCTTAATGTATTTAGAGAAGGAGTTTTCGTATGGCAGGTGAAAGTACAAATAGTGTAGGTAACGATATTACCAGCTTAATCCAACCTGGATTAGATCAGGTAATACAGGATGAAGGGGTACAGGTAACTTTGATTAATTCTATACTAGGTTGGTGTAGAATACACATAATCAACCCAGTAAAATCATCAAAAATCGTCAAATCAAGAGCATTCCAAATTACTATGATCGTACTGGGAATTATCTTACTTATAGCTGGTTTAGCTTTAACATTTGTATTGCAAGGGCAATTGGGAAACAATGCTTTCTTATTCTTGATCCCTGCAGTTATTGGTTTGGTTAAGTTGCTAGCAACCTCAGTGTTTATGGAAAAACCTTGTACCCCAGAAAAATGGCGTCTATGCAAACGTCTATTGGCAACAACTGAAGATATTTTAGATGATGGTCAGATTAACCAATCCAATACGATTTTTACTATGGACAGCTCTGAATCAACAAATGCTGCAGCATCATAGTAAAATACAGACCTATGAATTTTTAATATTTTAAATATTTAGGAGGTGTTTAACCTCCTAAAGACACAGCCGCTTTACGATCCCTTAACAGGATCATATCTTTTAAAATGTTGACAGATTCTTCCATTTGTAAGTCGTTGCTCCCAAAAGGACGGATGGCTTCCGAAGGATCTTTGACTTCTTCTAAAAAGATTTTATAGTTCTTATTTTCACTTAATCTCTGTCTACTATTCTCAGTAAGCTGAGGAAGCATCTCTTTCCACACCGTTTCTTCTTTCTGCAAATTAGGTATGTAGTATTTTTGAAACCAAGGACGCATGTGGGAATCTAGATCCCCTAAATTATCATTCATGACATTGTCACAACTATCCGACGGTAAAGGATGCTCTAAATAACGTTCTCCTAAAGGTTCTGCAAAATAGCGAGAAGCTACATGAATGTCAGAGCGCACACCGCGAAGTTGTGTCGATTTCCCAGAAGGCGAGTAGTATTTCCCCACAGTAACTTTGAAAAATCCTTCTGTATTCGCATCTGCTGTAATCGTTTGATGTTGAATTGTGCCTTTCCCATAAGTTTGCTCATCACCAACAATGATCGCTACACCATAATCTTGTAATGTTTGCGCAACAATTTCAGCAGCAGATGCAGAACTTTTCGAAACAAGAATGGTTAATGGCCCATCATAGAATTTTTTCGGAGAAACCGTACGGTAACGTTTGATACTCCCATCCGCATAACGAGATACAACAACCACACCATTCGTCATAAATAATCCAGAGACTTTAATAGCTTGTGAGAGAAAACCTCCGGTGTTTTCCCGAATATCTAAAACTAAACCTAGGAGGTTCTTTTCTTGTAAGCTTTGAATCGCCCGTTTTAGATCTTGTTCACTGGAAATCTGGTTGTCCCCTTCATAGAAAGAATGCAGAGTAATCTTCCCAATGATCCCATCACCGTAAGCTTCATAAGAAACATCAACGCGACGATCATCCAAACTGATTTTTTCGCGTTTTAACTTCACTGTACGGTTCCCATCTTTACTATGGACGTCTAAGATTACTTCAGAACCCTGAGAGCCTCTAAGACAATCTAACACAGCTCTAAAGGGGAGGTTCTCTATGCTTCTACCATCAACACGATAAATCACATCGTCAACATGCAACTCTCCAGTTTTTTCCGCAGGTCCTCCAGGAATAATCTCTTTTACAATGACCCCATCAATGTCTTCCTTTAAGATGACGCCAATCCCACACATACCCTTTTCTAATTGAATACGCATAGCTAGAGCTTCTTCCTTACTAAAATAGGTGGTATGCGCATCTAAACTATGGGCCATAGCCTTCACGACACGCACATGGAAGTGATGCGATTCCTCTTGAGGCAACATCGGTTCCCCATAATCATTAATCCCTAAATAAGGATTCTCATAGGCTTCAAGTTGACGTGCACAAAGTTGGGTTAAAGAAGCTTCCTTCCCCAAGTACCTATCTTTAGCACTGTCCGATAAATACACAGAAATATACGAGAGGAGTAATGCACGTTGTCTCTCTTTTGCCTCTTCCATAGAGCGGGCCCATTGGTTGGGTTTCTTCATAAGAGAATGCGAAGCAGCTTCCTTGACCAAAGCTTCTGGATCGGATAACCATTCCGCTCGCCATTGACGTGCTCGAGTAATGCTTTCTTTAATTACACGATTCAAATTCTGATAAATAGAAAAATTATTCGTTTTATAATTTTTTAACAGGCGCTTTTTAATATCTGCAGAATAGATAAAATTATTTATCTCTTGTTCTGTAAGATAAGCTTTGTGGGGATCAAAAGATTGAGAGTACCCTAGTAAGGAACGGACCAAAATATCCGAAGATATATCTTGAATATCTACATGATACTCAATCAGCTTATCAACAGTTTTTCGTATGTCTTCTTCATGAAGTAATTCAGACGCAAAAGAGAAACTAGGAAAGCATGTTAGAACAAGAGCGCAAAGACGTAGTATTTTTATCATTACAAATATCTTTGTTGATCGTAGATACTTGTAACATCGACATAAAATGCTCAGGCTTGAGCGAAGATTTTTGCTCCGAAGAAAAACTTATTCAGAATAAACAGGTTGGTAAGAAAAATATTCTTTCTTAAGATACCAGAGATGGGGCACATAAATAATCTTTCATATCACAAAGTACATTGATCAATAATATGCCTATGGCAATGAAAACTAAGAAAGAACCTATGATAAAATAAGCCCCTGAAAAAGGTAGTGTCGCTTGTGGTAGGAAACTTAATCCCGATAAAAGCAAATCAAGAACAAAGAACACCATAGCCAGCGCAATCATCACAACATTACGTGAAGAAGCGTACGCCTGCTGTTGAAAATGCCCATGTAAAAAACTTACCGGAATTTCCGTAGTCATAGGTTCCCTTGGACTTAAAAAGAAAACATTATAAAAAAAATAGGATAAGAAAACACTTAAATAAAAGTTTTCAATCTATTGTTGTGATTTAGATTCTTTTATGTATTATCTTTGTTTTTTCATATTGATAACTTCTTTTTTAACAGGTCACGCTTCTCCTGTGGCCTCCTCTGAAGTTTTCCCCTGGATAGCACCGAAATCTCTTACCGTGCTCGGTAGCCCATTTATCGATGTGATCCTCGAAACCCCTAAGGAATTTATTGAAAAATGTGATGTGAAAGTAGGTGAGATACAAAACATCAACAGCTCAGATATAAAAAAGATTTTTTTGATGTATAGGGAAACCTTTCCCGAAAATCCTATCACAGTAACCAGGAAAGAACCTCTAAGCCTTACAGAAGATCAACTAGCCAATCTAGGTTGTATAAGTTTATTAAACAAGCCGCCTTATCTTCATTACGGAAAACAGGCAGAATACGGGCCAGCTCTGCAGGCATGGGATCATCTCCGACTGATTCTTCGTTGCCCAAACCAAGAAGATACCTTCTGCTATTTTCTTGAAGAAACTCCCAAATCCTTGGCAGAACTCTCTTTATCCTCGGATGTGGGATATACCTTGATTGATAGCGATTTATTGATCTACGGTTGCTACATAGAAAGTTTTCTAAAAAAAGCACGCGGTCCTAACCATAAAATCCTATTCGATCTTAACAATCCTCATATTGTCCAGCACTATAGAGACCGCGTTTGGTCTCTGTTGCCCTATATCGATGTTCTCTTTCTATCAGAAGAGTCAACAAAGTCGTTAACAGGGATGTCGAACGCAAGTTTAGGTAGACGTTTGCTTTCCCACATGATTCCGACCGTGTTTGTACAAAATACAGCAGAAGAGAAGGCTCAGATCTATTTTATCCAACATGGTAAAGAAACCGTGTATTCCGCCACACAGGAATTACAACAAATAGTCTTAGCGTTTCTCTTCGGTTATATTCACGATAATGTCATCGATTATTGTTTTCATGCAGGGGATCTCTTGTTAGAGTACGCCTAATTTCTTCTCGATCAGTTCAGGAAGCCGTTTTTGTAATTCTAAAACTGAAAAATATCTTTTCGATATTAGAATAATTTTTTTGAATATCAGATGATTATACTCTAATTCCCTTCTAAAAATAAGCCCTTGCAAACAAAGGGATCCTTACTCTATATTTTCCCCCTTATAGTAGTTAGGTTGAATTGAGAAGGATACATGCCAACCATTAATCAATTAATACGTAAAAAGCGTCAATCTAGCGCGTCTAGAAAGAAATCTCCAGCCTTGCAGAAATGCCCGCAACGACGTGGTGTGTGTCTACAAGTGAAGACAAAGACTCCTAAAAAGCCGAACTCAGCTTTACGTAAAGTCGCTTGGGTGCGCTTGTCTAATGGCCAAGAAGTTATCGCCTACATTGGGGGTGAGGGCCATAATTTGCAAGAGCACAGCATCGTGTTGGTTCAAGGTGGCAGGGTTAAAGATTTGCCTGGTGTCCGTTATCACATCGTTCGCGGAGCTCTAGATTGCGCTGCTGTCAAAAATAGAAAACAAAGCCGTTCTCGATACGGGGCAAAGCGTCCTAAGTAGGACTATTCTTTATTTAGGAATGAGAAGTTAGAGGTTAATTTATATGTCAAGACGACATGCCGCTGAGAAAAAAATAATCCCAGCAGATCCTATCTATGGAAGTGTGACTCTAGAAAGGTTCATCAATAAAGTTATGATGCACGGCAAAAAAAGCATCGCTAGAAAAATTGTTTATAACGCTTTGGAAAGATTTGCTAAGAAAGTAGGCGCTGAGAATGTTTTAGAAGCTTTTGAAGAAGCTTTGGAAAATGCCAAGCCTTTGCTTGAGGTGCGCTCTCGTCGTGTTGGAGGGGCTACATATCAGGTTCCCGTAGAAGTTGCCGCAGGCCGTAGAGATTGCTTGGCTATGCAATGGATTATTAAATTTGCTAGGGCAAAGCCAGGGAAATCCATGGAAGTAGGGTTGGCAACTGAGCTTGTTGATTGTTTCAATAAGCAAGGAGCTACTATCAAGAAGCGTGAAGATACTCATCGTATGGCTGAAGCAAATAAAGCGTTTGCTCATTATAAGTGGTAAAATAATATTTAATCTCGGTTCGAAAGAGGCGTAACAAGTTCATGAGTGATCAAGAATTCGATTTAAGCAAGATTAGAAACATCGGTATCATGGCACATATCGATGCAGGAAAAACGACAACTACAGAAAGAATTCTTTATTACGCTGGAAGGACTCATAAAATAGGTGAGGTTCATGAGGGCGGAGCCACCATGGACTGGATGGAGCAAGAGCAAGAAAGAGGTATCACCATTACCTCTGCGGCAACAACCGTTTTCTGGTTAGACTGCAAAATTAATATTATCGATACTCCAGGTCACGTCGACTTTACCATTGAGGTTGAGCGGTCTCTACGCGTTCTAGACGGTGCTGTCGCTGTGTTTGATGCCGTATCAGGAGTCGAACCTCAGTCAGAGACGGTATGGAGACAGGCGAATAAATACGGTGTTCCTCGGATTGCTTTTGTCAATAAAATGGATCGTATGGGTGCAGATTACTTTGCAGCCGTAGAGTCCATGAAAGAGAAACTTGGCGCTAATGCTGTTGCTGTGCACTGTCCTATTGGCTCAGAGAGTCAGTTTGTAGGGATGGTCGATCTTATTTCTCAAAAAGCTCTTTACTTCTTAGATGAAACTCTAGGAGCGAAATGGGAAGAGCGTGAAATTCCTGAAGAACTTAAAGAAAAGTGTGCCGAACTTCGTTACGCCCTTCTCGAAGAGCTAGCTACGGTAGATGAGAGCAACGAAGCTTTCATGATGAAGGTTCTTGAGGATCCAGACGCTATTACAGAAGAAGAAATTCATAGCGTTATGAGAAAAGGGGTTATTGAAAATAAAATCAACCCCGTGTTGTGCGGAACCGCCTTTAAAAACAAAGGAGTGCAACAACTCCTTAATGTTATCGTCAAGTGGTTGCCCTCTCCTAAAGACCGCGGAACAATTCACGGAATTAACCTAAAAAATAATGAAGAAGTCTATCTAGAACCTAGAAGAGACGGACCTCTAGCCGCTCTTGCGTTTAAAATTATGACGGATCCTTACGTCGGGCGTATTACCTTCATTCGTATTTACTCAGGTACTCTTAAAAAGGGTTCAGCCATACTGAATTCTACTAAAGATAAGAAAGAGCGCATCTCTCGTTTGTTGGAAATGCACGCGAATGAAAGAACAGATAGAGACGAATTCACAGTTGGTGATATTGGAGCTTGCGTAGGTTTAAAATATTCAGTAACAGGGGATACACTTTGCGAAGAAAATCAAGAAATTGTTCTTGAACGTATCGAAATCCCTGAGCCTGTGATTGACATGGCTATTGAACCTAAGTCCAAGGGAGATAGAGAGAAGTTAGCTCAAGCATTAAGCGCTCTTTCCGAGGAAGACCCTACTTTTCGTGTAACTTCAAATGAAGAAATCGGACAGACAATTATCTCCGGTATGGGCGAGCTACATTTAGATATTCTTCGTGATCGTATGATCCGCGAATTTAAAGTAGAAGCTAATGTGGGTAAGCCGCAAGTTTCTTATAAAGAAACGATTACTACAAGTAGCAACAGTGAAACAAAGTATGTAAAACAGTCTGGGGGTCGTGGTCAATATGCTCACGTTTGCCTAGAGATTGAACCAAATGAACCAGGCAAAGGAAATGAAATTGTCAGTAAAATTGTTGGCGGTGTCATTCCTAAAGAATATATCCCAGCCGTTATGAAAGGTGTGGAAGAAGGATTAAATACAGGTGTTCTTGCCGGCTATGGTTTGGTCGATGTTAAAGTGAACATTGTATTCGGGTCATATCACGAAGTGGATTCTAGTGAGATGGCGTTTAAGATATGTGGTTCTATGGCAGTGAAAGAAGCTTGTAGAAAAGCTGCTCCAGTGATCCTAGAACCTATTATGAAAATTGCAGTAATTACTCCTGAAGATCATCTAGGAGACGTTATTGGAGACTTAAATCGTCGTCGTGGAAAAATCTTAGGTCAAGAATCTTCTCGAGGTATGGCACAAGTAAATGCCGAAGTACCCCTAAGTGAAATGTTTGGGTACACAACATCTTTAAGATCCTTGACTTCCGGAAGAGCAACATCAACAATGGAACCTGCCTTCTTTGCTAAGGTTCCTCAAAAAATTCAAGAAGAGATTGTTAAGAAGTAAGGAATATATGAAGCAGCAAAAACAGAAAATCCGTATTCGTCTGAAAGGATTTGATCAAGGGCAACTAGATCGATCAACTGCAGATATTGTTGAGACTGCTAAAAGAACAGGCGCTCGTGTAGCAGGTCCTATTCCGTTGCCTACAAAGAGGGAAGTGTACACTGTGCTACGTTCTCCTCACGTAGATAAAAAATCTAGAGAGCAGTTTGAAATTCGTACTCATAAACGTTTGATCGATATCCTAGATCCTACAGGAAAAACTATAGATGCTTTAAAAATGTTAGCTCTTCCAGCAGGAGTTGATATTAAAATCAAAGCTGCATAAATTCATCTGACTCGGCTATGCATTTGTTAGAGAAATTTAAAGCTCAGAGAGTGTCTCTTCTCTCAAGAGAGCTCATTTCTTGTTGCGATCCTGCTATTGCTTCTTCTGATGCAGGCCACGTTTATCAATTGCTCTTTAACACAACAGGCTCTAATCTGTCCTATAAGGTAGGGGATTCTCTTGGTGTATTTCCAAAGAATCCCGTGCATGTTGTTGAGAAGATCCTTGAGTGTCTAAGTTATTCTCCAAAACAACTCGTACAATCTCGAGAATCTTCTCAGATTTCCCTCTACGACTTCTTAAGATGTCATACCAATATCAATAAAGTTCCCCCAAAGCTGAAGTCTTTTTTCCCCGACCTAGAAGAGACTATGACTTTCTACGATGCAATACAGAAATACCAACCCCATATCCCTGTGGAATTGTTTGTAGAGAGTGTCTTGCCCTTATTGCCACGGTTTTATTCTATAGCTTCAGCTCCCCATCCTCATGAGAATCAGATAGAACTCTTAGTCAGGCTCGTGAATTATTCTGGAGAATATGAGCAACGCTACGGTGTCTGCTCTTTCTTTTTGTGCAGGGAATTAGAATTAGGCAAAAGTTGTCATGTATTCGTACAACCAACCAAACACTTTACTCTTGCAGAGCATGTACAAAATCAACCTATTGTAATGATTGGTTCAGGAACAGGAATCGCTCCTTATAAAGCATTCGTGCAACAGCGTATCTACAATAACGATTCCGGTATGAACATACTCTTTTTTGGCGAACGTTTCGAAAAAGCAAATTTCTATTATCAAGATTTCTGGAAAAAAGCCGTCGAAAATGAGTTGTTAAAGCTATTTTTAGCGTTTTCTCGCGACGGCGATCGTAAACTTTATGTGCAAGATCTACTCAAACAACACGCAGACCTGGTTCTAAAAGCTTATCAAAAAGGCGCCTACTTCTTTGTATGCGGAAGTAAAGTACTAGGAAATGAGGTAAAAAAGACACTAGAAGATATTCTAGGAAAGAATAAGCTCTCCCAATTAAAGGAAGAGCACCGTTATGTCGCTGATGTGTATTAACCGCAGTACTCCATAATGGTAAGTATACAAAAACATTGCACACCATCACCACAACCAAAATCACTCAATCCCTCTCCTGAAGTCGCAGTAATGCCTACAGATCCTAAGGGAATGTTCAAGGCTGAAGCAATACTTTGTCGCATCGCAGAGAGCTTTGGAAGGAATTTCGGGCGATTTCCCTCAATAGTAATGGCCGCATGAGAAATCATCTGGTTCGATTTTAAAGATTTTATAGCTTCAGATAAATACACGCTACTGTCTGTAATGCCACGAGTATGGAGAAGCTCGTCAGCCACTTCTCCTAGTATAATTCTATGCGTGACAGAAGAAATAGCATTGCAAATAGCATGGAAAATAATGTCCCCGTCAGAATTAGCTTGGAAACCAGGACTATTTTCAAAGATAACTCCAGCTAAAATGCAGGGTTTAGCAGAACTTTCAGAGAGGAAACGATGGCTATCTTGCCCGATTCCTACACGGTAAATCCACTGCGGTTTAGGCAAGGAAGAGTCATTTTCTGCGTTCATACTTGTTGTACCGTTTTTCATATTCTTTTATTGAGAAACAACCACCTTGAATCTAAAGCATTTACGCATACCTAATCTTCAAGATTTTAATACAGTTGAAAATCTCTTTGAGCACTATACAAAATCACTAGAATTCACGCACCTAACATATATAAAAAATTATTCTATTAAACCATATGCACTGTCAATAAAGATAAAATGTTAATTAAAAAACAATTTGTTTTTTAAATTCAAATCATGAATTATATTACAGTTTTTATTTTTAATAAGAGATTTATCCATGAAGATAGGATACCAAACAAATGAAGAATTCGATCAAAGGATCAGTGAAGCGTTCCCAAGACGAATCCAGATGATATTCCCTAGAGATGATGAAGGCATTTGGGATATCACCTGTGACTGGGATCTCAAGAACCCCATAGCCCGTAGAAATTCTCTGCTCGCAGCATTCCCTCTAGTCGGTTCTATCATGGGGTTGACGAAACTGTTTAGCGTATGGTCCGTAAATCTTAGAGAAGATAGCATAAAGAAAATTTTTGTATACACTATCACAGGACTCATGGAATTTTGTGGTCTAGGCATCGTCACCCTAGCATTAAAACTTGTCTATACATTCGTACTCTATTGCTATCATTGTTGCCAATCACACCCCAGAAACCCTCTCACTCTCCACATCGCTGAAAGCAACTAGAATTCATACCCTAGCGTTCTGAGCTCACTTTTGTGTAAACTCTTTGATTAGAGTTCATGTTCTTAGAAATATCATTGCTTTAAAGCGAATATTTCCCTATGATAACCTACTGAAAATGGCTGGATAGCTCAGTTGGTAGAGCAGAGGATTGAAGATCCTTGTGTCGTCGGTTCGACCCCGGCTCCGGCCATACTCGGTTAAAATTCCATGTGGCTAGTTTTTTTGAAAAACTAAAATTAAGGACTTTGTATTTTTTATAATTTTACGGTTTGCTAAAGTATTTAGCAGTATCGAGTCCTGATCACAGAATAAAGAATCATAAGGGAAGATTTAATGAAGTCTTACGCAATAATTCAGACCGGAAGCAAGCAATACCAGGTTTCTGAAGGAGATATAATTGACGTCGAATTATTAGACGGTGTTTCCGAAGGACAAGAAATTGTTTTCGATCAAGTGTTGTTTACTTTTGATGGGTCTAAAGTTTCTTTAGGGACTCCTACAGTAAAGAATGCTGTAGTCAAAGGTGAATTGTTATCTCGAGTTCGTGGAGAGAAAGTCATTGCCTATAAGTATAAAAGACGTAAAAATTATCATCGTAAGATCGGTCATCGTCAGAACTATCTTAGGGTAAAAATTAGCAATCTAGTGATGTAATCGGCTAGTGGAAAACTAAAGGATTTTGAAATGGCACATAAGAAAGGTCAGGGAGCAAGCCGTAACGGTCGCGATTCAGAGTCAAAGCGTCTCGGTATGAAAGTAGGCGCAGGGCAAAGGGTTTCCACGGGAAGTATTCTTGTAAGACAAAGAGGCACTAAGTGGCATCCTTCGAAAAACGTAGGTAGAGGTCGTGATGATACTCTATTTGCTTTAATCGATGGTATCGTTGTCACTAGGAAGACAGATCGTACGTATATTTCTGTTCTTCCAGAATAAGTCTTACAGGCTCTTCAAAAACTAAGTTTGTCTAGCAAGCTCTATTTTTTGCTTATGCATAAAATGGGGCTTTTCTATTTTTAACAGCGTCTGCGATTTAGGGGATAAATACACCATGTTTTTAGATCAGATTACCATAGAGTTGCGTGCTGGAAAAGGCGGTAACGGTGTTGTCGCTTGGAGAAAGGAAAAATATCTTCCCAAAGGTGGCCCCTATGGCGGTAACGGTGGTGTCGGTGGATCTATCATTATAGAGTCAGCTACACATGTGTACTCTTTTGAATCCTATAGAAATATACGCTTTTTAAAAGCTGAAGACGGACGACCAGGAGCCACAAATAACCGCTCGGGAAAGAACGGTAAAGACCTCGTCTTAATCGTTCCCGAAGGAACTTTACTCAGAGATGTAGAGACTAAAGAAATTCTCTATGACTTTGCTAAAAGCGGAGAGCGTTTAGTCGTTTGTCGTGGAGGTAAAGGAGGTAAGGGGAATACGTTTTTCAAAACGTCTACAAACCGCGCTCCTACCAAAGCCACTCCCGGCAAGCCTGGAGAAATACGCCAGGTAGAGCTTGAGCTCAAGCTGATCGCTGATATTGGCCTTGTGGGTTTCCCTAATGCAGGAAAATCTACATTATTCAACACTCTTGCAAGAACAGAAGTCAAGGTCGGGGCTTATCCCTTCACTACACTGCAACCTGTATTGGGTCTTGTTCCTTGCCAGGAAAAATTGTACCAGAAACCCTGGATTATAGCAGATATTCCCGGGATCATAGAAGGAGCTCACCAAAATCGTGGTTTAGGGCTGGATTTCTTAAGACATATTGAGCGTACCAGATTATTGTTGTTTGTGATTGATATTTGTGGATGCGAGAGATCCTCCCCAGAAGAAGATCTACGTATTCTTATGGACGAGCTTGTACATTATAGAGAAGATCTCGCAGACAAGAATCGGATTATCGCTTTAAACAAGATCGATGATCTTCTTCCCGATGAAAGGCAAGAACGTCTAGAAAGTTTTCAAAAACTCTTTCCTTCTGAGACGTTTGTATTAGTATCCGGACTTACTGGAGAAGGAGTCGATTTACTCAACAGTCTTTTCACAAATAAACTAGCCGTGTAAACACCACCCATCAAGATCGCAATTGTTGGCCCTGCAGGGAAATCTACAGCATAGGCAAGGATAATCCCGGAAAATGAGCATAAGATGTTCAAGAGAACAGAAATCATCATAATCCGGACCATTTTATAGGAAAACCTGCAAGCTATCGATATCGGCAAAACTAGCATGCTAAGCATTAAAATTACGCCCATAATGTAAATTAACATGACGATAGTAATTGCCGCGAGAATAACCAGCAGAAAGTACCAAGTTTGCACAGAATACCGGCTAAGCATCATGTATTTCTCATCGAAACATAAGGAAAGAAAACGGGTATGGCAGAGCGCTACCATGGTAAGAACAATAACGTCTAAAATGCCTAGTCTAAAGAGATCCGAGGTGGTGACCCAAAGAATATTGCCAAAAAGGAAATTGACCAATTCTGAGTTAAACGCAGGAAGTTGCGAAATGAAGATAATACCAATAGCCATACCTACAGACCAAATCATGGCAATAAGAGCATCTTCTCTTTCTTGATATTTGAGATGGATTTTCCCAATACACAGGGCGAGGATAATCGCTCCGATAATCGCGCCATACATCGGGGGAAACTCAATATTCAAGCGGTACTGGATCCATAAGGTCAGGCCAATCCCTCCTAAAATAGAGTGGGAGATACTTCCACTAATGGAAACAATACGTTTGACTACGATGTATGTTCCTACAACACCGCCAGCAATGGAAGCTCCTAAAGCCGCCAGTAAAGAAGGAAGAAGTAGAGAAGGTAAGATATGATTAAAAAAAGAAATCATAGATCAGCCTTTTTTTCGAAGGAATCACAACAGAACTCTTGGGGTATGGTAGGCATATTCGTTAGAGTCGTTAAAGTCCTGCTCATGTAAAATACTTTATTGAAATTACTGGTTGTATGATGCAAGTCATGAGTGATCATGAGAATAGTACATTGCGTATTCAGTTCTTTTAGAATTTGTAGAATGCGCTGTTGGTTTTCGGGATCGATATTGGCTGTGGGTTCGTCTAGAATCAGCAATTTAGGTTGTGAGGCCAAGGCTCTAGCTAACAGTACCCTTTGTATTTGCCCCCCGGATAGATGAGAAAAGCACGCATCTTTGTGATGTAAAAGATCCACGGTTGTGAGAGCTTGTTCAGCAAGTGCATGATCGTGTTTCGAATATTTCCCATGCCAACGTAGAAAAGATAACCTTCCAGAAAGAACCACCTCTTTTACAGAAATAGGAAAAGAAAAATCATAAGAGAAGTGCTGTGGAACCCACCCAATGGTCAGCCCAGATGTTTGTACACATGAGGGCAATGTGTTTAATGTGCCTGTAGTCGGTTGCAATAAGCCTAACAGAAGTAGGGCTAAGGTTGTTTTTCCCCCACCGTTCGGACCTATAATGCCAATAAAGTCCCCTTCATGAACGGTGAAGGAGACGTTATTGATAATCCAAGAGCTTTTCGGTCCATAGCGAAATGAAAGATCCTTAACGAGTATTTGTACTGTCATAAATTAGCAAAAGTTGTCGCTATAGTTTTTAGATTATTTATCACGTTTTCTTCATATGGATCTAAGTTTACTGTAGCCATATGAAAGCGTTCTGCTAGCATAGCACTACTACGCTTCCCAGCATGACGGAGTAAAATCATAGAAGAAATGCCATGCTTGCGAATGCTCTGAGCAGCGCGTACAATATCTTTAGGCGAGGGCTCCATGTGGTTACTTTTCTCAATGACGTGTTGGAAAAAGTTGTAATCCCTACAGAAATAAGCAAAGGCTCCATGCGCAACTAAAATATGCCGCTGCTTAGCAGCTGCTGTGATTTCTTGAATTTCTACATCTAAGTTTTCTAAGGTTTCGAGTAGCTTGGCTCCGTTACTTTGGTATAGTGCGGTATGCTCCGGGAAATGTAGACATAAAGCTTCTGTGATAGCCAGGACTTGTATTTTTAGATTTTTCGGGCTTAGCCAAGTGTGCGTATCGAAGCTGTGGAATCGGTGAGTACATCCTGTATGCCCAGAAATGATCTCAATATTTTTTGTCAGATCCACTTGAGGGCAGGAAATATTTTTTTCACAGGACTTTTCAAAATTTTCTCCCATACGAAACCATAGTTGCGCACGCACAATTTTTTCCATGTGCCTAGGGGATAACTCATAGGTATGCGGATCGTAGTTATTGGTCACTATAGAACATACCTTGCAGGTGTTCCCCGTTATCTGTTCAACTAAAAATTTATACGGGGCTATACTCACAAGTACGTGTTTTTCTTCTGATTTAGAGTCTCCAAAGATAGGAGAACAAGAAAAGAAGAACAAAAGAAAGAGGAATATTCTATACATGATTTAGTTAGATTAATGAATTCGATCATTATCCTATTGATCAGTAATTTTAATAAAGAGTGAATTCAAAGTCGCTTGGTTGATTTTTTTAAAATCCCTTGTATTCAGACGAATCTTGATAAAAATGGATATATTGAGATATCTTCAAAGCGGGCTATTGCTAAAGAATATCCTTAATATGGCTTTCTGGAGAGATGTCCGAGTGGCTTAAGGAGCACGCTTGGAAAGCGTGTGTGCGTTAACGCGTACCGTGGGTTCGAATCCCACTCTCTCCGCCAGTTTGCCGAAAGCTTGTTTTTCCCCTGAACCACATCAATTTGTTAAGTAAAAATAAAAGTTGAGAAATATCCCTACGTATTTTTTATTCTTGTATAACAAGGATATTTACTTTAACTTATCCTAATTTTTTAATTCTCTAGAACCTCTAAACGTATGCATCTTTGCTGTTTAGATGAAAAAAGTTCTTAGAACCTGCTCGAGTTAATACTTGCCAAGAGAGTTGCGTTCATTTTTGTTCTTAAGGGTTTTCTTTAGGGATAGTTCATAACCTCTTCTCTCTTGCGTAAACGTGTGCATATGTAGGGGGAAAACCTTTGGAAGAAAACTTTTTCAAACTGATTCTCATCACCAATAAACAACAGATTTCGGTAGAGGAGTATCTCGATTTCGTTTGTGCTTGTGTACAATCTGGAGTGACCTCGGTGCAATTGCGTGAAAAGGAACTTTCATACAGAGAGTTGTTGGGTTTTGGAGAAGCATTAAAGTCTATTTTAGATCCTTTGGAGATACCTTTAATTGTCAGTGACAGCGTGTCGGTGTGTTTAGATTTGGATGCTACAGGTGTCCACTTAGGACAGACAGACGGTGATGTTATCGAGGCTAGGGAGCTTCTAGGTTCTGATAAAATCATCGGGTGGAATGTCAATACCCTGGATCAACTGCTCAATGCGAATACTCTGCCTATTGATTATTTGGGATTGAGTGCCATGTTTGCTACGCAGAATAAACCCGATGCAACGAATCTTTGGGGTTTCTCTGGTTTAGAACAAGCGGTTTCTCTTTGTGAGCATCCTATTGTCGCTATTGGTGGTATTGACGAAAGCAACGCATCTAAAGTCATTGACGCTGGCGCTGCAGGTATAGCAGCTATAGGAGTATTCCATAGCGCACAAAACCCCAGCTCAGTAACGAAAGCTCTACGGGAAATTGTTGATCGAGGACTGAGATGCTAGAACGCATGCAAGAAGCGTTGCAACGCTTAAGAAAGGAAAGGCCCGTAATTTTAAACACCACGAATTATGTTTCTATGGATTTCCTAGCGAACTGTTTTCTAGCCATCGGAGCGTCGCCTATTATGAGCGTGTCCGATTTAGAGTTGGAAGAGTTAATAGAGTTGAGTTCGGCCGTGTATATTAACATTGGCACTCTCGATCATTTATTTATTCAACGAGCGTACAGAACTGTAGACCTGGCTGTAAGACAAAATAAACCTGTGATTTTTGACCCTGTGGCTGCAGGAGCTACAAAGATTAGAACAGAGGTGTCTCATCACTTACTGGCCCATGCGACAATCGTTCGAGGAAATGCTAGTGAGATCCTTTCTTTCGGGGATGTCACGATGAAAACACGTGGTGTAGATTCTACTCACTCTACCCAAGACGCTAAAGATGTGGCCACCGCTCTAGCGAAAGAATGTTTGTGCGGTTGTGCTATTGCTGTTTCCGGAGCTATAGATTTTATTACTGACGGGCAGCGTCATACAACTGTGGAGCTTGGCGATCCGTTCATGTCTTATGTTGTGGGCATGGGATGTTCTTTAACCGGAGTATTCGCTGCGTTCAGATCGGTCATAGACGATTCTTTTGAAGCCACGAAATTAGGTATAGAATACTTCACTCTGTGCGGCATGCTGGCTCGTGAGCGCTGTGAAGGCCCTGGATTGTTTAAGGCTTATCTCCTTGACGAGTTGTATGCTTCCGACTTTAGTAGGATGCGTCAATACTACGATCGATAAACGCTATATCAAATAGAGAACTGAATCTTGTTGAGTTGTGTAATTGTAGAACCTAAATCTAGATTCTCAATTACACAACATGGTCTCTACAAAAAGCGCGCCTTCTCTGAGCTGGCGACTTAGAATATCATACGTGCACCGCAGTTAGCCATCTGGACTAATGAAGACATGCCTGCTTCTACAGTGTATGTACCATATAACGTCCAGTAAGAGCCAAGATAGAGTTGTGAGCTATATTCCACTCTTCCAGTGTTTCTGGTGGGAATGACACCATACACTTGTCCAGTTTGTCCTGTAGAGTTCACTCTGTAATTACATTTAGGCTTGTTTCTGTAAATCACAGGTACATAAGCAAGGGATAATTTGTTATACATAAGAATATTATATTGCATTAATGCACCTTCAAACACGAAACCTAAAGGTATAGAAAGATTTCTATAAGCGAAGGAGTCGAATGTTCTAGGATCATAGTCCAGCTCTGTAAATTGCTTTTGACGTACTCCTGTGTACTCAGCTTCAGAGTAGAAAGAAAATCTCGTTGTAGAGTTTTGTGAAGGCTCTTTTAAGTCGAGAATCATACGGATATCAAACAACCAACCAAGATCTTCCCAATTTCCAAGATTGCGCTCATGAATGGATGGGTAATAGGTAGTTGTATCATGCTTCATATAGCCATAGGTCATGACCCCTTGCAGCAATATAGGTTGAGGGGATTGCGTACGTCTATAAGGCAAATAGAAAGATTTTCCGGCGTATAATGTCCCTTGGAAGGAGTGGTCAGAACCTTTATGCTTGTAATTATCTACAGCTTTTTCTGATTTCGAGTGACCGAACACCTGGCTAAACGAGGCTCCAAGGATAAACTCAGGGCGTGGTTTAGCATCGATAGCCAATGAATACCCTCGGCTATGATAGGAGAAGGACCTGGATTCTTCTCCTTGTTCTTTTTGTAAGAACGAGCCTATACCACATAACCAAAGGTTATTATAAGCCGCATCATCAAAACGTGCATTGTTTAGCATGTTGTTCACAATACCCTGCTTTACAGCAATGAGGGAGTTTTGAGAACCGAGGATAGAGTTCACGTAGAAGTAGTTATCTCTAGGGATATAAATCCAGCGGCGGTACTCTTCAAACTTCCAATTGGCTTTGAGCGTTCCGTTTTGATCACCTGGTCCTAGTGTCCAGGAGCCAATATACCCTTTTAGAGGTTTGGTATCTCCTTCTAGAGTTAAGTCAGAGATCTCTACTTTGCCACTTTCTGGGAGCTTAAGTAACTCAATCTGACGATCTTCGCCTAAGTAAGGATTTTGGTAAAAAGTTCCCGCAGGGTCGATAAGAGTAATTGTGCCTGTTAAATAGACTTTTTCTTTAGTTACATCTGGATTGGATACATCTGCCCTTGGAAGAACGTTGTTTCTGGCAACATGAGCTCTAGCTCCTGCTGCTGCCGCTGCAGGAGCTACACCTAATTTTAACGCAGGAGGGGTGGCTGTTCCATCTTCTGAGACAATATCACTAAAATCAATAGTGAGGTTGTTGATCGCAATGCCTCCAGTTGCCCCTGATGATCCTCCAGTCTTTTGCTGAGTGGAAAGTACCGCTCCTGGTCCCATCACAAGTGAAGATCCAGCTTTTTGATCGAAAGACACCACATTTAACTCTGTATTTTTCCCTAAGATTAAGGTCCCGTCATGTAAGACAACCTTTTGGGGGATGACCGATTTATTCTCATGGTATTCTGAAGAGAATAATACCGTTCCTGTGTACTTGGGAGGATTACCTTCACTTGATGTTTTATTAATATCCAAAGTTGTGTAGTTGCTACCAGAAGACTGCACTGTTTGGGTTCTTACAGCATCATAGAAATTAATGGATTGATTTGCAGCAGCGTTAAGAGTGAGTTTAACTTTTCCTGTAATACTGCAAAAAGATGGATTGGATTTTTTCCCCTGAGGTGCGCATTGGTTATTTTTAAATGTAATGCTACCGCCTAGGGCCGTAAGATTTAATTCCGCATCAGTGCTATTTCCTTCCCCATAGATCGCTGCACCTAGGTTGTTAACCTGAGAGCGTTGTTTATCGGAAGTTTGAGCTAGAGTGACCTTGTTATCTAGGAACAGAATAGAAGCCGCTGCTGTGATGTCTGCCTTTTTTGTGAAGTAAATTGCACTACCGTCGTTCGCAGAGCTATTGTTCGAGAAGTTCATGTATCCTTGAGGAATAGATAACGTATCTGCGTAGATAGTCCCACGGTTTTTCGCTATATTCCCTTCAAACGAGCAGAACACAGCGTCAGAGAACGTTACTGTGCCATTGGAACCATTTTTACAACCAATAGCTGAGCCGTTATCTGCAGAGTTCTCTTTGAAAAATAGTGCTTGGTTCCCTGTAAATGTAATGCTGGTTGTTCCTGCAATGGCTCCACCAAAGGTTGCCTTTGGCGCAGGATCTTCGGCAGGAGGCTGTTCTGCTGGAGTGCATAAAGCAGAATTGCCTACAAAGCTTATGGGTTGTGAACAATTTTGAATTGTTACAGTAGGAGAATAAATCGCTCCACCGGCTACTTGTCCTGTTGTAGAGGATCGTTTTGTTGTTGCCGAGTTTCCTGAGAAGGTTAAACTGCCTGAGCTATTTTGAAGTGTAAGGCTCGTCTTGGCATAGAGGGCCCCACCTTGAATATTAGGATCAGTAGGATCAGAAGATAGACTAGCTGTGTTGTTGTCAATGGCTGCGTTCCCAGAGAACGTACAATTTCCTTGCAACTTTTCTAAGATCAACGTTTCAGCAGAGAAAGCACCACCTGTGATAGCGGTAGGAATACTAGCTTTTTGCGGTGATGATGTAGTAGTTGAGGTAACTTGCGCTTTGTTATTGCTTACAGTAAGTCCATCAGGAAAGTTAGTGCAGGTAAGTGCTTTGGCATAGATAGCTCCACCGGATTCTTTTGCAGTATTATCGGAAATCTTGGAAATTTCTATACCTTCAAGAGTCAGTTTTTCCGTGAAATACAGCCCTCCACCGGATTTTCCTGCAGAGTTCCCGGTAATATTTAGGTGGTCTAGACGAGAGATTTTTCCTTTTTTCCCATAAACGCCCCCACCACTTTCTGTAGCGTTGTTTTTTGTTACGTTGGCTGTAACGACATAATCAACTTTAAAGTCTAACTCTTCTTCTCCTATTGCTGCAACACCTGCTGCTGGCGCGCTTGTAGTACACAGCCCGGCACCATTTTTCGCAGAGTTTTGACCAATATCGATGGATTCTAGGTTAGTCAAGGCAGCTTTAGTTGTGTACACACCGCCACCATTTTCTTCGGCTTTGTTGCCAGTGATCACAGCACTTCCAAAGACAGGTACTGTAGCTGGTGTTGTAGAAGAGACAGTATCCGGATTGGAGAAGGTAAAGGAAAGCGCTTTAGGAATATATGCTCCACCACCACTTTTGCTTGTGGTATTGTTGACTAAACAAAAGTTCTCTAAGTTGGATAAGGTAAGGGATTTAGTGTCAGCTAGACAGATACCCCCACCATTTTCTTCGGCTTTGTTGCCTTGAAAGAGTGTTTTCCCAGTGAGGTTGGAGAAGGTCACATCGCTTTCGCAATACAGACCGCCCCCAGATTTTTTTGAGGTGTTTGTAGTAAATTGTATTCTGTGAGAATTGCTATAATTTAATGCTCCTTTGACGTACGCACCACCACCATGATCTGTGGCTTGGTTATTGATAAATTCTAAAATAGAAGTCACATGAGAGACGGTGAAAGCTTTCTCGACGTAGATACCACCGCCTTTCCCTAAAGGAGGTTCGATAGGTACGGGAGCTTTTTGTTCTTCGACTACGGAAGACAGTACGTGAGCAGTAGATGCTTCTTTGCCTGGAATAGTAATTTTGAGATCGTAGTTTCCAGCTTTGTTAACACCAAAACGGACTTGAGAGAGGTTGCTTAGCGTGACGTTCCCTAGGCAATAGATAGCTCCACCACCTGTTTTCCCACTGTTTGCATTAAATTGTGTGAGTACGGTGGAATCTTGTATTGTAAGATTCCCTTTTGCATAAATTGCTCCGCCTCGCGTATCTGCGGAGTTGCTTTGGAACCTTAAGTTCGCAATGTTATTTAGGGAGATGTCCTTATCTCCATAAATGGCACCTCCAGCTCCGGTAGCAGTATTTAATATAAAGAGGGTGTCTTCAGAGCCATCACGAATGGTAATGGTATCCAAGCCAAAAATGGCGCCTCCAGAGCCTTTAATCACAGGAGGAGCCTCTCGTACTTGCTGTTTAGCTACATCTGCAGAGGCATGAATCTTTTCAGAAGCTGAGGGTAATGATGCTGCTTTTTTCTGCGCATCAATTTGTTCTTTAATTACATCAATAATGAGGGGAAATTCTGCAGAGTTGCTTCGGAAAGTCATATCTTTGTAAGTAGAGATGACAATAGCGCCTTTAGCAAAAATGGCGCCTCCATTCCCTGCAGTTTCTGTCGTGTAGGTGGGGAATATAGATGTTTGACTCTCTGCATCTTGCACTTTTATTTCTTGAGAGAAGTATCGAGGCAAGAGATGCGTTTCCTTGAGTTTAGGAGGAACTAAACCACCAACTCCAGCTCCAGGAGCTGATTTTGCTGGTAGAACGGGAACCAGAGGGATAGGAACACGAGCAGAGTTATTTGTAAACTCAATAGAGTCGAGGATATTCCTAATTGTCAGTGTAGAGTCGGTAAATAAAGCACCACCCGCTTGTTGGGATAGATCATCCCGGAATGTAAGGTTTTCTAATCCATCAAAAGATATCGGACCTTTGGAGTATATAGCCCCACCTTGTCCTGTCATTCTAATTAGGGTGCAGGATAAGGATCCTGGGTTGCCTGCATGTGTAATGAACGTTATAGGACCAGCTTTGTCATTGTAAAAAGCACCTCCTCCTTTAGGAGCAGGAGTAGAAGTAGACGCATCTGTTGTGGAGGTAGAGACGGCATGAGAAGATGAAGATAATGAGAAACTTAGAGGGTGAGATTTTTCATCTGCGAACTTTCCTATGTCAGAAATTGCTTGATTTCCCTCTACCACATGCGAAGCAAATGATGTAACATGCAGATCATCAGGGCCATGATACAACGTTTCTTGAGGTTGTGTAACAGTATTCTCATACCCTGTGGAAAGGCTTGGCTTACTCTCGCTCTTTGGTTTGCTTGAGACAGTATTACTTTGCGTATCGGGAGCTGGAGCAGGGGCAGGATCAGGTTCTACTGTTCTAGGTTTAGGATCAGGAATATTCGTGAAGTTTCTGAAAGAGACATCCCCAGTAATTGTGTATGTTGTTCCGCTGTCATCTTGTGTTTGCTGCGTGAAATTCTTTGATGCAGAATCTGAAGCACTTAATCCCGATCCTCTGTAGCTGGAGTTTAATTCTTTCGAAAGAGGTTCTCCAAATACTGTAATCGAGGGGAGTACGGCAGCAAAAACAGCTGTAGCTGATAGCCACTTCATAGAACAAAAACCTACTGAGAATATTCACTGTCTAGATATGCGTTAGATAAATCAGAAAGGCAAATTAGGCAAGGGATAATAAAAAACAGCACAAGAAAGATCAAGATATTAGAGATAAGCTTTAGGGAGACAGGAGCCCATCTATAATACCTTGATGCATGCTATTCTTAATCCTTAGCAAAGTTCATAGTCAAGGAAAAATTAGAAACTTAGAGATATACCACCAAAAGCATCGCCAGAGAAGCTGTTCCCTTCGCGTTGCATGGTGGAGATGCCTAAGTATGCCTTAGCAAGTTTACATTTGAAGGTGGTGCGGAATTTCAGGTTGAGTGCTTCTTGTCCCATAAAGACACCGCCAACTTTCCAGGAATGCTGATTCAGTATTAATGAAGCTGTAGCTAAAGGATCTTCTCTGAATAAGTCCTTAATGTAGGCCATGCTAAATTCCGATAAAAGGGAATATTTGGCTCCGAAGAAACGTAGTTCTAGAGAGACACCTGTAGGAAGAGCAAGGTTATTTAACCGTGAAGAAGTAAAATACCGAGGATCGTATCCTGTTTCTATGAAAGGATTTTGGTTAATTGTCGTATATTCAAGATTGACAAAAGGCGTGATTTTGAGACAGCGGATTCCCTTGGGATAGGCATAGGATAAACCTACACAGCCCCGAATTCCTTGGTTTTTCCACGCCCCACGGGTGATGTCCTTTTTAGAAAATTGATGTTTCATCACATGAGATTCTTCTGCATAGCTGATAGAAAAACGAAAAGATAAAGCTTTCCAATTTTTAAAAGCCGCCACCGTACCCATCAACATGTGCGAACGACTTTTCCCAGGAATCTGATCTTGAGAACTGGAACCGTGCAGTTGTGAAAATGTAGCACAAACCACCGTATTTGGAGAAAATGGGAGCTTAATCCCAAGATTGTGACCCGCTTGTGTCGTAGAGAAGTGGTTATCGTGATTAGTATTCTGCTCCAGAATACTAGAGACAACACCACCAAAAATACACATATGCTTGATGGGAAACAGAGTGTTATTATTTAAGTAGTTATCAAGAATGGCATCATTGGACGCGCGCATACCGGAAAATGTTGACCATACAGAAGAGGGAACCAAAGAACCTTCCTTCTCAGGATTTAAAACGAACGTCCCGGTAGGAATCCATAACGCTCTTAATGTTTTGTGTTTTTTTGAATCTCCTTCAGACCAGTGAAATTTCCATATCCCTTGATAGCCATAGGTATTTTGTTGTATGGCAATTTCTTCAGAAACAAATTTTTCCGTATGAATGCCTTTGTCAGATTTGAAAATGATTTCCATCTGATATGGCTGGGATGCCAAACTATGGTTGTCATAGAATATATTGTCAGGATCATGAATTTGCGGAGATCCCGATAATTTGATCACGGCATTTCCTGAGCGGATCTCAGCAGGAAGATGCGAGTGGGCAGTATCTAAACCAAAATTAATGTTGGAAATGACTACATCTTTGCCCAAACTGTTGTAACTGGTTAACATCGACCCGGGGCTAAGATTTAACACCCCACCAAATTGCTTGAATTCCTGAACAGCAAGAATCGCTCCACCTGTAATGGACAGAGTCCCATTATGCAAATAGACAGGTTGGTTAAAGATCGACGTTTTATTAGTTTTATCTTGACGATCTAAAGGGAGTTTCTCCCCAGAGAAAATCACAGAACCACAGTGAAAAATATTGTCACCCGAGTTGATGTTTATAGGATGTGCACTTGGTGACGTCGCAAGAAAGGGATCATAGAAAATAATGGATTGGTTTTCATTGGCAACGAGCCGAATGTTTTCAGGGGAACCTTTGATCGTAATCGCATTATTGTGTAGGCCTGAAGAGTGCTTGGTAGATACCCTAGCCACATTGCCTATAAATATAATGTCTCCCGCTTGTGCATGTAAATAGAGTTGTGGTTGCGGCCCACCTAAATAAATCGCACCACCCCCAAGATTCCCCGCAGAATTTTCAGAAAAGATAATGGGCTGGGAAGCTATAAGGTGACAACTGCTCGCGGTTATAGCTCCACCGCCTTCTGCGGAGTTTTCGCTAAAGAAAATAGCCGCGTCATTATTTTTCACGATCGTCTGATGGGAATGGATAGCCCCACCAAAGTAGTCAGCCCTATTTTTTCTGAAGTACACCGGAGCAGATTGTGTATTTATACTGCAAAGATTCGCACAAATGACACCCCCAGATTCTAAAGCGTAATTTTCTGTGAAGGTAATTGTGTTTCTATTCTTACTAAACTCTACAGATCCTTGGGCATTGTAAATGCCACCACCAAATTTTGCCTGGTTTTTCTGAAATAGAATTTCCTGATTTCCGTCGAAGAGAATAGTAGATCCAGCAACTTCGCTACTGATAGCCCCACCATTTCCTGAATGGGAAATATTTTGTACTACTTCTGCTTGGTTATTGATAAAGGAAATCCCTCCGCGTTGCTCACTAAACACTACGCGGTTTGGTTGGGTTCCTGTCAGTAGGATTGCTCCTCCAGGACCACGGCTGACATTGTTTTCAAAGAGGAGTTGCGTGTTCTTGGTGAAAAACATATCTTGCCTAGAAGTAATCACTCCTCCGGTACTTTGATTGTTTTGCACGCGTAGCGTTTTCAAATTTTCGAAGTTCAGCAGGGATTTA
Organism: Chlamydia abortus; assembly: GCF_002895085.1. NCBI lineage: Bacteria > Pseudomonadati > Chlamydiota > Chlamydiia > Chlamydiales > Chlamydiaceae > Chlamydia > Chlamydia abortus. The sequence continues at coordinate 225,303 of NZ_CP024084.1, forward strand.
GAAAATATGCCCGCTCCCTGACTCCCTAGTTGTAAATTAGTGAAGTTTAATACCGCTAAGGGAGAGCTCCCTGTAAATGTGAGATTTCCTTCTAAGTTTCGGAAGGCTCCTCCAGGTTTATGGATACTGAGACCTAGAAAATCTTTAAGGGTAAACTCACCACGTAGTGTGTATTGAGTTCCTTGAGGCGATGTCGTTAACATCGTAAATAATTCAGGATCTTCACCCGTATGTATTCCAGATAAAGGAAGAACTACTTCTGTAGCGGATAATTGAGTCAGTGGTGCGAGTGAAGAAAGAAATACAAGTTTCCAAAAGAACGTCTGCTTCATGTTCCAGAATCCTAGTCGTTTCTCAGTCTAGAGTAAGAGATCTAACTTACATAGAAGAATAAAATAAATACACGGAAATAAAAAGTTGACCCAAGCCTGGGTTAATCAGCATGGAACAGTTAAAGTCTACGGTATTTTTTTTCACTGTATTGAGAATAGGCCTCTAAAGATGCTGGTAGCATTCTCTTTAGAGGCTATAGGGGGGATGGATAAAACGAAATTAATCTTTCGTTTCTTCGATCATTGCTTTTGTGAAATCCTTGATTTCTTTAGTTAGATTTTTCGCTAAGGTTTTTGTTTGCTGTGCAAAGGCTTTAGTATGTTCTTTAGAATGTTTAAACAGGGTTTTGCCTTTTTTGGTTCCTGACGTTTTTACTCTTGAGAGTTTTTTTCTTAACTGTACACCACTTTTCGGAGTGAATAAACAAGTCAGCAATGTAGCGATAAACCCTCCGAAGATTACGCCCCTGAGCCAACGCCAACGCTTACAAGTTTTCTTATTGTGCTTGTGATTTCTGAACATACCTTATTTCCCCCCTAAGACAGATTAATCTTTTTTGCGGAATATGCACCAAACAAGCATAGCAACAGCTGCCCACTTTGCTCCTTTGCAGATCTTCCCCATCCAGTTGCTTTTACTTCCCTCACAGATGAAATCTTCAATATCTTTTGGTAAATGCTTGTTACGTTTACGTAACCAACCGAAAATCAGCTTTTTCCCTAGTAATAAAGGCGTTAGGATCTTAGCTTCAAAATTTAAAATCGTCGTGATCTTACTGATATTTTTCACTATCTTATTCAGCCTGTGTAACAAGCTGATAGTTAAAACAAATACTGTGACCATGCACGTGGATAGCAAGATACAACAGAAAATTATCGCTCCCGTGAGGTAAGTATTCATATAAAGCGAACAAACAATTTTATTTTTTATTATTTAATTTCACTTTTTATTTTCTGTTTATTTTAAAAAAAATTAAAGAAAATACTTTTTAATAAATAAGTTAAAGTCGAAGAAAAGAAAATCCCTAATAAGAATTAGGGATATGAGGTTGGTAATGAGCGCGATACGAAAAAAGGACGGCGTACGCTCCCGGGAAATGCTTATTTGGCAGAGGTGGGGAGCTCGATAGCTTTATCCGCCCTGGGGAATTCTACCTCTTTCCTCATGAGGAAGACCCCAAATAGGTTGAAGCAGAGGAGAAGGGCTCCCGATACCGACATGACCAACAAAGCGGTATTTTGCGAGAGAAAGCAAAATGCCGGCAGGATCGTAGCTCCATAAATCGTGTAGATTTTGGATCCACCCTTTCCGTAAAGAAACTTTGCACATTTTTTCCCTACGAGGAAATACGAAATAATCGTCGTATAGCCTGTGACGAAAAAGAAGGTGGGGAGTAGGATCTTCACCAGAGGGAAGTAGGTCGCTAAGGCGTGCTCCACAGCTTGAGAAGCGTTGTCGAGACCCAAAGACCAGGACCCTGAGGCAAGGACCATCAGTAAGCTTAGAGTACAGATAAGATTATCTATGGCAAGACCTATAATGCTGAGCTGAGCTTGCGTTTCTGGTTTTTTTACAGAACTTTCACTTTGAATAATGGAGTCAAATCCAATACCGATGTCTCCAGAGTAAGCAGCTCTAGAGATGCCTTGGTGGATAGTCGTGGCTACAGTACATCCCGCAAACCCTCCGATAGCCCCATGTCCTGTAAATGCTGATGAAAATACTGCAGAAAATAGGGAGGGGAGCTGGTGAAACTCTTTCACAAGTATGTATAGGGATAACACACAGTATAGAGTAAGGAAAAAGGGAAGTACACAAGCACAGATTTTGCCAATACGTTGTAATCCTCCTTGCACTGCGTAGAGAACAAGAAATAACAGACCAAAAATCGTCAAGAATTTCGGAATGTTCCAGCAGTGAGAAATGGTGTCCGCAATCACAGAGAATTGATAAATCTCTACACCATAAATACAGAGTAAAATCGCTACAATGATCGGTACGATTTTTGTTCCATAGGCTTTATCCAGGAAGTACATAGGCCCACCCTGATAAATACCTTCGTTATCTACTTTACGAAACTTAATTCCCAAATACACTTCAGAGTATTTGACGATAGAACCTAAAATTCCAGCGACCCAAACCCAAAACAATGCTCCAGGACCACCAATACACGCAGCTGTAACAATCCCTACAACGTTGCCAATACCGATATTCCCACTTGCAGATGCAAAAAATACCTTTAATGGATGCACTCCTCTTTCTTCTGTCTTATTTTTAGACGACCCCTGAGAGTATTGGTAAAATAGCCTGCAGAATTGAGGAAACTGAGTGAATTGAGCAAAACGCGATTTCCATGAAAAGCTTATCCCCAATAAGAGAATCATGAGAAAAGCCACGTATGACCAAAAGAAGTCATCGAAAGTTGCGAGTAAAGACAGGATTGCATTCATTGTAAAAAATTTTTTAAATATTTTAAATAGAGCTCTTTATTCAGAAGATAAGGCAACTATTATCTCTATTTTATCTTTTGTTTAGTAGGAAAATAAAGCTTGTATATGAAGATTAAAGTTCCTAAAGAGATAAAAATATCCGCGAAATTAAATGTTGGGAAAAACCAACGTTTATAACCAATAGAAATAAAGTCTACGACATGTCTGTAGAATACAATATCCCCAACGTTGCCAATAGCTCCAGAACAAAGGAGAATTAGGGAAAAACGGATAGCAGGGGAGGAGGTTTTCTTCCTTAAGAAAAGGAAGGCTAGAATACCTAAAATAATTGTTATACGTATAAAGAATAAGAAATATTTATATTTTGCAAACAACCCAAAAGCTGCACCCTCGTTAAAAGTAGGGCAAATACAGAAAAGGAGCTTTCCCCAACTATATTGATATAGTATGGGGTTAGCATCAGGCAGATTCCCTAGATACAGCAAAACAGCTAATTTAGTCACCCAATCAATAAGGACAAAACAGGCAATAGCAAGAAAAGTAGATCGGGAGCGACTAGACATTAGGGTTAGTTTCCATAAAGTAGGCCTTTCTCAAACTGTGATTGGGCTTTGACTGTCATTGTAGCGTAGGGGATGGCCATTAACCGTGCCAAAGGAATTTCTTCGCCACTGACATCACAGATACCGTAGGAAGACTCCTCAATTTTTTCTAAAGCTCGATTGATTTGTCGTAACAACTCATACTCTTTAGTTGTGACCTCTAAGCTGATTGTTCTATCGAAAGTATCGGTACCCTGATCAGCCTGGTGTTGAGAATATCCAGTAGCTTCGTTAGGTTTTTTGACTTCTTGAGCATTGCCTTCTAGCGTATGCGATAGCTTATATTTCATCTCTAGAAGCCTTTGTTTAAAGTTAGCTATTTCGTCCTCAGACAACGGCATAGTTTGTTCTCCTTAACCTTAAAATAATAACTATTTTTCCATATCCGGAGTTGCAGATAGCAAAACTTCCATTAATTCGCCAACATCTTTGAATCTTCTGTAGACGCAAGCAAATCTAATGTAAGCAATCATGTCTGCCTTTTTTAGATATTTCATTACTAGTTCGCCAATTTCTTTGGTAGAGATTTCCCTATTTTGTTTGCCTAATAACTCAGATTTTACGTTAGAGGCTATTGCGTGCACTTGATCTTGACCTATACGCGTATGACTAGAGGCAGCATTTAATCCATTAATGAGTTTAGATTCTTGGAAATTCTCGTAACGACCATCACGTTTTAGTACCTGCAAAGTTAACTCAACAGTTTCAAAGGTGGTAAACCTTTGTCCACAATTTAAGCATTCTCTTCGGCGTTTGATCGCGTTAGCCTCTGGTGCATTTCTTGAATCTATAACTTTTAATTCCCCATGATTGCAAAAAGGACACTGCACAGGAGCTACCTCCTAAGGTTAAGGTAGTCTAAGAAAACAATAATTTTAGTGCAGAATAAATCTACGCGACTATAAGTTGCAAATTTTTTTTCCTGATTTATAAAATTAAAAACCGCGAAAGACAGATTGCTTGATATAGTTTCGCTACCTTGGCGAAACGACAGCATTTTGTCGGAAAGCTGTTTTATTGTAAATACTAGATGCTCAGGATTTAATAATGTTTTCTGGAATAGTGCAAGAACTCGGTAAAATATTTAGTATAGAACCGAGAGATGAAGGTTTAACGATAGGCGTGGAGGTTTCTTCCTCCTGTATTTCAGGACTCGAAATCGGTTGTAGTGTTGCTATCGATGGCGTCTGTCTTACTGTAGTTAAACTTGAAGAGGGCGGTAAAATGTTTTTCGACATTATTCCCGAGACTCTTGCCTGTACGACAATAGGCGAGAAGGTAATAAATGATCGTGTAAATGTCGAACGATCTTTAAAAGTGAGCGATGAAATTGGTGGGCATAGCGTCTCTGGTCATGTTTCTGGTGTCGGAGAGATTGTGCTTATAGAGAAAAATCGGTATTATTTTCGTGTGCCAAGTTCCTTATCTGTATACCTTTTTGAAAAAGGATATATTGCTATCGATGGCATTAGTCTGACTATCGTCACTGTAGAAGAGGATGTGTGTTCGGTCGGATTGATCCCCGAAACATTATTTCGAACAACCTTAGGATATAAACGAGAAGGATCCAAAGTAAATATAGAGCCGGATATGGCGACCAAAACACAAGTGGATACGTTAAGGCGTCTCTATCTTCGATAAACAAACAAATATATGACTTATAAGTTACTCGATAGCGGTGAAGGGAAAAAGTTAGAAAGCTTTGGCCCCATAACTCTTATCCGCCCCTCTTGTACGGCAATTTGGCCGAAGACAACACCGTCTTTATGGAAAAAGGCTCATGCGGAATATGTGCGATCTGGAGAGGAGGGACAATGGCGTTGTGCAGTCTCTATTCCTGAAAGTTGGCGCATCAACCTGGACATTGTGGATTGCACGCTAAAGCTCACCTCTTTCGGTCATATAGGGATTTTTCCAGAGCATAGCGGATTTTGGCCAGAATTGCAATTGAGCATAGAACGGCATTCGGCATACCGGGTGTTAAATTTATTTGCCCATACTGGTTCCACATCGATATTTGCTGCAAAGTGCGGAGCCAAGGTTTGTCACGTAGATGCTTCGAAACCCGCGATAAAGTGGGCGCAAAAGAATGTGGAAAATAATGCTTTGCCCGAGAAAAGGATATTTTGGGTTGTTGAAGATGTGTTTTCTTTTTTGCAAAAAGAAATACGTAAAGGGAAAAAGTACGATATCATCCTACTTGATCCTCCAACCTATGCTCGTGGACCTAATGGAGAGATTTTCAAAATAGATAAGGATTTCTTTTCCTTATTAGTTTTGTGCTCAAAATTACTTTCAGATTGTTCTTCTTATGTTTTGATCACGTCGCATACTCCCGGTCATACGCCTGCTTTTTTGCAGAGTTTAGCTATGCGTGCCTTTGCTTTAGATAAACAGTTTTGGTCCTCAGGAGAAAGTTTTTGTGGCTTAGGAGATCAAGCTCTACCCTCAGGAGTGTTTGCTAAATGGAGTTTATAGGAAAAAATAACCCTAAGGTAAAAGAAGCTGTCGCGTTAAAACATAACCGCTCTCGTAAAGGCCCGGTCTTTCTTTTAGAGGGGTTTCGAGAGATTCAAAAAGCTCTAGCCTCGGGATATGAGTGTGAACGGATTTTTTGTGGAACACGTATTTCAGAAAAAGAACAAGCTTTTTTGCATACTATCCAAAAATTACCTTTAGAAAAGGTCTACTGCACAGAAGAAACGCTTTCTAAACTTTCCTATAAAGAACATCACGACAATTTTATTGCTGTAATGAAGAAACGGTGGTGGTCTCGAAAAGAGTTTTTAGCTCAAAAGAGAAATCCTCTGCCGTTTTATTTGATTATAGAACAGGTAGAAAAACCTGGCAATGTCGGGGCCATACTTAGAATAGCCGATGGGGTAGGGGCGGATGGCGTGATTCTATGCGATCCTATCGTCGATGTCTATAATCCTAATGTTATTCGTTCTTCCTTAGGTACCGTATTTACCTTACCTATTTGGTCGGCCACTTTGGATCAGGTACAGCAAGTCATTCTTGAGGAAAAATGGCATGCCTTTGTTACCTCTCCTAGAGCACATACCATGTATTTTTGTGAAAATTACAATCAACCGCTAGTTTTGGTTTTTGGTTCTGAAAAAGATGGACTCACCGCATCTTGGCTCAGGGGAAATTTTTCAAAAATATCCTTACCCATGCTAGGTCAAGCGGATTCTTTAAATTTATCTACGGCTGTATCCGCAGTGGCTTACGAAGTGGTTCGGCAGCGTTGGGAAGCCTAGTCGAGTAGATCATCGGAAGAAAATATCGTTTACAAAATCAAAAATAGTTTATTTTGTTTATCACCAGAAAAGGATTAAATTAAAAAATATATGTGATTTTTATATATAAAATTTTTTTAATTTTTCTATGTAAACTTGATTCTTAATGTTTTTTATGAGATGCTTGGTGGCTCCAGGATGCGGCGGAGATTGTGGTTTTAAACAATCATAATTTTCTGAGTGGATAATCAGTGAGTTATAGAAGTTCGATGAAAACGCGCTTTCCTTCGCCCTTTTTTATTTTTTATCGCCGCTTAACCGTAGCTATTAGCTTGGGGAAAATCCTGGGTTGGGGGTGTTTTGGGAAACTACTTTCTTGGATATTCGCCGCCACCGTAAGCTTTCGACGAAAAGTATTGTCTTCAGCTCCCCATCGCGTGTCTTCTACCGTAATTAGTGTGGGGAATATTGTTCTCGGTGGTTCAGGTAAGACACCCACAGTATTGTGGTTGGCTGAAGTTCTAAAAGCGCGAGGATATTCCTGTGCTATTCTTTCTCGCGGATATAAAGGAAAATGTAGTGGTCAGAGAAAGTTGACTATAGTCGATCCTGAGATACATGACGCTGCTTATGTAGGAGATGAACCGTTGCTTATGGCGGGGAAACTCTCCAAGGGTGCTGTTTTTGTACACAAAGATCGTCGGCTCGCGGCTAAGGAAGTCGCTAAGAATTTTGACATTTTGCTTTTGGATGATGGTTTCCAAAATAACAAACTACACAAAGACGTGGAAATTGTCGTAGTTAACGGTCAAGATCCTTTAGGAGGAGGAGCTTTTTTCCCTCGAGGGCGACTTCGAGATTCCCCTAAAAGATTGCAGGAGGCCGATTTTATCATAGTTAATGGTTCTTGCGGTTTAGAGAACCAGAAGCTTTTGCATACTTGGTGTACGTCACCAAAAATTTTTGTTGAACCACGCATTTCTCAAGTACTTTGGGATTCGCGAGGGGAGAAACTTCCTTTGGATAGTCTGTCTGGGCTAGCCGCCGGTGTGTTCTGTGGTCTAGGATTCCCGCAGGGCTTTCTTGATATGTTAAAACGTGCCGGAGTGAAAATCGTAGGAACGTATTTGTTACCTGACCACGCAGGAATAACGAAAAAAGAATTGCACTACTTCTCTTCAATGACAGCGATGCGTCAGGGAGAGGGGATATTGTGCACAGAAAAGGACGGCATAAAACTCGGAAATTTGATTCACGAGCCGGGGATTCTTCCGATAGGTAAAGTGCAAATGGAATTTGATTTTACCCATCAAGAGGATGCTACAGCCGCCTTACTGGATAAAATAGATCGGATACATAATGGTAAGAGGTAACTAATGAAACTATGGATGAAAATCTTTATAGGATTATTTGTTGGGGTTACCCTAGGTTTAATTTTAGAAGATAAAGCCATCTTTTTTAAACCTATAGGAGATATTTTCTTAAACCTATTGAGCATGGTTGTCTACCCTCTGGTATTTTGTTCCATGGTGTTGGGTATCGCTTCTATTAGTGATATGAAGAAGCTAGGACGCATAGGAGTGAAAAGCGTCGCCTTATATTTAGGGACAACATGTCTAGCTATTGTTATAGGCTTATGTTTTGCTCAATTTTTCAGTCCTGGAGAGGGCTGTGACTTGTCTCAAAATGTCACGGAAACGCAGATCGTGGCTCCTGAGAGAAGTAGTACGTATTTCTTGTCTTTGATTTCTCAAATTTTTCCTTCAAATCCTGTGAGATCTTTCGTTGAGGGAAATATTTTACAAATCATAGTTTTTGCTATTTTCTTAGGAATCGCTATGCGTCTTTCTGGAGAACAGGGACGTCCAGTAGCTAAATTTATTGAGGGTTTTTCTGAAATCATGTTGCGCATGATCAATATGATCATGACCTTTGCGCCTTACGGTGTCGGGGCGAGTATGGCATGGATTTCTGGAAGTCACGGTTTGGTTATTCTCTGGCAATTAGGGAAATTTGTTTTCGCCTACTATCTTGCATGTCTATTTCATGCTGTGCTGGTTTTTGGTGGTATCATCCGCATGGGCTGTAGGATGTCCTTCTCTAAATTCCTTTCTGCCATGATGGATGCCATATCTTGTGCAATATCCACTTCTAGTAGTTCGGCAACACTGCCTGTGACTATGCGTTGCGTATCTAAAAATCTTGGAGTTTCTTCGGAAGTTTCTGGTTTTGTTTTGCCTTTAGGTGCTACTGTCAATATGAATGGTACGGCGATATTTCAAGGTATGGCGGCAGTATTTATTGCTCAGGCCTATAACTGTCCATTACCCTTCAGCAGTTTGTTGTTAATCGTGATCGCAGCGACTTTCTCTGCGGTCGGTAGTGCGGGAGTCCCTGGAGGAGGCATGATTACTCTGGGATCTGTATTAGCCTCTGTAGGGTTGCCTATTCAAGGCATTGCTGTTTTAGCAGGCATTGATAGGTTGCGAGACATCATAGGAACGCCTATGAACATCCTTGGAGATGCTGTAGTCGCTGTTTATGTGGCTTCCGGAGAAGGTGAGTTGTCCACACCTTTGGAAGAGAAAAAGGTACTTTTGAAAGATGAGAGTACAGAGACAGTGTAGGAGAGTTTGCACATGTTTGAATTTCGATTTCCGAAAATAGGCGAGTCTGGTTCTGGAGGGTTGGTAGTTCGTTGGCTCAAGCAGGTGGGAGAGAACATTGCAAAAGATGAGCCGGTAATTGAAGTATCTACTGACAAGATTGCTACAGAGTTAGCCTCCCCTAAAGCAGGGAAATTAATGCGTTGTCTCGTCAAAGAAGGTGATGAAGTTGCTTCCGGAGAGATTATAGCCTTAATAGATACGGAATGTGCTGTCGAGGAAGAGGTAGTTGTAGAAGAACCGTCACCTCATGCTTCTTGTCCTCAAGATTCTGGGAAGAATGCGGCATGGTTTTCTCCGGCAGTTCTGAGTTTAGCACACCGTGAAGGTATTTCTATCCAGCAACTACAGCAGATTTCTGGAACAGGAAATGACGGTCGTGTCACGCGTAGGGATTTAGAAAACTACATTCTTGAAATGCGTCAACCTTCGTGCCCACATATTGCGAATGCGAATGAAAATCGTATTCCTATGTCTCCGCTACGTAGAGCTATAGCTTCCTCGTTATCTAAATCTTCAGATGAAGTGCCTCATGCTTCTCTTATTGTGGATATTGATGTCACAGATTTGATGAATTTAATTGCTGAAGAGAAGGATAGATTTTTTGCCACGCATGGTGTGAAACTGACAATTACGAGTTTCATTATCCAGTGTTTAGCAAAAGCTTTGGAGCAATTCCCGCTATTGAATGGGTCTTTAGACGGCGATACGATTGTTGTGAAGAAATCCATCAATGTGGGTGTGGCTGTGAATTTGAATAAAGAGGGCGTTGTTGTTCCTGTTATTCATAATTGTCAGGATCGTGGTTTAGTAAGTATTGCGAAAACTCTTGCTGATCTTTCTGCAAGATCTCGGGCAAATAAACTTGATCCTTCAGAAACGCAAGATGGTAGTGTTACGGTGACCAATTTTGGTATGACAGGAGCTTTAATTGGCATGCCGATCATTCGTTATCCTGAAGTCGCTATTTTAGGCATAGGAACGATACAAAAACGTGTGGTTGTGCGTGATGACGATTCTTTAGCTATTCGCAAAATGGTGTATGTTACCCTAACATTTGACCACCGGGTACTTGATGGTATTTACGGTAGTGAATTTTTAACCTCATTGAAAAATCGGTTAGAGTCTGTTACGATGAGCTAACACACAACGATTTTTCTGAGGACTCAAGGGATGCGCTCTCCCACAACATCTATTGATCTATGCCAAGATATTGTCAGTAAGCAAAGGGAATCTTTAGAACGTTTTTTTGGTGCTTTTCAGTGTGAGGATACTTGGGTATTAGCTGAGAAGATATTACATCACCAGGGTTCGATATTTTTTTCTGGTGTAGGAAAAAGTGGTTGTATCGCAAGGAAAATCGTCGCTACTTTACAGTCTTTTGGAGAGCACGCTCTTTTCCTAGCTTCTGGCGATCTCCTACACGGGGATCTTGGCGTTGTTCGTCCTGGAGATATCGTCTGTCTTTTTTCTAAGAGTGGAGAAACTCGCGAGCTTTTAGAATGTATCCCTTATTTAAAGGAGCGAGGCGTATTTATTGCAGGAATTACCTCAGCGACTTATTCGAGTTTAGCCGTTCTTTGTGATCACGTCGTTATCTTACCTATGATCGAAGAATTAGATCCTTTTAATCTTGTGCCTACAACATCAACGACATGCCAACTACTTTTTGGTGATCTTTTAGCGATTACTTTATTGCGTAGTCGGCAAATCTCTCTCGCTGATTACGGGAAGAACCATCCAGGCGGTCAGATTGGTCTTAAGGTTATTGGTAAAATTCGGGATTATATGTTCCTAAAAACAGAAGTTCCTTTTTGTTCTCCTGAAGACACCATCGCAGATTCTTTGGACATCTTTTCTTCTTATGGTTGTGGCTGTGTGTGTATAGTGAACGAGAAGTTTGAAATATTAGGGATCTTCACAGATGGAGATTTACGCAGAGCATTAGCGCGTCATGGAGGCGATATTCTCTCTCAGAGACTTCAAGATGTCATGACACCAAATCCTCGAGTGATTAGTGAAGATGCTGATGTGCTTCTTGGCTTACAAATGATGGAAACAGGGAGTCCTGTGACCATTTTACCCGTAGTAGATGCTAAGGATCAGAAGTATGTGGTAGGATTGCTTCAGATGCATACCTTGGCAAAAGCAGGTCTCATCTAAAAAATAAAAATATCGGAAGAGAGGGTAAGCTGGATTCTGTCTACAAGATGAGAAAACTCATCTTGAGGGCAACCATTCATCTAGGGGATATATTACTATATCCCTCAAGCGATTATGAAAAAGTTCATGAGGGATACCCTCCCTCTCATTATGCAGAAACAAAAACTTTTTCTCTTGCTTCAGATAGGGTTTGCATGTCTACTAAGTCACCTTAATAGCTCCTATTCTTAAAATAGGAATTTTCAGCCTGTCTATAAAAAGACCCTTTTATAGCGGAATGTTTTCTGTTGCACTTTCCGTAGCCTTACGGCCCCTGGAGTTTCTCCAGTATCTTTTCTTATGAAGTCCAGACTTTCCTCTTAATCTACCTTAGTTAAGGTACAAAAAGCGGTTGCCTTTCTCTTCCGATGAACTTGTTTATACAGCAGCACGTCTGCGACGACGTTTAGCTGCAGAGCTGTCGTTAGCAAGAGCGTCTGCTTCTCGCCAGTATAAAATTCTAGAACAATGTTCGCAGAAAATCAGTCGATCTTTCTTACGGACTAAGTTTTCGTGCTGGGGAGGAAGAACAATATGACAACCGCTGCAAACACGATTATCTATCGGAACAACAACACGATCTTTTTTGTTGTTTAATAAACGTTCGTAAATAAGGAACATTTCTGGATCCGTAGTTTCTTTTAATTCACTACGTTGCTGTAATAAGGCTCTGCCTTCTTCGTTAATCTTTTTAATACTTTCGCAGATCTCTTTTTCAATAGCGAAACTACTGTTCTCTGTTGAGGTGAGACTTTCTTTTAAAGAGACAATCAGATCCTCACTTCCCGCCTGCTTATCCATAAGGTCACTCAGTTGGTGCTCTAACGCACGGCGCTCCTTATTTGCTGCTGTCATTTCTTGAGTGAGTGCATTAAACTCATCCATCTTTTTCACAGCTGCTTGTTGACCTTCTAATTTGTTAATTTGATCAGAAATCTCTTGAATCCGATTCTCGCCTTCTTTAATCTGATTCTTTAAGTTTTCCATCTCCAACTCTTTCTCCTGAACTTTTCGACGAATGTCAGATTTAAGAGATTGGACTTTAGCGAGCTCTTTCTGATGCTCTTTCTTGACTCGCATTAAGCGAATCATTTTAATATCGAGCTCTTGAATGGCTAAAATACTCTGGAGTGCTTCATGCATGAAAACTATTCCTTGCTTGGCTTAGTGGTTTCTAAATACGGATGCGAAATCATAGAATTTAGGAATGAATACATCTGAAGAAGAAAGCAAGTTTACTGCTTTTTTAGCAAGAAGTAAAGAACGTTTTTTTCAATAAAAGAAATTCCTAAGGAACAGCAACTTAAGAAGGGCGAAAAGTTTCACCACCGTGACGAGTATGTAAATGAATTTTTACCAGTCCTAGCTCAAGAACGAGTTTGAAAGATGATTTACATTTGTCCGCTGATCATAAGGTAATTCCCTACTTCAAAACTCTCACACTTTTCTTTCCTAAATACGGAGTTCACAAGGTTGTTGTATTCAAATCTAACAGTAGGTTAATGACGTTAGAAAAAAAATAAAAGGTTCTTTTTAAAAATAATGTATTTACATAGAAGAGGAGAGGATCCTGATAGGGAAGTCTCCTCTTTTTACTCTCTACTTTAAGCCAGCGGGGCAAAGGGATCTTGTAAGAGTACGAGGAGTCTTAAAGAATGGGGATTAGAGCGAGCGGTTTTATCAACAGCTTTAATCAATGCTTTCTTACACAGCTGATGACAATCCAAAATCCATGAATAATTTCTATTGGGTGTTGGCTGTTCGTTTCTATGCTCTAATTCATAAACCGAGGAGAACAGAGGAACGGAAACAATAGAGCAGCCTTGGTTGATCGCCTCTTCTAAACAGTTCTCGTAGGCAAAAAGTGCTCGGTTATAATAGTCGTGTGCGACTTCGTCATCTTCCCCAGAGAACTCTTCAAGCCGTGGCCCACGAACATGTCCTATGTATTCTGGGAAACTTTCTTTTTTAGGATGTGTCATAGTCGGGCTGTCTTTGATGCTTAATTTTGTCGAGCGCACTTCAGTAGGCCCGAAGGGGAGCTTAACGATGTGTCTCCTTGGTACTGAGCGGCACTCCATTTGCCCAAGACTTACGAGTTCTCTAAAGAATAGTCGAGATTGATTTGAGTTTTGGGAGATTAACGTCTGTGCAGCAGGAAGGAGAGCATTGAATGCGATTCCGCTTTGACTTGTGACTGTTTTGAACGTGTTGGATCTGGGGAGCGCAAGGAATTTGATGGTAAATCCTGGTGTAGTGCTCTCCTGAATACCGAGTTTTACCCCGGGATTGTGCTTGTTTTGATGGAAAGATAGGCGGGCTCCCGGACTGACTAAGAAGTTCGCTTGTGCTGATGGCTCTGGGAGTGTTCTGAAGGATTGGTCTAGAGCTCCAGACCAATCCCCATCGGCTTTTTGTTGGAAGTATTTGTACGCCCCTACGGTAACTATAGCTAACAGTACTGAGGAGACCGCTAGTAAAGCCAGGACGGGCATGCCCAAAACAATAGCTAAGGTAATCCCTGCTACTCCGGTCCCAATCGTTAGTGTACCGAGAATAGATAAAGAAGTGATTTTCAATATCTTATCCCATTTTTTTGTGGAGACTTCTCTTGGTGAGAATAGGGGACTTACCTCTGTGGTACTTTGGTTGTGTAAGGGGTTCGTGTTAGCCATAAATTATAATTATCTTTAGTTTTGATAATTAATTTTATAAAAAATATATGGCTTTTTCTAGACGTTTTATTCTTCTTCTTTTTTACTTTGTAACATAGTTATATTAAGAAGCTGATTTTCAGCGGGATAAACCCGAAGGGTGATAAATAATTCCCTAAGTTTAACACCACCTAAGAGCCTAAGGGAGACATATACTGGCGTAATGGCTAATAGAAAAACAAAAAACAGAGGGTGGACGCAGCAGCCTACAACCGTGATCCCGGTAATTAGCATGATGAGAATGATGACTTGCATGATGCAGTGGACAACAACATGCGTAAGTTGGCTTCTCCTAACACTTCCTTTAGAAAATAAGTTCAGAGGTTCTTGGCATGTGGAACTTTGTGCTGTTGTTGCTGAAATTAGCATGCAGGATACTGTAGAATAAAAGCTTAAACTCCGAAAGATTTTACTTGTAGAAACAGTTTTTTGTCATCAGCTTTCGGTAAGGCTGTCTTTTTGCAGAAGTTCCCCAGGATGATTGTACATTTTCTTAAATTCTTTAAGTGTGATGGGGCCTTGGCAGATGTGTATTCTCCTTGGGAGCTCGGGGAAGAGCTTAGCATACGCCCTAACTCCAGAGGGACTGGTTAAAATGACACGGCTGCATTGCTTGAATACAGAGAGGGGAAATTGACGTTCTCGAATGGTATAGTGGGCATAGGCAAAAAAGCTTCGGTGCTCTTTTTGTAAAAAATCTTTAATTACAGGACGCGACAAGGCGGAGTGTGGGTAGAGGATACGAGCGTGTTTAGGTAAAGAGGCGATCAGGGGGATGACACCTTCTCCTGTTTCCACGGTCGCTAAGGAATAATGGGCTTTGGGGAGAAGCTTTGTAAGGCGACGTGCTGTGATTTCTCCTAAACACAGGTAATGTTTGGTAGATAATGTCTTTTTGGAATTTTTTTTACGCATTCTAGAGATAAATAGTGATGTTGACGAGGGGCTGGTGAGCAGAACATGAGAAGTTTTCTCTAGGTAACGCTGAGCGTAGCGTAGTTGAGGTGAGCTTCTTGCAAAGGGAACAATCTCAAGAATCGGAACAAAGCGGGCGTGGTATCTGTTTGCTGTTTCTTGATTTAATCCTAGGTATAGGGTCATCGCATCCTCTTTTTCTAGAATGTATCCCATAAGTGTAGTTTAAATAGGGGGAGTTTGTTTCGCATCTAGAAAATCGTTCCGATAATTACAGAGTCCACATCAACGTATACTACTTGTTTTTAGCCGTATTTAGGTTGTATGAGGAGCTGATTGACATTTTTCGATGTGCAAGCTAGGATGTCCATTTTTGGATCTTAGCTTTTTCCCTAATGAAAAAATCGTAAGAGTTTTTGACTTTTCTTAGGTTAGACGCAGAGAGCTTCGCTTTGTATTATAGTTTTTCATTCGTAGAGTTGATAATAGAGGTTCGGCAATGGTTTCATTGTTGCATAAATTTTTAGAAAATGCTTCGGGGAAGAAGGGGCAGGATCTAGCTTCTACCGCATACTTAGCTGCATTAGATCATCTTTTACATTCTTTTCCTTCGATTGGGAAAAGCATTATCGATGAATTGAAGAGTCAGCGTTCACGCTTAAAGATGATTGCTTCTGAGAATTATGCTTCTATTTCAGTTCAGCTTGCTATGGGGAACTTGCTTACAGATAAGTATTGCGAGGGGAGCCCCTTTAAGCGGTTCTATTCTTGTTGTGAGAATGTAGATGCTATCGAGTGGGAATGTGTGGAAACGGCTAAAGAACTTTTCGGAGCGGAAAGTGCTTTTGTACAACCACATTCGGGTGCAGATGCGAATTTATTAGCCATCATGGCAATTATTACGCAGAAAATTCAAGGGCCTGCCGTTAAGCGTTTGGGATATAAAACGATTAATGATCTTACGGATAAAGAATATACGGAATTAAAAGCTGAGATAGGTTCTCACGTCTGTTTAGGACCTTCGCTGAACTCCGGAGGGCATTTAACCCATGGAACTGTACGTTTAAATATCATGTCCAAGTTGATGCGTTGTGTGCCTTATGAAGTGAATAAAAAGACGGAGTGTTTCGATTATTCGGAGATCGCACGTTTAGTACGAACATATAAACCTACAGTACTCATTGCTGGGTATTCTTCATATTCCAGAAGATTGAATTTTTCCACCCTAAAACAAATAGCTGATGATTGTGGAGCTGTTTTATGGGTAGATATGGCGCATTTTGCTGGTCTGGTTGCTGGCGGTGTATTTATCGAAGAGGAAAATCCGATTCCGTTTGCCGACATTATTACTACGACAACTCATAAGACTTTGCGAGGACCTCGTGGAGGTTTAGTTTTAGCATCCAAAGAATATGATGCAGTGATTAATCGCGCTTGTCCTTTGATGATGGGAGGGCCTTTGCCGCATGTTATTGCAGCCAAGGCTGTTGCGTTAAAAGAAGCGCTAACTGTCGACTTTAAAAAGTACGCGCATCAGGTTGTGGACAACGCGAGAACTTTAGCTGAGCATTTTCAAAAACAGGGATTACGCTTGCTTACTGGCGGTACAGATAACCACATGTTAATTATAGATCTAACTTCTCTAGGGATATCTGGACGCATTGCTGAGGACATATTAAGTTCTGTAGGTATTGCTGTGAATCGCAATACCATACCATCGGATGCTGTAGGGAAGTGGGATACCTCAGGGATACGTTTGGGAACACCTGCTTTAACAACTCTCGGTATGGGCAGTGATGAGATGGAAGAAGTTGCGAATATTATTGTGAAAGTATTGCGAAATATTACTTTGAGACGTAATGCTGATGATAGTTTTAGTAAAAGTGAAGGAGAGCTTCCAGAAAACATTGCTGAAGAAGCAAGAGCTCGAGTCGCAGGCTTATTATCGCGGTTCCCGCTTTATCCTGAAATCGATCTGGAAACTTTAGTTTAGTTAGGAGATATGTTGTTCTATGGCTGATGGGGAAGTAGAGAATAAGTTACGAGATGTTATAGAGAGAAAAATCTTAGATGCCCGTCGGGTATTTTTTTCTGAGCCTGTAACGGATAAGAGCGCAGCAGATGCTATTAAGAAGTTATGGTATTTAGAACTTACCAATCCTGGTCAACCTATAGTATTCGTAATTAATAGCCCTGGAGGTTCGGTAGACGCAGGATTTGCAGTGTGGGATCAGATAAAAATGATGACATCCCCAGTGACTACTGTAGTTACAGGATTAGCTGCTTCTATGGGATCGGTATTAAGTTTATGTGCAGCTCCAGGACGTCGTTTCGCCACTCCTCATTCGCGTATCATGATTCACCAGCCATCTATAGGCGGGCCAATCACTGGACAAGCTACCGATTTAGATATTCATGCTCGTGAAATCTTAAAAACAAAGAAACGTATAGTTGATGTGTATTTAGAGGCGACCGGGCAGTCTCGAGAAGTGATTGAAAAGGCCATCGATCGAGACACTTGGATGACAGCAGACGAAGCCAAAGATTTTGGTTTATTAGATGGCATCCTCTTCTCATTCAATGATTTATAAGCCTAGCTTATATTCTGGGGCAGGGAATCGCTTTATCCTAAGTGAAACTTGTCCCGATATGACAATACTTCCTAGTCTATGTAAGGAATATCAAGTAGATGGGTTTTTACTTGTTCTCCCTTCTTCTGTTGCTGATGCTAAACTGATTATTTTTAATGATAACGGTTCTCGCCCTCCGATGTGTGGGAACGGTTTGCGTTGTGTTATCGCTCATGTCTCTCAGGTAGGGAAAAAAGACCACATCTTTGTAGAGACAGATTCGGGTATATATTCTGGGAGGTTTGAGTCTTGGGAGCGGGTTATTGTAGATATGACTCTTCCGGATTGGCACTACACTCGTCACCTCCTTTCACACACACTTCCGGGAGTTCCTAAAGAAGTGTTTAGTATCAATACAGGGGTGCCGCATCTTGTTGTTTTTGTCGAAGATGTCTCATGTGTTCCTGTAGATTTGTGGGGGAGTTTTCTACGGTATCATGAAGACTTTGTGCCCCAAGGGACTAATGTCAACTTTATCCAGGAGATATCAACTGGAGAATTTCGCATACGCACGTATGAACGTGGCTTGGAAAGAGAGTCTTTAGCTTGTGGTACGGGAGCTACGGCAGCGGCGTTAGTTGTAGCTCGACGTTACGGTTTATCCAATACCCAAATACGTATACGGACCTGGAGTGACGTGTTGATGAAAATTTCTTTAGATAGTGATCGAGTGTATCTTGAGGGCCATGTGGATAAGGAAATGCCCGACTAGAGCATATCGAATTTTTTATTGAATTTGAATAAAAATAGATTCAAAAATCCTTAAAGGAAGGAAAGGGATTGGAGGTTTTTTAAGGATAGACCTCTTGCCCTCTAACTCCAATTCTTTTATAATCTTGATTTATGACTACGTATCCTGTACCACAAAATCCTCTTTTATTACGCGCTTTGCGTCTTATGGATGCATTCTCTAAGTCGGATGACGAGAGAGATTTTTATTTAGACCGAGTTGAAGGGTTCATTCTCTACATTGATTTGGATAAGGACCAAGAAGATCTAGATAAGATCTATGAAGAATTAGAGGTGAATGCAGAACGCTATTGTCTCATTCCGAAGTTGACGTTCTATGAAGTAAAGAAAATCATGGAAACGTTCATCAATGAAAAAATTTATGATATTGATACAAAGGAAAAATTTCTTGAAATTTTGCAATCCAAAAATGCCCGTGAGCAGTTTTTGGAGTGTATCTATGATCATGAATCTGAGTTAGAGAAGTGGCAGCAATTTTATGTAGAGCGTTCTCGTATACGTATTATTGAGTGGTTACGTAATAATAAATTTCATTTTGTTTTCGAAGAGGATTTAGACTTTTCAAAGCATATTTTAGAGCAATTTAAAATACATCTTTTTGATACTAAAGTATCCAAAGAACTTGCACAAGCGCGTCAGTTGCTGGTGAACAAGGCTAAAGTCTATTACTCTAATGAAGCATTGAATCCTCGTCCTAAGCGGGGGCGTCCTCCGAAACAGTCAGCGAAAGTGGAATCCGAGACTACAATATCGAGTGATATTTATACTAAGGTACCGGCGGTAGCGCGACGTTTCCTTTTCCTTCCGGAGATTACTTCGGCATCTTCGATTACATTTTCTGAGAAATTTGACACTGAAGAAGAATTCTTAGCTCATTTGCGTGGTTCAGGTCGTGTTGAAGATCAGTTAAATCTTGCAAATCTTTCTGAGAGATTTGCTTCGTTGAAAGAACTTTCGGCGAAGTTGGGTTATGACTCCCTATCTACAGGGGACTTCTTCGGAGATGACGACGACGATAGTGATGATGAGAAGCCGGCACCGAAGAGTAGTAAAACTTCGGCTAAACGTGGTCGTAAGAAATCCTAACGGTCTAGATCTTTTTCAGTATCCAAATAGTCGCGGCTCCGAAAGCGAGCTTTCGTTTTTTCCTTACTTGGAATTTAGCGCTACTGAAGAGTTGTTCCAGGTAGTGATCGCTAGGTAGTTGTCTAATGCTTTCTGCTAGGTAGGCATAAGCTTGTCGATTTTTAGAGTAAAGTTTTCCTATCCAGGGAATGATAAATTTCAAGTATAGTCGGTGTAGTTGGTATAGGGGATGATTATGGGGAGGAGAGGTCAGCTCCAAAATGCCTAAAGTCCCTTGGTGTTTTAATATACGATGGATGTTTTCTAGGGTATCTTTAGGGGTAGGGAGATTTCTTAATCCATAGGCCATAGATACGAGTGTTTGCGATTCTTCACGTATAGGAAGTTGAGCAATATCCCCTTCGATAAAAGTAAAAGGAGCTGTAGGGTAGCGTTGTTTGGCTATATGAAGCATGTTTGCTGAAAAATCAACGAGAGTGGCTGTCGCTCCCGGGTAATCACGGATATACCTATAGGCAACTTTTCCTGTGCCAGAACAAAGATCGATCAGATGATCAGACTTTCCCAACATTTTTGAAAACGTACGGTTCCATACATGATGCATGCCGAAAGATAAGATAGAATTTATCTTATCGTATTTCAGGGCTAGAGAATCAAACATCTCCTGCAGGTTAGGCTTATGGGTAGAGGGTAGCATGATATTCTCGGAATTTTTCTATGCCTTCGTAATCTTCTTCTCTTAGGCGATAACGGCATAAAGAATAGTAGTCCTTAAGTAAAACTTCAGAAAGCTGGGTACGTTCTACAGCTTTTGCTATGGCTGCTTCGGGATGGGCTTCAAAATGGCTTAGAGAGTTTTCTAGAGCTTCTTGGATGGTATGGCTGCCTTCAGGATGATTAGAAAGAACAACAGCAAAGACAAAAGGCAGTTGGGTAAGTTCATACCATCCTTGAGCAAGATCGTACGTTGCAAACCCGCGAATATGAGGATGATGTAAGGCTGTATCACCGATTAAGAGTAGCCCGTCATAATTTTCTGCTTTTTCTATAACATCATCAGAAGAGAGTTGGATAATTTCCGGCATAGGAGTATTCCATAAATGTCGGCAGAGGATATGGAGTAGCATGATCGAAGAGCGACTTTCTTTTGTCGCGGCGATGCGGAGTTTTTCAGCGGTGAAAAATGTCGGGGCTGCGTAAAGATTTACACTGAGGATTTTCTTATATGCGGCTATACCAAATCCAGGAACTGTACCGAAGGGATGGGTGAATAACCCTACGGCAGAGGTAAGAGCAAATTGTAAGTCTCCATGGAGAAGACATCCGAGTAAATCTGAGGGTGGTGCAGTGTGAAGAAGAATATCGTCTCTTTTTGCAAGCTCTAAAGAAAAAGGGAAAGCATTGATGTAGCTTACACAACCTAAAGTTAAACGTCTTTCGAATTTGTCAGACATGGTATGCGTCCTAGTTTCGTTATGAGGCTTGCCATGCCCTCAATATCCATTTTTATACTTTGGTTAGAAGAGGCCATTTGAAATACCTTTTCTCCAAGGTGTGTGGAGGATAAATCGTTAGCTCCACAAGATAGCAAGTGTAAAGCTTGCTCGATTCCTAAGTAATTCCACAAGGCTTTTATGTTTCTGAAGTTATCCAGGAAGAGTCTGGCAACCGCAATGATCGATGCGGGTGGGATATGATGAGAAGTTCCTAATTTGCGTAGTCTTTTCCCTAGAGCATTATTTTCTGTTGCGAACTTCAATAATATAAAGTTTTTAAAGCCTAAAGTATCATCTTGAAGGTTCCGTAATTTATCCATATGTGTGACGATATCTTCGGGACGTTCCCTATGGTAGCATAACATTGTACTGTTAGTGGGGATATCCAGACCATGTGCGGTTCTATGAATTTCTAAGAACTCTTGAGAAGATAAACGCCCTGGAGCGAGTTTTTGACGTATTTCATCCACCAGAATATCGAATCCTCCTCCGGGAATGGAATCTAATCCTGCATTTTTTAGGGTTTGTAATACCTCAACAACAGGAATATTGTGAAGGTTAGCCAAGTAGGCATATTCTATTCCTGTGAGTGCTTTGACATGGAGGTGAGGGAAGTGAGCTTTAATTTTGCTAAATAGTTCTGTGTAGTAGTCTAAATCGCAGTCTGGAAAGCATCCTCCAACAATATGTGTTTCTGTAATCGGGACGTCTAATTCCTGGATTTTTTCTATGAGTTGGTCTGGTGTATGAAACCATCCCTTAGGATCTCCAGGCTTCGCGTAAAAAGCACAAAATGTGCAGTTAAATTCACAGAAGTTGGTAGGATATAAATAAAATGTGGAGGAGTAGTAGACAACATCTCCGACATACTTTTGGCGTACTAGATCAGCAAAAGCCCATAAAGCACGCTGGTCAACTTCATCTTCTAAGAGGAGTAGACGCAGGGCATCTTCTTTAGAAAGACGAACTCTTTCCATGTACTTATCGAATACATGTTTCATCCAAGAATTTTTAGGCAGAATGCGAGGGGGTGTTATCGTCATGGGGTGATGCCTTGGTTGTAGAGTCCGGTGGGGTTTGTTTATCGCATGCTTTTTTACGGCAACAGTCTGATTTTCCACAACCTTTAGATAAAGGTCTTCCTAAGAGATAAGAACCTATGAGTAAAATGACTATGCCTACTCCCAATAATGCCGTAGCACAACAAATAACAAGAAAAAAAGTCATCATAAGAAGATCAGCCTAAGAGAAAAAGGGTAATATTAATGAAGATCTACCCAAATAGGCGAACTCCATGCCATAGCTTGGTCTACTTGAGTTACTCTTAGGTAATAGAAGGCAAAAGGAATCTTTCCTTTAGGATCTTTAAGAATGACTTCAGATAGAGGGTCCATATCATCGTATTCATAATCTAGGTTACTACTCTCAGGGAAGAAGGTTTTGATGACTTCCCCATTACGGATAATCTCAACAGTTTTGAGTTGAGCTGTTCCTGCAACGTATCCTGAGATATGACGATTTACGGCAAGGCCAGGTTTCGTAGTTGTTGATAACTCAGAACCCATAGGAGCTGAGGTAATGTTAAAGCTAACGATAATTCTTGGTCCTGTAGTTGCATAGCAATGACGTTGATATAACGCTTCTATGAGAGATTCCCGACTATATTTATTACATATAATCGCGGTCAGACCTGGAGTATATTGCTGTTGGTTAGCATCGAAGAACTTGCTATAGATACCGCGATCGTCCAAACCTCCAGCAACAAAACCAAAGCGGAGGTTACGTTTTAACGCTTCGACTAATGTGCCGGATTCTACTTCAGAATCACTTCCTTTGATAGGGAAAAGATTCCCTTCTTTTTCTGTTCTTTCTGAACAACCCCAAGAGTTATAAATTTCAACAACACGTTCAAATTCCGGATAGAAGTTGTTGAAATTGAAACCGTAATGTTTTGAAGCAGTGAAACAAGGTATCGAAATAATCTCGTGACTAGAAGCACTTTTATAGAGTTTCGATAAAGAAGAAATCTTGCAGTCTTTGTGTTTAGAACATGCTTTATTTTCTTTGATGTAGAGAATTTGTCGAATGCCTTCTTCTCCAGGTTCTCCACAGTACTGCACCCCTGATAAGGAAACGAAACGATCTTCTTCGTTAAAATCTCCAATTGTTTGGGTAATCATTTTCCAAAGATCAGGAGTTAGTCCTTCCTGATTTTCGAAAGATGACGATGCATAAAAGTTTAATGCGCAATCGTCTCTGAAGTGTCGCAAACAAGCTTCAATATTTTCTTCAGAATCCACGCGTTCTGATTCTCCGTGCAGTAGACCCCACATGAGGTTGGGCGCAGTGTCAGAAAAACATTTTATAGGGGCGGAGACGAAGAGCTCATTAGTTAAAAGATTTTTTAGTTGGATTCTATAGATCCCAGGTTCATTGAAATAGAGATTGGGAAGAATAACGAACCCGGTTTCAGGAATGAACAATTGCCAATTCAGGTTTTCTCTTAGGTGTTCGTAAGAGAGTTCGATACGTGTATTTTCTGGGGAGAAGTTTGTGAGATTGTTAAACTCATCTTCAAAGCGTACGGTAATATCAAAACGTTTGTTTTTTACAACGTAGGAGGGGGTAAAAATTTGAATATGTTTAAGAACGTTACCACGAATATCCATGGAAAAGACATCGGGTTCATCATAGTTCCCCTTGCCTTCAGGATCTACATAGAGATAGAAGGGCTTACGGCGTTGCGTAAATAGTTGTGCTCCATTTCCGGCTTCATCTGTTTGTGGGTAATCGGGGGAGGGCCCGAGCACAATCGTGAGGGTTTCTCCAGCTTCTAATTCGTAGGGGAGGGTAAATTCATACTGTGGCACAGGACTATGGGGAATAGGAATGGCTACAGCAGAAAAAACATCTCCTTTAGGTGTTTCCAAGTAGATTGTATTCCGTGGTTGTTGGAGATCTGTGGAAGGAATTTCCCAGTCTATAGGTCTACCTTGACAGCCTAAGTCAAATTTCAGTTTTGTTCCTTCGGGGAGGTAGTCGACTAAAGAGTAAAGAAACTTCCATGTGGATATTTGCCCAGCTCTAGCTACGGAAGGATTAACATAACAAACAGATCTGCGCATAGTACATACAACATAGCGGGTTGGAATCAACTAAAGGCATTAGCATACACGAGGAAAATGTTTTTCTCAATCTTCGTCTTTGCTTAATGCTTGTAATGCTTCCTGCACTGTATTGAACATTTTGAAATATGAGAGGAATCCTGTAACATATAGAGTTTGTTCTATAGTTTTAGGAACGCAAGTAAGGACGATTTTCCCTGCGTGTTTGCCGACTTGATGGTAACTTTGTAAAAGGACACGAATGCCCGCACTGGACATATAATCCAAGTTCGTGCAATCAAGAACGATATTTTTGATTCCCGAAGATAGGGATTGTGAGATGTTTTCTTGTACTTCCGGAGAAGAGATCCCGTCAAGTTTTCCTTGAAGATGTAAGACAGCAGTGATTCCGTGCTCTTCTTTTTGGATGTTATTCATTATCAATAATGCTCCCAAACCTATGATGATTTCTCAAGACCTAACTCTGGTAAATCTATAGGTTTTTTGCAAAGAGATTTTTCTATTCTTTTGTTTCTCTGTATGTTGTAGGGGTTTACGAAGGAGATAACTTCTTTTTTCTTGGGGTGATTTTGAGTTTACCTACGCTGCGTTCTGAGCAGGTGATAATCTCGATATCAAAGTTTTCGTGATGGATTTTCATCCCTTTTTGTGGAACAGCACCGACTTTATGAAAAACGTGTCCTCCTAGTGTGTCGTAGCTATTTTCATGGTGGATCTTGAGATTAAAGTATTCTTCGGCATCGGAGATGTTCATACGTCCATCTACGATCCAAGAGTTCCCTACTTTTTTATAGGGAATATCTTCTTGCACATCATATTCATCGGCAATTTCTCCGAAAATTTCTTCAATGATATCTTCCATGCTGACGATGCCCTCAGTGATACCGTATTCGTTGACGATGATGGCGAGGTGGCGATGTTTCTGACGAAATTCTTGGAGTAATGAGGACACCTTTTTAATTTCCGGGGCATAGAGGGGAGGTTTAGCAACTGAAGAAACAGGGAGTGAAGAGTTTACGGATTTAGGGTAGATGGCGAGTAGATCTTTGACTAGGAGGACTCCGGTGATATTATCAATGTTTTTCTTGTATAGAGGAATGCGGCTATACCCTTCTTCTATGATTGCGGGAAAAGCGTTACGGATGGGGGTGTCTTCTTGAATGGCGAAGATATCTACCTTAGGGATCATGATTTCTCGAACAATCAACTTATCAAATGACGATACGGCCTCAGAGAGTTGATTTTCCATTTCTGAGTTGCCTGTTTTAGACTGCTCATCCCTGCGGTGCATATAGCGTTGGAGGGGTAGAAAAAACGCCTGAAGTAACGAGGAGATAAAACAGAGAGCTGAATGTGTTCCTTTGTGAAGTTTGATACAATAGGGAAGACAGCCGTAAGCCAAGGGGGCAGCGAGTATATATGTTGCCCAAAAAACCAAAGATAGACTTTTGGTTTTCCATGTGTATTGGGAGTAGAGGGCAACGCCTAGAATTCCATAAAAACTGAGTAGTACGGCAGCGAGAAGAGCGGGGGTATGCGACTGTTTAGGTTCTCGCTGAGGTGTGTCAGTATTTTCTTGTGAGGTGTTTGTCTTCTGAGACAGTGCCGTGGAGAACAAAAGAAAGAGGAGAGTAATGGCGAGTAGGGAATAAAGCATTTTAATCTGATAAAAGCGCGTGTTTTTCTCTCAACATACATAGCGCTTGATTTTCTTTACCTCTCATTTTTTTTCTTTCCTCGGGAGTTTGATCATCATATCCGAGCATGTGTAAGAGAGAATGGACAACGTAGCGAGAAATTTCTTCGTATAGTAGGTCGGTATCTTCAGCACGGTCTTGTAAAAAACGTATGGCTGCTTTAGGACTGATGAAAGCTTCGCCAAGAATGTGTGGGTGCGCAGTACTTTCTGGAGAATCTATAGGTAGTGTAATCGTATCTGTTAATGAAGGATCTGCAAACACCTCATCGTGAAGCTGGGCCAGAGCTTCGTCATCTAAAAAGTACACATACACTTGATCTGTGGAAACTTTCCAGCACTGCAAGCAGCAAAGAACCAACTTTTTTACTGATTGTATCCGAATAGGAACATCACATTGCTTGTTAGAAACACAAACTTGTAAAGGAACCTTTTTCAAGATGAGAGCGCAAACTTTTTATTTTATTACAGGAGTTTTAGGAAGCCCGGTAGCTTTTTTTGCTGTAGTATCATTCCAACGGCTTAACTTACGCAAAAGATCTATCCGTTCAAAACGCTTGAGAACGTTTCTTTTCGTTTCTCCTTTAATGGATTTACCGTAACTACGATGTCGTGACATAACTAATACTCTAGTAATTAACTAATTTGCGGAATAAAAACACTTTCGCTGTTTAAAGCGTTTTTGTGTGCTTTATAGGCGATTTTTGGAGCAGGTTTTGGATGAGTAATCGCATAAATAGGTTTGCGTTTTTTGGGACTCATTGCTCTTCGACGAGCTTGTTTACTCATGCGTGTCATAAGATCACTCGATATTTAACTTTTTAATTCTCCGCAGTGTTTGAGAAGAAGGTCGGAGAGTTATAATTAAGAGAAAGAATAATCAAAGAAGCGTTTTTTTTCAATAGAATGACCCATTTATTCCTGGGGATTCTGTTTTCAGGCTTCGGTAATCGGGGAGCAGGAGGTTGTCGATCCTGAAGTTAGCACGCCACAGGAGATAATATATTTGAAAGCGTCTTCGATTTTCATATCCAAAAAAGTGATATCAGATTTTTTAAACAGGGTGAGAAAACCGGAAGTGGGGTTAGGTGTTGTGGGGATGAACACGGTGATCATAGGGTTGTGGGGATCATCGGAGCAAATATGGGGAGCGTCTCCTGCGACTAGGCCGATGCAGCGTGTTTCTGCGTTAGGGAAGGGGACCATAACCACTTGTTTAAAGGATCCAGATTGGGATCCAAAGATCGTTGTCATGACTTGTTGAGCAGCTTTATACACAGTTTTTATGATAGGGATTTTGTGAAGGACTTTGTCATAGATTGAGAGTAGGGATTTAAAGATCATCAAGCGGGCAAGAAAGCCTAAAAGGACGGTAGCGAAGAATAATCCAAATAGCAAGATGATTTGTAAAACGAATTTAAGCAGAGCTTTATGTTTGGAATAAAAGCTAATACGTTCGAAAAATCCTGAGACAAGACCAACGAAGGGTTGTGTGAGGAAATTCATGATCATCCCGACAACAGCCAGAGTGATTGCTAAGGGGAGGAGAATAACCAAGCCTGTAATAAAGTGTTTTTTCATAAATCGCTATTGTTGTGTTAGGGAATTGCTAGTTAGTTGAATCTAACATACACGTAGAGTTTACGGTAGGACTCCTGAGTATCTTAGTAGATTTTTTTGTAATTTCAGTAACTAGAGTGCTTATACTCCTTATTTTTAATTTTTTTAACTATTTGCCGTGCTTTTTTCTAAAAAACATTTTTAATTTTTTATGTGGAGTAAGAACCTCCAAGGAAGATCGCGGTATTCTTGAGCATAGTCTATGCCTATACGTGGTTTTTGGGTAATTGTTCCTGAAAATTTCTTTTTGCTAATGTGGATTTGGGGAGAGGAAAGGGAATGCGTGTTGTATTCTAGGGTGAGGTTGAGAGCTTGGCAGACTTTTCCCGGTCCGTTAGTGAGGAGGTGTTTGGGTTTATTTTGCCATTGGCGTCTTAGGACCATGATATCTTCGCCTTCGTAGGGAAGGATAGCGCGAATCAGTACGGCATGGGGAAGATCTTGATGTCCGGTTACGACATTAAACAGGGAATGCATGCCATAGCAGCGGTAGATATACGCGATACCCCCACGGCTATACATAGGGAGGTTTCTTTGTGTTTTTCTATAGTTGTAGGCATGACAGGCTTTATCCTCGGGCCCGCGATAAGCTTCGGTTTCTATGATAATTCCTGATGTTCTTTGTCCTTCTAGGTGAGTGACGAGAACATGACCTAGGAGTTCTTTGGCTAAATACAGAACATCATCGTTTAAGAAGAAGCTCTCTGGAAGCATTATTCTGTATTCCTTTTTCTGCGAGTTCTTGGTTTCTTATTTTGAGTTTTTTTCGTACTCGTGGGTTGTTTTTTTACTGTGTTTGGTGTTTTCGTTACCAATGACCAAGTAATCACTTGATTGAGGAGATTGACTTCGGAGAGTTTGACTTGTATGGGGGCTCCTGGGCGCATTTTAGGAGGTAGATCATTGGGGGATGTTTTCTTTTTCAACGAGAATTCTTTAGGTAACTGTGCGGAGGGAATAAAGCCTTCTTGGCAGAATTCCGGAACGGTAAATGAGAGACCTTCGGGAGTGATTGTGATGATGTAACCTTGATAAATTGTGTCTGGTTGTTCTTTTAAGAACTTATGTAAAAAACGGTTTTTTTTAAGGTTTTCAAAAGCAAATTCAGCTTTTGCGGCTATACGCTCTTGAGTAGAGCACGCTCTTACAATATGTTCTAGGCGTGTTTCTTCTATAGACATAGGGTGGAAAAGGAGTCGGTGAACAATAAGATCGATATAGCGACGGATTGGGCTAGTGAAGTGGGTGTAGAAATCCAATTTGAGACCATAGTGACCTTTATTTTCGGTTGAGTACGAGGCGGTTTTCATACTACGAACAAATTGTGAATGTAGAATGGGTTCTAGAGGATGTCCTGCGGAGCTCTCTTGTAATAGATATTGGAAATCCGGTTCTTGAGCTGGGGTCATGATAATATCAAAACCCATAGCTTTGGCGATCTCTTGGAAGGAGAGCAAACTCTCATCATTCGGAGATTCGTGGATTCTAAATGGAAGAGAAACGCCTTGGTGGGAAATATGGTAAGCAACGACTTCATTAGCTTTGAGCATAAACTCTTCGATGAGTTTATGTGATAGTGTTTGTCGTGTTTCTATAAGGGTAACAGGTTCTTGTAGGTTATCTAGAGACATGGTGAATAAAGGAAGAACAAGACGTATGCACCCACGTTGTTCTCGGATATCGGAGAATTTTTCGCTGAGTTCTGCCATAGCGAGAAGAGTTTTTGCTATGGGGTGGGGTTGTTTATTTTCTACAATCTCGTCCACTTCATCATAGGTCATGCGGTATTTACTACGGATGACACTACGGAATATTTCATAATCGGATAAGTGACCGGATTTTGTAAAGGTCATGAACACAGAAACGGCGAGTCGATCGACGTTAGGTTTTAAGCTGCAGAGATTATCCGAAAGAGCGGGGGGAAGCATAGGAATCACTTTCCCGGGAAAGTAGATAGAGTTGCACCGTTTACTTGCTTCTTGGTCTAGAGCAGAGTGGGGTGTGACGTAGTGGGAGACATCGGCAATATGGACACCCAGGATGTAATTGTCGTTATTGTCATAGGTTAAGGATACGGCATCATCGAAGTCTTTTGCAGTTATGGAGTCGATAGTAAAGCATAAGAGATCGCGAAGATCTTTTCGTGATCGTAGTGCTTGGCTAATGTGTTTTTGTGAGAAATGGTGAGTTTCTTCGATAACGGCTTCTGGGAATTCTTCGTTAATTCCGTATTCAGCTTTTATACAGGGAAAATCGGACTTAGCGTTGGAGATATTCCCGATAAATTCGAGCATTTCTAATGGAGGAGGTTCTTTGGATTCAGGTTTTGCGTTCCATACAGGAGTGCTGAGGAGTAAACGATCGCCGATTTTATACGTTCGTTTAGGAATAAGTTTGGCTTTTACGGGGATTTCTGGGCCTAAAGCATTAACACAGACGAATGCCGTTGAGGTGTCAGTGAGCGAGGTTATTGTTCCTACAAGAACAGTTTTTCCTCGAGAGATGACTTGGTGAATACCACCTTTTCTTTTTTCTCCTTCTTTAGAATTGGGGAAAAGAGAGACGACAACGTGATCTCCATCTAAGGCTCCTTTAAGGTCTCTTGCGGGAATAAAAATATCAAAAGGATATTCTTCTGGGTGGTCGGGTGTTACAAACCCGAAACCTTTTTTCGCATGAACAAATAGGACGCCGGAAATGAATATTTGTTTCGAGTTTCTTCTAAAGCTTTGCGGTCGTTTTTTTCTGATTCTCTTCACCAACTCTGATCCACCTCTGGTATTATGATTTTCATGGGTTCACTTAGCCTTTGTTGGATGTTTTTAATTTAAAGATATTTTTATGGATAGGATTAAAAAGGAAATTCCCTATCCCTCTTAGAGAAATAGGGAACCAAAGATAAGATTTTCAGGATATTAATCGTTAGGTTTATCTACGATTTCCACATCGGCCTCTTCAATGTTTTCGTTGTTAGCGCTTGAAGAAGAGTTTCCTGTTGGTGGTTTCGTACTGAAACTATGTTTTTTCAGATCTTCTGTATTGATGTTTGGCCCATCTTGAGCGTTTGCTGCAGCTGATGCGGATTGCGACTGCATAGCTTCTCCGATCTTTTGCATATGACGACTCAGTTCGTCAGAAGCTTCTTTGATTTTCTCTGTAGGCGCATCTTCTTTAAGAGCTGAGCGTACTTTTTCTATGCGCTCTTCGATTTCTTTTGTTAGAGATTCGGGTATATTCTCTTTGTAATCGCTGATCGCTTTTTCCGCTCTGAAGATCATACTGTCAGCTTCGTTTCTTACGTCAGAAGCTTCGCGGCGTTTTTTATCTTCTTCTTTATTTTTCTCCGCATCGTTGATCATTCTTTGGATTTCATCTTCTTTTAATCCAGAGCTTGCTTCGATACGAATTTTTTGCTCACGGCCACTAGCAGCATCTTTTGCAGATACGTGAAGAATACCATTCGCATCGATATCAAAGGTCACTTCGATTTGAGGATGTCCTCGAGGTGCGGGTGGGATATCTGTAAGATCAAATCTTCCAATTTCTTTGTTGTCTTTTGCCATAGGACGTTCCCCTTGTAAGACAACAATAGTTACTGCGGGTTGGTTATCGGCAGCTGTGGAGAAAATTTGTTTTTTCTGTGTAGGGATCGTGGTATTTCTCTCTACAAGGGGAGTCATAACACCTCCGAGAGTTTCGATACCTAAGGAAAGAGGAATTACGTCGAGTAGTAAAACGTCTTTCACTTCGCCGCCGAGCACACCCCCTTGAATTGCTGCTCCAATAGCAACAACCTCATCAGGGTTGACTCCTTTATTTGGTTCTTTACCGAAAATAGATTTTACCACTTCTTGTACTGCAGGCATTCTGGACATACCTCCAACGAGCAATACGTCATCGATATCGCTTGCGGCAAGTTTAGCGTCTGCCAAAGCTTTTTGGCATGGAGCTTTTGTACGTTCAATGAGGTTAGATGCGAGCTTTTCAAAGTGGGCACGTGTGAGTGTTAAGGTTAAGTGTTTAGGTCCGTTAGCATCCATAGTGATGAACGGTTGGTTAATTTCTGTGGAAGACATGCCAGAAAGTTCGATTTTTGCTTTTTCAGCAGCATCTTTGAGTCTTTGAAGAGCCATGTTGTCTTTGCTGAGATCGATGCCTTCTTGTTTTTGGAATTCTTCGATCATCCATTTAATGATGACTTCATCAAAGTCGTCTCCGCCTAGGTGGGTATCCCCATTTGTAGAGAGCACTTCGAACACGCCATCGCCAATTTCTAAAATAGAGATATCAAAAGTTCCTCCTCCAAGATCGAAAACGGCGATTTTTTTATCCCCGGCTTTATCAATCCCGTAGGCAAGAGCTGCAGCTGTAGGTTCAGGAATGATACGTTTGACATCTAGGCCGGCGATACGCCCAGCATCTTTTGTAGAAGCTCTTTGTGAGTCATTGAAGTAGGCGGGAACAGTAATCACTGCTTCTGTGACAGGCTCTCCTAGATAAGCTTCTGCGGTCTCTTTCATTTTTATAAGAACTTGAGCACCGATTTCTTCGGGTGTGAACTGTTTCCCATCAATAGGGAAGACAACATCACCATTAGATCCTGAAGCCACTTGGTAGGGAACTGTTTTAATTTCTGATTCCACTTCAGAATATTTTCTTCCGATGAAACGTTTTGTAGAAGCGAGGGTTTTGGCAGGATTGGTGACTGCTTGTCTTTTTGCAGGAATTCCGACTAAGGTTTCGTTTCCTTTGAATGCCACGATCGATGGTGTTGTACGTGTTCCTTCTGAAGAGACGATGACTTTCGCTTGCCCACCTTCCATTACGGATACGCAGGAGTTTGTGGTTCCTAAGTCTATCCCTATAATTTTACTAGATTTTTTTTGTTCGCTCATAATTCTTACCTAATTTCTAGGGGGTTTATTCGTTGTTGTTTTCTATTTCTGCTTCTGTCCCTTGGGGTGCGGGTGCTTTGGATACTTTGACTTTCGCAACGCGTATAGGACGATCTCCGATTTTGTAGCCTTTAGAAAATTCCTCTACGATGGTACCCTCAGGGACTTTTGTCGTCTCTTCTGTTTCTACTGCTTCATGTAAAAATGGATTAAATTTTTGTCCTACAGAAGAGTATTCTACGATGCCTTTCTCTTCAAATACCTGTTTAAATTGTTGTAGGATCATATTAAATCCTAGGGCCCAATTTTTAACCTCATCTGACATCTGTGAGGCAAAACCTAAAGCTTTTTCCATACTTTCGATAGGAACCAAAAAATCTATGAGAGCATTTTCTACAGCATATTGCATCATCTCCTGACGTTCTTTCTGCATGCGTTTTCGGGCATTTTCTGATTCCGCAAGAACCATTAAGTATTTATCATTTTTTTCTTTTAGTTCAGCTTTTAGTGTAGCGATTTCTTGTTGGAGATCCTGAATCTCGTTATCGGGGGTAGGAACTGTTGGATTTTCTGCCTCGTGTGCGTTAGAGGAATCTGTCATGACGTCTCCTTAGGGGGTAAGAGTTTTATAGAAGAGTACCTTGCTAACAACGTAGGTTCTTTGGAGAGTTTAGGATCGGAAGGGCAAGGTCTCCTGAAGGATAATTTAAATTTATAAAAACTTTGCGTCAGGCTTTCTTTAACTTTATCTGCAAATATGGTGAGGGTTTTATAAATCTCCCTATAGGGAAGATTTATGGGTCCCAACACGCCAAAAGCCCCTAATGGAGTGCGATTCATGTAGTAAGGAGTCGTGATAACAGCACAATGGGGATTAGGAGTACCAAAAATGTCGGAAAGCTCGCTTCCAATAAATGCCGTAGGGCGGTCTCTGTGCATACCAATATCTAAAAGTTTGCACATATGGCAACGACTCTCGAAAAATGATAACCCTAGAGCTAGCATATCGGGGTCTTTGAAGGCGTCGTATTTCAGAAGTTTAGATAATCCTGTTTGGTATAAATCTTCTTCGCTGAAATTGCAGTAACGTGTGAGGTAGCGGACTACGACTTCGTTATAGAGGGTCATCCCAAGATCTTCTTCTTTTTGTGAGAGGGTCTCTGAGGGAGGTTGTTTACGCAGGTAATTTTGAAGAAACGTTTCAATACGCTTTAAAGACGCGTAGTTGGATGTTTCCGCTAACCAGAGGGTATCTGTAAATATCTGCCCAAATTCGGTAGATAGAATAACCACAACGCGTTGTTCGTCTACCAAAGAGAGTTGGATATTGGTTACAGAGTCGTTTTCGAATCTCGGAGAAGAGAAACATGTAGGTAGCTGTAAAGCTTCTCCTAAGAGTTCGGATGCCTTTTGTAAATCTTTGACAATGTTTTGACTTTCTTTAGGGAGTTGGTTTAACAGGTGGATGGTGGTTTCGGGAAGATCATCCTGCAGAAAATCCGCGCGGTGGTCTACATAATAACGAAAGGCTAAATCTGTGGGAATTCTTCCGCCCGAGACGTGATTTTTCTTTAGGAAACCTTCAGCTTCTAATTCTGCGAAATAATTGCGGATAGTTGCAGTGCTTAAATTTGAACACTCGTATTCTTTCAGAGTTTTTGATCCGACGGGTTGACCTGTTTTTAAATACAGCTCTGTCGTTGTTAAGAGAATGTAAAGAAGCTTAGATTCTCGTTTCGAGATCCACGACTTAGACATACCTGATTTCCAATATAAGTACTATGTTCGCTGGAGACCATTATAGAGAAATGGTTTCCAGAGGTCAAGGATATTTGGCACTCAACCTCAAAGAATGCTAACTTATCTCTAGGGAATAGGGGAAAAAACCCGAGGGCTGGGAAGATGTCTCTTGCACCAATGGACAAAATCTTTCGGTTCAACAGAAAACTTTTCTATGGATCGAGATTCGATTTCTAACATCCCTGAGTTAAGGAAAGTTTTTCCGAGAATGAGTTTATATGGAATCCCAATAAGATCGCTATCTTTTAATTTAAACCCAAGTCTTTCATTGCGATCATCTAATAGGGGAGCGTAGCCGTAGCCTTGTAATTCTTTATAGATTTTTTCGGCGGCTTCTTCGCAGGCGGTATCGCCTCCATTGTAGAGAATGGAGATGTCGAAAGGAGCGATAGCTTTAGGCCAGACGATACCCCGATCATCCGCAAGTTGTTCTATGCATGCCGCTAAGGTTCTACCGATACCAATACCGTAAGTTCCCATCCAACAGGATTGTGGTTTGCCTTGCTCATCCTGGAAGACAACGTCAAAGCCCTCTGTATAGCGTGTGCCTAGGTTGAAAATATGGGCTACTTCTACTCCCTCAAAAATTTCGTAGGGGGCGTGATTGTTTGTTGGGCAGAGATCCCCGGCTTCAGCA
The DNA here is from genome assembly GCF_002895085.1 of Chlamydia abortus. Taxonomy (NCBI): domain Bacteria; kingdom Pseudomonadati; phylum Chlamydiota; class Chlamydiia; order Chlamydiales; family Chlamydiaceae; genus Chlamydia; species Chlamydia abortus. The sequence goes on from NZ_CP024084.1 coordinate 260,162, forward strand.
AGGAGAAAGTCTGCATATTCGGGGCGAGGAATATCGCGATCCCAATTGACGTTTTTGTAATGTTTGTCTTTGACATTTCCTGCGCAGATGAAGTTCGTCATGCATTGCGTTGTTTCATCAGCATAGAAGTCTATAGGACAGTTTAAAGGACCGATAAATCCTTTTTCTACTCCCAGATGTTTCTGTATTTCCTCATCTGAAGCGAGAGAACAGGCATCCGCATTAAGTTTGGAACCTATTTTAGTGAGGTTGATTTGTCGATCCCCGCGGATGCCTATAGCTGTGAATTTCTCTTTTTCTCCATAGGAGAGTTTCACTACGAGAGTTTTCATGATCCGGTAGGGGGGAACGGAGAAAAAGTCTTGGAGATTTTCTATTGTGCGTACATCAGGTGTGTCTACTTCTTCTATAGGTAGGTAGTCTTTATCGTAAGTATATTGCGGAGGCTGGGCAACTGCGGCTTCGATATTCGCTCCGTAATGACCACTAACGCAAAGGGTGTCTTCTCCTAAAGAGCTGAGAACATGAAACTCTTCAGACTTTCCTTTACCGATTTTTCCTCCATCAGCTTCGACAATCACGTATTGGATTTCTAATCTATCGAAGATATTTTGGTAGGCTTGTCTGAGCTTAGCATATTGTTCATTCATTTGTTCGGGGGAATCCGAGAATGTGTAGCTATCCTCCATGAGGAATTCTTTAGCTCGCATTAAGCCGAATCTTGGTCGAATCTCGTCTCGGAATTTTGTCGCAATTTGATACAGGTGGATGGGCAATTGTTTTCTTCCCGATAACCACTGGGAAACAAACATGGAGACGATTTCTTCGTGGGTGGGGGCAAGACAAAATTCCTTATCTTCTCTATCTTTCACGGTATAGAGAAGACCCTCTGAGCGGAAGGCTTCCCAGCGTCCTGTTTTTTGCCAAAGTTCCGCAGGATGCAGGATAGGAAGAACCAGTTCTTGACCGCCAATAGCATTAAGTTCTTCACGAATTATATCCATCATTTTGAGGGCGACGCGCCAAAACAGTGGAGTGTACGTGTATATTCCTTTTGCTGTCTTGAAAATGTAACCAGCTTTTTCCAATAGCTCGTAAGACAAAACGGAGGCTTCTTTATTGGCATTTTTAGAAGTTTTGTAAAAAAGCTGGGAAGTTTTCATAAGGAGTGACAGCCGTGGATTTTTGGTTTTTAACCGGTAGACACCGAAGTAGGTAGTACGTTCTTTACCGAAATATGTTGGTCTTGACGAACCGCCAATCTTAACATAGCGCCTTTTCTTGATCAATTACTAGAGTTAACAGTAACACATTGGCTTTAGTTAAAATTATTTACACTGACCTTTTGTTTTTAAAAAATAAATACGCAATTAGATATAAATATAATTAATTAAAAATAAGATTTTTTTATTTTTGTTTGGTAATTCTATGGCATCAGTAAGTGGAAATCCCAGTCAAAATCCTAATCCCCTCCCGGAAGATCTCCATGCTCGTTTGGGTCAAACGGATACTTCGAAAGAGCAGGAGGAAGCAGAAAGTGGTGTTACTGAGACGGGGTTGAGTATCGAGGTTTTATCTATTGGTGAGTTGGCGAATATAGATGCTGCGATCTCGGATATACAGACTGTTGCTGGTGCCGTCATTGCTGGAGGTGCCCCTTCGAGTTTATCTCCCAATTCACCGGAGGCGGCGGCTTTATCTGCAGAATTAGTCACGGATTTTTATGAAGATAGCCTGGATAGAGAAGATTCTGATAAAATTGACGAAGCTGTGGCCAGCTTATTTACTGGAGTTCAAGATAGTAGGGTGTTAGTTGATGATCTCAAGAAAAGGATCGAGGATTTTCAGAAAGTACAACTGGATGCCAAGCAGGTGTTTAAAAGATCTCAACTTGGTGAAGGTCTGGATTTAGACGAGATGTATCTTGACATGCGTCGTGAACTCGCCTCATTGAATGGTCAGGTAAACGAGTTAGAGAGTTTATCTCATAGGTTATTAGCTACTTTAGGAGACGTACACCATGGGTTGCTGTCTATGTCTTTAGAGAAATTTCATGAGACTTTTGGGGATCAGAGTGATCGTGTACGTGCGTATCTAGAGAAACTAGGATTGATCCGTGGTGACGAAAGTTGGACAATTGATTCCTCGGGTGCGGTGCCGAAGTTAGCTTTAGCAATTCAAAATCAGCGTATTGCTTTAGAAAAACTGGTGATTCCTACGGAAGAAGAGTTTATTCAAGCGGCGACAGAGGCGGGAGCTTCTGGCTTTCAGGCCATAATCAATAGGCTGAAAACGTTATGGAACACCTTAGTACAGATGTTTCACACTCTTTATGACAAATTGCTCTTTTTCCTATTGTGGATTGGCAAGAAACTTCGAGGTGGCCAGAGATCTTCTTCTGTGGCTCAGAATGAGAAAAATCCTCAATTTGAAAATCCCTTCGCATCGACTTCAGGAAGTGTTGTATCTCGTGAAAATACATCTTCTTTAAGAGCTTCGGTTTCCGGAAGGGGGGATTTATCAGATGAGGAGATGATCCGGCGTCCTGAAGACAATACTATAGATACACAAAATGTTCATAATCAAGATGAAAAGAATAATAAAATGTATCTTGATGACTTTTAAAATTAAATAAATGAGGATGATAACAATCTGTTTGAAAGTTGTTTTTTTTGAAATTCTTTAGTATGTTCACCCTTGTTATTATAGATTGTTTAGGACATCTTTATTTATGAATATCCAAAGAAAACGCTCACTGTTAGTGTGTTTCGGGTTCGTGTTTCTGCTCATTACGGGGTGTTGTCCCTTTGCAGATAAACCGACTTCCTGCTGTTCTCCTAAAAAGTATCTTCCCATCGTAAGTCATCTTTTAGAACTTTGTGATTTACCTGAAGTGGAAACTCCCGAGGAATTAGTCGAGGAAACCAAGCATTTATTTTTGACTCGGGAGCAGCGTATGGCTGCCCACTTTGATTCTTTACCCGTAAAGGATGATCATGCTTTTTATAATGATCTTTCTTTATTGCGCATGACACAGGTTGTTCCTGCTTATGCAGCTACTTATGGTAGTGCTGTTGTGTTTGGTGGCACGCTCGCTACGATTCGTCAGCGTTTGGATTTTCTTGTTCGAGAATGGCATCGAGGCGTGCGTTTCCAAAAGATTATTTTCCTATCTGGGAGAAGAGAGCGTTATGCCAAAGTCGAAGATGCGGATCAATTTTACGATCATCGTCACAACCCATTTCCTGTAGAAGAAAGCTGGAATCCTGCCGAGCATAAGCTTCCTTCGTCAGAAGATGAAATTGCTCGCTTTGTTTGGACGCAGATGGTTATTCCTTCTTCTTGGAGAGATCCTTCAGGAGGTATTGAAGTAGAGTTTTTAGTGGCTGAGCCTGCAGAAGGTCAGAAGTATGGAACACGTCATGATACATTAAAAGTACTTCGTGCGTATCATGGAGACGGCTCGGAACGGATTTTATTTGTGAGTAGCCAACCTTTTATTCATTTAGATCGTTGTCGCGTTGCCAAGCATTTTGAAAAGGAAAAGTATGATGTTGCAGGTCCGGGATTTTCCCAAGCAGTGTTAAAGCATGACTGGGCTCCTAGAATTTGTCTACATTCTTTAGCTGCCTGGGCAAGTGAAACTGGCGGCCATCTTGTCATATCTCAGGAGTAACCTTTTGCATCAAGAATATTGGATTTTAGAGGTGAAGGTCACCCCAAAGTCTAAACAAAATACAATTGTGGGATTTGAAGGCGAGGTATTAAAAATACGTGTTACTGAGGTCCCAGAAAAAGGTAAGGCTAACGAAGCAGTTATTGCTTTGTTAGCCAAAGCATTGTCTTTGCCTAAGCGTGACATCACGTTAATTCCTGGAGATACTTCCAGGAAAAAAAGAATCCTCTTACCGAAGTCTACGGAATCGATTGTCTCTCATTGGCGAGAAAAGGGATTTTACGCAGGGCTGTAGTTTTTATCGGTGTCTGGTTTATCGCTTTTTACCGCGGCTTTTTTATCTTTATTATCTTTAAAGATTATAGAACGGAATTGTTTGCGTTCTGTTCTGTTGATTTTCAAACCTAAACGACGGATAACATCTTCATTAAATGTTGTTGTTTGTGGTAGCGGCTCGGCGATAATTTTTTTTAATCCTTCGATATCTTGCTGTTGGTTCAGTAAGTGGTAAACCATTTGAGCCGCTTGTCTGCCGGATTTTTTAAAATCTACGCCACAAGCGACGCAGGCTCCTTCAGCGACTAAAGAGAAGTCATCGGTAATGATAGGGATTTTTTCTTTAAGGATGTCTTCAATGAATGCGGTGCCGAGTTTATGAGCTAGCGACGAGAAAGGAATAAAAATGGCAGAGGGACGTTTGTCGATGGCTTGTTGAATACGAGTTTTGAAATTTGCTGGTATTACGCTAATTTCTGTGACAGAAATCCCTGAAGCGTGGAGTTTTTTCTCAATTTCTTGTTGTAGAGCGGATGGAAAAGGCTCAGCAGGTTGTAGATATACTAATGACTCGGCGTTTGTTCTTACAGCTTGTATAGCAAAACAACATTGGTTGATATCTAAGGAATCGTTAACACCGTAGATATTCGTTTGTTTTTTGGGGAAAGCTAGAGTCTCTCCTTCAGGAACTGCAGCATAGATAATCGGCTTTTTTGTTTCGATTTGGCTCATGATTTTTGTTGCTATCGAGCCTAGGGTAACAATAGCAACGATATTTTGATCGCTGTGCAATGTGCGCGCGAGTTTCCTGGCTTTGACTACACTATCTTCGGCATTAACGACAACCACTTCGGGAGAGTTGTCGAATGTTTTTAAAACCTCTATGCAACTTTGACTACAATCTTCGAGTATGGAGTGAGAGAAAGATAAGAACACGGCGACTTTGGGAGAGCCTTGCTCAGGATTCGGTGAGGAGACAACTACAGAAATAAAGGAGCAGATAATGGAAAGGAAAAAAATATATTGAGCAATTTTACGAAGAATCATAGGGACAACACCATTGTATCATACACAGATGTTAGAGTTAAACGTTGGCAAGCTGCAACAATATCTTCTGTTTTCCCTAAAGAAGAAAAGCGCACATACCCTTTTCCACACGAGCCGAATCCTTTACCGGGAGTAATCGCAATATGATAGTGGTGTAAGAAGAAATCAAAGACATCTTCATCTGGGATATGCCCAGGGACTTCCACCCAGAGGTACGGAGCTTGCTCACCACCGTATACTGAAAAGTCGGCTTTTTGTAGGGCTTCACGTAAAAGAGAACTATTGTAGCGGTAATGTGAGATTGCCTCTAAGTTCGGGAATAGAGAAACTCCTGCGATAGCAGATTCTTGCACTGGTAAACATACCCCATTAAATGTGGTAAATAGCAGACGTTCCCAATCGCGAATTACGGGGAGACCGTCGTTATATTGAAGATCCTTAGGAACGACATTCCATCCCAAACGTACTCCTGCAAAACCTAAAGACTTGGAAAAGGAGTTGACTTCTATAGCACAAGAACGCGCTCCGGGGATGTCAAAAATGCTTGTGGGTAAGGTAGGATCAGAAATAAACGCGCTATAGGCGGCATCGAACAAGATTATGCTCCCCTGAGCATTTGCGTAGTCAACAAGTTCTTTAAGTTGTTCTCTATTCAATACCGTGCCTGTAGGATTATTGGGAGAGCATATACAGAAAATATCTATCGCTTCGTCTTGAGGAATTTCAGGAAAAAAATGCGTTTCTTTTGTACAGGGAAGCTTGATGATTTTACGGCTTCCTGTGAGCAGAGCAGTATCAATATAGACAGGGTACGAGGGGTCTTGCACGGCGATAGTTTTCCCCGGACCAAATAAAGAAAATATACGGAAAATATCCATTTTGGCTCCCTCAGAGATAAAAATCTCTTCGGGGGAAACTTGACCATGATAAAACACTTCTGAGAGTTTTTCCCTCAACGCAGGCAACCCCAATTCTGGACCGTATCCACGATACGTTTTCGGATTTCCTAACTTCTCTACAGACTGCGTAAAGGTGTGAATAACTGATGTGTGTAGTGGGTAGGAGGTATCCCCTATAGATAGGTCTATAATAGAAGCTTCGGGATGTTGTTTACGGAAAGCTTGGATTTTTTGACGAATACCAGAGAACAGATAGTTGGCTTCTAAATTGGAAAAGTTTGTATTTCTTCGCATTGCGGTTGTTTCGTTATCTGTAGCATATGGTAGACATCTTAAGAAAGGCCCTGCTTTTTTTATATACCTTTCTTTTCTTTCTATACAAAAGCTGGTGGTCTCCTAGGGCGCTCTAGTGCAGAAGTTCCCTCCACCTTTTACAAAACAATAAAGGTTTCTTTATTTTAATATAAATGCAGTCTTGTTTATATCTTTTAGTTTGAGTTTATTTTCAAATAAAGTTTTATAATTAATTAAAAGGAATTAATTATTTTAGGTTAAATTATGAATCCGATTAACCCTTACGGGAGTTCAGTTCCTGGACCATCACAAGGTCCTGCAGAAGGAGGAGCCAAGAGTGATTCTCTCCGTGGCGTGGGGGGAAAGTTCACAAGAAGAGGAGCGATTCGCGGCCGTAAAGGTGTGCGTGGGTATCAAGGATATCTCGAATCCAAGGTAAGTAAGCAGGGCAGTGAAAAAGCTCAGAAGGCTGCGAGTCGAGTGGGACACATTGGTGAAAGAATTAAAGCCGGCGGAGCTAAAGCTAGCCAGGCGATCAGTCAAGTTGCCTCCAAAGCTGGAAAAATTCTTGCACAAACGGCAAGCCAAGTCAAAAGCAAGATCCAAAATAAGATAGGGGGGCAGAAAGGAGCTGTCAAGGGCAAGAAAGAGTCCCAGGGAACTCCACAGAAGTCACAGATGAAAGTTTTAGCTAAAGAAGCTGTGGCGAGAGTCGGGAAGATAGCTTCTGGAGGTAAGAGGGGCCTAGGTGCCGGTAAATTGGATGTTACAGAAAGTCCTTTGAAACGGGCGAAAACTGAGGTACCCTCTGCTGAGGATCGGGGTACTTTTAGCCCAGATTTAGGGGCAATAGCTGGTAGAGATCGGATGAAACTTCCTCGGGCGAGTTCTCCAGAGGGGGAGAGAAAATCTCAACGTATAGCCGACCAAAAGACCAAGGGAATCCTGAAACAACCTGGAGCTCCTAAAACCGGTAAGAAGGGAGGCGTTCGTTGGGCAGACCAGGAAGGGAAGAATCTCGAACAATAGATTTTCGGTTTGCTCTGATGCTTTATTTTGCAGAGAAGAACTGCATCTTCATATTGTAAGGTGCAGTTTTTTTTATATTAAAAAGGTCCCACCCAGTTCACTGGGGTAACTAGATGGGAAAGGGAAAGTTTTCTTTTTACGTGACGACTAAATTGACATTTAGAATCACAAGCTTAGGAGTGATAGAGGGTTCGCAGGCGGGCTTTTCCTACGATGTAAGTATTCCAAACTCGTACTTCTCTTTATAATTATTCCTCTATTTTTGTCCTTCTGTTTTTTTAATTTAATGAATTTGTGTTCTGATATTTCTGGTTATTAAGCATATATTCTTCTCAAGGTATTTCGGAAGAAAACGTGTATCTACAGGGATTTTTCTTAATCTATGTGTGAGGTGTTGCTAAATAAATCATCTCTTTCTATAGATTGTGGATACCATGGGAAGACTGTTACGATATGGCTGCTGTCTATGCAGTTTAGTATTTATTGGCTATTTTTCATCTTGTGTAACTGCAGGAGCTCAGGAAGCTGGGCGTTGTCCTGATTGTGAGAGCTTTAAAAAAGCTGTTCATCGCTCGGATCAACTACCTGAAAATATTCAAGAATCCGAAAATGGTTGTTATCTTACGGGGTATGTACAAGCCCTCGTAGATATGCATTTTTTAGATAGCTGCACCCAAGTGGTTGTTGAGGATAACGTTGCTTATGTATTCTCCCTTCCTGTCGATACGGTACTTTCTCATGCGATTATAGATTTTATCAAAGATTTACCGTTTATTGCTTCTGTAGAGATTTGTACTCGCTCCTATCAAGAGTGTTGTAAGGGATATAGAGAAGATCGTCCTATATTACCCAAGCAGAAGGCCTTAGGAACGGAAATTGTCTGTGGTAAAGAAGGTCTCTGGTTACCACAAAATACCATACTCTTTGCACCGTTAATTGCCGATCCTCGCCAAGTGACAAATAGTGCCGGCATTCGTTTTAATGAGAAGGTTATCGGGAACCGCGTAGGTTCTGCGATTTTTGGTGGCGACTTTATTTTGCTACGCCTTTTCGATGTTTCTCGTTTCCATGGGGATTTAGATATTGGCCTTCAAGGGGGAGTTTTTTCCGTTTTTGATTTAGATCATCCGGATTCCTGCATGGTCAACTCGGACTTTTTCGTCGCCGGTTTGTTGGGATTCGCTGTTGATAAATGGAGTTTTCGTTTACGCCTTTGGCATTTGTCTTCACATTTGGGAGATGAATTTCTTTTAACGCATCCGGATTTCCCAAGATTTAACCTCAGTGACGAGGGTATCGATGTGTTTGCTTCCTTGCACTATAACCCGCAGATACGTCTGTACGGGGGAGTCGGTTACATTATCAGTAGAGATTTGACTTTTCCTGAACGCCCTTTATACATAGAAGCAGGAGCAGAATTACGTCCTTTTGGATTGCGCGAGGGGAATTTACATGCTCAGCCGATTTTTGCTATGCATTTTCGTTTCTGGGAAGAACAGCATTTTGGCATAGATCAGACCTATATCTTAGGTATGGAGTGGTCAAAATTTCGTGATGTAGGCAGAAAAATCCGTGCATTTGTCGAATACCATCAAGGGTTTTCTAAAGAAGGACAGTTTGTGCGAGAGCCGTGTAATTACTACGGCTTTCGCTTAACCTATGGCTTCTAATCATACCTCTAAAAATCCCTCGGGATAAGGAGGATATTCGGGACCTATAGGCAACGTGTTGTCGATATATCTTTGGAAAATTTCTATACCAGCTTGAGGGGAAGAAATACAAAATACGCAATTGCTTACCCACTCCGAACCTCGGTTCGTTCCCGTTGTGCAATTGGTTTGGTAGATGGGGGTCACTTTCTCTCTCCAATAGGCAGCAGGACCGATTAAAAATATAGGAACAGGAGGTTTTTTCCCTGTTTTTATACTGACAAGCTCAAGACAAAACTCAAAATCTGTTCCCATACCTCCTGTGACAAATAAAGCGAGATCCACATGGAAGTGCTCTTGACGTTGAATTAAAGAGGAGAGCCTGTAGGTCATTTTCGCTTGTATGTAGGGATTGCTATCTTGGTATTTCATTGGGGACTGTTCGAAATCTATAATGTTGCCACAAGAAAGAAGGTTGAGCTCTGTGGCCACCTCGTTGCCTATCGCCATGGCTCCGGGTCCGCCTCCGGTGATGATGGCTAAGGGGGTAGGAGGAGTAAATCCAGGAATAGGGAGGGTTTGGATAAGATTGTGTATGCCTTGTAATAATTCCTTGAGATCTTCTTTATACCCCTCTGCAATCATGCAAGAGCCATGGATGCCAATAAAGTAAGCAGAGCGAAATTCTTGGGTGCGGGTTATAGGCACGAACATTCCTGAATCTTTTCCACGACGTTTGACGTATTGTAATACGTGTTTAGAGACTTGGTCTACCCAGAACGTAGGGATCCCAGCAAAGTATAAATCCATAAGTAAAGTGCGGTCATGCTCAGAAAAATACTCGCCATAATTGTAGGAGGGTATTTGGAAATAGATTTGTTTCAGACAGTAGTTGACATGATAGGAAAGTAACATCCCTTTGAGACACGAAGAAGGGAAATAACGAGAGAACAGTACGCCCTGGCTGGTAATGTGTCCTGTTTCCATAGCTTGTAGGAAGGGGAAGCAGGGTTGTTCTTCGATGTATTCTTGTAGGTTTTCGGGATAAGGATGTTTTTTGTCATGTAGGGATTTGGCGGATCCTATCAACCAAGAGTTGTGTGATAACTCGAGAATTTCACTACCTTTGGAAATAAATGTGGCTGCTTTTTCTTGGGTACCTGGTGCCGTCTCAAAAATGTTGAAAAGACATTGCTCGGATTCTAGGGAGGATTGTAGGAAATCTCGATAACAGAAGAAAGAGTGTTCTTTATACGGTTCTATAGTGAAGAATTCTAAAGGAATCGTCTCGACGGGAACTGTGGAAGATCCATAAAATTCGTAAATATCTCCGGATTCTTGTGTGGTAGGCTCTAAAATATTTGCTGCCGTATGTTGTATTCCCTGGGGAAGGAGGGAGTCGACAACACGAGCAAATACCGTACGGATATGTAAAGGCTCCGTTTTTATCAGTAAAATACGATCACGTAGGGGCAGCTTCTCACGTTCTATTTTATGTTGGTACAGGGATAGGAAATTGCGTACTCTCATGTTTGGCTGGCCTAAGGCTTTTCCTATTAAAGGAAGGAGGCCGTAGATCTTATGATCATAGTGAATGACACCAGGAAGAGTCGGCAGGGTCACGACTAGACGGTCATCAATAACATCTAAAGAAATGAGATGTTCTAATTTTTTCCCAAAACATAACAAAGGCATTCCTGCTTTATCGGTATGTTTGAGCATTCTTTCTAGGTATTGGGGGGAGCGTACGAGTCGACGGTCATCGGCAGCGAATAATTTTGCAATGTAATCCCCAGGTTCTAATAGGGTGAGCATCACAGAAGCGACAGGGTCATGACTGCTAATTTGTAAAAGTAAACGTGCTCGGGAACATTCTTTACTTAATTCTATTTCTTTAATTTTTGCATCCACTCCCAGTTGTGCTAGTGAGCTTTTTAGATTGAGATGTAAGCAATGCTTAGGTAAATGGAAACCCAAGAAGTACTCGGGGATATGTAGTATTTCTATTTCCCCCTCGTATGTATTCGGCGATAGCATATGCAAGGGAGACGTAAGGTACCCATCAGGAGAAATGGCGTCGTGGTTCCTGTGGAATAAGTTATACATATATCCTCCAAAAAAAATAGGCTTTTATAGCTTGAGAGTCTTGTTTTAGATGAAAAAGATTTTTAAGAAAATGCAAAGAAATGTCTTTGCGATTGAGAATTATTTTTCTCTGGATACAATGGAGGGTTTTTAAGAAGGATGGGAAATATGCGAATTCCAAGAAGCGTTGGTACACACGACGGTTCTTTTCATGCTGATGAGGTTACGGCGTGTGCTTTACTTATTTTGTTCGACCTTGTTGATGAAGATAAGATCGTCCGTACGCGAAATCCTGAAAAGCTCGCCGAGTGCGAATATGTATGTGATGTCGGTGGAGTCTATTCTCCAGAGCAAAAAAGATTCGATCATCACCAGGTAGCCTATGAAGGACCCTGGAGTAGCGCAGGAATGGTATTGGATTATCTTAGGGAACAACGACTTATCGATCTAGAAGAATATCATTTTCTAAATCATACGTTAATTCATGGTATCGATGAACAAGATAATGGAAGGTTTTTTTCGAAAGAAGGCTTTTGTTCTTTTTCTGATATCATTAAAATCTACAATCCTGAAGAAGGGAGAAATGCTTCGGATGCGGATTTCTTTTTCTCTTTAAAATTTACGATCGACTTATTGAAGCGTTTGAGAAATAAGTTTCGCTACGATCGCATGTGTAGAGATGTTGTCCGATCTGCCATGGAAAAAGATGAATTTTGTTTATTTTTTGATCGTCCGTTGGCATGGCAAGAAAATTTCTTTTTTTTAGGTGGCGAGCAACACCCTGCAGCATTTGTGTGTTTCCCTGCTTGTGATCAATGGATTCTTAGGGGAATCCCTCCCACTTTAGATAGGCGCATGGAAGTGCGTGTGCCCTTCCCAGAAAGTTGGGCAGGACTTCTGGGCAAAGAGCTCGAAGAAATCAGTGGTATTCCTGGAGCCATTTTTTGCCATAAGGGATTGTTTTTGTCTGTTTGGGATAGCAAAGAACACTGTCGGCGCGCCTTGCAGTTGGTGTTAGAAAATCGAGGATTAGTATGACCATTTTTGAAAAGATTATCGAAGGCGCGATAGATTGCGAAAAAGTTTTTGAAAATGAGAATTTTATCGCTATAAAAGATCGTTTCCCCCAGGCTCCTGTTCATCTCTTGATTATTCCTAAAAAGCACATAGAAAAATTACAAGATATGCAGGATGAGGATTTTTCTTTACTTGCTGAAGCAGGAAAAATTATTCAGCAATTAGCGGAAGCTTTTGGTATTGCTGAGGGATATCGTGTTGTAATCAATAATGGTGTTGACGGGGGACAGAGCGTATTCCATTTACATATTCATCTTTTAGGTGGAAGCTCTTTGGGGGCTATTGCCTAATTTTTTTTTACTCTTTCGCTCATGTAGCTCATGGATCGCAATCTTTGCGTCAGCATTTGCTTATTGGTGATTTCCCTCGAGCTATTCAGGAAGCTCAGGCCCTTTTGTCCTCTTCCGAATGTTCGCTCTCCACAACCCGACTTGCCCTAAAAGCCTTAGCCCGAGGGAAGGATTACGACTCCTGGAATCGAGGGTTTACTAAAGCTCGTCAATGCTACCCGCAACTAGCTAAAGATCGCGATACCTTAGAAGATTTTGCTCAACAAGTGCTTTCGGATGGTATGCGCCATCCTTCAATGACGGTACGCGCAGTGAGTATACTGTCTATAGGCTTAGCTAGAGACTTTCGTTTAGTCCCTCTTGTTTTAGCGAGTCTGTCTGATGATAGCGTGATTGTGCGTACCCTGGGCCTACAGGTCGTCTTGCAGTATGGATCTCAGAGTTTAAAAGATGCTGTCTGTAAAATTGCGCGCCACGATGATTCTATGCAAGTGCGTATGATAGCCTACCAAATTGCTGCGATTTTAGATATTGAAGAACTCCTTCCTTATCTTCAAGAACGTGCAAATAACAAACTTGTCGATGGTGAGGAACGTCGGGAGGCGTGGAAAGCTTCTCTCATGCTGACCCCACATGGGCTGTCTAAATCTAGAGTACACGAAGATATGGATCAGGCTTTATTTGCCTGCGAACTCTTGCATCATTTGGGAGAAGAAAAAGAGGAGAGTGTGCTCCTAGATTTATTATCTATTCAGTACCCGGAAGTTCAAGAAGCAGCATTACGCGCAGCCTTGTCTTGTGGACGTGAGGTGAGCTGTGAATCAAAAAAAATTGCTGATCAAGTGCACGCCATGGCTCAAACGTCTCCCTTCCCTAAAGTCCGTCTACAGGCAGCAGCTCTTCTCTATCTTCAAGGAGATCCTTTAGGGGAAGATTTGCTAGTGCAAGGTTTACTTTCTCCTCTCGCCTCGATTTGTGAGTCAGCATCTGCTGCCGTATGTTCTTTAGGTATAGGCGGAAAAGATCTTGCTGATAAGTATCTGCATCGTGTGGTCTCCAGGAAGGCCGCAGCAAATCTCGCGATTTTACTGCTTGTCAGTCGTACGCACGTGGAAAGAGCTGGTGATGTTATAGCGGATTTTATCAGTGATCCTGAGATGTGCTGGGCGATCGAACAGTTTCTTTGGAGTTCACAATGGAACCCTAAAAGTGCTTCTCTGCCTCTCTATTTTGATATGGTAAAAAGAGAGATAGGGAGAAAGCTGATCCGTTTGCTTGCGGTAGCAAAATATAGTAAAGTCAAAAAAGTGACGGGAGATTTTCTTTCTAATCGGCAACAACATGGCTGGAGTTTTTTTTCAGGAGTATTCTGGGAAGAAGGGGATGAACACACGGCGCAGATATGGACTGCAGATAAAAGTTTTGCTTCTAAGTTAGAGTCCACGTTAGCTAGGTTGTGTCAGAAAAAAAATAGCGAATCTTTGCATCAAGCTATAGAGCTCTATCCTGAAAGTCGTTGGCAAGATAAACTTGCTATTTTAGAAGGTATCGCTTTTTCGGAAAATCTCGAGGGCGTGGATTTCCTTCTGGAATGTTGTTCCCATGAAACCCCTTCGCTGCGTTGTGCAGCCGCAGGGGCTGTATTTGCTCTATTTAAGTAGATCCGTTTCCTTGAGTTTGACTAAATTGTTGAGTGGATGCTCTGGGTCTATCCACCAGCTGATCTAAATGCATTTTGTACTTTTCTAATTCTTCAATGAGTGCAGATAGGGCTTCCTCCCATTCCTCTTTAGACAATAAAGATGAAGAATGTGTCTCCAAGGCGGCGAAAAATTCATCAACAACGTGGACCAGGCTATAAATAAATTTTTTAAATAGATAATAGACTTCTTTTCAATATTTTTATTTGTCATAGTTAATTTATTTTGTTTGTTAGTTTCTTTTTAAAATAAAAAGGAGTTTTTTCAATAATTTTTAATATAAAAAAAGAAACTTGGTGGTTTTTATAGATTTTTAAGAGGACTTATTTTAGCCTAGCAGGAAAGTCTAAAGCGCAGGGATGTTTTCACTATGCTCACACAACCTTTGTCTTTGAAAATGCTTCGCGCTTCCTTGTTCTCTTTAAGTTTCCGTTATTCTGGTCGCTATCTCCATCGAATCTCACTGTTTTCCAAGTAAATTTTTTGCCGAGGATAGGGGTTAACGCTGTCTTCCCTGAGAGTTTTTCTTCGGCCTAGGTATGTTTACAGTTAAGAGTTTCGCAATGAATTTTGGATTATTTTTATGTTGTTTGCTTGGCATTCAGGCCTTGTGTTTATGTGTAGGTCGTCGAGGCGGCTCTACAGTTCAGGATTGTGAGGGGTATTTTCTCGCAGGAAGGAGCTTAAAAACGTTTTCTTTAACGATGACGTTTATCGCTACACAAATTGGCGGTGGGGTACTACTTGGCGCAGCTGAAGAAGCTGCACGTTACGGTTATGGAGTGATCTTGTATCCTTTGGGAGTGGCTTCAGGTTTGATATTTCTTGGTGTCGGGCCAGGAAAGAAATTAGCGTCGGGATCGATTGCTACCGTAGTGACGCTTTTCGAAAGCGTGTATAAATCAAAAAAGCTACGGAAAATGGCTTTTCTTCTTTCCGCTCTATCTTTGTTTTTTATTCTTGTAGCGCAGATAGTTGCTTTGGATAAGCTATTCGGTGTGTTCACTTATGGCAAATATCTCACCGCCATTTTTTGGATCACCCTAGTATTCTATACTTCTACAGGAGGATTTCGTGGTGTTGTCAGAACAGATATCGTACAGGCGGGATTTCTCCTGATTGCTGTGCTGACTTGTGCTGTTTCTGTTTGGTACGGCGCATCTCAGTTTACCCCCATCTTATCGAACTCTGTTTTTGAGCCCCTACCCACAAGCAAGCTTCCCGGATGGATTTTCATGCCTATGGTCTTTATGATTGTCGAGCAGGATATGGCACAACGTTGTGTCGCGGCCTCATCACTGCGCAGACTCCAATGGGCAGCCATCCTTGCCGGGATCGTCATCCTTTTGTTTAATCTTATCCCCTTATTTTTAGGTTCTCTAGGAGCAAAATTGGGAGTTTCTCCCGGCTGTGTCCTTATCGATACCGTAGCTTATGTCAGCGGACCATCATTAGCCGCTATTATGGCAGCAGCCATTGGTGTGGCCATATTGTCGACAGCAGATTCTTTGATTAGTGCTGTTGCTCATCTAATTAGTGAAGAAGTGCCTCAACTATCTTCGTTAAACTACCGTTACCTGATTGGGATGATTGCGGTACTCGCTCCCGTCGCTGCTTTAGGCTTTAGCAATATAGTGGATTTGCTGATGCTAAGCTATGGCCTATCCGTGTGTTGCCTTTCCGTTCCTCTAGGCGCAGCTCTTCTCACTCGCTATCAAGCTAGCACTCCTGCAGCTTGGGCAGCAGTGCTCACCGGAGGCAGCGTGTATATCAGTGGGTATTTCATCACCGTGCCTTTCTCTAGGGATGTCATCGCTTGGTTAAGCTCTCTTACAGCGTTTATTTTTATCGAAATAGTATACGTGTACATCGGGAAGCTTGCTGAAGAGAAAGTCTAATTCTCTGTTTTCTATTTCGATGATCTTTTTCTGCACACATGTTGTCTGTGCTCACCTTCTTGTTTGCACAAGAAGGTGAGTTTCGTCGCTAAGGTTGTCTTGAATCAGGATGCGGAAGGTGTTTTAAACTAGAAAGGAGTTCTATAAAAGAAGATAGGAAAGCTTGGAATACAGGTTCGTCGGGGTGGTTAGGGATGCCTTGGAGTATTTTTCTACAATAATAAATTAGCCAGTATAAAGCATAAAATAGATATTGTAAAAGGTAGAGTTTGCATGTTTGTTTTACCATATACCTCCATGAAGAAAATACTCTTATTCCTTCATTGTTATTTGATAATCAAATAGTTAAACATACAAAACTTTGCAATAATTTTTTTAAGAAACTCAACAAATCGTTATTTAGTATTTTTATATTTTTAGTGATTGAAGTATTTTTAATTATACAACGGCACTGACCACTCAACTGTACGTGATTTGCCTGGTGGTGGTTGTGCCTGGGAAAATTCCTATCTACCGATTTCTTGGCAGATAGCGTCTTTCCCTCTTATCGAGGAGAATAGCTCACTCAGTTCTTCAGGGGTGATGTGTTGTTTCCCATCACAGAGAGCTTTTTCTGGGGACTCATGTATTTCTATCATTAAGCCATCAGCACCCGCGGCCATAGCAGCTTTTGCTAGAGGCGACACTAAAGAGCGTTTCCCCGCGGCATGAGAAGGATCTACAATTACGGGAAGAGGACTCACTTCTTTAAGTAAAGCCACGGTGTTCAGGTCTAGGGTATACCGTGTGGACATTTCAAAAGTGCGTATACCACGTTCGCAAAGAATGACACCGGGACATGTGGGAGAGTTCAGAAGGTATTCTGCAGAGCATAACCACTCTTCTATCGTTGCGGAAGGATGACGTTTCAGAATCACCGGGCGATGACTTTGGCTGACTTCTTGAAGCAGAACAAAGTTTTGCATATTCCTTGCTCCGATACGGAGAAAATCCACGTTTTCTGCGGTAATTTCTACATCACGAACATCCAAAACTTCTGTTTCCGTAAGTAGGCCGTGAATACGCTGAGCTTCTTTATGCCAAATCACCTTTTCTTTTTCCCAGCCTTGAAAGGTGAACGGGCTGGTTCTAGGTTTTCTTATAGATCCTCGCAGTACTGTAGCGCCTGCTGCTTTGGCAGCAAGGCCGATAGCTACAGTATGCTCGTAGCTTTCTAGAGTGCAGGGACCCGCTATGAGCAGAGGATCTCCTTTCCCTACGACGACACCAGAAGATAGGGAGAGAAGAAAATTCGGATCCTGAGCAGAGTGTTTTAACGCGTTTGGTAGAGGATAAGTAGTCGTAAGAATAAGAAAGCGTCCTTTAAGTTAGGGTTGATTTTGCGTAGTTCCTCGGTTGGTTACTCTTGACGTATCATGAGCATCTTTAGGTAACAAACAGTTGTAATGGTTGTTTGTACGTAAGACAAAAATTTTAGCCCGTTGCTCTGGAACATGGTCCGTTTGGAAGAATCCATGAGTCGCCGCCAACGCACTGAGTTGTCTTACCGTTTGTGTTAAACTCGCATCGCCTAGGTATTGGCAAAGAGCTAATGAGCCTAAAGCTGACGAAATCGCACTCACATGCTCATCTTCTGCCTGAGTGTTTACGGAGTTAAATGTACGCATAAGCTCGTGGATATCCATAGTATTTAAATCATGAATAAAGGACTGGTATGCCTCAGGATATGGGTTATTGTTACGTACTAAAGAGAAGAGGAAAACTCGTTGTAGGTTGTTATAAGTAGTCAGTCTGTCAACATTTATCCAGAATAATGTAGTCCACGTATTGAGATTTTCTGTGATGTCCGTTTTCATGCGGATAGTTTGCGTTATTGCATAGGTCTTTAGCCTACTTGCCAACTCCGTATTCCCATCTAACAGCTGTGAGTGCGTTTGCAAAAAGCTGTAAAGTAGAACGTCGTTGGGAACGGATTGACTAAATGGCAGACTCGTTCTTTGCGGGGTGGTTTTATGGCCTACTGTATCCAGTTGATAAATAAATGCTTCCCATAAAATAGGGTAGGCTGTTCGTGCCTCCTGCAGTAACGCGGCCGTTTCCTCGGCATTTCCTGAATCCATGGTTTGGAAGAACTGGGTTCTCATATTGGGACAAAGAGACAAAGCACAAGGATCTCTAGATAGGAAGGATAATAAGGACTCAATCGTTTGTGTGGTTACTCGATCTCCACATGCAGGGGGTTGCCAGCAAAAAGCCCCAAAAATACTGCCTCCCAAAGACAATACACGGTAAGTGTTCAGTTGATTCCTCAAAGCTTGTTGTAAATGCGGTTGGTACAACAAGAGGATTTTCTTTGCCGCATGCGCTGTGACTCGATTTGTTAGTAAGGAAGGATATTGTAAAAGGAAGAAGAACATTTTTATTCCTTCCGCATAAATTTTATCCTTAGTACTTGTAGAAGCTTCTAATTGCAATCCACGAAATATTTCAGAAGACATCATTTCTGTATAGGACGCTGCTTGACTAGGATGATTTTGGATATGAGATAAAATTGTGTCTAAAGCGCTGCGTAATTCTGCTTCGGGGGTGCTTTGTGGTGTGCTTTGCATCAATTTAGCGATGAGCCTGTAGGTGTGACCTAATTGTAAAATCATATTCGAAGATCTAAACCCATCACACAGAGAGAGAGCCACTTCAATCAAACTTCCCGCTTGTTTTTGCGCCCAAGAGGCTTGCAGTTTTGCATTAAGAATGTCAGCGGCTTCTCCCTGCCAATGTAAAGCGTCCGCTAATGCTAAGTTATTTCCTATAATCCCTGCGAGTGTGGTTTTTGCCTTTGTTAGGAAATCTTGACATACCGCATGGTTTGTTGCGCAGGAAGGATGAGAGAGTAGGAAAGAAAGGAAAATGACAGGGGTAGGTAGGTGTTGTCCCGGCCTAGCTCGCCTTAGGGATTGAGTGAATTTTTGGTAATGTCCTTGAATTTCTTGAGGGAGCGAGGTGAGGATGGAGGCAGTGCTTTCCTCAGTAAGATCTCCGGCAGTCAGGGTAGCACTCACTGTATTGAGTAACTCATCCAGCGTCGTTTGGAAAAGACTTTCCTCCTGCTGTTTTTCCTGAGGCAGCTGTTGGATTTTTTGATTGCTGAGGAGTATTTGCGATAAGAACTCTAAAACTAGCTCTAATTGACTTGCAGCTCCAGTTATAGGTAAGACATCACCTCGGAAGATATGGTGTAAAATCGGACTAGACGGTTCTGTTTGAATAATCTTTTTCAGAGCTTCCGCTAACATCTCCGGAGCATCAATCATCTGACCTAAGATTAAAGCCCGAACGTTCTGTTCCCCTCCCATATTGGTTAAACGTGCTTCATCTAAAGTGTAAAGAGCCAGGTTACGTAAATAAGCAATGGCTCTAGGCGTGTGTATCGGGGAAAGAAGAACGTTATCGTAAAGATCTTTTACATTTCTTTGGGTTTGGCAGTGCCGTATCACTGTAACCATCTGTTCCGTCAGTAAACGATTTCTCGGCGATGACTGGGCAAAAGGTAATCGCATAATACGCTGAGCTTCCTTCTCGAAGGCTTGCGGATCCCCCGAACGCATTAACGAACACATCCAACCTATGTGGAAAGAACGGTAAAAGCAGTTTCCATCTCCGGGAACATCCACAGAGTAATAGTTGTTATTCAAGTAAGTTAATTGTGATAACAGTAAACGAGAGACGCGAGTGTTTTCATCTTGAGGATTGCCCGTGCGGCTAATGGTTTCAAGATCTTGCATCATTAAATGGAACGTCGAGCGAATGCTTTTAGGATAGGTAGCAATGAATAGAGGGTTCAGGATTTGCGCAGATGTGAGCGTTAAACACGCATTGTTAGGAGCTAACCCTTGTTCATTAAAACACGCCATAGCTTCTAAAGATTTATTATCCACACCTTGGGGTAACACCCCTAAGCTTTGTATGCGCTCCATAATTTCAGATAGACTGGGTAATCCGGGGAGTATAGGTTGTCGTTGCGGTTGAGGTGGGCGTAGAGTTTTTGTTTTGGGCTGAGGAAGTTGGGTAGGTGCAACAGGAGGAGGAATGGTCGGTTGTTGATGCGGTTGTTGTGTAACTGGTGGCGGGGGTGTGGTTGGAGGAAGATCTAATGCACTCTTGGTCATCGGCTGTTGACTTGGAGGGAGGCTGGGGCTTTCTGGCTGCGGTGGGCGCGGCGTGTCTGTTTCGGGCTGAGAGAGTTGGTTAGGTGCACTAGGGGGAGGAGTCATCGGCTGTGGACGAGGTTGTGTTGTCACTGTGGGCTGAGGGGTAGCCGCAGGGAGCCCTACAGAAGTGCGGGTAGTAGGACGTGGTGGCGGTTGTAATGAGCCTCTTCTTCGTGAAGCCTCAAGATATGCAGGTGAGCCCGCTGAAGGTGTGCTAGGCAATTGTGGTAAAGGGAGTCGGGAACTGGGCGTCTGGGGTACAACGGGAATGATAGGGGGTGGGGTCGCTTGTGTTGTGTGGCGAGTACAGTAGTGGAAGAGTAGCAGGAGACCCAAGGTCACAATATGCAAGAGCACATAGGCAACTAACCTCAAAACTCGAATACACAAGGGATCCTGTGGATTGACTTGGAGATGATAAAGATTATTTCTCCCTGGAGTAGGGCAGGAAGGGGGGGTAAAAGAAGATGAGCTCATAATTGAATTTTTTTTATATAGTCACATACCTACTCGCTTTCGATGTCAGTTAATTTAAAAGCATATTTCGAGTTTGAGATTTATTGTGTATGTAAAGTATACCATAATTTTAGTTATTATAGCATAGTTTTTATGAAACAGTGGATTTCTTGCCTTAGAATCTTGTTTTTCGGGTGTTGTTTACTCTTAGTTGGTTGCAATTCTTCTGTTAAGAGAGATAAAATTTGGCTAGTAGGTACGAATGCGACTTACCCCCCCTTTGAATTTATTGATAAACATGGAAACACCATTGGTTTTGATATAGATCTTGCCGAAGCCATTAGCCAAAGACTTGGTAAAGAATTGAAGGTGGTGGAGTTCTCTTTTGACGCGTTGATTCTCAATTTAAAGAAACATCGCATAGATGCGGTTCTAGCAGGGATGTCCATTACACCCTCGCGTCAAAAAGAAATTGCTATGCTTCCCTATCATGGAGAGGGCATCCATGAGCTCACGATTGTATCTAGACAGCCTATAAGTAAAGATGATGTTCTTCCTTTGTCTAAGTATTCTTCAGTAGCTGTACAAACGGGGACTTTCCAAGAGGATTACCTGCTGTCTTTACCCGGAGTCTGTGTCCGTTCTTTTGATAGCACTTTAGAGGTTCTAATGGAGGTGGGGTGTAAGAAGTCCCCAATCGCTGTGCTTGAGCCTTCTGTGGCGCATGTGGTACTGAAAGAGTTTCCAGATGTATATACAACAACCGTAGACTTACCTGAAGATCAGTGGGTTTTAGGGTGCGGCTTAGGTATAGCAAAAGATCGCCCTGAGCACGTGAAAGAAGTCCAAAACGTGTTGGAGGAACTGCGAGCAGACGGAACCCTCCTAAAATTAGAAAAAAAATGGGGATTACATTAACAAGACGTTTCTCATCTTTGTATTAAGCAGGCCCTTTTATCTATTTTTTCGATCGGTATTTTTTTAAACAGGTGAGATTACTTTCTGTTATATAAGAATAGATTTGTTTTTATAAACTTTTATAATTTGATCTTTTCTATTCCTTTTGTTATTTTCTTTCTAATGATTTTAAGGTGCCGGATATGTTTGGATCGTCTCCCTGTTGCCCTGGTTTCAAGGATAACCCGGACTATGTAAATATCCATTTTTATTGTTCTTGTTGCAAAGGGGTCGTGCAACCCAAAGAAGTTTCTGTGCTTGTTGTGGGTAGTGATGGGAAGGCGAGTGGTATAGCTCCTATTTTGCGATGTCAGAGTCATTTGATCGACGGCATGTGTTGTTCGGGGCCAATAACCACGTTATCGGGTTTGTACCCTAAAGATGAAGAGGCTGTGCGTATACGTGAAAAGATGAAAAGCGTATATTTTCGGGTCCGCAACCTAGATCTATGCGCATTGTTGCATTTTATCGGCGCAGGCGTACTATGCTTTTCAGGAGTGATTCTTGGGGTCATTGTTGCTTCCCCGGTAATCCCCGGTATGCACCAGTGGTTTTTCTCAGCAATTTTATTAGGCGTGGGTTTCATCCTATGTTTGATAGGAGCCATCTTCAGCTACTTTTCAAAGACGCGTGTACGGGAATGGTTAGATCTTTCACAGCATTATGTGGAACATTGTGAGCTTGTGCATGTACAAGCAGGTACAGAAAAATATGTGGTGCTGACAGAATTTCCCCCTTCGTGTCACTTGTTAGATCCTATATTAGCATCTCCGCCTCTGCATCCCACCGTTCTTCCCTTATTCTGAACTTATTCCCGCAGAATCTGCTTCTTCTTTTTCTTAATTTTCAAGATAGTTACAATTTCATTTTTACGCATATTTTAGGACTGTTTGTGGTAAACGATGTATGCCGAGATACTTCATCAGGTAAATTAACCTTTTTGGGTTCAGGAAATCCTGAAGGGATCCCTGTGGCTTTTTGCTCCTGTGCGATGTGCACAGGAAGACAGATACGACGTTTACGTTCTTCCGTGCTGATTACCTGGGCGGGAAAGCATTTTCTTATTGATTCCGGTCCCGATTTTCGTCAGCAAATGCTGGAAAATCATATTGAGAAACTTGATGGTGTATTTCTCACCCATCCTCATTACGATCATATAGGCGGTATTGATGATTTGCGTGTTTGGTATGTACTCCATCAACAGTCTCTCCCTGTGGTTCTTTCAGCTTCCACCTATAAATATCTTTGTCAATATCGTAAGCATATTGTTTTCCCTCAAGGCCAAGATTCTGCTCTTTCTGCAGTTTTAGATTTTACTATTTTAAATGAAAGGTACGGTGAGAGTACATTTCTAGGACTTCCTTTTACCTATGTTACCTATTATCAGAAGTCTTGTGAGGTTATGGGCTACCGGTTTGGGAATCTTGCGTATCTCACGGATATGAGTAGATATGATCATGAGATTGTGAGTTATCTTTCTGGAGTCGACACGCTGATTCTTTCCGTGACTTGTCAGCAATTGCCTAAAGTCTTTTCTCGACAAGGTTACGCGCATTTGACTATCAGTCAGGCTGAGGATTTTGCTGCGCTCATAGGCGTAAAGAAAGTAATTTTTACGCATATCAATCATAGCTTACAAAAAGAGTTGGCAAATTATTCCGATAAGTTGTGGGCTTATGACGGTATGGAAGTTTCTTGGTCGTTCGTTAGGTAGACAGTGAAAAAAAAGAGAAAAGAAGAGAAAAAGAGTCGAGAGAGTGCTTTAGGATGGCGTTTTTCTCTTCCTCGTGAAGAGCAAGATCCTTCCCAAGCTTTGGCGGTTTCTTGTTATTCAGGGAAAGAGGACCAACGGCGTGTGGAAGAACATAGTGAAGAGCTAGTTTCTCTTGCAGAATCTTGTGAGATTACCGTGTTAGAAACACGTTCATGGATTTTGCGATCTCCTTCTTCTTCGACATATTTAAATGAAGGCAAGCTTTTAGAAATCGAAGAGGTTTTAAAAGTATTTCCTACGATAGGTGCCTTGATTATTGATGAAGAAATCACCGCTTCACAGCAGAGGAATTTAGAAAAGCGTTTAGGCGTCGTGGTTTTAGATCGTACGGAGTTAATCTTAGAGATTTTTGCTAACCGAGCTTTTACTGCAGAAGCAGGACTTCAGGTAGAATTAGCACGCGCACGCTACCTGCTCCCTCGTTTAAAAAGGATGTGGGGTCACCTATCACGTCAAAAATCCGGAGGTGGCAGTGGCGGAGGATTTGTTAAGGGCGAAGGGGAGAAGCAAATCGAACTAGATAGAAGGATGATTCGTGAAAGAATTCACAAATTAACTTTGGATCTTAAATCCGTAGAAAAGCAAAGAAAAGAGCAGCGCAAGGCTAAAGAAAAACGGGGCATTCCTTCGTTTGCTTTGATTGGTTATACCAATTCTGGGAAAAGTACTTTGTTGAATCTTTTAACTTCTGCGGAAACTTACGTTGAGGACAAACTTTTTGCGACTTTAGATCCGAAAACACGTAGGTGTGTTCTTCCTAGTGGGCAACGTGTTCTTGTTACAGATACCGTAGGGTTTATCCGGAAATTGCCCCATACTCTTGTGGCAGCATTTAAAAGTACCTTAGAAGCTGCGTTACATGAGGATGTTTTACTTCATGTTGTGGACGCTTCGCATCCCTTAGCTTTTGAGCATATAGAAACCACACAAGAGATCTTAAAAGAATTAGGAGTCGACCATCCGAAAATCATCACAGTGTTAAATAAGATCGATGAGCTTCCCGAGGGTAAGGCGCCTACCAAGTTGCGTTTGCTCTCACCACGTGCTGTCGTCATCTCGGCAAAAACCGGAGAGGGAATTCAAAATCTTCTTGAGGCGATGACTGACATCATTACGGAAGGCTTTCCTCAAGTTACATTAAAATTTTCCTATAAGGATTATGGCAAATTTACCGAGCTGTATGATGCAGGTTTGGTCTTAGCGCATCGTCGTAAAGAGGATATTTTAATTGTAGACGCTTATCTACCCGAAGAGCTCGGGAAAAAATACCAACAGTTTATTATGCGTAAACGTCCTTCTCCAAAGCCCATAGAAGATGAGTTTTGCGTTTAGGGAGTTCCTTTACAAGCGAATAAGAAAAAAGAGAATCTTTATTAGTGAGGAAAAGTAGGGATACTTTAGAATACTGTCTTTGTGTTTTTTCAGATTTCATTAGCAACCTATGACAGTAATAGAAGTAAAGGGAACATTTAAACTTGTTTGTTTAGGGTGTCGTGTAAATCAATATGAAATTCAGAGTTACCGGGATCAGTTAAACTTCTTAGGGTACCGCGAAATCACAGATCCTGAGATTCCCTGTGATCTGTGTATTGTGAATACCTGTGCAGTTACCGGATCGGCGGAAAGCTCTGGACGTCACGCCGTACGTCAAGTTTGTCGACAAAATCCCGATGCTTTGTTAGTGGTGACGGGGTGTTTGGGAGAGGCTGATAAGGAATTTTTCTATTCTTTAGACAGACAATGTCTTCTTGTTTCTAACAAAGACAAGCATCAGTTGATGGAAAAGATCTTTCCCTCGATTCAAGATCTTCCAGAATTTCGCATTCGTAGTTTTTCAGGGAAATCGCGAGCGTTTATCAAAGTTCAGGATGGGTGCAACTCGTTTTGTTCCTATTGTATTATCCCGTATTTACGTGGTCGGTCGCGTTCACGTCCTGTTCAGGAAATTCTTGAGGAGATATCGGGTCTTGTTTCGCAGGGGTATCGTGAAGTTGTGATTGCGGGGATTAATGTTGGCGATTATCAAGATCAGGGAAAATCCTTAGCTTATCTGATCAGTCAGGTAGACGAGATCCCAGGTATAGAAAGAATACGGATTTCTTCTATAGATCCCGAGGATGTGCAGGACGACCTGCGAGATGTCTTATTATCAGGCAAGCATACGTGTCACTCTTCGCATCTGGTTTTGCAATCGGGTTCTAATGCGATTTTAAAAAGGATGAACCGGAAGTACTCCCGGGGAGATTTTTTAGATTGTGTAGAGGCTTTACGTTCTGCGGATCCGCAATATACTTTCACGACAGATGTCATCGTGGGCTTCCCCGGGGAAACAGATCAGGATTTTGAAGAGACTTTGCGCATTGTAGAAGACGTGGGTTTTATTAAAGTCCATATTTTTCCTTTTAGCCCTAGAGAACGAACAAAAGCCTACACCTTTTCTTCTCAACTGCCCGTATCTGTAATTAACGAACGGAAGAAGCATCTTGCTCATGTAGCACGAGAGGTGGCTTATAGAGAGCAGAGGCGACGTATAGGCGATACACTTTCGGTACTTGTGGAAAGGGTGGATGAAGGCATCGCCTATGGCCATTCTTCCTACTTTGATATGGTAGGTTTCCCTGCCGATCCTGATGTTTCTGTGAATACATTAATCGATGTCCGTATCGAGAGTGTCGAAGAAGATATTCTCAAAGGAAAACGTGTATGATTAAAATAACACAGAGTTTTAGACCGTATACGTTAATTCCTGGCATGTGCCTCCCCATTCCGGGATCGGCATGGTATGCTCAGGTATTTCCTACAGTATGGCGCATATTTTCGCCTACACATGAACTTCTGGATGAGGGTTATGTCAACGCTCAGGGACCTTTAAAGCGCTTTGCTGTATTTCAAGATTTGCATCGTGGAGGTCTTGCCGTTGTTTGTGAACAATACAAATACTACATCCTTCCCTCTGGGGAAAAAGTCGATTCTTTGAAAGGTCAATTACCTTGTGCAGATTCTGCCGAGCCGTTACTTTCTCTAGGCGTGCATAAACATGCAGATTTGCATAAAATACGTTATCGTAGAGATTTAAAAGAGATCCTTCCTTTATGGTTGCGGTTAGGTGCTCTTATCCCCACAGATGTACAAGATGAAGAATGCCTGAAACGGGGGAGTGGAAAACTTCTCGTTACCGCATACCAAAAAATTCAAGAAAGAAAAAAAACAGAAATTTACTCTGCGCTATCTTCGTTATATTTTGCAGGATTTTCCGAGAACCTCTTACCTAGGATTTACGATACAGAATACCAGGGGATTCTTAAAGAGATGCCAAACAAAGAAGGGCGAGAAAAGGTACCGTTTTCTTTATTGAGTTACAGTTTAGCGATGTTGCGCGATCTCTTTATTATGCGGGATAAAGAGATTGTGGAGATTCTTCCTTCATTACCTCCAGAGTTTCCTTGTGGGAGGTTGATCCATGTCCACCTGAAGGGAATGGGAAAAATTTCAGTAGAATGGAGTAAGAAGACAGTACGGCGTGTCTGTTTACACGCTGAGGAAAACACCGAGCTTCTTTTATGTGTTTCTTCAGAGTTATCTAGTTGTCGTTTACGCCAATGGGAAAAGAAACAGTTGGTGGGGTCGTCTACAGTTTCTTTAGGAGAAAGTATGGAGATAAAAAACCAAACTACGTATTTATGGGATTGTTTCCGTAAATAAGATAGTTTTTCCATGGTCGAGAGGATTGTAAACTCTGAAGACGTCTCCTTATTAGTTTCTGGAAGGCAGAGCAATCCTCATAAGTTTTTAGGGATTGTTTCTGAAAACTCCTCACAAGATAGAATCATTCTTTTTCGTCCTGGGGCCCATTCTGTAGTTGTAGAACTTCAGGGAAATATAGCGCACGCACAACACCATCATTCGGGAATATTTTCTCTCACTGCTCCTAAGGGGACTCTCCCTCAGGATTACCGTATCTATCATCAAAATGGCCTATTAGCTCACGATCCTTATGCGTTTCCTCCTTTGTGGGGAGAAGTCGATTCTTTTTTATTTCATCAAGGTACGCATTATAAGATTTATGAATGTATGGGAGCGATTCCCTATAATGTTCAGGGAATTTCCGGGGTGCTTTTTGTTGTTTGGGCTCCGCATGCACAACGTGTATCTGTTGTCGGCGATTTCAATTTTTGGAATGGTCTTGTGAATCCTTTACGCAAAGTCTCCGATTTAGGAATTTGGGAGTTATTTATCCCCGGTCTTGAAGAAGGAACTCTGTATAAATGGGAAATTGTTAGCGCTTCTGGAGAGGTACTGATCAAAACTGACCCTTATGGGAAACGTTTTGATGTTCCTCCTCATGCGCCATCTCGCGTTGTGGATAGTGATCGCTATACATGGCATGACGCCGCGTGGATGGAAAAGCGTAAACACAGAGGCGATCAGCCCTTGGCCATTTATGAGGTGCATGTAGGTTCGTGGCAGTGGCATGAGGGTAAACCCTTAGGATATCGGGAGTTGGCAAAGAAACTCGCTGCCTATTGCAAAGAGATGCATTATACGCATGTGGAGCTGTTGCCAGTTACAGAACATCCTTTAAATGAATCTTGGGGATATCAAGTCACAGGATACTACGCACCTACGTGTCGGTATGGAACACCCGAAGATTTCCAGTTTTTTGTGGACCACCTCCATAGGGAAAATATCGGGGTGATTTTAGATTGGGTGCCCGGACACTTCCCTACGGATGGCTTTGCTTTAGCTCATTTCGACGGAGAAGCTCTGTATGAATCTATAGAAAATCACGAGCCATTACACCCCCATTGGCGTACGTATACTTTTGATTATCGCTGCAATGAAGTCGTGAATTTCCTTTTAGGCAGCGCTCTATTTTGGTTAGATAAAATGCACATAGATGGTTTACGCGTCGATGCCGTAACCTCAATGTTGTATTTAGATTATGGCCGTCAAGAAGGAGAGTGGTCTCCCAATATCTATGGAGGTAGAGAGAATCTCCAGGCTATCGAGTTCATCAAACACTTGAATTCTGTCGTGCATAGAGAATTCCCCGGGGTTTTGACATTTGCTGAGGAATCTACAGATTTCCCGAAGGTGACCCAGGCGGTCGCCCAAGGAGGGTTAGGGTTCGATTATAAATGGAACTTAGGGTGGATGCACGATACCTTTCGTTATATTCAGGTCGATCCTCTATTTCGTTCGTATCACCATAAGGATCTGACCTTTAGCCTTTGGTACGCCTTTAACGAAAGGTACCTCCTGCCTCTTTCTCATGATGAGGTTGTCCATGGTAAAGGTAGCCTTTTACAAAAAATGCCCGGCGATACCTGGACAAAGTTTGCTCATATGCGTTTGCTGCTTAGCTATCACATATGCCAACCAGGGAAGAAACTTCTTTTTATGGGCGGGGAATTTGCTCAGGGAAAAGAATGGACCCCGGACAGCCCTTTAGATTGGCATCTGTTAGATCACCCCGATCACGCGTATTTACACAAGTGCGTAGCACGGATGAACGCGTTATATTGCGACCTGCCGTATTTTTGGAAAGGAGACGGTAAGCAAGGGTCGTTCCGTTGGGTAGATTTTAAAGATACTGAAAATCATGTGATCGCTTACTACAGATTTTCAGGAGAAGATCGAAGTAGCGCTTTACTGTGTGTCCACCACTTTAGTTCGGGATATTTTCCTTCTTATGTTCTATATTGTCAGGACATTCACTCCTGCCAACTCCTATTTAATAGCGATGATTGTTGCTTTGGGGGTTCAGGGAAAGGCAACCGTCAGCCAGTTCTTTGTCTAGATCAGCACGTCTCCTGGGGGATAGATATCGAGCTCCCTCCTCTGGCCACGTTGATTTTCCATGTTGATTTTGTAAATTAACAATCTTCTATTTAATTACGTTTTAAATAATTTTGTTTATTTTTGTTGTGGTTTATTTGTGAAATTGACCAGTGTTTGATATCTAGATTTGTGATTATAATTAATTAATAGTGAATTTTATTTTTATTTTTTAATTTATGTCGATTTCTAGGATTCCAGGCGATGATCACAAAAGTTTGGAGATTTTAGGGGCCAGAGGTCTCTCTCAAATATCTCAGGATAAACAGGTAAGAGCACCTTTACATGATGCTGTGCCTGCTAATGAAGTCGATCAAGATAAAAGGAGTTTTTCTCATTCTGTAGGGTTATTAGCGGGATTGATGGTCTTTGCGTTAGCTATGGTGGTGGTGGTTGTTGCTTTAACTTGCCTGGCGCCTGGAGTGCCTCAGAGTATTGTCTTGGCCATCGCTTTAGGAGGCGTTTCTCTTGGGGGTTTTTCTGTCATGAAAAACATCGTCAATAAGGTTCGTGATCTTTTTGCTCCGACAATGTCCGAAAAACAAAGGATAAAAAGTGCTGCAGGTATAGGAATCGGATTTATCGGATTAGGCTTAGCTATGAAGGTAGGCGCTCATTTTATTCCCGGAGGTTACGGTGGCGTTGTCGGGAATTTAGGTGGAGCGGCTTATTCTAAGGGTAGCCAATCCGGTTTTACAAGCCTAGCACATTATCTATACATCAAATTTGCACGTTCTGAAAAGGCGGCGTCCGGAGAGCCTTTAACACGTATAGAAATTATGCAAGAGGCTAAGAAGTTACATCGGATCAGTCTGAGTCTTTTAGTCGTAGGTGTGGGCTTTGCAGCCTTAGGGATTACTCTTGCTATTGTCGGTACGGTAGTTTTAGGCGGGGTGCCTGCCACAGCCATGCTTGTGCTTGCTCCTCCTTTCATTTCCATGGGGATAGGATTAGTTTTACAAACGTTACTGCACAGTAGTATCGGAAAGTGGAAGAGTTTTTTAGACTCTCAAAAAAATCAAGCTCTTTTCCTTGATACAGGGTTGAAGAATATTCGTGATGAAGATCTTAGAGCTCACGAGATTGCCAAAGAGCCGTTAAACAAAATCATCAAGAAAGAGATAGACATAGAAGAGGAAACCTCGACTTTCGTAAAAACTGAAAAGGTTGTAGAGGATCAGAGAATTACTGCTGAGGAAATAGATAAACGTTTATCGTTAACTCCCGGGCAAAAAGTGATTTTTGCTCTCTCTGTTTTGCTTGTGCTTGCGGGGTTAGCCGCTGTTGTTACTGCAGGATTTGTCGGCATGCCAGCATTACAAGTCCTCCTTGTGGCGACTACAGGATCTTCGGTAGCTTCCACCGTTTTGCCCATGGCCTCTTCGGGTTTGGTGTATAATGTATTTCAATGCAAGACCCGATTACGTATTGCTAAAGCCCGTTGGAAAGAAGCCAAAGCAAAATCTCAATTTAAAAAACAGCTCATTGGGGGAGCAGGTTTTTCTAAAACAGAGCTGAATAAAGCTTGGGTACATGTGGGAAAAGATACCATCCTGGAGACAGACCGTGCTATCCGTGAAGAAATCGCGAATTTTGAGAAAGGCCGCGGGGTAAACAGTGTGATCGTGGCTGGGATTTTTGTCGTTACTGGGGTGGGAATTATGCTTCTGACTCTTATTCCTACTTTAGCTCCGATTATGGCTGGAGTCTTGGCTATAGGATCGACGTTGATGATCATAGGAGCCGCTATGTATTTACAGAAGTTTACAGCGTGGCTGTATAATCGTCTGGTCATGTTAAGAGAGCGTTTATACTCACGCAGAAACTATTTAAGCGATATCTCCAGAAAAATAGACATTTCTACAGAAGATCTTATCGTTGATGCGAATTTAGATGATTTGGATGCGGTTATAGATCTGGATGGGGATGACGATGTCTTTGCCGATGCTTTTGATACTTAGAGGCTTATCTAAAATAGAGTTGCCGTATCATCTCCATCGAGTTTCTCTTTATCTAATTACACTATAATTATCCTTCCTATTCTCTTTACAAGAAAAATTTATCAATTTATTTTTTTAATAATTGGATGTTGATAAAATTAGAATAATAATAATTTATTTTTTATCTTTATACAAGAGGCACACATATGGCGGGGGTAAGCGGAATTGGAGGTAGTGGAGGACCAAGAAACATCCCTCCTCATGATCATGACGATGATAAGCGTTCTGATGCGCATCAATTCGGAGGGCATAACATAGTTTATGGGAATGAGGCCGGTGAACACAGCCCCAGCTCAGTAAAAGATAGAGCACAATTGTTAATGCAAAGTGGTTTTCAGGTACATAATCCTGAAGAAGTTGCATCGAGATCATCTGTTTCACAAAGTGAGGGCACCAAATCTGGGTTCTTCGGACGTATGTGGGATGCCGTAAAGGGAATATTCGGAAAGAAAACACAGAAGGAATCTGTGACAGAGATTTCTGGTCCGGAGATTTCTGGGTATAAAAAATATGGTAGACGTCTTCCCGAGGCGAGAGCTTTACGCACGCATTTCCAATCCCAAGAAGGGGGAATGCGGATTGATTCAGGAGACACAGATATTGCAGATGCAGAAGAAGTGGCTGTAGGGGAATTGGTCGATATAGAACATTCTTCAGATGCAGAATCGTCATCGAAGACTTCAGGCTCTCCAGGATTAGCCAAGCGTGTTCGCGGTTGGTGGGATTACGCTAATAGGAAACAAGAAGAGCCTGTCGATGGTAGAGTCGGTTTGAGTCTTGGTGAATTACAAGATATGGCAGACAGGTTCGCTAAGATGATGAATGAAACGGATAATGAAAGCGAGCGTGTTCTATTTGCGCAATATCGGGATACGTACGAAGGCTATATTCAAGATATGTTGTCTTCGGGAGCGACCTCGTCTTATGATAAATATAGCTTACTCGATGGTTCTTTTGATGAGACGGCTTCAGTACACCATAGGGATGAAATTGGAGAGGCGATATTTTTAGATAGCGATCAGGATGTATCCCAAGCTTCTGAAGCAGATCTTATGCGTATGATGGATACGGGACATAATGCTAATAGTATTTTAGGCGATCTCAGCCCTGAAGTACAGCAAGTCTTAAAAGAAGCGCAGAGCATGCGTGCCTCATTGGATGCTGGGATTTCAGACAATGTCACTCCCCAGTTAAGAGAACGCATTCTTAGCGCTATGCATAGGCTCCTCTCAGGAATCCAAAGCATTCTTACTGTGATCCGGAATAGTTTAATTGCTTTATCTCGTTTAGTAAGAAGTGGTTTAAGAGCGTTAGGCGAATTCGTCAGGCGTCGAGGTACTGTAACAGAGGATCATTATCATGTACCCATCAATGATGCTGATATCTATCCAGGAGCAAGAGAATTGCTTACACAGTACACCGATTCGAGCAGTTCAGATGGGTCCGAGGAGAATTTTGTTATTCCTAGGAGTGTAGTAGAGGCTTGGGCAGATGGCATTCCTGAAGTTGTCTATATGACTCGTGTTGGGGAGGGATTCAGAGTAGATGATGAGCAACTAGCAGAGAACAGAGACGACGTGGTGTATGAGGAGATTCCTGTGAGGAATTTTCTTCCAAGAACGCAGGAAGATGCGGTCTATGAAACGATGCATCCTAGGGGCTTGGGCAGTACGCCCGTAGAGGACGATGAAGTGGTGTATGAGGATATGAGTGGGCAACAAGGCAATACTCAGGAAGAGCCTGTATATGATACGCCACGATCTTCGCCTATATATGACGTTCCAGGAAGTGCTTCGGATCTGTATGATGTTCCTAGGCCTTTTCCTTTGTTGAATGAAGTAGATGATCAAGGTTATATGATACCAAGTGCTATACGAGGTGGCGGCGTTCTTGGCGTAACTCCTGGATTTGGCAATGCTTTAGTTGCTGTTTCTTCAGCAGCCTATTTTGATAGGTTAATTGAGGAAAATGACAGAATGCGCGAAGGCATATGGACAACTCAGAGTTCTGCAGATTTTGGTCTTGAAGAAGCGAGACGGAGTTACGCTCGGGAGGGTCGACCTTTACCATCGTTACCTCCTCTTGAAACACCACCACCCAGTCCTTATGGAAATAATCGGGTGATGCAACTGCTACGTCAGCTGCAAAGTGGTATTAGTAATGCCTGGAAAAGCAGACGTAAATAAGGACTTAACAAGGCTATAGAGTTGTTCTACAGCCTTGTTTTCTATTTCTAAAAGATTAACGAGCTTCCTGCTTTTAGGTAATTAGAGAAAGTAGAAGAGGAAATATCCCCTTGATAGTTGAGAAAGATTTTCAGATAGGGGAAAATTCGACTTTCATTTCCTATTTTGTATGCAAAAGCATGTCTTGAGATTGGCGTTCCTAAGGAAGACCATGTTCCCTTACTTGCGAGTAGTGTTGTCAATACCTTGGGGTGACGTTTCAATACAACGGGTTGATACGTCAGTTGCACTTGCCAGATAGTGGGAAGTTGAGCATTACGTGTCCATTGTATCATGAGGCCCGTGGGTAGGGAAATATTCGTTAACGGCCGTTTTACGGTGAATGCCCTGGGGAAATCACCATGTTCGACGAAGCTGGATAAAGTCGCTCTAAATGCTAGAACCTCTAGAAATGGAGTTATTGAAAAGTCTTTGGTAATGGGAGTGAGGTTGAAGATACAGTTAACACTTCCTGCAAAGCTGTGAGTGTAGAAATCCCCTTCGGACTCTTTGTCGTCTTTTACGTAGAAATGTTTTGCTGTATGAGATCCATAATTATAGGCTAGAGATGCTGATGTAATTATACTCTCATCCAACCAAGGCATCTGTATGAGCGTACCTCCGAAGTAATTTCTTGAAGAGAGCTTATTTTTTGACTCTTTTTCTTTTATATGAACGGATTGTTGAGCAAAGGATACAGATACCCTATGGTTGTTTGTTGTTGTTACTGTTGTTCCTGCGGAATATCCTGCGGACTCCATACGGAATCCTGGCACACCTAGGCGATTCGCTTGGTGGATAGCCGTAACCAAGCCTTGGCCACCCAGTTCGAAATAGGTAGGCGCAGTCATGGAAGAAGGTAGCGTACGTAGCCCCGAAAGAGTAGTATACAAAGTCCCCCAGAGAGCATTAGCAATCAGCGGGGTCATATATTTGGGATTGGGGATGTAGCCGGTAGGCGTCCAATTCGTATACAGGTATCTGTGATTTGTATTTGTAGTTTCAGGAGTTTTCCCATTTGCTGTAGTTTTATATTCCTCCCAATACGGAGACCAGACTCCTTGATATCCATAATGTTGTTTTTCGTTAATAGCCTCGATATCCAAAGCTGTAGTTGTAATTTTCGGAGTTGCGTTATCGCAAAGATAGAGGAGAGGGATACGCGTGATGCCAATGGAGAGATCTAGAGAATCGTAAGGATCTTCATTCTCGCTATCCAAAAGAAGCAGGGGTCCGGAAAGGGTCGCTGATGAAGTATCATCTTCCGAATATGTAGTTATGCCGTTACTCGTAGTCGCAGAGGGATAAATCCAAATTTTTGGAGCTTTAGCACCTTTTTGTAAAAGTGAAGGCAGGTTTAAAGCAAGACGCGTAATTTGAAGATCAGCATTTATAGATCTGGGTGCCGGCTCTTCTGAAGACTTCGGGGCAGTAGGTGCTGAACCAGGCTCAGCCTCTGATCCTTCTTCTGGAGAGGATATGATGAGGTTATTCACTAGACGTGTAGTAAAGAACTCATTAGTTTGAATTCCTGCGCCATTACCAAGACGTAAGATACTGTTATCTTGAGTAATTTTGTTTATGGCAATACAAGCACCGTCTTCAACAGCCAAGATGCCGTGTTTAATTTCTATCGGGTTACGGATATAGGTGGTATAATCCCTGACATGTCTAGAAGAAGAAAAGGGAAGGAACATCGATGAAAAGAGAACAGTTCCTTGTTGGTCTTCTTGCTCATTGAAAACAACACTTGGAGAGTAGTATTGGCATTCGATAGGGTCATAGAACTTTACAGCGTAATTTTTCTTGGCGCCAACTTTTAATGTTACGCTTCTGGTGCAATGCAGTGAGTTCTTAAACAAGTCAAAGTCTCCTATACCAGAGTTATTGACAAAGACGATATCGCCATAATCGGCTGATATATCGCAAGATCCGTTATGGTTGATGAGTATAGCTCCTCCCCATTTACTTTGATTATTAGCAAATTGAACGGGGCCGCTATTTTTAATTGTTACACGAGTACAATATATAGCTCCACCGTTACGGTATGCTATGTTGTTGTTGAAGTAAACTGGCCCGGGATTATCCTCTATATTTAAGTCTGTACAAGTAACGGCTCCTCCGGAGCTATTACTCCCTTTAGTGTCATTGCATGAACTAAAATTATTTGAAAAGACAATCGCGCCTGTATTGTTTTTAATTGTATGGGTGCGAGTGACGTAACAGGCTCCTCCAATAGGAGAAGAGTTAGAAATGAAGTATAAGGGGGCGGAGTTTGCAGAGATTTCACAATTTTGACAATATAGGGCGCCACCTCGAGATGTCATGCGAGCGTTACGAAAAAAAGCACGATTATTCAAGAATAAAATCGGCGAAGAATTTTCACTGATTTTGAGTAATTCATCTGAAGAAATGGCCCCGCCATTCATTTGTGCTATATTGTCTGCAAAGCAAATGGGGCCACAATTTTTAGTTAATTCAAATGTTTTACAGCATATCGCTCCACCGAAGTTGGTAGAGTTTGATTGTGCACTTTCGATGTTAATAGCATGGTTATTAATGAAGTATTGTCTTGATGAATTTTCACTAATATTGCAGCTGCCTGAAGTCCAGATCACGCCGCCTTTTGCATTTGTAGAATTACAGATAAATTTTATATCGCCGGTGTTGTTTCTTAAAGTAAGGGATGATGCATTGAAAACGGCCCCGTTGGATTTTGCTACCTGTTTTGTACAGGCAATATTGTTATAATTCTCAATGGTACAATACCCAGAAGAAGATCTCAAACCCTTCAGAGTATTTTGTGGTTCCGAGATATTTGAGAACATTTCTAGATCGAAAAGATGTTCATATCCGAGCAATTGCTCATTTAAAGCATCTATATCTTTTAGATAGGCTTCTGAGAATAGAGGTAAACAAGACAAGAGAGAGGTAAGAAGATAAGCGTTTAAGAGAGTAGATAATTTCATTTTCATAGAGATACTTATTTTCTAAGTCTAAAATTGTAATTCACTTGTTATGTTTAGGAAGTTGCATAATGTAGATTTTGAAAAGTCGCCCCGATAATTTATACTTAAGCTCATCTTGTTAAAGAAACTTATGGTGTTGTTTATAGTTACAGAACCTGCATGGTAATCCACAGGTGTTCCAGAGGTTATCCATGAGCCTTTACTTATCCATCGCCTGGTGAGAATTTTAGGCTTTTGTCTGTAGATTGTTGGAGTGTAAGCAAGTTGGAATTTCCAATCAGTTTTTAGACTTGCTTCATGTTGTGCATGACAAGAGATTCCTATAGGAAGAGTCACATTGATTAAGGGGTGTTGTGTTTCAAAACTACGGATATGGTCTCCAGTTTCTTTGAAACTTTCCTGGATAGCATGAATGCCAAGAGCTTTTATGAAAGGTCGGAATTGTAGATAAGACACACCGCCTTCTGGAAGCATACAACAGATTTCACTCCCTATAGTATGGCCGTGGAAGTGACCTTCTGAGGCTGTCTTGAGTGTCGGGTTTTTTGTCTTTACACGACTGTGAGAATAGACATAACCTAGAGAAGCAGACGTGAGAATATCTTCATCAAATAGAGGAATCTGTATTTGTGCTCCAGCGAAGTAACAATTAGAAGAGACCTTGTTTTTGAATTTAGATTCTCTTATTTCGCTATAAAATTGAGCAAAACTCAAAGTGAAATTGTGTTGTGTTTCTGTAGATCCTGCGACTTCTGTAGAGTAGCCTTTGGAGAATAGCTGGAATCCTTGTTGAGAGTTACGTGTTTTTTGTAAGACATAGGTGCCTAAACCGCCTCCAGAAATTTCTCTATTGGGTATTTTGTGAGAGCAATGTTCTAAAGTATGTAAGCCTGTTGCTATATTATAGGCGGCTTGCCAAAGAGCATTAGCCACAAGATCTCCACGATATATGGGGTTGGGAATGTATCCTGTGGGTGTCCAATTTGCATACAGGTATCTGTGATTTGTATTTGTGGTTTCAGTTGTATATTGTTCCCAATACGGAGACCAGATACCTTGGTAACCATAGTGATGTGTTTCATTTACGGCTTGGATATCTAGATTTTGAGCATCAATTTTGTTGGATTTGTTATCACAAAGATAAAGGAGAGGGACACGTGTGATGCCACTAGAAAGATCTAAAGAATCGTAAGGATCTTGGTTCTCGCTATTAAGGAGAAGCAGGGGACCGGAAAGGGTGACTTTTGGTTCGTTTTCAGTGATTGCATTTTCCTTACTTGTGTCATCGGGATCAAGCCAAATTTTTGGAGCATTCGCCCCTGGAGCAAGAATGGAGGGAAGGTTTAAAGCAAGTTTCGTTAAGTCTAAACTAGAACCTTCATAGGTCTCTGAAGTTGAACCCGATGTTGATGTACGTTTTTTTAAGGTTTTAATTACTGAATTATTCCCTAGGCGTAAAATACCTTCTTCTTGGGAAATGTTATAGATTCCCAAACCAGCTTTATCTTCTACAGCGACTACTCCATGGGCGATTTTGCATGTGTTTCTTAATAAGCTGAAATAGTTTTGGTCACTAGCTTCATCTGGAGAGACATCCGCCCCTGAGAATAACACTGTCCCTAAATGATGACTTTCAGGATTAAATACTAAACCCAAAGTCGATGGATGTTCATGTTCAACAGGATCATAAAATTTGACGCTATAGCCGTGTCGTGCACCTATTTGTAAATATAAGTTTACGGTAGAGCGTATGGCATTTCTGTTATTACTTTTTACAGATCTATTGTTTCTGAATACAATATCTCCTTGATCTGCTGATAGGTAAAATTTAGAGTTGCCTCCATAGTTTTGAATACCCGCTCCCCATGTGGAGACATTGTTTAAAAATAATACGGGACCATTGTCTTGGATCGTAAGATTTTTAGAATAAATGGCGCCTCCATTTCGTCTGGAAACATTATTTTGAAAAATCACTCCCTTGGAATTATTGGTGATATTGCAGTTAGAAGAGCAGATAGCTCCACCACCATAATCTTGGCTACTATAAATATGATTTACGCCAGAGTTGCTGAGGAATGAGACAATTTCTGAATTGTATGAAATATTACAATTTGTTGTTGAAAAAATACCCCCACCGTAACCAGATTGATTGTTTATAAAAGTTATAGGAGCATGGTTCGATGTAATAGAGCAATTGTTGCTATAGACTCCGCCCCCTTTACTTTCATTTGTAAGACATTTATTATTATTTAAAATGACCGGTTGGTGATTCTCGGTAATTTGTACATCGCCGCTAGAAGAAATCGCCCCCCCCCTGTATTAGGCTGACATTACTTATGAACTCACAAGAGCCTTGATTATTCGAGATGGCGAGTTGTGAGCACTGAATAGCCCCTCCAGCCTGAGTTGCTTCTCTTGCGTCGGGAGTTAGCATAGTCGCATTATTGATAAAGCAACACCGTTGTTTATTCTCTGTAATGTTGCAATTTGTAGAGGATACAGCCCCGCCATTCTGATAAGAAGTGTTTTTTCCAAATACTATAGGTCCGGTATTCTTGGAGATATTCAGATCCTTAGCTGTAACAGCGCCTCCATTGTCTTTAAAATACTGGTAGTTAATGTAGAAATACTTTTGTCCTGTGATATCTATGTCCGTCGTAGCATCATGCAGAAGTCCATAGTTTTCCAGAGACGTATTGATACTACCATCAATTCCAAGAAGCGTTGACAACGGATAACTATAGCCAGATGCGGAGAGGGTATAGGAAGAGGAGGTTGTTTTATCCTTAGCAAGGCAAATGAGCTCGTAAGAGCAAAGACTAAAACTGATCAAGTAAAATAAAGAACGACAATAGGGGCACATACTGGGACAACAAAGATCAGAGACCACACATATTTCTCCTATACTGCAATGAATGTAAGATTGTCTAGTGTTTTATAGATCTATGATAACCTGTACTTTTCAGTGTAGTATGAAAAGATCTCTACACTATGAATAAGCTCTTGTTATCAAGGATGGTGCTGTATTCATTTGAGATAGCGTGCCGGCAGAATAAAAAAGTTTGTTTTGGGAACAAACAAACTTTTTTAGACAGCCTGCATTTATATTTTTCAATACAGGCTAAAGACTTTGTATTTTTAGAGTTTCTAGAGACTTTAGAAGGAAAGTTTGCCCCCAGCAAGTAGATAATGGCTACATGTAGATGAGGAGACATCACAGTGATAATTGCAGTTGATATGCAAGTATTTTAGTAATTGGATCTCATTTTTGAAATTTATAGAAAATGCGTGGTAGCTTACGTCTGTAGGTGAAGAAATCCATACGTTTTTATC
This sequence comes from Chlamydia abortus, assembly GCF_002895085.1. Taxonomy (NCBI): domain Bacteria; kingdom Pseudomonadati; phylum Chlamydiota; class Chlamydiia; order Chlamydiales; family Chlamydiaceae; genus Chlamydia; species Chlamydia abortus. The sequence continues at coordinate 299,842 of NZ_CP024084.1, forward strand.
TGCAACTAATACCGAGCCAACTAAAGGTGTTCTTCGGACGGCGTTAGGTTTATACGCAACTTCTAATTCCCAAAGTGACGGACAACATCCTTGGAAAACTAGTCGATTATGTAATCCGAAGGGGAGGCTAATATCCACAAGATGTTCGGATGATACGAAAGTACGTATACGAGCGCCATGTTCTTTGAAGCTATTTAGCCTAGAGGACACAGTTTGATAGCCGAAAAAAGGAGTAACAGTGAGGCGGTGATTTGTTTTAGCTCTTAGAGGGAAGTAACAGGAAAGCGAGCTTCCTACCGTTTGGCTTTCGAAGGAACCATGACAAGCTCCTAAAAGCTTACGGTTTGTGTGATTTATCCGATGATTTCCTTCGGTGTAGAAACAATCTCCTGAGAGGATGAGTTTCCCTTGGAAGCAGTTGATTTGGAAGTGACTTCCTACAGATAGGTAAGATGTTGCGACTTCATTATGACTCGCATTTGCGTTAGCATTGGCTTCCTGAATTGCACAACGCACGTCTATTTTACAACGAGAAGCTGATTCTCCGGAGATTCCTAGGTAGTAGCCGCCCCCATCCATATGGAATCCTCGCTTTTCTGCGCTATCTTTTTGGTAAAGACAGAGACCTAAAGCGCCACCTTCAATATTAAAAGCTCGATCGCTCAGAGATTCTAAAGATACCTTAGTGGTATGCATTGCACACGTAGTTGCATAAGCAGATTGCCAAAAGATATTGCTTACGAAATCACCTTTGTGATCGGTTTTTATGTGATCGGTTTGTGTTTGTGTATCTTGAGTTTCTTGAATTTCGGAAGCGTGATCAGTATCTTCAGCGTATAGATTGGCGCATAATGCAAAAGTCAGACTAATAGATGTTAAGTATTTTGTAATTGTGGATTTCATATCGTTTTCTCAGGTCTTATGTAAGTTATCAACGTTATCCCCTTGGATAGTCGGGTGTTAGATAGTCGTACTTAGAGGGTCGAGGTAGTTTTGGGGGATTTCTCTTAGATAATCTACAGATAATCAAACATTTTGGGAATATATAGATTATATTTTGTTTATTCTCAGCCGCATAACTTATTAAAAGTTTTTTAAATTGCGTATATCAATGCGTTTAAAAGTCTCAGTTATTTTAGATATGTATGGATTGCAGCTGATTGTGGTGTGCATCTCAGGCAAGGCGCTACATTGCTCAGAGAACTGACAGATGTTAGATGGTTGACGTGTCGAGAAGAGAATATTGCGTTAGAAAACGCTTAGGATACGATTTTGAGGTAGAGGGCTATGTACAGAAGGAGTGAAAAAAGGAGAGAAATTCCCCTAGGGCAAAGAAAATTTCTCTCGGTAGTAGATTTAGAATGTTCCTTGCAAGCCTGTGATGACACGATGGCTGGCGTAAGATTTTTTTGAATCAAAGACGTAGTCTACAAATCCTGTTGTATGTTGGGAAAGTTCTACACTGTCATGGACCTGTAGATAGAATCCGTTACGGGAAATGAACGCTCCTGTTACAGGAATGCTTTCGTTGTTCGCGAGGATGGTGACTACGTTATGAGGATTCACACGATAAATATCCGGCTTGTAAGCGAGTTTTAATGTCAGTGTTGAAGGGGCTTTTTTAAATGGTGTATGCCATTCTGAAGTGAATCCTATAGGTAGTGCGATGTTATGACCACGACCTCGGGAAAAACTCCTTGGGAGATATCCTTGTTCTGCAAATGCATTTTGCCAACCTCCCATAAATTCTGCAGATATAAACCCTGAGAAATCAAAATCATGAGCCACTTTACGTGTGAGTGTGCACCAGGTTAAGAACGGATGTTCTACCGATACCGCAGCGTAATAGGTATTGTTGTGCCAACGTCCTTTAGATTTTCTAGTTCTTTGGGTGATAGGATTTAGATAGTTGGTTTTTATATGGTTGACTGCGTAACCATAAGCGGCTTCCCAGGAGATATTCGTGGCAGTATTTTCCGTAGCAAGGAGAAACTTTCCAAAGAAAGCGAACACACTGATTTGCTCTGTGCTGTGAGTATCGTAAGGTTTACTCTTGACTTGACCATAGAGCTGACCAAAAGCGAGCCCTATAGAAGCTTCGTCAGGATAGTTGATGCCGATAGAGGCTTGATATCCTCCGTATCGTCCTTTGAATCCTTCGTGAGACTTGTGTATAGGCTGGCGGATATAATTGCCTATAGCCTTTGCAGAAACAAGAACACCTTCGTTTCGGTTGAGGAAGTTTTTTTCTAGAGCTTCTGAAAATACTTGAGTTGCTAAGAAGGAAGTCCACAGAGTGTTCGATACAATTTCACCACGACGTTCGGGATCCAAAATATAAGGAGCACGATGTGTGGGTTCTGGTCTCCATACAACATAAAGAGTCTGATTACTTGTTCCTGATGGGATACCTCCGTTAGGCGTAGGCGCAAGTAGAGGTGTTGTCCATGAGGATGACCAAACTCCTTGGTAGCCGTAGTGCTCGGGAACATCGATAGGTCCTTCAGTGAAGTTATCTTTTGTTGGACCATTACTGTTAGCTCTGAAGTTAGCAAAAGGAAAAGATAAGGATTCTTGTAATAGGGGATTATCGTATAGTTCAGCGCTATCTTCAGAGACTATATCTAGAGAGCCGGATACCGTAACAGATTTAGTTCCCGAGTGTACCTGAGCTGGAGAATAGTCAGGATTTAGGTAGGAGTGTATATCACACCCCAATTTGCTAATCGTGAAGTTGTCAGGAGTTGGATTACTGTTTGTTCTTGACAATAACTCAATACCAGATCCGGAACCTAAAGTTAATCTTCCTGTTTCCGCAGTTAAACCAAGCACTTTCAGCTTAGCGTTGTTAGTTACAATCAGCTGTCCATCTTCGATAACAACCTTTCCGAAAAGAGATGACGTCGTGTTTGCAGGATTTAACTTCTCTGATATGGTCAGAGTTTCTGATGTAAATTTGACTGATCCAGAATAACCCGGAGAGTTCACAGTGATTGTATGTAATGACTTACCATTATTAGTGGGCCCTGTGTTTGTGATAGGATCATGGAAGATCAAATTGGAGAGGCCGGAAGCATTAAGAGCGGTGACCTTGCTATCTCCCTCCATATGGATCGCGTTACGTACTCCTGGACGGCCATCGAGCATATTGCCGATAAAGACCATGTCGCCAGATTTTGCTGTTAAACTTAAAGTAGAGGTCGCAGGATCGGAGGTATTGCCAACAGTGGGACTAATATAAACAGCTCCGCCTTTTTGTGCTCTGTTATTGAAGAACACCATAGGGCCTTGAGCGTTTACTGTCAGGGCTTTGGCACAAATGGCTCCACCATTTTCTTTGGCGGAGTTTTTCGTGATATATGTAGGGGAGGTATTTGCGAAGGTACATGTGGTTGCGTAAATAGCCCCGCCATCGTTTTGAGCGAGGTTGCTGCTTATGTTACAACCGCCAGTATTATCTACAAAAGACACGGATTTTGTTGGTACACAAATGGCGCCTCCACAACCTGAGCCTATGGGTTTAGCAGGATTTGGAGTTTTAGATTGCAAACCTTTGGCTGCGGTATTTCCTAATAAGGCAATAGGGCCGGAGTTATTTTTAAATGTGACAGTTCCATCATAAATAGCTCCACCGCCGCAAGCAGCAAAGTTTTGAGAAAACGAGATAGCCGCAGAGTTATTTTCGATATTGCATGAGGCATTTGTATCATTAAGGAGCGCTGCACCAAAGTTTCCAGAGTTGCTGCCAAAGGTAATTTGATTACGAATCTTCGTAATATTTAAGCTTGTTGTTGTATGAACTGCAGAGCCACAAAAACAGTTTACCGTAACTGAAGTAGGCACAGATTCAGTAACTACAGGAGTGTAGGGGGTTCTGTTATTGGTCACGGTTACTGCTTTTGATGAGGTAATCGTGATGTCTTTTCCTGAGATAAGGCCATGCTTTCCTATAGAGATGTTTTCATTAAGTACAAGCTTGGAAAGATGAGATAAGGTAAGAGCTTCTGCAGCTGAGATTAATGAAGCACCTTCTTTTACAGGGGCATGACATTGTGAAAATGTCAATGAACGTTGTTTCCCAAATATGGTAAGGTTCGAACTCGATCCTAAGAAAGATGAAGGGAACTTCGCTCCATAGACATCTTTGATGAAACAATTAGAGGTAAGGTAAAAAGCTTCTCCTATATCATACAAAGGAGGTGTAAGGTTAGTTTGATTTATGGTTTGGGCAGCAACCCACCCCGAGCTGCATAAGCAAGCCAAAAAGCAAAAAGAAGAAGATCTTAAAGAAAGAGGCATGCCTCAACCCTATCGTTAGTAATATTTAGAATCGAAATTTACTTCCTACATTTATATTGTAATTGCGCGAAGATTCACGTAGTTCGCAACTACCATGGCTAAAGATTTCAATATTATTATTTACGGCTGTGTGAGAAGACCCTTCAATTAACAAACCTTGTCTATCCAGGTTTGTCGCAGGAGTTTTCCACCTAGCTCCGTTTGCTAATAATAACGTTGTACATCCGGGGTTTCTCCTCCACACATCAGGAACATAGGATACAGCTAAGCTGTAGAAATCCGGGTAGGAGTGAGAACGTCTATCTATTTTAAAACCACAAGGAATCGCTAGGTTAATTAAACGAGAAGAACAGAAAGATCGTGCTTCAGCGAGCTGTTCTCTGAAGGAGCCATGTTCTGCGTAACCAATCTGAACGTTCACAAAAGGAACGAATTGATTTAGGTGTAATTTAGTCGTTTGCAAAACAATAGGCAAGCTTCCACCTACTTCTCCTAACCAGCAATTGTTATCCCAATTACCGCTTGCTTCAGGGATGAAGGTATAGCGTGTTTTCATATCTTCATTCGTATGGCTGTAGTTGATTCTTGCAGCGAACGTAGTGAAGATCGTGTTGCTTAATGGGCGTTTTATAGATAGATAAGCACTACCTGCTATAGCTTGTGATTTTGTTGTGGAGACCACGTAGTCTTTAGATTTTCCGAATACCTGAGAGAAAGCTACTCCAAATACAGAATCCGATAGTGTTTGTGAATTTGCTCCGATAACGTAGCCACCACTAATACGGCGGAAACCATGAGATACACAATTGCGATCATGATGGAAAACGTTCGAAATTCCCGCTACCCATAATCCTTTGCCGTAGCCAAAGCCGTCGCAGCTTGCTGTAGCGAGTGCGTTCATAGAGCGTAGATCTATGAAGGCGCCCCATAAGCTATTAGGAACTAAAGAAGCTTGACGTTCCGGGCTGGGAACAAATCCAGTTTTTGTCCAAGTAGCTTTTAATACTTTCTTTTTCTGAGCATCTCCATTTGTTCCGTTTTCCCAACTCAGTTTCCATGAGCCTTGGTACCCATATTGAGGATCTGCATCTCCTCTTGGGGTGAGCTGGAGATCACTTTCCGTGATTTTATTATCACCTGCTGTGGATAGAGAAAGGACTTTGAGCGTGACTGTATTTCGATTGAAGATGTCGTGATTTTCATAAGCATTCCCAGAAACATCGTCTAAAGAAATGTGTTCAGAGATTGTAATTGTACCACTTGTATTTTTTGTTTCAATTTTTGCTCCTTCTCCATCTTGTGTCAGCGAACCAAGATTGATATGGAGATCCTTTATGGAAACAACTCCGTCGCTATTCGCTTGATTGGTTACAGAGGCCGCAGTAGCTGCAGTCGACGAGGTAACGCTACTTACCTCAGCAGCAGTCACAACAGAGGCAGCTGCTGCAACTGCCTCACTAGAAGTAGCATAGGAATGCTCTGTAATAGTTAAGGAGGTCCCATTATCCATGAGGAGGATAGAATCAGATTGTTGATCAAAGGAGACCACAGATAGGCTAGCCTTATCTGCTAAGACGAGTTTCCCACCACCTAGAATCACTTTTTGATAAATAGTTGATGCGTTGGGAGCACTTTCTGCGTTTGCATGAGCTCCAGAAAAGAGCACTGTTCCAATATAATTAGTAAAGGGAGCAGAATTTCCTCTATCTGGGTTGATCGTTAGGGTGTTACTGCCATTAGGAGCTTTTTCAGGAAGAGTAGTTACAATAGGATCATAGAAACAGAGTTTATGATCTCCAGAAGCGGCAAGTAATTTAATGGTCGCTCCCTTTCCTAGAGTAACGGCATTTCTTTTGGGAGATCCACCATTGGTGTTGAGGTTGTCATAGAAAGTCATATTGCCGTAGTCAGCGGATAGGCTTAGCTCTCCATTATCAGCAATATAGATTGCTCCACCAGTTTTTGCGGTATTGTTAGTAAACACCGTTCTCCCTGAAGAAGTGATGCTAACTTTTTCTCCATAAATGGCTCCGCCAGCATTTGCTGCGAAGTTATTAGCAAAGAAGATATCGTGTTGGTTTGTTATAGTTAACCCAGTGAAGACGGGGGCTGCTTTCTTTGTTGCCGTTGCCTGAGTACAATAAATTGCTCCTCCTTGTCCTAATACTTCATTAGAATCTCCGATTTCAGGAGATGCAGTGTTGTTCTGCATGAGCAATTGTACGTTGTTCGAGAAGTTGATATTCCCTTTAGAGTAAATAGCGCCGCCAGATTTAGCGTTATTAGAGTCAAATTGTACAGAGCCGTTGTCTGAGAAGTTGACCACAGTGTTTATAACCCCATTTCCAGGAGGTGGTGGAGGTGGCGGGGTTTGTGGATTCACGGAGTGGATGGCGCCACCGAGCCTGCTTGCAGAATTGGATCTAAAAAGAATGGATGGGCAACGCGTGACATTCAGACTTGTAGAAGCTCCTATAGCACCTCCATTGGCGCCCACGTTACTTAGAAACTTTAATGATTTTGTTACATTGCTAATGTCAACTACTTGTCCCCATAGAGCTCCACCATTGTCCGCTGCACAGTTATCCTTAAATATTAAGTTTTGGATGTTTTTGAAGAATATAGGTGACTTAGAATATACCGCACCGCCTTTGGGAGATAGAATACTGTTTGAATTGTTACGTCCGAGTAATGCGGAACAATTAGAGCAGGAGAAGGTCTTGACTCCTGTGATGGTATAAGAGAACGATTCAGGACTCGACGTAATAAGAGAGCTTAAAGCAGCACCGTTTACCGATGTGCGAAGATTAGTAAAAGTTACATCATGGCCTTTTCCGATAATGGTCATTGATCCAGCGGAATTGAAAAAGCAACTTGAAGGAGTTGCCGCCATGGAGTTGTCGAGATTTAAAATATTCAAGTTTCCTGAGAGGATCGCTGTTGTTCCTTCTGGATTAGACGTTATCGTATAGGGAAACATTTCTCTAAGATCGCCGTTATAAGTTCCGTTAGGAACTACAATTTCCAAAGAAAAGGCTTGGAATGAACAAGGAAGAGTCAGCGTTGTAGAAACTAAGAACTTACGGAAAGACGCTTTCATTTGCTAGACAGGATGCAACAAGATTGATTTTGCTAATAAACAAAAATCATTAAAAAAACAATAGGATAGGGAAAAAACGCAAAGAACGTGCTGGGATTCAAAGCTTTAAATCTTTGTCTGCTAGTTTTGTGTCATACAAGCAGATCTACTTCTCGGAAAGAAAGCAAAGAGAGCCACCGAGATTTTTCCAAGGAGAGAGTACGTTGGTGATGAAAGAAATTCAGAAAGCTCTTTGTCTAGGGTTTCTGAATTTCTTAAAGTTACGTGTTCTCCTAGCGCATCAAAATAAACATTGGCTACCAATATCTCCTGAATAGTATTGCGAGGATTTCCGTAATTCTGTGCAAAATTTTGAAAATAGAGAGACGTTATCTAAAATCGCACAATGTAAGGAAATCTGTGCGGATAAGGCTTGTCGTGAGAGATTTGTTCCTGAGGTCTCCCATACGGCGAAAGGATCATAGGTAGCTGTAATTGTCGCATACGGATTTTTACGATATATATCCGAGATGAACACTACAGAAGTTGTATAGAAAATAAGGTAGCGTAGGGTGTGGCCTTCCAAACGGATGCCGATAGGTACAGAAAGATTCGCTAATGTACTACTGGTAATTTCGTGTTTTTTCACTCCATCTTCTTTGAATTTCCTTTGATAGGCATAAATTCCCTGAAGATTCATGAAGGGGAGGATGTGCTGGAATATATTATGTTCTTCATGGAAGTCAAAGGACAGCGAGGACCCGAGTTCTACACCTATACCATGGGTATTCCAATACCCCTGGGTGATTTCTGAGGATTTTCGATTGATTGTGAGGGTGTTTTTACTATGACTATAGGTTACTTGCGCGCTTAAAATTAGAGGAAGATCTGAAGAAACTTTAGACAAGGACTGAGGATGAACAAAAAAGTTTCCTAAAGACCAATGTATAATAGGTTTTATGGGTAGGCTATGTTGGAGGTATATAGATCCTGCGAGGATATTTTCGTGGTTTTTTGCTAAGGACGCATCTTTAGAAACTCCAAACATTTGGAAAAAGCCTATCGAGAAGATATCTTGGGATGATGTTTGTTGTGAGATCCCTAAAGCATAACCTCCGCTAGTATGGCGAAATTCTTGGTCATCTTTATGATGGTCCTTATGGAAGTATCTCGAAATTTCTGCTACCCAAAGGCCATTACGGTATAGGCTGCCATCAGAGATGGTGTCCATAAGGTTATGTATACCGCGGATGTCTACAAAAGCATTCCATAGGCTATTAGGAACTAGGGAATTCCCTTGACAATCTATCAGGCGTGGTCGGTAGCCTTTCGGCGTCCATACAAGTTCTCCTAGTTTTTTGCAGGTGATGTTGTATGCGCACTTAACTCTCGTGCTGCCGTTTCTACCCATTCAAGATTCCAAGATCCTTGATACCCGTAAGGTTGAGTTGGAACGTCAAGATGATCTACTTGGATACGTGTATTTTCTAATGTTTTAGATTCGATTTTAATTAGGGGAATTCTAAGAGATTGGGCTAATTCTCTGTTTTCATAAAAATCTTCATCTTGCACATCGATGTGCATAGACCCGGAAAAAGATAGTTTTTTGTCTGCCGACAAAAGCACGATTTGCCCGGGGTCTCGAGAAGATAAGGAGCGGTATTTTATTTTCGCATTCTCTGGTAAAGAATCTAAAGCTGAGAGTTTTAACGGTACGGTAATGTTGGAGAGCTCGGCATTGTCTTGGATTCTCATCATTGTACTATGATCGAGAATGAGTGTTAAGTTAGGACGTTGGACAAAGTTCAACACTCCGAGGATGACGCCGTTGTTTAAATTTAGAGTTCCTCCTGCCAGGATAACGTCTTGTAAAATTCCGCTCATATTTACGGTGGCTAGAGTAGAACAGGAATGCAGACAATTTGTCGAAGAGAATAACACGGTGCCATGATGTACAGCCCCATCGGAGATTTGATTGATAAATAGGGGTATTGTGGATTTCGACGTTGAAGTAATCGCATCATAGAATTGTACGGATCTGCCTTTTTTGGCGCCTATATAGCTGATGAAGGCTTGGTTTTCTAAATGGATAGCATTTTTTTCTATATGCCTTCCTCTGATTGTACTATTTCCTGCGAAGATATATCACCCTCTTCAGCGAATAGCCCTAACTCTCCTCCGGAAGCAATAGCAATTGCCCCACCCCCAGGACGTGAATTTTGATCTCCAAAAGCTGTATTATCAATGAATCGGGTAAGGCCCATAGCGGTTAGGTAGAACTGTTTAGTATAGATGGCGCCGCCGCCGTTTACTGAACTGTTATTCGAGAAGGTGATTTCTCGATTTCCATAGAAGGATAGAGGATAAGAGAGTTGATCACCTGGATGAGGTATACAGCAGATAGCCCCACCTTTGTCAGATGAGTAGCATCCTGAAAAGGTGATTGTATCATTAGATCGAAACATGAGAGATCCTCGAGAGACAATCGCACTTTTCCCTTTTCTCGAGCTTGTTGGCTCTAAAAACTTAAGATGAGAAAAGCACGAAAGTGTACAGAAGGTTTCCGACTGGAAAATCATTTTTCCTTCACTACTTGTCGTGATTTTATCGAAGGTCAAACTGCGGTTGTTCCAGTTAAAGAATAGATCTCCTTTGGTATTTTTAAAGCAGCTAGAGTTGGAGGGTGTTGTAGCTGCTACATTTTGTATTAGAACGTCATCAGATAAGATGTACGTGGTACCTTGCTCATTATCAGAAGATTTAATAGGGAAAGCCGCATTATTTATGCCGTTAAAGTTATCCGCAGAGGAGAGTGTTTTTAACACAGCAGCATCTGCTGTGGCAAAACACATATAGGACATAGCATAGCAGCAAAAAATCCATAGATTCGGTCTTTGCGTCATACGTTATTTCGAATGTATATTTTCAGAATATTTTTTTGCTTAGGGGAGGGAAATAGAGAAAAGCCTTTTACCCTATAGAAAAATTTTTGAAATTAATCAAGATCAATCATGGATGTTCTTTGGAAGGTGTTTACACCCAAAGGAATCGAGAGAAATAGATTTCCCATCGAGATGCTCCCTGCTCATAAAGAGCAGGGAAAAGCATTTAGAAGTGGATAGAGCTTCCTGCGTTGGCGTGGTAGCCTCTTGCAGATTTACGTAGTTCTATACTTCCTTGAGTAAATAGATGGATATACGAGGTTAAAGCATAATCCCCAGAACATGCGAATTGTGCCGCATGTCTTTGTAGATTTGTCGCTGTTGTTAACCAGGGTGTAGTCACAACATGGGTCACAATAGGCATCGTAATGTTTTTAGGATTATGGCGGTAAGCATCTCCTACATAGGCAGCAGAAAGTTTATAATGGAGATCTTTAGATAGAGAATCTCCATGAATTTTTATTCCTAAAGGTAGAGAGATATTCGTCAAATAGGTATGACTAAATGCTCTTCGTCTTAAGCCCTTTTCATGGAAGCCTTTTTGATAGATGTATACGCTTTGCACTTTTACAAATGGCGTGGCCTTTTGCAAAAGGCCATCTTTACTTTTTATAGGTAGAGTGATCGATGTGCCTATGTCTCCTGAATAACAATGATTTTCCCAGGAGCTGTGCGTTTGTGTACCATCAGAGTAGCGTACCTTCATGGAGTTATCCCCATAAAAATACCCAGATTGTGACTGGAATTTGACTTGGAAATCCTCAGGAACTTGTTTTAAAATTTTCGGTTTGAACACTGAGGTTCCTGCAAGGAATTTTAGAATAGGCAGCAATTCTGTAGAATATTCAGTATATAGCGACCCCGAAAGAATTTTTTCATGAATCCTTGTCTCTCCATAATCTTTAGCTTGTCCAAATAGCTGGCAAAAACCAAAGCTAAATTTAAAATTATGAAGAGATTGCGAGCTGACTCCTACAGCATAGCCAGAGCTAAAATTACGGAATTTCCGGTTTCTATGTGTTTTCTTTCCTTGAAAGAAGTTGGACAATCCGGCACCCCAGATATCCTTACCAGTAGCAGAGTTGGCTTCACCTTCGATGAGTCTTTGGATTGCTGTGACATCGGCAACCATACCCCAGAGACTGTTAGGTACCAAAGAAGTGTAGCTTTGTGTATCGTCCATAGTAGGAATGTACCCTAAGGGTTGCCAATTTAAATTCGCAACCTTTTCATTTCCAGAGCCTCCTGTTGGAGAATCCTCCCAGGTCAATTTCCATATACCTTGATAACCTAGGTGTGTTTCCTCTTTGTCATTGGTTATATTGCTATTATCAGAAACAGTGACCTGTCCTCTTGTAGCTGATATTTTTAAAAATTCTCTACTCAGTTGTTTGCAAGCTTAGGGTTGTTATAAAAATCAGGATCAGAAACAGTAAAAATAATTGGACCAGAAACATTAACATTTCCAGAACTTCCCGTAGCACTGACTCTTGCAAATGTGGAAGAGTTTAGGTCCTTAATGTTTACCCACAAGTTTTTCAGATCCATGGAGTTTGAAGCTTGTAGCTGTGTGTTTTGTTCCAACATGACGCACGAGTCTGCATCTTTCTGTGTGAAGGATGTTGCAGAAAATAAGGCGCCATCGGAAAAACCAATCTTCCTGCAGTAAGTTCCACGGGAGAGCGAAACAAGAAGATATTGGTTACCTCCTTAGCCTTGGTAGTACTTTTCCCAGAGAAAACCACCGTCCCCGTATAGCTTTTGGATGTTGGTTGGCCATCACCTTCAGCTCGGATCATCAATCTTCCCATGCTAGGAAGAGATGATTTTTCGGGTAATGGGTCTGGGGCATTGATTTTTAGTGTTCCGTCAGCTTCAGTAAGTGTACCTCCAGTCCCAGCCTCCGGTTGAAATGAGATGGGATCATAAAAAATAATGGATCTTCCTTGGGATGCTCGCAAGTCGGTAATTTGAGCTTTTGATCCTATTAGCATTCGGGGTCCCACCATTACTCGTGTTACCTTTGAAGATAATGTCTCCAGACTCTGCGGTTAGGGAGAGAGTCCCGCCGTCAGCAATCGCAATCGCTCCGCCTGTTTTCTTAGCTGTATTATTGGTAAATACAGTTGGGCCACCAGAGACAATCTTGAGGTTTTTAGCGTAGATCGCTCCACCGCATTTGTCTGAAGAGTTCTCAGAAAATGTTAACCCAGAGTTTCCCTCAAAGGTAAAGACACTATTATCAGTGGTTTCCGAGGATTCAACGCTTGAGTGCATTATCCCCATGGGGGATGGAATTGACCCTAGATTAGCGTCCTTGAGTTTAGTTAAAGAGGTTGCTCCTTCTAAAGGAGGTTCCGGTTCCGGCTCAGGTGCGAGGGGGGGGGTGTATAACATATAGCCCCGCCGTTCTCGGTAGAGTGGTTACTTGAGAATACAACGTTCGTGTTATCCTTGACTTGTAGTGAGGAGCCTTGGCAAAAAATAGTTCCCTTACCCTCGGCTATAGCTCCAGGAGAAGGAGCTGAGGCGAATGTAAGGTCAGAGATATTAGATAATTTTCATGTTTTATCTTTTGCTGTATGGCTAATAGCCGCACCCTGTCCTTTGAGGAAGATATTGATAAATTCTAGAGAATGAGAATCACCAGCAAAGGAAAGATCCCCCTTGGTATTGGTAAAGCAGTTGCCTTCGGAATTGCCACTCACAGTTCTTGGAGGTTGTTCTGTTGCTGTAGTCAGAGAGATAATGTTCGCAAAGGAAATATCTGCTTTGAGGGTATATGTAGTTCCTGCCTCATTATCTGTATCTTTTGATGTAAATCCTTGCTCTGGTTGTGTAAATCCATCAAAACTGTCTGATAATTCTGTTTCTGTGGCTGCTTTAGCAACTGCGGATGTTACAGAGGTAGCATCCGGAGACGAATCAGCGAATATAATATGGGTAGAGAGTAGCGACGATGAGAGTAAAAACCCATAAACGGAAAGTTTCATGAGGCATCTTGGATTACAAATGTCTAACCCGCGACATAGAAAAAAATAAAAAATTTCAAGTTTATCAGAGTGTATAAGGAGAGGTAGGGGATACTCCCTGCTCTATAAAGAACAGGGAGAGAGGAAGATCTAAAAATGTATTTTAGCACCGAAATCATAGTTATAACTATGGGAAGAAGAACGGAGTTCGCCATTGCCTGAGGCAAAGACTTCGATGTTAGGTCGAACAGCGAATCGTCCAGAACCTTGAACAACTAGAGCTTTGTTATCGAGATGAGTCGCTGGTGTTGTCCATGGAGCTAATCTTCCAATTAAGAATAACGTCATAGTTTCAGGGTTAATGCGGAAGACATCATGAACATACATGGCAGAAAGATCATAGGCAAGAAGTTTTCTAGGGCAGATACCTTGGATTTTTATCCCTACGGGAAGAGCAAGGTTAGCTAAATATGTACTTGAGAATAAGCAGCGACGCAAACCTTCTTCTGTGAATTTCCTTTGTTCAGAATACACCCCTTGGAGTTTGATAAATGGGGATACATTTTTGAGTATAGAGGGACATTTACTCAAAGTATACACGAATGTAGATCCTAATTCTGTAGCTACGGAGTAATTCGACCAGTTGCCTGTCGTTTTTGTTTGATCTTCGTGAGCAATGGTAAGATTGTTATGGCTATGGCTATAGCTGAGTTGAGCGTTGAAGATCACAGGAATACAAGGAGATGCTTGCAGTTCAGGAACACACTGTTTAGAGTCACCACAGAGGAAACGTAACATCGGTATAGTACCTACGTGATGCGCATACAAGGATCCTGAAAGTGTTTGGTGTTCTACCTGACCTTGAGCATTATCTCTATCTTTACCAAAGAGTTGAGAAAATGCTGCAGAAAATACATTTTCTGACAGCGTATGTTTATTTATGCCGATGGCATAGCCAGAATTGTTATGTTGGAAAACAAAGTTTTTTTCTCCACTCTGAGTATAGAGAAAGTTTTTAATTCCTGTAGCCCAGAATCCTTCAGAACACAGAGAATTCGTAGCTAGAGATTCTATAGTTCTTTCTAAATTGCGGATATCAGAGAAATTTCCCCATAGCGTGTTAGGAACTAAAGGTGTAGTGATTTCTTGCGCACCACCAAAAGGAATGTATCCTGTAGGTCTCCAATGTACAGTGGCCGTTTTCGTGCCAAGAATGGTGACCCCTCCAGATGTAGACCCAGGAACCGTTTTCCAATCTATAGTCCAACTGCCTTGATATCCACGATGGGCGTCAAGGTTTTCTCTTACAGATTCAGGAACATCAACTAAAGAGATTTTTGTGATGTCTTTGTCAGCAAGCTGTAGTAGCTCTTGATCGACGTTATGCGCAAGAGCATGGTGATTATAAAAAGTCTCTTGATCAGCGAAGATCCCCAAAGGACCTGTAATGGTGACGTTATGCGCATCTCCTGAAGAGGCGATATGTGTTGCTGTAGGCTCCACAAACTCATCAAGGCTTAACCACAGGTCTTTAATATCCACGTTTTCTTGGACTTTTATGCTCGAAGTTTGATCTAGGATAATTCTAGATCCTGCAGTTTGTGTGAGCGATTTCGCTTCTAAATGCGCACCTTTTTCTAAAATTAAAGATCCTGCAGCTAGAGTCAAAGGCTGCGTGAATTTAGAAACGTGTTTCATTTTTTTATGAGGACTATGAATGTGCCTGCCTGAAAAAATAATAGAGCCTGTATACGTTGTGGCTCCATTGGCTTTGTTGATTTCTAGGTTGTCAGCCGCTGCGCCTTCAACAAGAATAGGATCATAAAATAGAATAGATTGTGCTTCTTTCGCTTCGAGTTTTGTAAATTTCCCATTTGCCCCTACATAAATCGCATTGTTGACTCTATTCCCTGCGTCTGTGTAGGTATTCCCTCTAAAGATAATGCTGCCTTCATCCGCAGATAAACTCAGCTCCCCAGAACCCGCAATGGAAATCGCCCCGCCTTTTTGCGTGGCATGGTTATTTTCAAATAAAGTATACCCTCCAGCTGTAAGTACAAGATGATCAGTATGTATAGCTCCGCCGGTAGTTGCCGAGGAGTTATTCCTAAAGATCATAGAAGCATTCTTCTCTAGAGTGAGTGTTGTTGCTGTTGCCCCAGTCTTTAAACAATGAATAGCGCCGCCCGCTGCCGTAGAGTGGTTTGTGTCAAAAACTAACCGATTGTTTTCTTTGATGGTGATAGAAGCGATACCATAAATAGCCGCATTGCCAGTGGTAGCTTGGGGAGCAGCAATGAAAGATAGAACATTAAACCCAGACATCGTGATGGTTTTGCCATCCGTATTTGTACTGATAGCAGCTCCTTGAGCTGTAGAGACGATATCTTCAAATATTAAGGAGTGGTTGGCTCCAGTGAATGTGATATCGCCAGTAGAGTTTTTAAAACAGCTGGTATTTGCGGGATCGGTGGATTTGACATGTTGGATAATGACGTCTGCAGTTAGATTGTAGGTAGTTCCTCCTGCTTGTGTAGATTGCTTAGCAGTAAATTGATCGGTCCCTGTAGAACCGTCAAAACCCGCCGAAGAACCTAAGTTTTCAGCGTTTGCAAAAGCTATAGATACAGTAAAAGATGAAAGGATTAAAACCCCATAAATAGAGTTTCTCATAATACATTCCCTGTTGTTTTATAGGAAAAAATGTTTCTCCTTTTAGGAATGGTGATAACTTCGAAAGGTATACCAAATCAAAAAAGCAGATTAATTCAGTGTTTAGTTGCTATTCCTCATGGACACCCCTGCCTTAGAGGTAGGGGTGTACACTGTTAAAAATGCACCCTGCTGCCAAAATCCATGTTGTAACTATAAGAGGAACGGCGGAATTCCACAGTTCCTTGCGCAAAGATATTGATGTGTGATGTAAGAGAAATGTTACTCGATCCTTGCAACAGAGCAGCTTGCTTACTAAGATTTGTTCCTGTTGTTGTCCAAGGGAGTAAGCCTCCAGAGATTAATGAAGTCACGCTCTCAGGATTGCAACGATATAGATCAGTAATGTACATCCCAGTAAATTCATAAGAGAGACGACGGAGTGTTTGGCCTTGAATTTTAAGACCAAGGGGCAATGAGAGATTTTTTAAATTACTGTTGTTAAAAGAACGTCTTTTGATTCCCTGTTCTTGAAATTGTACCTGATGCGCATAGATCCAATGCAGTTTGATAAAAGGAGATACATACTGGAAAAAGGTATGCGATACATCTAAAACAAAAGGAATCGAACTACCGATTTGTGCACTATACCCATAGGTATTCCATGACCCTCGGGTTTGTGTACGGTTAGAATTTTTGACTTTCATGTGGTTACTGTCATAGCTGTAACTCACAAGAACATCAAAATTGATAGGAAGATTCTTGGGAATACTCAGTAAGAGTCGCGGTCTATATGTTGATGTTCCTGCAAGGAATCTCATTATAGGAAGTAAGCGTCTCGAATGCTGAGCATAGATAGAGCCCGATAGGAATGTATCCTTAGATGTGGCAGATCCAAAATCCTTAGATCTCCCAAATAGCTGAGAAAAACTGACACTAAAGATATCATCTTGAAGTGTTTGTATTTTTCCCCCTGCGGTATATCCTGAACTCTTATGACGAAAGCCGTGGTTGTTGTTCGTAGAACCTTGAAGAAAAGAATTGGTCATGGAGGAAATCCATATACCGTTACCTGAAGATACAGCATGTTTCTCAATCGCTTGTTGAGAAAAACGTGTATCTAAAAAGAGATTCCATAAGCTATTAGGCACTAAAGATGTCGTAAACTCTCCAGTTCCCCCTGAGAAAGGAACGTAACCAGAAGGTTTCCAAATAAGGTGCATCTGCTTATTAGGCGCGATAGTCGCCTTCCCAAAGGTAAGTTTAGGTTGCTCTTTCCAAGAGATTTCCCATGTACCTTGATAACCACGATGCGATTCTAACGTCATGATAGGCACTGCGGGAACGTCATCAATAGTGATATTATCGAGATGTGGAGAACTGAGATTTAAACACTCTACAGACAACTCATTTGCTAATACTGTCTGATTATAGAAGATCTCATCATCTATATGCATAACTACAGGTCCGCAAATGTCCACACTAGAAGCATCGTCTGTTGTGGTGATATACGCCGGCTCTTCTGCTATTCTATTAAGATTGAGATGGAGATTCTTTACCGAGATGTTCTGGGTAGCTTGTAACTTCGTCCCAGGATTCATGAATAGTTGGGAGTGAGCACGTTGATCAAAAGACGGAGCTTGTACACATACCCCCTCTTCTAAAACTAATGATCCTGCCGCTAAAGTAAGACCTTGAGAAAATGAAGAGAGTTTACATTCAGGGGAATGAGTGAATAAGTTGAGACTAGAAAATACAATCGCCCCATCGTAAGTCGAGGCTTCTCCTTGCGAGTTATTAATAATTAGCCGATCTGCCACAGATCCCGTGGTTGTAATCGGGTCATAAAAAAATATGGCTTTGTTGTTAGCAGCACGTAATTGAAGAAATTTCGCATTGTCTCCTAGGTGAATGGCATTGGGAGTATTTTGTTTGTTGGCAATTTTAAGGTTTCTTTCAAAGACGATATTTCCTTTATCCGCGGAGAGACTAATTTCTCCATTAGGAGCAATGGCAATGGCCCCACCTTGATCATAGCTAACATTGGATTGAAATTTTGTATATCCTCCTGAGGATAAGATCATTTTCTCCGCATAAATCGCTCCTCCAGAGCTAGTAGCTGCATTACCTACAGTAAGAAACTCTCCGTTATTCCGTATGATTAATGTCGGTGATGTAGCTCCCACATCCGTACTTTTCTCACAACAAATAAAGACGCCTTTCCCTGCAGACTTATTCAGTCCCGAGCTACCTTGAGAATTGTTCTCGATGAGTACAGAGCTATTAGAATAAATGACGCCATTTCCCGTGGCCAATCTTGGCGACATGTAGAAAATCAGTTGTAGAGCCCCGGATATTGTGAGTGTCTTACCATCCGCAGTTGTGCTGATAGCGGCACCTTTCGCTGTTGATGAAATATTATTGAAATAGAGAAGTCGTCGATTCCCAGTAAACGTTAGATCTCCAGCTGTATTAGCAAAACAGCTAGTGTTTGCTGGTTTTAATTGATTTATGTGTTCAAAGGTGATCGCGCTGCCTAGAATATATGTTGTCCCGTCAGCATTATCTGTTTGTTTAACATTGAAAGTTTCACTAGTGGAGCCGTTGAATCCAGTTGCAAGGTTGACAGAGTCGGCATCTGCAAGAAGTTTGGTAGCAGTGGATAAGGCAAAAGAGGAAAACAGTAAAACCCCATAAATAGAGTTTTTCATTAGTATTCCCTGCATATTTTGCGGCTCTACCTGACATAAGGGAAAGAGGAAAATAAAGCAAGAGTTGCTGTATCTTGATGAGGAAAATGCCGAGGCCTATCTTCTGGTTAGATGACCATCTAAAATAAAAAACTTCTAGAAGATCAAGGTTTTAACGATTCGGATAGTTGACGAAATTTACCTATATCTTGCGTGTCTTGCAGGTGATCAGATTTTTCTCCAAAATAAAGAAAAGGGAATAGACCAGAATCCTATGAGACGTATTTTTTTGACTCTTTGTTCGGGATATTCCAAGGAGAGTCAAGGTTATAAGGCCCTACCCCGTGGGAACGGGGTAGGAGAGGTGGATGAGATTAGAACTGGATCTTCGATCCGAGATCTACGTTATAGGTTCGTGAAGATCCCCTGAGCTCGAAACCGAACTGGCTGAAGATTTCTATGTTGTGACTTAAAGACAAGTAGTTTCCTGCTTGTAGCATGAAGGCGCTTCGCGCAAGGTTGTTGGCTTTCGTTACCCAGACAGCAGAGTCGGGGCTTACTAACAGAGAAGTAGTACAGTCAGGGTTACTTCTTACGATATCAGGAGAATAAGCAGCAGTGACATGATAAGAAGCTGTATCGTTGTTAGCAAATCTCTCAAACTTGATGCCGATAGGCAGAGAAAGGTTGGTGAGATTGCTGCTTTCGAAGTATCTTCCCTGATCGCTATTGTTTTCCTTAAAGTCATCTTGGTGCGTATGCACAAGTTGAAACTTCAGGAAAGGTGAGTACATATCGAATAGGAGAGAAGATTCTGTTTGGATAGGCACAGTTGCACCAAGCTCGACTCCGAAACAATCGTTACCCCAATCACCCTTGATTTCTGCATACGTTGTTTTACGAGGAGCGTAAGTAGTCGTCATGTTGGTTTTCATGTCGTTTGAAGCATGACAATAAGTTAACTGTGCGTTAAGGACTAACGGAGCTTCTGCACCGATAGTGTTTTGTAGCAGATTCTGCCAAGCGCTCCAATAGGAGATATGCTGATAATAGAGAGAACCTGCGTAAATGTTGGCGTTGTTTTTCGACACTAAATAGTCTTTGTCCTTTCCGAAGAGTTGGCAGAAAGCCGCACTGAAAATATCATCAGAAGGAGTTTTTGCGTAGACGCCTAAAGCGTATCCGGCGCTATTGTGACGGAACTTGCGTTTAGTATCAGAGCCACTTTTGTGTAAGAAGTTAGCTAGACCGGATACCCAAAAACCTCTATGGTAGTCAGCGCCATTGACGCTAATATCCATTAAGTTTTGTATAGCTCTGAGGTCAGAGAATGCACCCCAAAGAGTATTCGGGACTAAAGGTCCTTGACGTTCTGGGTTAGGGGAGTAGCCAGTTTGTTCCCAAGTTAGAGTGGCTGTTTTTGTAGCTGTTTCGGTGTCCCAAGTTACTGTCCAATTTCCTTGGTAACCGTAATGAGTAGGAGGGACATAATTTGTTAGATTATCTGTAGGCTGTGTGACTGTACTAGCGTTAGTTGTAGCTACTATTGCTGTGAAAGGTTTAGACGTAGCAAGAATAGGATCTTCATAAGCATTGCCATCAGCATCGACTAGATTGACAGCGTTAATAGTTATAGCTTGACTTGCTGTATTTGTTGCGAGTTTAGCAGGAGAGGTACCCCCCCCCCCCCAACGAGGCGATGTTAATATCTAGATTAGTTAGGGTGATGGTTTCTCCACCTGAAGAAGGCGTCTGTAATGTGGTCCCTAGATCCATGACAACGGTAGATCCCGCTTCCTGCGTTACTTGTTTTGCGGTTACAGATACACCATCTTTAAGTACAAGAGATCCTGCTGATAATGTGATGGGTTGGTTGAAAGTAGAAGCTAGGTTTTCCGCTCGTGCTTTTTCTTCATCGGATAATTTTTCACCTGAGAAGACGATCTTTCCTGTATAATCAACAGTTTCTTTTTTATTAATGTTTAGTTCATCAGATCCTCCCCCAGTAATAGGGTCATAGAAGAAAATTCCGAAGCCGTCTTTAGCACGTAGCTTTGTAAATTTCCCTGTGCCGAGATCTATGGAATTTCTTGTTACTGTAGAACTTCCACCACTAGTTTTGATGATTTTGTTCCCATCGAAGGTAATATCTCCGAGATCAGCGGTTAGGCTACATTCACCACTTGAATCTTTTATGCTAATAGCTCCGCCTTTAGGGGATGAACCGTTGGATACAGAGTTGTTAGAAAATAATGTAGGCCCACCTGAGACAATGGTGAGTTTATCAGCATAAATAGCCCCGCCTTTTGAAGTGGAGGAGTTTTCTGAGAAAACCAGATTCTGATTATTTTCTATTTTTAATTCAGCATCACTGCTTCCTTTACACTGGATAGCCCCACCTTCTGCTGTTGAGCAGTTTTTATGGAAGACAAGACTAGAGTTATCTTTTAAAGTTGTGTTGCCTTTAGTCTGTATAGCTCCGTAACCAGTTGTGCCTGGAGGACAATAAGCACATGAAAATAAAGAAAATCCTGAGATGCCTAAGGTTTTTCCTTGACCTTGAACATTAATGGCTCCGGGGTTACTAGCTGTAGTAGTAATATTATCAAAGCAAAGAGTATACCCGTTTCCTAGGAAGGTAAGGTTATCAGTAGCTGAGAAACAACTTTTCTTTAGACCTGAATCTTTCCCTGCAAAGGAGATACACACATTGCCTTCACAAGTATACGTTGTTCCTGATGAAGTTTCTTTTACCTGGAACTCCTCAGAGGTCACATTTCCATTATAGCTATCGGAGGGAGTTAAGGCTGTTTGAGCGTCGTTAGCGAAGCTCAAAGAATTCGAGGCAAATAGGCTCGAGGATATTAAGAACCAGTAGACTGGATGTTTCATAAATTCATGCTTTGGGTGATTTGAGATATCCTAACTCGATCATAAAAATAATTAAAAGTCAAGGTCACCAGCTAGAGTAGACAAAGGGAGGCCCTGCTCCGTGTCTACGGAGCAGGGGAGGTGGATGAGATTAGAACTGGATCTTCGATCCGAGATCTATGTTATAGGTGCGGCAAGAACCTCGGAGTTCGAAACCGAATTGACTGAAGAGCTCCGTGTTGCGAGTTAAAGCCAAGTAATTTCCTGCTTGTAATATGAAAGCATGCCGCGCAAGGTTATTAGCTTTAGTTACCCAGACAGCAGAGGTTGGGCTCACTAACAGAGAGGCAGTACAGTCAGGGTTGCTTCTTACGATATCTGGAGCATAAGCCAGGGTAAGGTTGTAAGAAGCGGTATCCTTGTGAGAGAATTTTTCCAATTTCACACCTATGGGCATAGATAAGTTGGTGAGGTTATTACTTTCAAAGTATCTTCCTTGATCGCTATTGTTTTCCTTAAAGTCATCTTGGTGCGCATGCACAAGTTGTAGCTTCACGAAAGGTGAATACATATCGAAGAGGAGAGATGCCGTTTCTATGGGCGCTTTAGCTCCGAACTCGACTCCGAAACAATCATTTCCCCAATCACCTTTGATTTCTGAATATGTTGTTTTGGGAGGAGCGTAGGTGTCTGTCATGTTTGTCTTCATATTATTAGAAGCATGACAATAAGCTAACTGTGCGTTAAGGACTAACGGAGCTTCCGCACCGAGAGTATTTTGTAGCAACGTATTCCAGGTATTCCAATAAGAAATATGTTGATAATAGATGGAACCTGCATAGACAGTGGAACTATTTTTAGAGACTAAATAGTCTTTGTCTTTTCCGAAGAGTTGGCAGAAAGCCGCACTGAATACGTCTTCTGAAGGAGTTTGCGCGTAGACGCCTAAGGCGTATCCGGCACTATTGTGGCGGAATTTTCGTTTAGTATCTGAGCCACTTTTATGTAAGAAGTTTCCTAGACCGGATACCCAAAAACCTCTATGGTAATCAGCACCATTGACGCTGATATCCATTAAGTTTTGTATAGCTCTGATGTCAGAGAAGGAACCCCAGAGAGTATTCGGAACTAAAGATCCTTGACGTTCTGGGTTAGGGGAGTAACCAGTTTGTTCCCAAGTTAGAGTGGCTGTTTTTTCTTGGGCGCTTGATCCTTGTTTCCAAGTGACCGTCCAATTACCTTGATAACCGTAATGGGTAGGAGGGGTATAGTTTTCTAGATTGGTTGTGGGTTTAGTAATAGAGCCGCTAGACCCAGATCTTACTTCTATTGCTGTGAAAGGCTGAGATGCAGCAAGTATAGGATACTCGTAGGCATTGCCATTGTCATCGACTAGATTGACAGCATTGATTGTGACTGTTTTACTTTCAGTTGTTGCTTCGACTTTAGCAGGATCTGGAGCGACCCCCCCCCCTCCCAATGAGGCGACGTTAATATCCAAATTAGTTAGGGTGATGGTTTCTCCACCTGAGGAAGGCGTTTGTAACGTAGTCCCTAGGTCCATGACAACGGTAGCGCCCTCTGTTTGCGTGAAGGATTTCGTTTCTAGAGTGACACCATCTTTAAGGATTAAAGATCCGGAACCGATTTTTAAGGGTTGTTTGAAATCTGATTTCAGATTGGCCGCAACCTTTTTTTCTTCATCTGATAATCTTTCACCAGAGAAGACGATCTTGCCTGTATAATCAACAGTGTCTTGTTTATTAATATTTAATTCATCAGATCCTCCTCCAGTAATAGGGTCATAGAAGAAAATCCCGAAACCTTCTTTAGCATTTAGTTTTGTAAATTTTCCGCTAGAGCCGAGATCGATGGAATTTCTTGTTACTGTAGGACTTCCACCATTAGTTTTGATGATTTTGTTCCCATCAAAGGTGATATCTCCGAGATCAGCGGTTAAGCTACATTCACCACCTGAATCTTTTATGCAAATGGCTCCACCTTTAGGTGAAGAAGCGGATACGGAGTTATTAGAAAATAACGTAGGTCCACCTGAGACAATGGTGAGTTTATCAGCATAAATAGCCCCGCCGCTTGAAGAGGAGGAGTTTTCTGCGAAAACAAGATTTTGATTATTTTCTATTTTTAATTCAGCTTCACTACTGCTTGCTTTACACTGAATAGCCCCACCTTCTCCTGTAGAGCAGTTTTTATGGAAGACGAGACTAGAGTTATCTTTGATAGTGGTATTCCCTACAGCTTTGATGGCTCCGTAGCCGGTTGCTCCTGGAGGGCAATAGGCACATGAAAATAAGGAAAATCCTGAGATGTCTAAGGTTTTATTGGTACCACTAACACTAATAGCTCCGGGGTGACTAGATTGTGTAGTAATATTATCAAAACACAGTGTGTAACCATTTCCCAAGAAGGAAAGGTTTCCAGCAGTATCAGTGAAACAACTACTGGATAAGCCCGAGCCATCTAACCCCGCATAGGCAATACATATATTCCCTGTACACGTGTATATTGTACCGTTTGAATTGCTAGTTGATAATGGATTGAATGGCTCACTATTCGTGTTTCCATTGTAGCTATGCGCAGAGGTCAAGGTTTTTTGATCTGGTTCCTCGGAGTATAATGAGTTCGAGACGATTAAGCTCGAGGATATTAAAAACCAGTAAACTGGATGTTTCATAAATTCATGCTTTGGGTGATTTGAGATATCCCAAACCGATCATAAAAATAATTAAAAGTCAAGGGGATTGTCTAGACTAGAATAAGGAGAACCCTGCCCAGAGCTGGGCAGGGGGGAGCTTTTTAGAACGCGACCTTAGCGCCAAGATCTACGTTATAATTTCTTGAAGAGCTTCGTAATTCGAAACCAAACTGACTGAACATCTCAACACCAGAGGTTAAGGCAATATGGTTACCCGCGCGAACTATGAAAGCTTGTCTAGCAAGATTCGTAGCTGTGGTTAACCAGGAAACGTCATTGATCGCCAATCCTGTCATACAGCTTGGATTATGACGGTACACATCAGGTATATACATCAGTGTAAGATCATAAGCACTTCTCTCTCCATAGGAGAGTTTCTCAAATTTTATACCTATAGGTACAGAAACGTTGAGAAGATCGCTGCTTTCAAAGACCCGGCCTTCTGTTGTTGGTTCTTTAAAGTCATCTTGGTGCGCATAGACAACTTGTAATTTTGCAAACGGTGCATAACTATCAAAGATAGAAGAACTAAATACCGGGATAGGTACGCTAGTAGACAAAGTTAAGCCCAGGGTATCATTACCCCAAGAACCTTTCACTTCAGGATAGTCTGTATAGGACGTTGTCATGTTGTTGGCCGTGTGGCAATAGGTAATTTGTGCATCCAAGAAAATAGGAATCTCTTTAGAAAACCCTGAACAACACGTGTTAGGCCCATTAAATAACCGCGTGAGATCATCAAACTTGCTCACATGCTGATAATATACAGAACCCGCATAGACGTTTGCGGCGTTCTTGCTTACAAGGTAGTCTTTATCTTTTGCAAATAACTGACAGAAAGCCACACTAAGAGAATCCTCTCTCGAGGTATTTGTTGTGGCTCCTAACACATATCCCGAACTGATATGACGGAATTTGCGATTTTCAGCATTCCGATCTTTATGGAAGAAGTTCCCAATTCCAGAGACCCACAAACCACGACGTGTCTCAAGAATACTATCAACACTACGTTCCAAGACATCTTGAATAGAACGTAAATCTATAAAGGATCCCCAAAGGCTATTGAGTACTAGCGGAGCACGACGTTCAGGATTTGGAACATATCCTGTTTTATTCCAGGTAAAGATTGCTGTTTGTGTTTTAGGATCAGAGTTATTATCTTTGACCCAACTGACAGACCAGTTTCCTTGATAACCATAGTGGGTTTCAGCAACACCAACAACATGACTAGGCACGTTGGTTGTTGTCACCGAACCTTTCCCAGAAAGTTGAATTCCTCCTAAAGCTAACGTATCATTTAGCTTATGGTTTTCATAAAACTTCCCTGTAGGATCAATAACGCCAATAGCACCTGATAAAGTCACATTCTTCCCAGCAGCAACGGCATCGACTACGGCGAATTTTTTCCCATCTAAGGTATTCGGATTAATAGCCAGATTCGTCAGTGTAGCATCTTCTGTTTTTGCGGATAACTTTGTGCCTGCATCCATCAGAATCAAAGATCCTGCTGTTTGCACGACTGTTTTTGCTTCTACTTCCACACCGCTGCGTAACACAAGTTCACCAGCAGCTAAAGTGATAGGCTGTGTAAATGTTGTCTTTAGGTTATCCGCAACAGCAGCTTGTTCTTCAGTGAGCTTTTCTCCTGAAAAAATAATTCTTCCATTATACGTTTTATCACCCTCAGCTTTATTCAAAGTGAGAAGATCAGCAGCATTACCTTCAACTGTGATAGGATCATAGAAAGAAATCGTCTTTCCAGACGCTGCACGTAAGTTGACGAATTTACCATTGCCTTCAATGTTAATGGCATTTCTTTTTATTGTAGCATTGTCTTGTGTGGCCATCAGGTTATTATCAAAAGTAATATCCCCATGTTCAGCGGTTAAGCTACATTCTCCATTGGCAGCAATACCAATAGCTCCACCCTTAGGTGTAGCATGGGTAACTTTGTTATTGATAAATGCCGTAGGCCCACCAGAAGTCAATATGAGTTTATCGGTGTAAATCGCTCCACCTTTTGCTGAAGAAGTATTTTCCTCAAAAATCAAGACTTTGTTATCTCTTATAGTAAGGGTCGGTGCTGAACCTGTTTTGCTACAATGGATAGCTCCACCGCAACCATCAGATGAACCGGAAACAGCATTGTTGCTAAAAGCAACGTGGTTGTTACCTGCAATCGTCATAGAAGCTTCTGAATATACTGCTCCCCCAGAATTCACAGCAGTGTTCCCAGAAAATCTGATTGTGCCTTGGTTGTCCGAAAGATGAGCTATTCCCGTAGCAGCAATCGCTCCACCTTTTTTCGCAGTAGAGTTAGTGGTGAAGCTGATTTCTTTGCTCGAGCCGGTTAGAGAAAAAGCTTTGCAAGAGATGGCTCCACCATTCTCAGCGGAATAGTTCTGATCAAACAGAATACTGGCATTATTCGCTAAGTTTAATGCTCCTCCGGATTTCATAGCCCCTTTTCCAGTATTCACTAGAGAAGATGGGCATTCCTTAAAGCTCAACTTAGAAAAATCTGTCAGCGTAAGAATCTTATCGGCAGTGTTAACGTTAATTCCCGCAGGATTAGCTCCGGCATTCGCGTTCGTTATGGATAAGCTATGGTTGTTCCCTTTGAAAGTTAGGTTGTCTGCAGTCTGAACAAAAGCTGAGGAAGCAAGAGCCGCTGTCTGTCCTACATCTACAATAGAAATATCACTCTCGACGTTGTAAATCGTTCCTCCCGCAGTGCTTGTAGATTGCGGACTGAATGCTCCATTTGCATCGAGAATAGATTCTTGAGTTAAAGCCACTTCTGCATGCAATTGCGAGAAGTGAAAAGATATTGGTATCGTCAGCGTCGACGATATTAAAATCTTATATAAAGAAGGCCTCATTTTATACACTTGTGGTGAAATGAAAAAAACAGTTTCGTTAAATACTCAAAGATACAAAAGAAAGCAAGTCTAATACAGAAAAGACTTGACATGTTTTTGTCATTTTTGGTAAGAGGCCCCTGCGTTCTAGAGAGGACTGCTTGTTAGAATTTGTATCTACCCCCTATGTCCACGTTGTAATTTCTAGACGATCCTCGGAGTTCAAAAGCTCCATGGCAAAATACTTCTAGGTTGTCTGTTAAATGGTGATGATCAGAACCATCAAGGATCATGGCTTGTCGCGATAAATTTGTTGCTCCTGTAGACCAAGCAGTATGTACAGAAGGTAAAAAGACTTTAGATTTTGGAGCATCGCGATAAATATCCGGTTGATATGCAAGCCTGATATTGTAGGTGTTGAGCTTGTTTGTTTTTTCAAATCTCACACCAAGAGGCAAGGAAACGTTGACAAAGTGCGCACTTTGGAAGTTCCTATTTTCAGTTCCTCCTTGGGTTTCTTTGAAATCTTCTTGTTGTACAAAGACTATATGCAGCTTAACAAAAGGAAAGAGTTCTTCAATTGCCGGATGATCCACAAGTATAGGAAGGTAACTTCCAAGTTCACCAGCTACGCAGTGGTTGTTCCATTTTCCTCTCGATGAAGGATTGGGTGTATGCTTTGTCGTCATAGAGTTATGACTTAAGCTATAACTGAGTTGTGCATCAAAGATGATAGGGGACTTCTCAGGCTTGCGTGCAAGTATAGCTCCTTTTCTCTTCGAAAATGTATAGTGGTTAACTAACTTCTCGCATTTTGTATGGATAGAAGCTGCATAGACATGAGATCGAGCATCTGCAAGGCGGTAATCTTTAGATTTCCCTAACATTTGACAGAAAGCAAGATCCATCACTTTATTAGAGATAGGTTGTGTGCTTACACCAACAACATATCCAGAGCTGATATGACGGAATCCTTCTTGTACTTTCGTAGAGTCTTTATGAAAGAAGTTCGAAATCCCTGAAATCCATAAGCCTCTGTGGAAGTCTTCACCTTCGGTGCTAACTTCAACAAGATTTTGAAATGCACGCATATCAATAGCAGAACACCATACGCTATTAGGGACGAGCGTAGCACGTCGATTAGCTGTCGGTATGTAACCCGTAGACACCCATTTCATTTCGAATGAGACTTTTCCACTCGAGTCTTTAACTTCAGTAACTTCCCATTTTCCTTGATAACCAAGATTAGAACTTGTAGCTCCTTGAGGGATGATATTGAAGCCCTCGGTATGGATTTTCTCTGCATCGGGCGCAGAAATATCTAAGAAGTTTAATGTGAAATTCTTATTTAATAAGGGGTTGTCATAGAAATTTTGGCTACTATCTTGGAATTGTAAATCCCCAGTTAAGGTAACACTACCGCTTCCTCCTTTAGCTGCTAGGGTAATGACTTTTCCATTCTCTAAAGAATCTAAGTTCACAGCAAGGTTGGTAATGGTAATCGAGCCATCGGGACTTTCTTCTATTGTAGGAACCACAGCTCCTGCCCCAGAATCGGCTCTTTCTCTGAGGTTGATTAAAGAAGACGCTATGACTTTGGATACAGCCCTGATTACAGGAATCGCATTTTTAGGAGATGGCGGTGTAGACCGACTTTGTAGACCTTCGCTTGCAGGAGTCACATTAGTGATGATGGAGGTTCCTCCATCCATCACGATTAAAGAGCCTTCTTTCTGAGTGAAAGAATCCACAAGAAGACCTGCACCACTGCTTAAAACAAGAGTTCCGGCTTCAAGAGATACATCGTTATGAATAACACTTGTTGCATTTAAAGGATTTTTAGCATCTTCACTTGAGAGCTTCTCTCCTGAAAATACAATTTTTCCGTTATACACTGCAGATTGTTGGGCTGCTTCAGCTGCAACTTTCTGTATTTCTGGATCTTGTGTGTCTGGAGCGTTGATTTTTAGAGGAGTTTTTGTTGGAGCAGGGGCGGGCACAGATACTGCAGACGCTGAAGCGGGGATCCCAGAGGTCGCTTTAGCAAGGGAAGCCTCTGGTTGTTTTGCGGTAACAACTGCAGCAGCAGCCGGTGCTGTAGTTGTGATAGGATCATAGAAAAAGATGGTTTGTCCTGTTTGCGCACGTAGCTGTGAAATTTTAGCGCCACTACCTAAATGAATCGAGTTACACGTAGGTTTACTATTTTCTTTAGCTTGTGATTCAGCTGGTATTTCTGCTTTATTCGCCAAAGTGAAAAATGCTGAGGTCATGCCTGCAGATGCACTACCACTTGCTTGAGAAGGATCTGTTTTCTCTTCAATAGATTCAGCAGCTATGGCTATTTCTTTCTTTGTAGGTAGCGTAATTGAATCAGCTGCTGTAACTTTATTGCCTTGGAAGATAATTGATCCTGTAGTAGCAGTGATGCTGATATCACCACCATCGGCAATATAAATCGCTCCACCTTTTCCCGAGGAGTTATTGGAGAAAGTCATGTTTCCACTAGAGGATAAAACGACTTTCTTAGCATGAATAGCCCCGCCTGTAACTGTAGAAGAGTTATTATCAAATATAACTGAAGCATTGCCTGAGATAGTTAAACAGGGATCAGGAGAAGGTTCTTCTTTTTGTGCGACTTTCGCATGCGTTTCTCCTGATAGTGCGGCTGATTTTAGAGATGGAAGCGTTTGTTTAGGTGGTTGGATAGGCGTAGCAGGAATAGAAATCGGCGCTTTTACGCAATAAATTGCCCCACCAGATCCTTTAGCCTCTACTGGTTCCTCGACAGCAGCTTCTTCCACAGTAACTATTGAAGGCGCGGGGATTTCTTGAGCTTGGTTGCCAGAGAAGACAACGTTTTTATTCCCTGTGATATCGCAGTTGCCATTAACAGAGATGGCCCCGCCTTGCTCTTTAGCATTATTGTTCGAGAAAGTGCACGTGCCAGTGTTATTTTCTATGGTTGCTGATCCGGAAACACGGATAGCTCCACCCGCTGTCTTAGAGGAGTTGCTACTAAATGTGATATTTACATTTTGTTTAAGGATAATGTCAGGAGAATTCGCAGCCTCTTCTTTTTCCGCGCCACCTTGAGTGGCAGGTGCGACATTTGTAGCAGGATCTTCTTGAGATTCTCCATTTGTAGCAGTAGCATCCGCGGGTATTCCTGCATACTTGATTAAAGCCGTGTTAACACTACCTTCAGTATGTGAATTTGCTTTGCTTCCCTCTGCTTGTACACTGAGTTCACCATCACCACTAGTTGCTTTGGGGCCTACATAGATTGCACTATCCGCTTTTGTTTGATCTTGGTTTGTAGCACAAACAAAAGACAGGTCTTTAAATCCTGAAAATGTGAGAGCAGATCCCGCACTGTTGTTTATAGCAGATCCTGGAGCTGTTACGCTAATGTTACTAAAAGTTAACGAGTGATTGCCCCCAACGAAAGTAAGAGAGCCATCCGTATTGGAGAAACAACTTTTGTTAGTTTCACCATTGGCTTGCGATGCTACCGCAGTCGGTGGTGTTTTGGTTTCAGGACTTGGAGAGCCATGCTCATTGGCAACATCCGATGATGCGGTGAAAGATAAGGGGGTATGGGGTAGTGAACTTTCTAAAGTTTCCTTTTCTTTTTCAGTTTCTTTAGCTTCGTGATCTGCTTCTGTCTTTTCTTCTACTTTTGTACTGCCTGCCTCTTCAGAAGATTCTTTATCTTGTTTGTCTTCAGGTGCTCCTTGAGTTCCAGAAGCTCCTGGAGTTCCAACAGTTTCTATAGTTTCAGAAGTTCCTGGAACTTCAGTAGGAGCCGTGACCTCTTCACCTGTATCCACTGTCGGGGAATGTTCTGGTAGAACATGGGGTGGATGATTTTCTTCTTCTTCTCCTTTAGAGTCCTTATTATTTTCTATATCAGAGCTTTGGTCTGTGGTTGGGGCGGATGGAGAATCCGTCTTATCTGTATCTTGAGAGCTATTTTGTGATTCCGCGGTGGATTGTTGTGATTTAGGATCTTGAGTTTTGCTTACGTTGGTAAAGGATACATCACTGGTAAGAGTATAAGTAGTTCCTGAGGCAAAAGAGGAATTTTTACATGTGAAAGGCGTGTCGGATGAACTGCTTCCATCGTAATTATCGCTAGAGCTTAGTGTTTGTTCCCCTGTGTTTTGAGGTGCAGAGGATAGCGCAGCTTTTTCAGTAGCAAGAGATGATAGAGGGAATGTAATCGCTGATGAGATTAACAACCAAGGAACAGAAGACTTCATAACAAGGTTCTTTTGGTGATAAAAAGGATTGCTCAACGCAATAGGTAGTGGAAATTAAAAAATCAAGAGACATTAGACGAGAGGAAACAGGGGAATAACTGGAGAGATATTGGAAATGAAAAATATCAAAAGCTACGGAAAATCTCGCAGCTTTTGATTTTTCTCTTTAACTTCTATAAAACTAGGAGAATTATTTTAGGAAGAAATCTCGATTTGCTTAAGAAGGGAATTTAATTTTTGGGATCACAATGATGAGATGTGTGTCCTTTAGGACAGCAATCTCCATTTTGGTGTTTTCTAGCACGACAACTACAAAAACTGACTAAAGAAATCACCCCAGCGATTCCAATAATAATGTAAGTAATTTGTGTTGCTGTTGCACTTGCGCCCCCGCATAGTCGAGCAATAAGGTTTACTTTATGATGAGTTAATCCTATAATTCCTACGTTCAATGCACCAAGAACAACAATAAGAGAGGATAGTCCCCGAACGAGTTTGCCTAGCATTGCTTTTCTCCTAAGTGATGTATACTTAATTCCATCTTTTAATCTTTTTTATAATTTAATAAAGTTTTTTTTTGTTCTCAGGCTATTGGGGAGACATTGACTTTTTGTATACAAGGAGTTAAGTTGTGCAAGAAGTTTTTTGTTATAAAAACTCAAAGTGAATATTAGCTTCATCGGAATAAACTACCGGGATTAGAAAAATGACACAACCCTATGTAACTAGAGAAGACATTATACTTCTGGCGAAGAGTTCAGCTCTGGAATTAAGCGAAGAGTTTATTCAAGAGTATGAAAGTTCTTTAAATGAAGTCATTAAAACTATGGCAGCATCCATCGCTATGGATGTAACCGACGTGGTTATTGAGGTTGGTTTATCCCATGTGATCAGTCCCGAAGATTTACGAGAAGATATCGTTGCCTCAAGTTTCTCTCGTGAGGAGTTTCTAACTAATGTCCCTGAATCCTTAGGGGGATTAGTAAAAGTACCCACAGTCATTAAGTAGAGATCACAGTTTTAGGAAGATATGTATCAGAAGAGTGCCTTAGAGTTAAGAAATGCCGTAGTGAGTGGAGAGTCTTCAGCTACAGCAATAGCAAAGTATTTTTATAATAGAATAAAAACAGAAGACAATCAGATAGGAGCTTTTCTTTCTCTTTGTGAAGAAAGAGCTTATGAGAAAGCAGCTATCATAGATGCGAAAGTGGCGCGAGGAGAACCTTTGGGGAAACTCGCAGGTGTCCCCATCGGGATAAAAGATAATATTCATATTCGGGGTTTGCGCACCACTTGTGCTTCTAAAATGTTAGAAAATTATATAGCGCCTTTTGATGCTACAGTCGTCGAACGGATAGAAGCTGAAGATGGGGTCATTTTAGGCAAACTCAATATGGATGAGTTTGCTATGGGATCGACAACGCAGTATTCTGCTTTCCATCCTACGAAAAATCCTTGGGGTTTATCCTGTGTGCCAGGAGGATCTTCAGGGGGATCCGCCGCCGCAGTTTCTGCAAGATTTTGTCCTATAGCGTTAGGTTCGGATACCGGTGGATCTATACGTCAGCCAGCAGCATTTTGTGGAGTTGTGGGGTTTAAGCCCTCCTATGGAGCCGTCTCCCGTTACGGTTTAGTCGCTTTTGGGTCTTCATTAGATCAGATAGGCCCTTTAACAACAGTTGTCGAAGATGTCGCCTTAGCTATGGATGTATTCGCAGGTAAGGATGATAGAGATGCAACTTCTCAGAAGTTTTTTACAGGATCTTTCCAAGAGGCCTTGTCTTTAGACGTTCCGAGTTTGATCGGCGTGCCTATGGGATTTTTAGACGGTTTACGTGATGATGTTAAAGAGAATTTCTTTGCCTCTTTAAGTATTTTGGAACGTCAGGGTAGCCGCATTGTTGAAGTGGATCTTAACATCTTAGATCACGCTGTCTCTGTTTACTACATTGTCGCTTCTGCAGAAGCCGCAACAAATCTTGCAAGATTTGATGGTATTCGTTACGGCTATCGTTCTCCAGAAGCGCATAGTATAGAAGATATTTATACGATCTCCCGCGTACAAGGCTTCGGTAAGGAAGTCATGCGTAGGATTCTTTTAGGTAACTATGTGTTATCCACTGAGCGCCAAAATGTCTATTATAAGAAAGGCTCCGCAATTCGAGCAAAAATCATTCAAGCTTTTCAAAAAGCTTATGAAAAGTGTGATGTGATTGCGATGCCTGTATGCTCATGCCCAGCATTCGCCGATGGCGAAATCCTTGATCCTACCTCTCTATATCTCCAGGATATCTATACCGTGGCTATGAATTTAGCCTACCTCCCAGCTATCGCCGTTCCTTCAGGGTTTTCTCGAGAAGGGCTGCCTCTAGGATTCCAGGTGATTGGACAAAAGGGTAAAGATCAACAGGTGTGCCAGGTAGGCTATAGCTTCCAAGAACATTCAGGAATTAAGAATTTATACCCTAAAGGATGTAACAAACTTGTTGATGGAGAGGTGAAATAATGAGCGACGTTTATGCTGATTGGGAATCCGTCATAGGTCTTGAAGTCCACGTAGAATTAAACACAAAATCTAAATTGTTCAGTTGTGCACGCAACCGTTTTGGAGACGAACCTAATACAAACATCTCTCCTGTATGCACCGGCATGCCGGGGTCACTGCCAGTACTGAATAAAGAAGCAGTGAGAAAGGCTGTTTTATTTGGTTGTGCTGTTGAAGGCGAAGTAGCTTTGCTCAGCCGTTTTGATAGAAAGTCCTATTTTTATCCCGATAGCCCAAGGAATTTTCAAATTACCCAATTCGAACATCCTATTGTGCGAGGAGGACATATAAAAGCTATCGTTCACGGTGAGGAACGTCATTTTGAACTGGCTCAAGCGCATATCGAAGATGATGCCGGTATGCTAAAACATTTCGGAGAATTTGCTGGAGTAGATTATAACCGCGCTGGTGTACCTTTAATAGAGATTGTGTCTAAGCCGTGCATGTTTTGTGCTGATGATGCTGTTGCTTATGCCACAGCTTTGGTATCCTTATTAGACTACATAGGCATTTCTGACTGTAATATGGAAGAAGGCTCGGTACGCTTTGATGTAAACATATCCGTACGTCCTAAAGGTAGCGAAGAACTACGCAATAAAGTAGAAATTAAAAATATGAACTCCTTTGCTTTTATGGCCCAAGCTCTAGAAGCCGAGCGTTGTCGTCAGATCGATGCATATTTAGACAATCCAAATGCAGACCCCAAAACTGTTATTCCAGGAGCGACATACCGTTGGGATCCTGAAAAGAAAAAAACAGTGTTGATGCGTCTTAAGGAACGAGCTGAAGATTACAAGTATTTCATAGAGCCTGATCTCCCAGTATTGCAATTAACAGAAGCATATATTGATGAAATTCGTCATACGCTTCCCGAGCTCCCTTTCAACAAATACCAAAGGTATTTGCACGAATATGCTCTTGCCGAAGACATCGCTGCCATTTTAATTAGCGATAAGCATAGTGCGCACTTCTTTGAATTAGCCGCTCAGGAATGTAAAAACTACAGAGCCCTTTCTAATTGGTTAACTGTTGAGTTTGCCGGACGTTGTAAACTCAAGGGTAAGAATCTCGCTTTCTCAGGTATCCTGCCCAGTAGTGTAGCTCAGCTTGTGAATTTTATTGATCAAGGCGTGATTACCGGAAAGATCGCTAAGGATATCGCAGACATGATGATGGAATCTCCTGAAAAGAGTCCTGAGACTATCCTCAAAGAAAATCCTGAAATGTTGCCCATGACAGATGAAAGTGCGTTGGTGGCGATCATTTCCGAGGTGATTACCGCAAATCCGCAGTCTGTCGTAGACTACAAAAGTGGTAAGACCAAGGCGTTAGGATTTTTAGTTGGGCAAATTATGAAACGTACCCAGGGCAAGGCCCCTCCAAATAGGGTAAATGAACTTTTGCTTGTGGAATTAAGTAAATAATAATTGAAAAATCTTATCGTTTGTCTTATGCTATTGCGTATCTAAGGGAACGGAGGCTCTTTTGACGTTTTTAACGTCAAAAGAGCTCTTTTATTTTGCCTACGTCGACGTCCAAAAAACTTAGTTTTTCTTCTTTCGTTTTTTCCTATCGCGTGGGTTTTCTAATTCCGAACCTTCCGTATCAGAAGATTCGTCATCGCTATGACTCTGATCTCTACTTTGTTGTTCTTCGTCTCTACTACGGGATTTTGTTGAAGTTACCGATTCTACGCGACTTACCCTCCGTGGTGTGGAGGTAAGAGGCCCTGGCCTTACAGGCTCGCTAGTCACAGCCTGACCTAAAGGAAGGTTCTGTACAGCAGATGACGACTCCTCTAGAGGTAATGATGACGAGGGAGCTTGGTAGTTAGGAGAAAATGGATTATATAAGTCATGAAGGAATGAGAAGTCCCTAGGTGAAAATAGAGAGTGTTCTTCATTTTCTAAGGATATAAAGTCAGAATCCGCTTCTGAGGCTTCTAGGTGATTGCCAGATGTATGATGCAGCACTCCTTGGGAGTTTTGTCTGACGTATCTATGCCGGGCATTCGTGCGATTTTCTTGATCTGCATGCTCACGTCGAGCCTCGGAAGCAAAATCTCGTCTTCTTTCCTGAGAAACACGTCTGGCATCTCTTTCAGAAGGTGCATTGGGAGTGATAGACTGCTCGGAAATGTCTATAACTTTTTGCTGAGCCTTGATTAAAGCTTGAGTTTTAAAGTGTTGGAACGTGACCTTACTCAATGATACTAACGCCAGACCTATGGTCATAAAGCCCATAAGGAATTGAGGATTCGTCAGAATAAGCGTACTACCTCCCGCAGTGAAGTAGGCAGAGGCAATTAAAGCCGAAGCAATGCCTAGAAGAATAAAGGGTAAAAGAACAGCTGTGATCGTGTCGGCAATTTTTTGTGACTTTGGTGTGTCGGCAATATCAGAAACGAGCATAGTCAATCCCAAAGCACCAAAGATAAACCCGGGAATTAATCCAAAGAGTAATAAACCTTGCCCCTGAGAGGTGACAAGAATACCAATGATCGAGATCACAGCAATAGCAATTATCCCTATGTCAAAGATGTAACGCATCTTGGGATTACGATCAGGAAGAGAAAGCAGCCTGCCAAAAAATCCTGTGGAAGTCGCTCCGATACGCTTACCTATGCTTGTAGGCGATGCAGGTACGTGATTTCTTGGAATCGGTTGGTGTGATTGCCCTAAAGGATCTAAAGGATTGCCCATGTATTCAGCTCTATTTTTCTTTGTATAGTCTTTAGTTGTTAAAACAGTTTTAAATGTGTTAGTTAACAACTGGTAAATTATATTATAAAAGTTATCTTCGTTTAGTTGTGATAGTTTTATTCTTTAACTATGTTAATTTTAGGTAAAGATCCTCTCCTTAGCAAAACTTCAGGTGAGGATTTCCCGAGATATGACCTAGTAAGAACAAAATGAAAAATTCAATATTTTCGTTTTCTGGAGTTTACGCATCGAGGTTTGCGGCTTCAGAAGAATTTTGCTGGTTCTGTGTCGGTGAGAGTTCTACGACGGATGGAGACGAGGTGTTTTCTTCTAAGCTGGCAGTTCTTTTAATCTCTGGAGTTTGTAAAGATCTTACAGGAAATAATTCCCGGTGAATGTTTAAAAGGGTAGCGCTGGCACCCAGAGCTCCGAAGACACCGATCATAAAGAAAACTACTTGTGGAGAGATCATCACTAAACCGAAAACAGTACAGATGATCACCGCAGAAATTAGCAAACTCATCACCCAAGCAGTGAAATAAGAAAGAGCTTGGCTGCAGTCTCTTGATCGGATGGCTGTGATTATGAAGGTAAGGGGAATGGATAATAAGTTAGAGAATGTCATTAAAGGGAAAGTAATAATTTTAATTGTCCCAAAAACAACAGCGGCGAATACTTCAATGGCCATGGCTGTTTTGGGATATTGCTCCGCTTTATTTTGACAACGACGCGCTAAAACCCTCTCAGGAAAAGTAGAATCAAAATAAATCTGTGAGCTTTCTTTACAAACTTCACGACAATTCATTTTCACCTTAAAAATGCGCCTACATTTTAGAATGCGAACATTCTAGATAGTTGTAAAATTTACTACAATCGAAATTCCAACTTACACAGAGGATTCTGGCAGGGCATCGGTAACAGCCCTGTGATTTATACGGTGAAAAATAAATGCTGGGGATTTTCTTCTAAAAAGAAAGTACAGCAGATCCACTGAAGAAAGCCGAAGATTTAAACGGATAACTCGTCACGTTATTGTTGTGGCTATCAGCGAGTGAGATATCACTACCGATAGACCACCCATAGAATAACTTCACGAAGCTGCCTGGCCATGGATAGAGTTTAACATTGCCCTCGATTTCCCGGCCTTGGTATTCAAAGATACCCCGAGAAGAAGGAAGATCATTGGGATGGAGTTTTTTTCTTAATCGCGTGAGGCGATAGGCAGCACCAAAATCACAAACAGAGGTGCAATTATACTCTACAGAGAAGTTGACCGGATAGATGCAGTTGATGGTAAGTTTGTCACTAGGCTTATATGTGGCACCCAGTAAAGGCCAGGCCTTTTCTTGATGCAATCCTGTTTCATTAATGACACCAAAAATCACAGAGAGTTGCTGTGTAGCTTGATATTTCCCAGAGATTACCGCTTGGTAGAGGCTATAGCCCGCCTCAATATTTTCCGGATCGATCAGGCTGGATACAACTGCAGACCATTGCCAATTTTTTAATGACAAGGTGTACACTCCTGCAGACAGCAAGATATAACTATAATACGATTTCTTTTGGAAGGTATAGTACCCTAAAGAGTTAGGATCTCCAACTACAGGCTGAGCATTATCCCAAAGGATACGCGCTCCTACATACCCTGTAGAAAAGATGGCTCCAGTTTGTGATGTGATCGGGAGAGTACACAGTACAGTCGTGTCAAATTGACGGTAGCCCAGGGATTGATTGGCTAATTTTTTAAAGTCAGCTTTTTCTACTTGTAGGTATTGAGTTTGTAAGGAAAAAGGATGGGGCTTAGGAGAAGCTTCACGGGTTTCTTTGTCGATACCGCAAGCATCATGAATAATGTAGATGGGTGTGGAGAGAAGATGACCAGCTAGAGTCATCACATGAAATAACAACTTCAACATATCTCTATTTACAACTCCTACAAGAAACTATCCTCTCAGTAATGTTTTTTAAGAAGGAGAGGTTGTCTTTTTTGAAGACGGGCGTTAGCCATTTTGACCTATCTTAATGAAAATTAGACTATACTTTCATAGGATAGATTACTACTCATTTTCACAAGAGCATGGGATCCGCCGATCTTTATTTCTACAGTTTGTGTTGGTTTTCCATAACGCCTTGTCATATATCTGTAGAGTCACAAATTTCATAGAATGTTTTGAAATGCGTCTTACAAACAAGCGATAAAATCTCTTTTCCCTGGGTGTTTAATATAGTTTTCCCTGCAGATTTCACATGAGCTGAGGCTCCTTTAGGTAACTTTACAGAAAAACGTTGTTCGAGTTTGGTGATAGTATGAATGAAGGCTTCTCTTGCTAATATAGAAGCTGCAGCCACAACGATATCTTGCTCAGCACGGACTTTTTGAATTACCGAGATATCCGTGCTTTTTTTTCTTAGTGCTTGAAGTAAAACACTTTCTGATGAGGCAAATTGGTCTGAGATAGCGAAGACTTCTCCAGAGGGACGCGGAGCAAGTTGATCGATAATCGTCGCATGAGCCCAGGCTAGAAGAAGATTCAGATTATGGAACTTTGCATAGAGTTCGTTGTATTTCTCAGGATAAAGAATCATCACATCATATGTAGAACATGCTCGAATGGTTTTTGCTAATGCTAGGATTTGGTTGTCATTGAGCATTTTTGAATCTTGGATTTTTGTTTTATACAGATTTTTCAAAGTCTCCGCATCGCGAGCATAGACTCCCGCAATACATAGAGGACCAAAAAAATCTCCTTTCCCGGATTCATCTACACCTAGGCGAGGACGCAGATCCTTCTCCATACGGTTGTGGGTAAAGGTTAATAAAATTTCCGGTTCTAAGAAAAAATCAATGAACTCTTGTGCACCTTTTCCCTGAACAACGAGTTTCCCCGAGTTATAGAGAGTACAGCTTACCGAAGGAGAACGTGCTTGGAAAATCGTGTGCTGGGGTTGCGTGAAAATAAAACCCTTTTCCTCAAGGCGATCTTTCAGTAAGCCGTGGAGAGAAGGAGAGAGTGTAGTAACAAACGGTGTGGACATAAGCGTCGAATTCTTTTGGCATACTTAGGATGGGCAATCTCTATCCCCATGTATGTTTTTACTAGGTATATTTATTGTTATGCTATACATAGCATAAGGATATATAGTGTATAATGCGGTTTTTGAAGTACAAATTAAACGTGAATCCTGTATATTCCCGCAAGTGAGCAGGATCTTGAAACAGAGGAAAGAGTCTTATTGTACAGAAAATAAGGCGAGAAGACTCTAGAAAGATCTAGAGTTTAGCATTTAGGTACCCGCAGAGGAATCTCTATGGCAGAACAAATTCATAAAGAGCTCTTACATTTAGGAGAGGTGTTTCGCACAAAACGCGAAGAACAGTCCTTATCTTTAAAAGATGTAGAAGCAGCGACATCCATACGTTACTCCTGTTTAGAAGCTATAGAAAACGGCTATTTAGGCAAGCTCATCTCTCCCATTTACGCTCAGGGATTTATCAAGAAATATGCCGCCTACTTAGGGCTAGATGGCGAGCGCATTCTCCAAGACCATCCTTATGTTATGAAAATCTTCAAAGAATTTTCAGAGCATAATATGGAGATGCTGCTAGATTTAGAATCTATGGGAGGGAGAAATTCCCCAGAAAAAGCCATTCGTAGTTTGTCTAATCTTTGGTGGGCTGGACTTATCGTCTTCAGTGGTATGGCGATTTGGTGGTTGGGATCCCTACTTTCTCTTTTCTAATAGGTAGATAACCTCTGCTCAAGTACAAGGGGACAATTCGCCCCCGGATTTCTACCTATCTTCAAATTGCTACCCTAGAAACGCTATGGAGCTGGAGACTTTATTACATAATCCGAGTAATTGCTCCTGATAATGGTTTGAACACCATCCGTTCTCATCCTCGTCCTCATCTTCATCCCCCGGACCTGCTACATTGGCATGGCTTTGTTCTGGATGGCCTCTGGACCCCGCTCCCGCTCTTCCACCATCTATCTTTACGTCATCGTCATAAGGATCAGTATCATCTCCTGGGATAAACGATTGACCGTGCGCATCCCATTGCGTTTTGAAGAAATCCGCTACTTTTTTTAATGTATCCAACGTTGCGGAAGGAATTTCCCCTTGACTACTGGCAGGGGCATAACCTAATGCGAGAAGTGCAAGAATAATCAGCTTTAACAAGGCCTCGGGTGATAAACTCAGGCCATAACCTGGAATTCCAAAAGTGAAGCATGGGGCGTGTCCAACTAAACAAGCTATCGTGTTTTTCAATATCTGTAAGGCATTTTTCCCCTCTTTTCCTCCTAGAGGGAACTTATCTCCACTACCTAGATCCACCACGGTAAGATGGTAGAGCTGAGAGCGCAGTTTGAGATAATCGAGGTGTTTAGCATAATGTATTTCACTTTGTAGTGATCCTGAAGGCTCTCCCTGAGCTTCCCCCTTGTTATAGATAACCCAACATGGTGGAGGTGTATCGCATTTGTGACGGCGGAAATTACCATAACCACGTTTTGCCATCATGGTATCGACGTCGTTTACTTCAGGAACTTTGTTAGGGTCATTAGCCAGATCAAAGAGATCTTGTTGTATTCCACCTGCCAAGAGTTTCTTTAAAAGTTTTTTTGCTTCAATGCACAAACGATCAAAATCTTCTTTTTGCTCACCAGTTAAGGTGAGTCCTTCAGAAAGAAGAGCAGTCCAATCAATACCGCTTTTCTCCATTCCGAGCCCTAAAACAATCGGGCCATGCTTCTGTTTCATACTACCTAAGAAGTCCAGAAGATCACGATTAGCTCCTGATGGTTCCTCGGGGGGATTGATGATGCAGGTACATAGGCATTGAAAGCAATGGGAAAGCCAATTCGGGCAATGGCTATCACACCAAGGGCTACAATGTTTATGGCAATAACTCGCACCGCGTTGTGTTTGCGGTGCATTTAACACAGAGGCTGCTATGGCGCCTGCTTTTTGTATGGTTT
This sequence comes from Chlamydia abortus, assembly GCF_002895085.1. Taxonomy (NCBI): domain Bacteria; kingdom Pseudomonadati; phylum Chlamydiota; class Chlamydiia; order Chlamydiales; family Chlamydiaceae; genus Chlamydia; species Chlamydia abortus. The sequence goes on from NZ_CP024084.1 coordinate 341,418, forward strand.
CCACTAGGGATGCGTCTCCAACTTGAACATCCAAGGAAACCTGCTTTCCAGGTTGTTGGGTAATCACCCTGTGTTGTAGCGGTGTATTTTCTTGTGAAGGACCACCGACTCCTTCTGCACAGTCAACTTGCAACCGCATCCAGCAGGTGGGCAGCACATACGATATCTCCTGATAATAAAAGAGGGGGAGCTAAGATGCTTACATCTTATCTCTTGTGATTAAAACAGCCTTCCATGTTTTCAAAAAGTGCTGTTTTTTGCCAAGAGTTTCTTTTTTTTAGGTATCTGAATATAGGGGGGGTAAGGTGAGAGTCGGTAGAAGTTGTGGTTGGTGCGGAATCATGTAAAAGTTTTCATGTTTTTACTTAGTCAAGATTGTGAGATCTCTGTATAAGTTGAAGGACGTGTTGGGATAGTAGAGGCGGAGGAAGCCGCCCCTAATCGTGTGTTGATGATTATCTTAAAAATAGACTTGAAGTCATAGCTGTGATGTTTTTAGCCGTTTTGAGAAGAGCTTCTTGAGATTTAGGATTTGTGAAATCCCAAAGGTGAGCACCACTTGTGTCTCCAGGTGTGACCCCGTCAACACACGATGTTCCAGCATTTTCAGTCAAGCGACCGTTAAGAACAACTCTTTGTCTGTATTTAGGCAGAGGATGGAGTGTTCCTGCGTTGACTTTGACTTCCGTTCCGAAAGATCGTGAATCTACAGAAGATACAGGCGTATGTTTCTCTTTTGTACGAAGTTCTTTACTTGTATTTTCTAGTTGTTCTAAAGACGTAGGGACCTCTTGTTCTGCACCTAAAGGAACAAAACCTAAAGCTAGTAAGGAAAGAAGAAGTAAAGTACGGTATTTTGATTCTTCGATGCTCAATCCAAATCCTGGGTGATCAAAGATATTTTTCTCCTCATTTACATACTTATTTAAAGTGAGTAACAAAATATTTACAGCAGCCCGAGCTTGAAATCCTAAGAAACCGGTCGTTTGAGAATTCATATCTAAAACTTCTAGTTGGCTAAGTTGGTGCTGTAACCTTTGGATATTCAGAGAGTACCCAGATCTTTGTTCATGAGCAGCTGTGTCATGGCTTTCAGAAGGATAAAGAATTAAACATGTGGGAAGAGAAGGAGGAGTTGAGATGTTGATAGACTCTTCTAAAGAGTTTTTCACATTTTCTAGCTCTGTAGAACCTTTTGAAGGAAGTTGATGCGCAGCATTAGCAACTTTGAAGAGTTCTTGTTGAGAGCCTCCTTTTAAGCATCTACCTAACTGATTTTTTGCTTCTTCACATTTTTCTGAAAATAGCGTTTTCTGCTCTGCAGATAAAGTAAAACCTTCTGCGAGTAGTTTAGAAATATCCCAAGGGCCGTTTTTCATTGCGATACCAACGCAAATAGGACCAAACTCATCTCTTTGCTGTTGGATAAAATCAGTTAAATCATCGTATTTTGCTTCAGATCCTAGATTTTCATCAGGAGTAATCATGCAGGTACAAAGACAATCGAAGAAACAGAGGAAAGGACTCCAGCAATTGTCTGCACACCAAGGCCTGCAAGAATCTTGGCAGAATTGGCTGGTGCGTTGTATTCTTGCAGAATTTAAAGCATCAGAGACAAGGTCTCCAGCAGCACGAATGGTATCTAGTAATGACGGATCACCCACTTTTAAATTAAATTCTGAAGTGGATCCAGGTTGTTTTGTAATCCCATTTAAAGACATAGTTTCTTCTTCATAGGCATCTTGACTTGAGCGGCAGCTCATGCTAATTCCAGGGCAGCACATAATTTACTCCATAAATAACAATGTGATTTACTAAGAACCGTTATACTGTTGATGGTTCTTATGCTTTTGCTAAATGGCTTTATGCACTTTTGACATTTTGTGGAGAGGGTAATAGATAGATGACATGGTTAATCTTGGAGAAAGTTTGAAACAACCAATGTGTGAATTATCCTCATTTTATGTGCTAAAAAGCATTTAGGGGGCAGATGTTCTTCAAAAAAATATTTTAAGTCTATAAAAAATTTTTGAATGTAAGCAGGCTTTCTAAGGTTGTCCATCCTCATTTTCTGTCTACCATGTTGTTCTCGCAGAAAGTCATCCACTGACATTGGCGGTGTTCGGCACCCAGATTCTTTGTGCTGCACTATCCTCATCCTGAGGATGCATGTTCTTTACACCTTCTGTAGGTACAGAAACAAAGACTATGAGGCGGATCTCTATAGGACGCTGTTCTGAATTTTTTTTTATAAGTACCGTATGGACAGGCACGGGTGAACAAGGAAAATACGGAATTTTCCGAAGGAATTCCGTGGTTATCATGAACGGGGAAATAGCGTTGAAATAGGAGTGTGGGACGAATTTTTTCGGCGGATAAAATCTTTCTTGTTGATTTTATTTCAAAAAATTATTATGACTTTTTCACTTATATAACCAAGATGTGACAAACGTGACAAGTCTGCTGAAATATCTTCCTAAGGTGTCCATACTTATAGTAGCTATCTTAGGTACATTGACTACAGCTGAGGCAGCAAAGAAAAAACATGTGCCGATGACAATGGTTTATTCTTTTGACGAGGTTTTTACACATTTAGAAAAAAACAAAGAGGATACTTTATTTTGTATTAACGTAGATAGTGTAATTCAGCATAAATATCTAGGTTCTCCGGGCTGGTATCAAAACAGGTTGTCAAAGCTTTCTAAGCGTTTTGGAGATTTTTTTAAGGCAAAAAAACGGGTGGCTGAAGAACAGGTGCTCATAGATACAGTAATAAGTAAAGAATGTTTAGAGTTAAATGTGGCAGAGCGGTTTGCTCAGATACTTGCTGAATGTTCATGTTCTTTATTGGGGATGTCTTCATTAGGTATCGAATCCGTTTCTTCCACATTAAAGAGCTTAAAAGAATGCGGTATAGAATTGCATTCGCGAGCATTTCCTACAGAAGACTTTTTTTTGGAAACTACACAGAGGTGCAGTACATCTGCATTAGTACAAGAGGGTGTTTTATTTTGTAGTACTTTAGGGTTTTCAGAAGCGATGAAGCTGTTGTTTATCTATGAAAATAAAATGCCAAAGAACATAGTATTTTTAACTGATGATCCTGAAGAAATCAAAACTTTAGGACGAGAATGTATAGATTTGGGGATCAAATTTTTTGGCTTAGTATATTATCCTGCTGCAGAAAGCATATTTTCCTATGTTTACCCTTATTCGGCAGCGGTTGAGATTCAAGAAGAACATGCGTTGGCGGTGATCTCCGATGCTACAGCGCAATTATCGCTAGATTCTCTTAATCAAAAGAGTTAATATTATTTACTTGAAACAAGCCTTATAGTATCCTCTCTGTCCCCCTGAGAGGGTGCTTAGGGCCCTTTTTTAGTTTTACGAACATATTGAATCCTTAGATTGCTTTATATAAAAAACTATTTCTTCCTAAAGGGATGCTCCGTACAATAAAACAATTTTTTGTCTTTGAGAGCATTGCTATGAAGGTAATATTTTTTATCTCAGTTTTCTTTTCAGTATTTTCTTTAGAAGCAAGTATTATCAAAGTATCTGATATACACGCTGTGAATAAATACGCGAGAAAAGGTTCGTTGGTTTTATTAGGCTTGGACGAAACGCTCGTCTTCCCTAAACAAATGCTGGGAACCAGCTCTTGGTTTAACGAGCGTTTAGAAAATCTAAAAAAAGAACAGTCGGATTATGATCCTCTTGCTAAGGCTTTTTGCGAAAGAATCGCTGTGTCCTTTGCTGTAGAGTATGAGCTTATTCATCCTGAAGTTCCTAAAGCTATAGAAAGTTTAGCTTTATCCGAAGCTTGGGTCATGGGAGTGTCTCAATTTCCTATCCCTATGGCGAATCATTTTCTTCGTTCTGCCCAAGCTTTAGGTCTAATGTTTTCTTCCTGCTTACCCGCCCGGAGTGATGGGTGGATGCCACATCTTAAAACACTCGGTAGACCTCAACATGCGATGTTTATAGAAGAGCAAATACTCTTTACTGGAGGGCTGGTTAACGGCATCACCATGGAAGAAGTTCTTTCCACTTTATTTTCAACTTTAGACACATTGCCACAACAAGTAATCTATTTGGATCAGAATCAGGAGAACCTGATTTCTGCAGAAGCCGCATGCAAACAAGCCAATGTGTATTTTATAGGGATGCTCTATAATCCAGCTGTAAAACGCGTCAAGAGCTATAAATCTGAAGTTGCTCACCTGCAATGGGTGCAATTGTGTAACCAACTCTCCGATAGGTATTTTCAGTCTTTGCTGACCTATGTCCTGGGTCCAGAGGGGCAAGGATAGCATCTTAAAAAAGTTAGGGAAAAGCCCTTAGAATAGACTACAGGGCTGATTCCCTAAAATTGCATTCTTTCAAATGACGGAAGAGAAGGGATTCGAACCCCCGGTTCCTTTAAGAGAACTTCTGATTTCGAATCAGATGCATTCGACCACTCTGCCACTCTTCCTTGAGAGTACTAGTGTAGGTATTCCTCGCTAGGAAATCAAGCCCAACCATAATTTTCTTATATTCTTAAAACGTTAAACACCAGCCAGTGGGCCTCGCTATCTTGTCACGTTGGTGGAGCCGCTCTAAAGTCATGTCAAAAGCAATGTGATTGAAAATCAATAAGATGAAGATCTTTTGTTATTCGTTGTTTAAATTGAAATCAAATTAATTAGAATTATAGCTTTATATATAAGTAATTTAATAAAAATTGAACGATAAAATCATATTAAAAGTACATTTTTTGATCTAAAATGGAGTATAGATTTTTGGTTTTTTTATTTTATCATGTCGCAGCCGCTATATACGAACAGACTTATTACTGAAAAATCACCGTATTTGCTTCTTTATGCACATACGCCGGTCAATTGGTATCCTTGGTGTAGCGAGGCTTTTGACCTGGCTATGAAAGAAGATAAGCCGATTTTCCTTTCTATTGGTTGTGCACATTCTCGATGGTGTCAGGTTATGCTTCAGGAAAGCTTCGAAAATCCTGAAATCGCGGCCATACTCAACGAACATTTTATTAATATTAAGGTGGATAAAGAAGAATTACCTCATGTGGCGAACCTGTATTTTGATCTCGCACAAATGCTGTCGATATCAGAAGAGCATCAAAGTTCTCCTTCTTGGCCATTAAATGTATTTTTAACTCCAGATCTCCTGCCTTTTTTCTCCGCAAATTATTTGGCAGCAGAAGGAAAATTAGGGCTACCGTCGTTTTCACAAACGATAGAGAGGCTCCATTTGATGTGGAAGAACCCCGAAGAAAGAGATGTGCTGGTTCGTCAAGCGCATAAGATTCTTGAGATTGCTTCGTTTATAGAGAGATGCGCAAGAAAAGAAATGTTAGAAGAGGGTATCCTCCGAAAAACAGTCGAGGCCATATATCATGATATCGATCCCCATTATGGAGGAGTAAAAGCGTTTCCCAAAACCCCACCAGCTTTGTTGAGCCAGTTTCTCTTGCGTTATGGTGTAGAGTACCAAGATAATAGAAGTTTATTTTTTGTCGATCGTTCTTTGCACATGATGGCACAAGGGGGGATTTTCGATCATTTGGGCGGGGGATTTTATTGCTACACCATTGATGATAAATGGTTAATTCCCTGTTTTGAAAAACGTCTGATCGATAACTCTTTCTTGTTACTAGATTATTTGGATGCTTGGGTCTGTATGAACAAACCTGAGTATCGTTCTATAGCTAAGCAAACGCTCCATTATATTCTTTCTGAACTCTATGATCCTGAGGTGGGGGCCTTCTATACTTCAGAACATGGAGAACGTTGGGGGGATACTGAGGGAAGATACGCCACCTGGTCCGGAGAGGAAATCCGCGAAGTGCTGGGAGAAAATGCCGAGATCTTTTGTGAATACTACGGGATTTCTAGAGAAGGGTTTTGTAATGGAAGAAACATTCTTCATATTCCTTCGCATATTGATATCGAAGAAATTACGGATAAGTATGGTTGCACAATAGAAGAATTCCACGAGATTATCGATAGGCTTAAAGAAAAATTGCTCCTACATAGAAAGAAAAAAGCACGGCCTTTCAAAGATGACCAATCTCTTGCTTTTCAAAATGGTTGGATGGTTTACACACTAGCGTATACCGGGAGAATCCTCGGTGATTTCTCTTACATCGGTGTTGCTCAAAAGTGTGGCGAGTTTATTTGTAAAAATTTATGCAAACACTCCATGTTATTGCGTAGGTGGCGCGATGGCGACGCCAAATACTCCGGAGGATTGGAAGATTACGCCGGGGTGATTCTAGGAGCCCTAGCTCTTTACGAAACCGGTTGTGGAGCTCGGTGGTTATTACTAGCTGAAGATCTTATGAAAGAGGTCATCGTATCCTTTCGTTCGGAAAGTGGAGGATTTTACACCACAGATGGTAGAGACTCGGCATTACTGTTAAAACAGGAAAATCTCTCTGATGGTGAAGCCATTTCGGGAAATGCTCTTGTTTGCCAGGCTTTGATCAAATTGCATATGCTTACAGAAAAGAAGCATTACCTTACCTATGCGGAAGATATCCTACAAATTGCCCAAGCCCGATGGCATACCCATAAGTTTTCTTCTTTAGGGAATCTCATGGCCGCACAAGCATATTTTTCGCGTAATCATCAAAAAATCCTTATTTCTTTAGCTAATGAACAGGATCGTGAGAAAATTTTATCCTGCTTAGCAGGATTGTTCCTGCCCCATATCTCTATTGTTTGGATGCGGGAAAAAGAGCGTGAATCATTAGAAGAGATTCTTCCTGCATATGAACACTGTCTGATCCCTAAAGAAGGGCAAACATCCACAGTGATTTGCTTATTAGAATCGGGGGTAGGGAGAAAATTCTCCAACATTGAAGAGTTTCGCACCTATATGAATTCAAAATAATTCTTTGTCTTTCATTTATTTGTGAGAAGATTTCTTCTCGAAGTGGTCAAAATTTGGTCAATTTCTTATAGTTAGTCCCTAGACATGTCAACTAGTAGGGAGTAGCAAATCATGAAGAACAAAACACACAGCGTTTTCTCTTTGGTCGGTTTGGTGTGTTTACCGGGATGTTTACTAGGGTATGAAGGCTCCCTTCCTACTAACCAGCGCGAGTATCCCTACCATAATGAAAAGATCCTTGAGGAGCCTGCAGGAATAGCTATTCATGATCGTGTGTTATTTAAAATCGATGACGATACCGTTGTCACGACTTTAGATGTTATCCAGAAATTAAATCTTCTTTTTGCTTCTTCCTACCCGCAACTTCTAGAGTCCTACCCCGCACGTTCGCAGTACTACACAGCTATGTGGCCGGTAGTTTTAGAATCTGTCATTGACGAATTTCTTATGGTTGCCGACGCTAAAGCGAAAAAAATCCAAGTTGACCCTACTACAGTCAATCAGGAAATCGAAGCGATGTTTGGTAGAGATTTATCTTTCTTTTACGTGCATTTCGATATGACTCCTGAAGATATATTTAAAGTCGTGCATCGTACATTGATAGCTCAAAGAGTGATGGGCATGATGGTGCGCTCTAAGGTCATGTTGAAAGTGACTCCAGGGAAAATCCGGGAGCATTACAACCAGTTGGCTGAAGAAGCGGCAAAAACTACACTATGGAAATACCGCGTAGTCACGATTAAAGCCGCGACAGAATCCTTATCTAGTCAAATTGCCGATAGGATATGCGCACGGTTAAATGAAACACAAAGTTGGAATAAAGAGCGCTTATCTGCTCTAGCTCTATCTCAGGGGGGACAATTTGTCTGTTCCGAAGAGTTTATACGTAATGATAAAGAGTTGTCAGATGCTCATAAAATGGAATTATCTAGTGTGAACTATCCCTTGGCTATCTGTAGTCAACCGAAAGCTCATAAATCAGGGCATAAGCTCTATGTGCTTCTTGAGAAGTCAACACTGCCTATGCAGCCTTTGGAAGAAATAGAAACTCAGATTAAGCAAACGTTATTTATGCATTATGCTGAGACTATAGAAAGTCAGTATAAAAAGAAATTGCGTGCGCGCTACGGCTTTGACTCATCGATGATTGCTAAGTTGCTTTCTGAAGAAGCTCCACCTCTATTTTCATTACTTTAGGAGATCATTTGTCACGCAGTTCTCCTGAACAACTTAGCCGCTTTTTAGCTGAAGTTCATGGCCGTCCGAAAAAAGGCCTGTCACAGAACTTTTTGATAGATGGGAATATTCTAAGGAAGATCCTTGCTGTTTCTTGTGTACAGGCTGGGGATTGGGTCTTGGAAATCGGCCCCGGATTTGGAGCTCTTACCGAAGTCCTCGTGAATCAAGGAGCTCATGTCGTTGCTTTAGAAAAGGATTCTATGTTGGAGGAAACATTAAAGCAACTTCCCATACATCTAGAAATCACAGATGCTTGTAAATATCCTTTATCACAACTTCAAGATCAGGGCTGGCAAGGAAAAGGACGGGTTGTTGCTAACCTGCCCTATCATATTACCACACCTTTATTAAGAAAATTATTTTTAGAAGCTCCTAACCAGTGGAAAACGGTTACGGTCATGATCCAAGATGAAGTCGCGCGACGTATCACAGCGCAACCCGGAGGTAAAGAATACGGATCATTAACTATCTTTTTACAATTTTTTGTTGATGTGCACTACGCTTTTAAAGTGAGCCCAGGATGCTTTTTACCTAAACCGCAGGTAGCCTCCGCGGTTGTTCATATGACAGTAAAAGAGAACTTTCCTCTTGAAGAACCTCTCCGTACGAAATTCTTTTCTTTAACTCGAGCTGCATTTGGGCAGAGACGAAAACTCTTAGCGAATGCTCTTAAAGATCTTTATCCTAAAGAACGTGTTTTTGAGGCTTTAAGCCAACTACATTTTTCTGACAAAACTCGTCCAGAGACCCTGTCTCTCGATGACTATCTCAAACTCTTTTATCTTCTCTCCTTGCCTGCCTAAGTGCACCTCAGGTTAGTGTTAAAGCAGACTTTTTCTATACAAGAGAAAATATAAATTAAATGCAGAAGATTTTAATTTATCTTTTTTATAGGAGATTTTTTATTTTTATAAAGGCGTTTTTTTTAATAAAAAAACAAGAAATTGAAAGTCTAATATGGTATTATTTCTCGTCAAGATTCACAGAAGAGAGGGGGATTCCCTGCAATTCTATGGGTCAGCAAATATTTAGAATACATACTCTAGGAATCTTTCATGGAGACTTGGTTATACTATTGCAAAGTGCGTACACGTAATTATATTCCTTGCCTTCCGGTGTTGTCGCCAGTCATTTTGCAAGCGGATCAGTGTCTTCCTACGTTATACCTATCACCGTTTAGCCGCTGCTGCAAGGAAACTAAATTCGTCGCTTCTGTCACAGGTTAAGTAAGGAAAAAATCACACATCATCCCTTGGAAGGACTAGACAATACTCAACTTGTTAGACGGAGCCTTCTTTGTACGGAAGTTAAAGTACGTGAGAATCCGTTTAACCATACTGTCTACATCGAGTCCTACTCTTTGTAATAAGTTCTCTTTATCTCCATGAGAAAAGATACTATCGGGAATCCCAAAGTGTAAGACGTCCACTTTGAAGTTATAAGTAGCTAGAAAATCGTTAAATTCTGACGCCAAACCTCCACGAATAGAATGTTCTTCTATAATGATCACTTTGGAATGGTGCATCAATAAGATGCTAAAGAGATTGTTATCAAATGGCTTAATGAATATAGGATCTACGACAGTAGCAGAAATTCCATGGCTAAGTAACTGCAATTTTATAGATAACGCCGCGCTACACATGTGCCCCAGACCTACGATCAAAACATCTTCACCCTGACTTAAGATTTCTCCTAATCCTGGATCACGATACAGGTTGATATCAGTAGCGATAGGGTCACCTTGCAGTGCTGGAATGTTGGGGTAACGAATCGCGGAAGGCCGTTGCCAATGTAGAGAAGATTGTAGCAGTTGTTGGAACACTATAGAGCTTCTCGGCTGACAGATAATCATGTTGGGCATAGCACGAAGAAAACTCAAATCATAAATACCATGGTGGCTACAACCATCTCCATAGGCTAAACCTGCACGATCTATACCAAAGATCACCGGGAGATTTTGTAAACATACATCGTGAAAAACGTTATCCATAGCACGATGCAAAAATGTCGAATAAATCGAACAAATGACAGGAGTATTCGCTTTCGCAATTCCCGCTGAAAACGTCACAGCATGACCTTCAGCAATGCCTACATCGATAAAACGCTCTGGAAATGTTCCTTTAAACGTTTCTAACCGTGATCCTAAGGACATCGCCGGTGTAACCACATGTAAATTCGGAGAGATTTCTCCAAGTTTGCATACAGTTTTCCCAAAAATATCAGGATAAGTCAGCTGCGGTTGAATCGTCGGAAGTAACTTATCTTCCGCTGTAAGTTTGAAATTCGCCTTGACTCCATGGTATTTTGTAGGATTTTCCTGAGCTATCTCTAAACCTTTTCCTTTTTTTGTACAGACATGGATAAGAATAGGGAAGGGTAAGTCACGTACCTTCTGAAATAAAGAGACTAATGCTTTTATGTCGTGACCGTCCACAGGACCCATATACGCTAAGTTAAACTGCTCAAAAATAGGAATCGGACAAACTAAAGACCTTAAACACGTGGAAATCTTATGCGAGCACTTAGCGATACTTTTGCCGTAGCGGGGAATCTTGGATAATGATCTTTCTAGTTTGCGCGAAAGCAAACTAAATTTAGGGTGGTGAATCCATTGTGATAAGCTTTTGGACATGACACCCACGTTTTTAGAAATCGACATGTTATTGTCATTTAAAATGACAATAAATTTAGATAGATCCGTATGAATATTATTTAAAGCTTCGAAGGTTAATCCACAGGAAAAAGCTGCGTCACCAAGAATAGGAAGCACGTGTGTTCGAGATTTCTCAGTAGCTTTTGCCATGCCTAAAGCTAAAGATAAAGCGTTGCCTGCATGACCAGAAAAGAATAAATCGTGAGCACTTTCTAAAGGCGAGGTAAATCCACTTAATCCTCCATCATGACGAATACGCTCGAATTCTTCTATGTTTCTCCCTGTAAGCAGTTTGTGCGTGTATGTTTGATGCCCAACGTCAAAGATAAATTTATCTTCTGGAGAAGAAAAGACATAATGTAAAGCTATCGTTAATTCAATAATTCCTAAATTAGAAGCTAAATGTCCTCCTGTTTTAATAAGGACAGAAATAATTTTATGACGTATTTGCTCAGCAAGAAGAGAAAGCTCAGAACAAGAAAGCTTCTTAAGATCTTCTGGAGAAGAAATTTGACTTAAAATAGAGGAAGTATAAGAAGTCATGGTTGTGTAGTCATAGAAAATGTTTGTAGAACAGGTTCATCTAATGCATCTTTTAGAAGAGTTCCATTAGGCTGAACAGAAAGGAGATAACATTGTTGATCTTTGACTAAGATCTCATCTAAACCCTGATGTATCAGGGAAAACATTTTTTCATATACAACTAAAATAGTATCAAGAGAGTCGAGAGTGCTTAAATGATCTTGTAACGAACTTAGCTCTTGAATTAGGGTATCTACATCATTACAAGGCATCGCTCTCTCTACAGTTAGTGTACGAAAGACTCTTCTTCTGAAAGAAAATCTTCATTTCGTTTTTCAGACAACTCACGTACACGCTCTTCCGCTTTACGGATCCGTGATTCACATATACGCATTAGGGCATCTGCTTCTTCATAAAATTTTAAAGAAGCATCTAAAGATGTCGAAGGTTGATTCATGAGATCTACGATCTCTTCTAACCTTTCCATAGCCTTTTCAAAGGTAATTTCTTCCATAGTCTAAAACTCTTGAGTTTCAAAGTTCTGAACATCCGTCACAGTAAGAGTGGCTTCTCCATCTTGTAGTCTTACCCTTACACAACTATGTTTATGTAAACTTTTGGCCGAAATGATAGCCGAATTTTCATTAAAGTCAAAGAGCATAGCATACCCGCGTTTTAAAACATTTTTAGGATTTAATGAAATTAACTGTTGGGAAACAGTGTGGTATTTTGCTCGATGTCTTTCCACAAGATGGTTGAGGGAAAGGAAGAGATTTTCTTTAGCGTATAAAAAATGCTCCCTACGTTCGCATACTGTATAAACGAAAGCTTTATTTAACCGTTTTTTTAAGAGGTTAAGGGCAGATGTTTCTTTTATAAATAATTGATTAATTTTGGTTGTAAAATGTTTTAATAACGTTTGCTTGTGAGCTAAAGATTGCTGAAAATATCCTAAACGCTGAGATAAAGCTCTGTGAATTTGATCTCTACAAGGATCGAATCTCTGCCTATACTGCTGCGTGTTGTGAATAACAAGATTTTTTTTAATATGCACACAGTGGTGTTTTAAAGCCAGCAAACGATTTTGGAAAGCGAGATTGATCATTTTCCAAAGATCTTGGAGACGGTACGTCATACGTTGTAAAATATCACTTTGCAACCAGCGCGTATATTGCCTATAGCGTTGCTTGCTTTGTGAAAGTGTTGTTTGTATTGACCGTTCTATAGAGACACGAAGATAGTCTAAAGATTGATGGGGAGGACGGAAAAAATCTACGTGATCTAAGTACCGCTTCCATTGCTGAATTTGCTTTGCTTTCCCTGCAAGCAGTTGCTGTGCATGAGCATTCAAATAGCGTAAATGACTTTTAAATATTTGAATTTGTTCTTGACTACTTTGACAGACAATTTCTCCAGCAGCTGAAGGGGTGGGCGCACGTACGTCAGCAGCAAAATCACATAATGTATAATCTGTTTCATGTCCAACAGCAGAAATAATAGGGATTGTGCTGGCGTCTATGGCCTTGACAATGATTTCTTCGTTAAAAGCCCAAAGATCTTCAATACTGCCACCACCGCGAGCTATGACAAGAACATCAACAAGCTTATCTCTATTCATTACTTCAATCGCTTGAGATATTTCTTTTGCTGCTGTAGCTCCTTGTACTGTCACAGGATAAATTAGGACCTTATACTGATAACAACGACGAGAAAGAATACGTAAAATGTCTTGAATTACGGCTCCTGTGGGGCTGGTAATCACGCCAATACATTTTGGAATTCTCGGAAGGGGTTGTTTTTTTTCTATAGAGAAGTACCCTTCGGCTGCAAGACGCTTCTTAGTTTCTTCGAATTTTTGTAAGAGATCACCTTCCCCAGCATAAACTAAGGCGTGGGCTACGATTTGGTATTGACCTCTCGGTGCATAAACGGTAAGTTTCCCGTGAATGATCACCGAGTCACCATCTTTAGGGCGACGGTCAAAATACTTACTTTTAAAATGAAAAAAAGCACCGTTTAAAAAAGATTTACTATCTTTAATACCAAAATAGAGATGCCCGCTCGGCTGTAAAGAGACGTTACTTAATTCTCCTTTAACCACAATATGGCAAAAATTTGACTCGAGTAGATTTTTTATAGATTCGGTAAGAGTCGTTACCGCTTGAGGAGGAGATGAAGTTGCCATGCCCTAGAATACAGAAAGGTTTCAAGTTCTATTATTTTAAAATAAAGCACCTTCCTAGTAAAAAACTAGCAAGAATCGTGAAATCATGTCTATAGTGGGAGATGAACGAGCTAACAAATAGAGGACGTAGATGGAACGTAAGCGTTATATTTTCGGTAATTGGAAAATGCATAAGACAGCTAAAGAGGCTAAAGATTATTTGTCTGTTTTCTGCCCTCTCCTTGAAGAAGTTGCTCCTGTATCTTGTGTGGGTATCACCCCCGCATTCACAGCGTTACATGCTTGCTGTGAATCTATAAAATTTTTTCACAGTCCTCTGTGGCTGGGAGCGCAAAATGTACATCAGGATACCTCGGGAGCCTTTACAGGTGAAATTTCCTTGCCTATGCTCAAAGAATTTGATGTCAATTTTGTACTTTTAGGTCACTCCGAATGCCGTCATATTTTTCATGAAGAAGATACGACCATTGCGCTTAAGGTTGGTGCCGCAGCTCGTGAAGGCATTATTCCCGTTCTGTGTATCGGAGAAACTCTAGAAGTTAGAGAAAAAGGCGCGACGGAAGCTATGTTATCTAACCAGTTGATGTTGGGGCTTGCGCAACTTCCGGAAACTGCCTCTGTAATCATTGCTTATGAACCCGTATGGGCAATTGGTACGGGTAAAGTAGCTTCAGCGGTTGATGTGCAAGAGGCACATGCCTTTTGTCGAGAGGTGCTTGCGAATATATTTTCCAAAGAGAAAGCTGAGGAGATTTCCATTCTTTATGGGGGATCTGTAAAGGCAGATAATGCTGAAGGATTTGCTCGTTGTCCTGATGTAGACGGGTTGTTAGTAGGGGGCGCTTCCTTAGATCCTAAAGTTTTTGCCGATGTTGTCGCGAATTTTCATCGTTAGCTAGTAAAAATTATATTAGCTTTTTGGCCATGTTGTGTGAAATATTTTCATAGAATTTACACCAAGGTTTTGTTTGAGAACAGTGTTCCAAATCAATAAAATGTTTTTCAATATGGTGATTAATTTAGTTTTATATGAGAATACTTCCAGGGCCTTTTTAGGGATTTTTACAGTTTATAGAGACACTGGCTTAGAAAGAAATTTTTAAGATCCTAATGAATTAAAGGGCTAGGAATTCACCTCAGATAGGTTTTTTGATTTAGGAGAAGCATTGTGACCGCCTTGTTTTATTCGTTTTTATTTATCTTTCTTCTTTTGTGCGTAATTCTTTGCGGACTGATTTTGATTCAAGAAAGCAAGAGTATGGGACTCGGTTCTTCTTTTGGCGTGGATTCAGGAGATTCCGTTTTTGGTGTATCTACCCCGGATATTTTAAAGAAAGTCACTGCTTGGTTGGCAGTAGTTTTCTGCTTTAGTTGTTTGTTTCTATCTTTTGCGACAACATACTTGGGGAAAAATTCTCAAGAACCTCCTGTACATGTTCTAGAACAAGTTTCTTCAGATGGAGAAGAAATCTCTAGCGAATAGAAAGCTTCGCTAGAGGTTATCGACTTTTACCTAAAGCACATTATCTATTTTTAGGAAGTAAAATTAAAACAGTCACTATCTTATGAAAAAAGTCTTTTATATATTTTGTCTCTATGGTCTACTACCTGGCTCTACAATATTTTCAGTAGAAAAAGTTCAAAAAGAGATGGAGAACCCTTCGCCGTTGCCTACAGTCTGTCCCTTTTATTTAATAGAAGATGCGAATGAGTAGCCAATCTGCGGGGTGATATAAATCATGATTAGAGAATTAGAATATTACGGTAGCCCTACGTTACGTAGAAAGGCGGAGGCTATTCTTGAAATTACTGATGAGATTCGTCAGTTGGCTCAAGATATGTATGAGACTATGGTCGCTCATAAGGGAGTGGGTTTAGCAGCTCCTCAGGTAGGGGAAAGCGTAAGTCTTTTTGTTATGTGTGTTGAGGGAGAAACAGAGGATGGGGATCTGATTTTTTGTGACTTCCCCAAGGTATATATTAATCCTGTACTTTCTAATGTTTCCGAGGATCTTGTTTTAGGTAGGGAAGGATGTTTATCAATTCCCGGGTTGCGCGCTGATGTCTATCGTCCGCGTTCCATTACCGTAAAAGCGATCAATCTCGATGGTCAAGAATTCACGGAACATTTAGAAGGGTTTCCTGCGCGTATTGTCATGCATGAAAATGACCATCTCAATGGAATTTTATACATTGATAAGATGGAAGAACCTAAGGATTATAAGAAGTTTAAGTCTGCCTTAGAAAAAATTCGCCGTCGTTATAATAATCATATCACAGATAAAGCTTCTTAGTGGTATCGTCTCAAGCTTGCTTGTCTTATTGATTTCTCCAAGTGCAAAAGAAGCCGTAAACCCTTTGAGCACAGGATTACTGGTGGCTTAGGTGTTTGGGCTTATCTAGTTTCAGGTAAAAGAAGAAGCGGTTATCCGCTTCTCTTTTCTCATATACCGAGTATAGCTGCCAGTGTTCAAAGAGTTTGGTGCCTAAAACCATTTGATATTCGAGATAGCTAGGTGTCTGGGCTCTATGCCAGCCGTAGCGTAGTGTCAGATGATAGTTCCAACAGGGATGCGGACGAATAAAGACCTTCCCTAAAATGAGATTCCGACGATCTGATAAAGGAGAATTGAAAAGTTCTTCAGGAGAGCGACTAACATCTAGGATATAGTTTTCCTTATCACATTTAAGAAGGCTATACTTGCTTCTATGCAGGAATTCTAATGTTAAACCGATATTATCACTCCCTACCCATTGCCACAGCAGATTCATATGATCCCAGCAATATTTTTTCCATATCCATTCGGCATCTAGAGATAAGGTATTCTTCCGATCCAAAGGTAAGGAAATCACGCATGTTGTTTTGGGAAATGTCGATCTTGCAAATGTATTTTTAAAAATTTGTGTTGTCCAGACTTTGGCGGAAGCTCGTGGAGCACTAGGAGACACACGATTGAATATGAAAGATTCCATACCTATCTTACACAAATGTAGAGAAGAGAAAGCATCGTTAATAGAAAAGATATAGTGTTCGTGGTTCTTTGCTAATGGATGTGTGGCCGATGTAAATGAAATAAAAGGCTCTACAATATGCTTAGTGTGTAGATAATTCTTATACGCCGAAAAACGATAATCTATATTTATTTGCGCAGAAGCTTGGCAATGACGTTGGGAGGTTTTGGGGACGTTGCTGTAATAAATCGCTGATGCGGATACCGTGGGTGTTAACGTCCCTATAAGTAAGGGAATAGCACGGTATACCTTAGGAGAGGCCGCTGCCCTCAGGGAAGAAAAATTGGAACCCGCAATGTTATTGCTAAAAGCAAAGTTTAAATAACCACATTCAAACAGATTCTCAATGAAAATCCCCGTATTTTTAATATTCACAGGGTGTTGTTTCAAAGAAAGATAGGGAAGTTCTTGATTCACATTCTGGAACGGATTTACCTTCACAGAAGAAGAGAGTCGGCCGTCTACTAACGCATCATGCCAGGTAAGGCGAACTTGTGTGGGACCCGTATTTTTTAAAGAGAAATTATTAGGAAAGATGTCAGCAACCGTTTCCCAGCTGTCGCTTAAATGATATTCCCCGGATAATGTTGTCTGTTTATGTGCTAGAGAAAAATCTCCATGGAAGCGGTAGCGATCTCGAGGTTCTGCCATATCAATCGCTAAGCGGTGGGCATAGTAACTTTTCATATTAAAGACATTTTCAGGTTTCTCTTTCTGAGAAAAGTGCATGTTATAGCCAACCCCGATACCATGCTTGAAAAAGCTATCTAAAAAAAACGTAGATGAAAAATGCTTTTTAGAAATAGGTGAGTAACTAATCCCTAAATACGAACCTAAAAATCCTCCTGTACCTCCTCGGAAATTAATCGGAGGTTTAGGAATTTCCATGGGCATAATAGAAAATTTCGGGAGGAATAATATAGGAACATTGCAAATACTGAATGTTGTTTTCCCTATAGAAAGTACACTGTCGGAAGAGTATTCTAAGTAGTCTCCAGAAAGACAAATATGTTTTTTAGGGCCTTCTGAGGTAGATATGTAGCCTTTGTGGATAATTAAGGTTTCAGGAGTCAACGTCATCATAGACCCACCTAAAAACCAAGGATACATGGCAAATCTACCATTGGTCAAAAGACACGAATCCGTATCTTCATAGTATTCTAAGTAGTCGCAAACTAATGTCTTTCCTCGGTAATTGACCATGACATTTCCATGAGCAATTAATTTCATACCCCGTTCGGGAACATTCTCTACGTAGGCACGATTTGCTTGTATGCGCAGATTATTATGAATATTGAGGACGCCATCTTCGATATCTAAAGTTCCGGATAACCCTTTAAAATGGCTGAGGTAGGATACCTTTTTCTTTGCAGCTTCTTTATGAGTTAACGCTTCTGAAGAAAATGAACACGACAGTAGTGCTGATAGAAGGAAGTAGGGGAAACAACGTTTCATATCTCTTCCACTATTCTATCATTTTCATTAATAACCCAGCTAAGATATGACAATTTTTTGCTTTTGTTTGTGTCATTAGCTGAATAAGTAAACGAATATCCTCATGTGTCTTTGATACCACAAGAGTTTCAAGAATATCTAACATGAGTTTTGCTCGTATTTCTGGAGTAATTTGATAACGAAGATAAGGAGAATCCGGGTGGGGTTGTCTATCTTCTGTATCAATAAACAATAACGTTTCTTGGATGAGCTCCTGAGCATAACGATGTAGGGATAATTTTTTCTCAGGATCTTTAGTCAGGTTGTATAATGCTAAATCGGCATAAGCACGGATCACAGGCTCCCCAGGAAGTTGGGACGCTCGTGAAAGGATATCTAAAGCTTGTTGATGAGAAGAATGGGCTAAAAACGAGATGGCTTTGGAAGCCAGCGCGGTTTTCTGACTTAAGAGTATTTTCTCGATATAAGGGAGATACGCTTCTTTAGGTAGTTGTAAAAGAGAAACAAGGATCTGTTCTTCAGTATGTTGCATAGCGGATAAGGCTTTAGCACGCTCTGTAGGATTTTGAGGGAGGATCACTGCTCGGCATTTCCACGCTTGTGTCGCACGCCCTTTAGAAAATGCGGGTACTAATGCTCGGGTATACTGTCGCTGAACTAACCATTCTGTAATGTATTCAAGAAGTTCTGGATGATCACAACCTAAATGGATCAAAGCTAGAGCAGCATTTAACTTGGCTTCACTGTTTTGAGTATGTAAAAATACAGGAAGTACTAAGGGAATCCCTATCTCTTTAGAGAGTAATCGTGCTGTGTATAAAGCTCTAGAATGTTCTTCTTGTATCTGCTTTTCGAAAATAGGAAGCGCATCCTCTTCTTTACCAATAGCCAGCAACGCTTGAGCCGAGGCTAACGATAAATCGGGATCATGTTGCTCGGAAAGCTTTTTTATAGCGTTATAACTCTGACCATCTTTTAACATTCCTAAAGCATATACGGCAGCTTCACGATCTAAAGGGGAAGCACTTGTTAATAAATGCCGGAGTGTCGGTAAGAACCGTTTTTGTTGGTATTCCCCTATCAACAGAGCGGCATAGTTTCTTGTAGTACTTTTTGTTGAAGAGAGCAGCTGACGGATATACGTATCCGCTTCTTCAGTTTCTAATCTTAGGAAAATCGCAGCCGAGAGACACTGGATTTCTTCAGGAAGCTTATAAATAAAAGAATGAAGATGATCGATGACTTTAATATTTTTTAATCCCGCCAAACGGTAAGCAGCTTCTAAACGAATTACAGGATAGGCCGAGGTCAGAGCTTTGAATAACAGTTCGTCAGAGCTTTTCCCTAAATGTGAAGATGACGCGGATAATACCAACAATTGTTGCAAAGGATCGTTAGTTTCCATGGCTTGCGAGAGAATCTCGAATGCTTCTGCAGAACCTACAATACCCGCGCCAATAATCGTGCTTTTTCGAATATAGGGATCATCAGAGCGTAATCCCTGTTTTAAACAGTTCTCAGAGATTTTTCTTAATAACGCAAAGTCATGGTCTCCTTGCGTTTCTAAGGCCTCGAGATAGGCGGTAAGAGCTTGTTCTACAGATTTTTGGCTGGTATAAAGGATCTTATGACTTACAGGATCAGGGAAACTACTAAAAACCAAACTAGGAAAACTTAAACATAGCCCTAGAGGGATGATTAAACGAGATAATCCCATAAGTCAACGTTGAACTCCAACAAGAGATGTTTCAGTGTTTTAATCGGAAGACCTTGGACATTATATGCACATCCTTGGATATTATGAATAATCAAGCTGCCGCCTTCTTGAATACTGTAGGCTCCACATTTGTCTAGGGTAGAAAATGCTTTGATATACCTTCCCAGGTACGCCTCGGGTAGTTGGGTAAATGTTACCTGTGTGGTCTCTTCTCCGGTTACTAATTTCCTATCTTGCAAAAGCGCGATACTTGTAATTACGGCATGGGTTTGACCGCTTAATGTTTTTAACATTTCAATAGCCTCATCATAAGAACCCGGCTTATTGAAAATTTTCCCCTGATACGCCACAACGGTATCCGCAGTAAGAATGAGACCTTCAGGATTGTGGTCCTTGACTATAGACTCGGCTTTACCTATAGCCAATTCTTGAGAATACGCTACAGGATCACCATGATAGGGAACCGAATGTTCTTCAAAATTCGAGGGAATACAGGTAAAAGGAATACGAAAGTATTCTAATATCAATTTTCTTCGTGGAGAAGAAGAACCCAGGATGAACTTTGGTTCCATACGCCCTCAATACAATATATCCTAGACTTACACGACTTAGGCTACAGCTTGCTGCTGCTTGTATAGTCCGCCATTGTCCCGTCAAAGAAAGTAATCTTACCTTTTTCAAAAATCAATAGTTTCGTTGCGCATTCTTCGATGAGGGTTCTGTCATGAGAAACAAATATGGCTGTCCCTTTGTAATCATTGATAGCCCAAGCGAGTGCAGAAACAGACTCTAAATCTAAATGGTTATTGGCTTCGTCAAGAATCAGCGTGTTGTGGTTTTCCAACATCATTCCCGCCATAAGCAAACGAGCTGTTTCCCCTCCGGATAAAGCCTTAATCTGCTTGAAAGCGTCATCACCACCAAATAACATCTTACCTAAAACACTACGGATCTCTTGGTCGTTAATTCCCGTTTTACGATTACGTAACCATTCGAACAGAGTTTCATCTCCACAATCTTTTAAGACGTCAGAGTGATTTTGAGGAAAATAGGAATAAGCAACTTGATGACCAGTCTTTATCGATCCTTGCGTAGGGGACTCTACACCGGCTAACAGTTTCATTAATGTTGTTTTCCCCAGGCCATTGTTCCCAATAATGCCTAACTTATCTCCTTGATATATCTCTAAAGAGAAAGGCTGAAATAGGGGAGTTTCATCATTGTAACTTTTCGTAATACCTTCGAGAGAAAAGACAATCTTACCAGAAGCTTTTTCTGATAAAGGGAAACGTATGTAAGGGCGCTGAATATTGGATTTCTTTAATTCTTGAGGCTGGAGCTTTTTAATTTCTCGTAAGCGTGATTGCACTTGACTTGCACGAGAACCCGCTCCGAATTTAGCCACAAACTCTTTCAGCTGGGCGATTTTCTTTTCTTTGGATTTGATATCAGCTTTCTCTTGATCTCGAGAAGCTGTTTTCATTTCTACCATAGCGTCGTAATTTCCAGGATAGATAATGACAGTGTCATAGTCAATATCCGCAATATGGGTAGTGATGGTATTTAAAAAGTGCCTGTCGTGGCTAACAACAATCACCGTCCCATCATAATCCTTTAAAAAGTTCCCTAGCCAGTTGATAGAGTGAATATCCAGGTGGTTGGTAGGCTCGTCAAGAAGAAGAGCTTCCGGATGACCAAACAATGACTGACATAAAAGCACACGAAATTGTAGGTCTATAGGCATCGCAGACATTTTACTGTTAAACAAGGCTTCTGGAATGCCAATTCCTGTAAGTAGCTCTTCCGCCTCGGATTCCGCTCGGTAACCATTTTCTTCGCCAATGATCTCTTCCATTTCACCGAGTTTAATGCCAATAGCATCAGTGAACTCTTCAAGATACAAAGCATCTCTTTTTTGCAAAGCATCCCATAACCGTGCGTTACCCATGATTACGCAATCTAAAACGGAAACATCACCAAAGCTATCTATATTTTGGCGTAGGATTCCTACTTTCTTAGGTAAAGAAATAGAGCCACGCGTAGGCTCAACAGAGCCCGTGATAATTTTTAATAAGGTAGATTTTCCAGCACCGTTGGGTCCTGTGAGCCCATAGCGATTGCCAGGGTTAAAGACCACAGATACGTCGTCGAAAAGTACGCGCGTGCCTAAAGTTTTGCCAATTTTGTCAAGTACAATGCTCATAGCGCATAGCATAACAAAGAGGGGCTTAGAGCACAAGAGGTTTGCCTAAGGTTTAGCTATGGGGGTGGGACTCATTATGTGTTTGCTTTTTAAGCTTCATAGATACATGAGTATAAATAGTTGTCGTTTCTAAAGAACTATGACCGAGAAGAGCCTGAATGGTTTTTAAATCCATGCCATTCTCTAGCCAATGTGTGGCAATGGTATGGCGGATTGTATGGGGAGTAATGTGCCCTGATAAACCGGACTGGCGCAGGTATTTTTGAAATTTTCTATCAATAGAGCGCGTAGTTAATCTTTTCCCAAAACGATTTAAAAAAATTGCTTGCGCATCTTTTTCAATACTTGTTCTTGCAGGATGGGTTAGGTAGTGTTGTAGCCATTGAGCTGCATGAGGAGTTATAGGAACAAGACGTTCTTTTTTTCCTTTCCCTCGGATGCGAATAAGATGGGAAGTAAAGTCAATATCCCAGTGGTTTATAGCCACAATTTCGCTAATACGTAATCCTGAGCTATAGAATAATTCTAATAAGCAACGATCACGCAATCCTGTGTATTTCGATAGGTCCGGAGTTGCCATGAGTATTTCTACTTGCTCATAGGTGATGGGTGAGGGCAGTTCTTTAGGTAATCTAGGTCCTTGGATTGTTTCGGTAGGATCGTCAGGGAGAATACGCTGTTTCACACAATACTGTGAGAAGCTTTTAATTGCTGAAAGTCGACGTTTTATTGTGCGTTTTGCTTTGTTTTCTTGCATGAGTTTTAAAATGTAGAGACGCACAGTATCTTTTGTGAGTAGAGAAAAAGGAAGCTCAGCTTCCTGTCGTTCTTTTGTGAGTAAACAGATTGGCGGGGAGGGGGTGAGCTCACCGTGTTTTTCTAAAAAGGTTTTAAAACTATTTAAATCGATACAGTAGTTTCTTAAAGTATGAGGGGAGGCAGTTTTTATATTTTTTAGATAATCAAGAAAAGCATAAAAAGCTGAGACCATAATGTTCTTAAACACTTTTTCCGAAGTATTCCCTATATAGGGATTTATTTAGAAGAAGGGTTTTTAGGGAAGGGATAACTACGGAATTCTTCAGCTGCAGTCACATTAGGGAAAATTTTCCCTGCTTCGATTTCAAACTCTTTAGAATTTAAGTAGCGTGCAGAAAAGTGTGTAAGCACGAGCTGTTGTGCTCCAGCAGCTAAGGCTTGCGTGGCTGCTTGCTTGGCCGTCATGTGGTAGTGACTTTCTGCTAAATGGCTATGCTCTTCAAGATAAGTACTTTCACACAACATAATTCGTGCATTTTTCGCCAAGTCTACAATGGATGGACAGGGAAGCGTATCTGCTATAACAGCAATGCTATCCCCCTTTCTAATATAGCTTAGGTCTTTGAGGTATAAGGTTTTTCCGTTGACTGTGACGTGTTCATTACGAAGAAGGTCTTGCATAATAGGGCCGCGCAATCCCGCAGCCTTGATCTTTTCTGGAATGAATTTTATAGTGTCGGGTTCGGTGATGCGCCATCCTAAAGTATCAACAAGATGATTGAGTTTACGCGCTTCGATACGGAAATTTCCAAAATCTTCAACGATCCCTTCTTTATCTATAGGATGTTCAATCACACGGATAGTCTCATGATAAATCGTGCCGTAGCGTAACCTATCGAAATACTTTTTTCCCGAAGCTGGATAATAACAATGGATGGGATGGGTAACCTTATCCAAGTTTAACCTCATCAGCATAGAGCCTAAACCTAGGCAATGATCACCATGAAAATGGCTAATAAAGATCCTAGAGACAATAGTGGGAGCAATATTGGCAAAAATGAATTGTCTTTGTGTTCCTTCGCCAGGATCAAAAAGTAAACCTTCGTTATTCCATCGAAATAAGTAGGCACCTTGATTGCGAGTGCGCGTCGGTTGTTGACTGGAACAACCTAAAATAACTAATTCTCTACAGCTCATAAATTTAGGAGAAAGTGTTCGGGAAAAGAAATAGAATAAACCAATCTAGTAAAAATACTCTACTAGAACTTACCCGAGGGTGTGGTGAATTTTATTTTTAATTTAATCTATGCAATGCATGTAATTTTCATATTTTTTCGGGAACACGGGTCGAGTGACTACCATGGGTTGTTGAGTTTGGTGCTCACCAGAAATGGAATCTGAATCATGAGAAGACGAATGAGAAGATGCAGATGAAGAGCTTCTAGGACGAATCAGATTTAAGACTGAGGAGGTTTTTCTGCGAGGTTTTGGTGCTTCATCGGATGAAGATACCTCGACTGGCCTCCGTTGAGGAAGGGATCTCAAACTTCTCCTTTGTCTTCTTTGTTGTTTTACTTCTTGTTCTTGCGCATATTTTTTCTCATCTTCTTTGATGATTTCATGAAGTAAGCGATTGTGTCGTACATCTAATTTAGAGAGATCTAAATCTCTAGGCCGTACATGAGTAGATGGTTGGGGTAAGTAGCTGATGACTAAAGGAAATACGACCATACTAATGAGAAGGGAGGCTAGGGCAGCCATGCCAATATACATTCCTGCAGCAAAGAATGGGGTAGCTAGAAACCCTCCGACCATGATCAAAGCGAGTAGAGCCATGATGAGCAGACAGATCAAAGTAATCAGTTTGTTTCTTTTTAGGACTGCTGTGTTGTGTTCTGAATTTTGGGTGATGGTATGGCTAGTTTGATTTTTGGAAATAGCGGCATTGGGGACTAGTCTAGACGAGGTCATGAAAACTACAACACAGGGTTATTTTAAGAGTGCTTAGTCTAGAAATTTTAATGGCATTTGTAAATATACAGTTTTTTTTGTGTGATGATAATTTAGAGCCGTTAATTGAAAAAAACGGTTCTAAATTATCTTGTGAGAGCTAATTCATATGTGGAAAGGCAACTTTGAAAACATCATCGTAATGCGCTACAAAATGAATTTTCAGTCCTTTTTTTAGATAAGCCGGAAGTTCCTCATAGTCACGACGGTTATCTTCTGGGAAAATTAACACGTTAAGTCGGGATCGACGAGCGGCGATGAGCTTCTCTCGAATGCCCCCGACGCCTAATACACGACCAGTTAGGGTAATTTCCCCTGTCATCCCTAAGTTTTCTAAAATAGGCGTATCTAAAAGCAGAGAAAGCAACGATGTGACCATCGTTACACCTGCTGAAGGGCCGTCTTTAGGAGTTGCTCCCTCAGGAATGTGGATATGTACCTGAGACTTCGAGAAAAAGCTATAACCCGGAGCATAGCGTTCTAAGGCACTATGCAGATATGTCCACGCAATTTGTGAAGACTCTTTCATAACATCTCCAGCCTGCCCTGTGAGATGCATGTCTGTTTTCATTGAGGGCACTTGAACACTTTCAATATATAAAGTTGCGCCGCCTAGGGATGTCCAGGCTAACCCAGTAGCCACACCTACAGGTGTATGATCATAAAAACGGTCACTGGAAAAAATAGGCTTGCCTAGGTAGTCCTGAAGGTTGTTTACATTAATTTTATATTGCGTGTATTTTGGATGTGCTTTTTCCTGATTTTTAACTATCTTAAGCGCTACTTTTCTTAGAACTTTTTTAATATTGCCATTCAATGTACGCACACCAGCTTCTCGAGCATAGTTGTTAATCATATGCTTTAAAGCTTCGGGTTGAAAGACAATCTCTCGCGCTGTTAATCCCATTTCTTTGCGTGCTCTAGGCACAAGATACTTCGTAGCGATTTGAAGTTTCTCTTCAAGGATATAACCAGAAAGCCGCAATATTTCCATACGATCCAAAAGGGGATCAGGAATAGTATCTAAAACGTTAGCAGTTAAAATGAATAAAACATTCGATAAATCAACACGTACATCTAGGTAATGATCTAAAAAATCTTTGTTTTGTTCTGGGTCTAAAACTTCTAACAAAGCTGATGCGGGATCGCCGTGATAGCTGGCTCCAATTTTATCAACCTCATCGATCATAATAACCGGGTTCATCGCTTGGCTTTGTTTTAAAGCTTGCACCATTTTCCCAGGCATAGCACCAATATACGTACGTCGGTGCCCTTTGATTTCAGCTTCATCTCGCATTCCGCCTACTGAAAAACGGAAAAATTTACGATGTAAGACTTTTGCTATGCTGCGACCAATACTTGTTTTCCCCACACCTGGAGGGCCTACTAAGCAAATGATACTGCCTTTAAGACCTTTGGATAACTTACCCACACTGATCAGTTCTAAGATACGTTGCTTAATATCTTCTAAACCATAGTGATCCTTGTTAAGAATAATCTCCGCTTTTTTGAGATCGTGATACTCCTTACTTTGGATGCCCCAAGGAATAATGGTTAACCAGTCTAGATAGTTGCGGCAAACAGTATACTCAGCAGACGATGTTTCTAAGGTTTGAAGCTTCTCTATTTCATCTTGTATCACTTCCATCGCATAATCAGGAACCTGACGTTTTTTTAACCGGTTCATGAATTTCTCTAAGTCGATGGCCCGATCTTCTTTTTCTAACCCCAGCTCTTTTTTGATCGTTTTTAACTGTTCTTTTAAGAAGAACTCTTTCTGGCTTTTTGTGATTGTAGCTTCGATTTTTTGATTGATGCTACTTTGCAGACGACTAAGATCCAGTTCCTTTTTTAGAAGAATCAGAGCTTTGTCAATACGATCATGCATGTTTGTTGTTTCAAGGACTTCCTGGAGTTCTTCCCTCGTTGCTGTAGTTAGAGCTACAGAAAAATCGGCAAGCTTCCCCGGTTCTGTAAAATCGGAGTGGCCAAGAAAGATTTGCAATTCCTCTTTAAATAGAGGATTGAGTTTTAAAAGATCCTTAATTACGGAAACAATGCTAATAGAATACGCTTTTAACTCTTCAGTGAGCTCTTTGTTGTCTTTATGGTAGGAGACACGAGCTTTAAGATATTTATCTTTAAGAGGCTCTACAATGCGGATACGCTCTTCTATACTTAATAGTATTTGCGCGCTGCCTCCCTCTATAGGCATAATACGAAGAATACGCGCAGCAACGCCGACACTATACAGTTGGTTGAAACCCACTTTTAAAATATCAGCGTCTTCTTTTTTAGTAAGAACTAAACCGATGTATTTTTGTGAGGATTTCGCTAGAAGTTTTAGAACTTCGTAATAAGGGCCCGATTCTATAAGAATCGGAGCCGCCATACCCGGGAAAAAGGGACGCTTGTTTAGCGGAAGAATAAATAAATCGGCAGGCAAGGAGCGATCATCTGATTTTTCTTCGACTTCCTCGGATTCATCTAAGAGTTTTTCTACTTCTTCAGGATTAGGATCCAAGATCTGAGAGTCGTTATTTATTGTAGAGTCCACAATTGTCCTTATACTAAAATCGTCGGATACTTTTATCTAAGTTGCTCTGATAACTTATTGATAGTAGCACTTTCAACAATAAAGATCCTCTTTTCGATATATTACAAAATCATCGAAATTCGTGCACCTACACAACCACTAAAGGAAATAGCAGAGCTAGGGAATAAGAATTAAAAAAGACGGGGGTTTAACGCAAATCGTTTTTCCTGATTTTAAAAAAAACAATCACTAAATGTTTCTACCTATATGTTTCATATTAAATAATTTCTCATGTTTTTTTATCAGATTTTAATTTAGAATGATTTGCAAATTGTCGGGATCACCTTTGTTACTAATGACTTGGATTGTGGAGAGCTCATAAAAAGTTTTCTGATCATTCGCAAATTTTTTATCGGTTTTCTAGCAAGTGCGCGGTGTTGCTGAATTTTCTCTACAAAGAGAATACGCGATCGTTCAAGCAAAAATACTGGTCTTTTGAAGATCAAAAAAAGTTTTTAATTTTTTGTAAGTATAACGCATCTATCTCGTGTTTGTATTTAGAATTTCCATAGTTCTAAATCTTTAAAAGTTACTTATTTGTTATTTTTTTTGATTAAAAGTTTTTTAGTTGATATAGTTTTTTTTGTTCGATTCTAATTTGGATTATGTATTTTCATAGATACGTTATTATTGATACATCAGGGTATCAACCATTTTTAGCTTATGTAGATCATCAGAAGGTGTTAAAACAATGGGATCTACCTGTCGGTCCTGACCAAGGATTAGTTTTAGAATTTATTTTTAAGAATAGTTCTTTAAGTTTCCAAGGAATCGGAGTGGCCGTAGGGCCTGGAAACTTTTCTGCAACCCGTGTGGGATTATCCTTTGCTCAAGGGTTAGCGTTGTCTAGAAAAGTTCCGATGATAGGCTATAGTTCTTTAGAGGGATATTTGACTCCTAAGGATAAGGGGAAAGCTTTGATGCTTCCTTTAGGGAAAAAGGGAGGAGTGTTAACTCTGAGTTCGGATCTTTCAGAGGATGGGTTTATTCATGAAAAGAATGGGGTGGGTCCTGGAATTTTGCTGCCTTACGGAGAGGCCTCCAAGTATTGTGTAGCCAATAACTGTTACCACGTGATCTCGCCTAATCCAGAACTGTTTATTGAGAGTTTCTCAAATAGAATCCGTATAGAAAAAGCAGCGCCCTCTGTAGACCACATTAGAAGAAACGTTGTTTCTCAACTGATGATTTTAGAGTGTAGTCAGCAATTGACCCCAGATTACCGCAGTTGTTCTTGTTTTTTTTAGCTTTAACAGAATTTTCATTGATAGGGGAGTGGATGATGAAATCCATCAGCCCGCTTTTTCAGCACCTTGCGAGTCAACTAACTCTTGAAGGGTAATAGATCGGATGATACAATCGGGGCGCCTCTAACATCGCAGAGTAAGACGTATACCTGTGTTGTTTTAGGCTTAACAGTGATTATTATGCAAAATAAGGTAATGCATGCCCAGTGTTAAAGTTAGAGTTGGTGAGCCTGTAGATCGAGCTCTGAGAATTTTGAAAAAGAAAGTCGATAAAGAAGGGATCTTAAAGGCCGCTAAAGCTCATAGGTTTTATGATAAACCTTCAGTAAAGAAGCGTGCGAAATCTAAAGCCGCAGCTAAATACCGCAGTCGTTAGAAAATCTCTTCTCTAGTGGTGTTTGATTTATGGATTACTATGATGTTTTAGGTGTTTCTAAAACTGCTTCTCCTGAGGAGATTAAAAAATCTTATCGTAAGTTGGCTGTTAAGTATCATCCTGACAAAAATCCAGGGGATGCTGAAGCTGAGAAACGTTTTAAAGAAGTTTCAGAAGCTTATGAAGTTTTAAGTGACCCTCAAAAACGAGAGTCCTATGACCGTTACGGTAAAGATGGGCCTTTTGCCGGAGCCGGTGGTTTCGGTGGTGCAGGCATGAGCAATATGGAAGATGCCTTGCGCACTTTTATGGGGGCTTTTGGTGGAGAGCTTGGTGGTAGCGGAAGCTTTTTCGAAGGTCTCTTTGGTGGCCTAGGTGAAGCTTTCGGTATGCGGGGCGACCCAGCAGGAGCTCGTCAGGGAGCTAGTAAGAAGGTTCACATCACTTTAACATTTGAAGAAGCCGCTCGCGGTGTAAAAAAGGAACTGCTTGTTTCTGGATACAAGACCTGTGAAACTTGTTCCGGTAGCGGTGCCTCGAGTAAGCAAGGAATCAAGTGTTGTGACCGTTGTAAAGGTTCTGGGCAGGTTGTTCAGAGTCGCGGTTTCTTTTCTATGGCCTCGACATGTCCCGAATGTGGTGGGGAAGGCCGTATGATTACCGACCCTTGCTCAAGTTGTCGAGGACAAGGAAGAATCAAGGATAAACGCAGTGTTCATGTACAAATCCCTGCGGGTGTAGATTCGGGAATGCGTTTAAAGATGGAAGGCTATGGAGATGCTGGACAAAATGGTGCTCCTGCCGGGGATCTTTATGTTTTCATCGACGTAGAAGCACATCCTGTTTTCGAGAGACGAGGGGATGATTTAATTTTAGAATTGCCCATTGGCTTTGTTGACGCTGCTTTAGGAATGAAGAAAGAAGTGCCCACTTTATTAAAAGAGGGGGCTTGTCGCCTCACAGTGCCTGAAGGGATTCAAAGCGGAACAATTCTTAAGATTAAAAATCAAGGATTCCCTAACGTCCACGGTAGAGGACGTGGAGACTTGCTGGTACGAGTTTCTGTAGAAACTCCACAAAATCTTTCAGAAGAACAGAAGGAATTACTTCGCAAGTTCGCAGCTACGGAAAAAGCAGAAAATTTCCCTAAGAAACGCAGTTTCTTGGATAAAATTAAGGGTTTTTTTTCTGACCTCACCGTATAGATAAGGATAGCACAGATCTATCCGAGGAGCACATATGGTAGCAATACAGCATGAATTAGGATCTTCGATTAAAGAAGTTCTGAAATTGGTCTGGAGTTTAAGATTTGCTGAAAATAAGATGCTCCTTCTTTCCCGCCAGAGCGATTCTGGAGGAACTTTCCAGTTGTCTTGTGCTGGTCACGAGCTTGTTGGAGTGGTGGCCGGGAAAAGTCTCCTTCGAGGGAAGGATTGGTCTTTCCCATATTATAGGGATCAAGGATTCCCTGTAGGTCTAGGGTGTGATCTTTCTGAGATTTTTGCTTCCTTTCTTGGGCGATTAGCTCCGAACCATTCTTCTGGTAGGATGATGCCCTACCACTATTCTCATAAAAAACTCCGTATTTGTTGCCAATCGAGTGTAGTAGGTTCCCAATTTCTTCAGGCAGCGGGGCGCGCATGGGCTGTAAAACATACCAAATCTAACGAAGTCGTTTACGTCTCTGGAGGGGATGGATCCACTTCTCAAGGTGAATTCCACGAGATGTTAAACTATGTTGCGTTGCATAAGTTGCCCTTAGTCACCGTCGTACAGAATAATGCTTGGGCGATCTCCGTGCCTTTTAAAGATCAGTGTTCTACAGATTTAGTGCGTTTAGGGGAGAGTTATCAAGGTCTCTCTGTTTATGAAGTTGATGGCGGGGATTACTTTAAGCTTGTAGATACTTTTTCTAAAGCTGTAGATCAAGCTAGACATACCTCGGTTCCTGCGTTAATTCTAGTCGATGTTATGCGTTTAGAGCCGCATAGCAACTCTGATAATCATGAGAAATATCGCAGTCGTGAAGATTTAGATCATTGTAAGAGTCATGATCCTTTAATCCGGTTAGAACGGCTGATGATAGACGAATGCGGCATTTCACCTGCGGAGATTTTAGACATAAAAGCAGAGGCTGAAGCCGAAGTCACTCGTGCTTGTGAAATCGCTGAGGGGATGCCCTTCCCCAGTAAAGGTTCTACGAGCCATGATGTATTTTCTCCACATACAACTTCTTTAATTGATTATGAAAATTCTTTAGAAGCTCAGCGTTTGCGTGACACTCAACCCAAAGTTATGCGAGATGCCATTACAGAAGCGCTCATTGAAGAAATGAGCCGAGATTCTGGTGTGGTTGTTTTCGGTGAAGACGTGGCTGGAGATAAAGGTGGGGTTTTTGGTGTCACTAGAAATCTTACAGATAGGTTTGGCAGCGAACGTTGTTTTAATACACCGTTAGCAGAGGCTACCATTATAGGCACAGCTATTGGTATGGCGATGGATGGGATCCATAAGCCTGTTGCTGAGATTCAGTTTGCTGATTATATCTGGCCCGGCATTAATCAATTATTTTCTGAAGCTTCGAGTATTTACTACCGTTCTGCTGGTGAGTGGGAAGTGCCTTTAGTTATTCGTGCTCCTTGTGGAGGTTACATACAAGGTGGCCCTTACCATTCACAAAGTATAGAAGCGTTCTTAGCCCATTGCCCGGGCATCAAGGTGGCTTATCCATCCAATGCCGCAGATGCAAAAGCCTTGTTAAAAGCGGCGATTCGCGATCCTAACCCTGTGGTTTTTTTAGAACACAAGGCGCTGTATCAACGACGTATTTTTAGTGCGTGTCCGGTATTTTCTTCGGATTATGTTTTGCCTTTTGGTAAAGCAGCGATCACGCAAGTCGGTTCAGATTTGACCATTGTTTCTTGGGGAATGTCTTTAGTTATGAGTATGGAAGTAGCTAAGGAATTGGCAGCTTTAGATATTTCTGCAGAGGTTATAGATTTACGTACGATAGTACCTTGTGATTTTTCTACTGTTATAGAGTCTGTTAAGAAAACTAGTAAGTTACTTATAGCTCATGAAGCGTCGGAGTTTTGTGGGTTTGGTGCAGAGCTTGCTGCAACTGTAGCAGAGCAAGCATATGCATACCTAGATGCACCTATTAGGCGTGTTGCGGGATTACATGCCCCAGTTCCTTACTCAAAAATACTGGAAAACGAAGTTCTCCCTCAGAAGGAGAAAATCTTTCAAGCAGCGAAGAGTTTAGCCGAGTTTTAATTGCGATTTTTATTAAATGCTTCCTGTAAGACCAATAATAGTGGAAGTTCTTTTAAGTGATTTACAGTAATTTGTACTACTGTCCTTTTTTTGTTTTTTTCTTCTATGTCTATGGCCTCTAATAAGGCGAGAGCACATTGAGAATACCAGGAGTCGTATTCTTCTTGAGAAGGGCGAATATCGCCGAGTCCTAGAAGCTCTATCTGTATAGAGGAAATCCTATTTTCTCGACAGATACGGAAACATTTCAGGTACGCATTTACTATATTGTCAAAAGCTTTCTCGTAGGGAACATCTTGCCAAGTCATGGCTGTGGGCAAGTGTGCATCAGTGTTTCTATAGTGGGGGGATTGATGAAGATCAGATAAGAAGCAGGGGCTGTGATCTGTGATTTATTTACCCAGGGGCCGTGGGCTATCGTTCCAGGAGGGAATGTTCTAGAACCTGGTTGTGTGATCTCCTCCCAACAATCTTTGTCTATGCGCCCGATTAAAGCGAGCGTTCTGTTAATCACATAGGTGAAATTTCTTTCTGAATTTATGCATAGAAGTATAGCAGAGTCTTTATTCTTTAATAAAGGATCGTTCAGAGGGTGACCTTGATGAAGGCAGAGCTGTAGGTTTGCGTTTTTATGCCGGAGATATACACACTCCGTATTTTTATTGATTTTGTTTGCTCGGGATACAACTTGTTCCAGTGTAAAGGTATGCCTCAAATGATCAGCAACGCCTGATAAAGTCAAGTCTGTCTTTGGAATCGAGCGGATAGACTGACGTTTTCTTAAGGCTATTAAAATTATCCCACCAAGAACCAGAGAAAAGATCCATGATGGTTCTACAGCTATTATGACTATCCCGCCAAGCAAACATGCCATACTCAAGATAACCATCCATTGGAGAATACAAGACTGCGTTACCTTGCAGCTCAACAAGCACTCATAATTTAAATTTAATGAAGGGATATAATGATGTTTATCTGTGTTATGCACCACAGGCATGGATACCACCTAAGCTGAACAACATAAAAGATTTATCTCAAAATGATGGAATACGGCTACTTTATTTATAATAAAGTTTTGACAGGCAGCAGAGTGGAGACATTTTTTATAACTCAGAAATTGAGCGTAAAGATGGATTTTCTAAGGTATGTGTTTTTTCTAAATGCACTCCGATATGGAACAAGAAAATAAGAAATAGAGTGAGTTGCCCAGGGGATAGGGGTGAAGGGGTAAAAGATATTAGGAAATTGTGACTATGAAGACATGGCTGTCCTATATGAGCCAGGAGATACATAATTCTGTTATAGGGGCGAGGCATGGTAGGACAAGAGAAAGGAGAATAAGAAAGAAGATCGGAAGGACGAGCAGAGGGAAGAAGAGGTTAAAGATCAGACCATCTAAAGGGAGGGACCCGAAAAAATTTACCGTGGGGAACAAGAGAAAGATTTGTGAGGTTAGTCCTAGCGATAAGGCTCCCCAAAGATAACGAAGGAAAGGAAGCAGGTATTTTGGAGCGATTTGCTTCCACGGTGTATAGAAGAAACGGAAAAAGTGAGAAAAGAAAAGTAAAATACCCAAAGTTGCTAAGAAGCTTAAAGCGAATGCAGGAGTAAGCGGGGAGAAGATGAAGGTGCAGAGAATACAGCCGCTACCTAAACGATTGAGGCTCGAGCATACCCCAGAAGAAAAAGGAGAGAGGCAAAGTAAAGATAAAGAAATCCAAGCTCGCCATACTGAAGGAGTCCCGGGAAACAATAGGGTGAATCCCAGAAGCGTAATAAAGGTAAGAAAATATTTTATTTTTATTGGAAAGATATAGAACAAGAAAAACAACAATGAAGCACATAGGGAAAAATGCCACCCAGAAATGGCAAAAATATGAGCCAATCCCTTCTTTTTGAAAATGTCTTTTAAGTGTTTGGGTAAGGGAGTGCCAAGAAGAAGACTAGATGCAAAAGTTCCTGAGTCTCC
Source organism: Chlamydia abortus (assembly GCF_002895085.1). NCBI lineage: Bacteria > Pseudomonadati > Chlamydiota > Chlamydiia > Chlamydiales > Chlamydiaceae > Chlamydia > Chlamydia abortus. Next base: position 375,543 of record NZ_CP024084.1, read on the forward strand.
AGAAGAAAAAAGGTTTAGAATACGTCGATGACAGGTTTCTCTTAGTTTATGGTGCACTAGTGCTATTTTTGAAGGCGGGATTTCTTTATAGCAACCATTAGACTTAAAAATAATTTGGGATGTATGATTTAACGTCGTTCCTTGTAGATGGTATTTTTTATTTAGTTCTAAGTGCGCATCTATAAGAATAGTACAGGGAACATGACGGTGTTTTTGTCCACAGGGATACGACAGGTGAATAGCTTCTCCAAAATATCGATTTTCTTTCCCCGCTTGAATGACAAAGCTCCCCGATGCTACTCCTCCATGAATCATGGAAGGAGGTTCCGATAGAATGATTAGAGGGATAAACCAACAAGCTCCTATAAAAAGTCGTTGTTTCAGTTGTTTGGGGATAAATGGGTGAAGAGCTACAAGGAGTATAGCCCCACATAGAGGGTAAGGACGTGAGATGCTCCCCGTTGTCTCATACAAGGCACTAATCAATAAAGGATGTTGTTGTTGAAAGTATCTGCAAGAATGGATTAGCTGTATCCATAGGGAGTGTAAGGTGTGAACAAGGACAGAGGATGAAAAAGTTTCAAAACGTATTAGCATCAACTCATTCTTTCCCTCAGCTCGAAGTCTATTCTGTAGAACAATTACGAGAGGAAATGTCTTGGGAAGAAATTTCCAAGAAGGCCCCGCGCTTGCCCCGAGGCTGGTACGAGCTCATGGGACTATCGAAAAAAGATAGATTAGACTTTTGCCAAGAGTATTGGCTGACTATTCTGGGAATAGAGGATAATCAATTTCCAGGTATTTGTCGTTTTTTTTCTCTCTTAGATAGTTTAGATGTCTATATTTATCGCTCTGCTAATGAGCCCTATGGCGTCAAAATGCTGTACACTTTTAGTGATGGGCGTTGTGGATTCCAAGGTGAGCCCCCCTTGTTAGATATGCAGGGGTATTGTTTCCCTAGTTTAGGAGATGACGGTTATCACAGATTTTTTACCATTCATAATGGATTTGGTAAATGGGAAGATGAAGGGATTTTTTCTTACCGTTCTTTGGCTAAGGTACAACATAAATTACAGCAGCTCCTCCTCCGTATGGGCAAGATTCTTCATGATGACAATTGCGCGTCTTTAGGGATTTTTCCTTTTTGTGGTTATGAAGAGCCCTTGACTTACCAGTGTTTTCTTTTTGATCCGGAAGTGCGTAGGGATTTTCCTTCTCCTAACATATTGTTAAGTCAGGAAAGTCTACAGCATCGAACTTTAGGAAGTATTGAACTTTTACATTTAACTACAAGTCACTATCCTTCTTTCATTTCTTGGCTAGAAAATTACTTGCATAGCGAGGAGGTGTATAGTGGATGAATGTAGAGACTGTGTTTTAGATATCGAGAATCCGGAAGAGCCTGTGGATTTTGCTAACGAGGAAGAAGAAGTCACATGTATCTGTGTTGTAAAAAACACTTCGGGAATCCATGTGCGTCCTGCGGGAGCTATCGTCAAGTTGTTTGAGGGTGAAGAATGTGAGGTAAATTTTACCTACGCAGGGAAGACGGTAAATGCCAAAAGTATCATGAGCATACTTATACTAGGAGCTCCACAAAACGGAGAGATTTTAGTGCGTATTAAAGGGAAAGATGCAAGTCGGGTATTGCAAAAAGTGCAGAATGCCTTTGACTCAGGTTTTGGAGAGTTGTAAATGAACACACCCACGCCTTCTCTAGAGCAAAATAAGGAATGGCGAGTTCCTGGAATGACTTTAGTTCCTGGGGTAGCTATAGGAAAAGCATTTTTCTTAGGTACTTCTCCTCTGCAAATTCATGAACTTACCCTACCTCAAGAAGAGGTGGAACACGAAATACACCGGTATTATAAAGCATTAAACCGTTCTAAATCTGATATCGTTGCCTTAGAACAAGAAGCTCAGGGTAAGCAAGGTCAACAAGAAATCTCTTCAATACTCCAAGCACATCTGGAGATCATTAAAGATCCTATTTTGACAGAAGAGGTTGTAAATACCATCAGAAAAGATCGTAAAAACGCCGAATATGTCTTTTCTTCTGTTATGGAAAAAATCGAGGAGTCATTAACAGCAGTTCAAGGGACTTCTCTAGCTGTAGATCGTGTTCAGGATATCCATGATATTTCTAATCGTGTGATTGGTCATTTGTGCTGTCAGCATAAGAGTTCTTTAGGTGATGCAGATCAAAATATCATCGTTTTCTCTAAAGAACTCACGCCTTCAGAAGTGGCTAGCGCTAATCCCTCATATATCCGTGGATTTGTTTCTTTTATTGGGGCGCCGACATCGCATACAGCTATCGTTTCTAGAGCGAAAAATATTCCCTATTTAGCGAATTTTTCTCAGGAAAACTGGGAGCGTATTCAAGGGTATACCGGGAAACTGGTCTTGATAGACGGTATTCGTGGTGAGATTATTTTTAATCCTAAATCCAAAACTCTTGAAAATTGTTATAAGCAAAAGAGTACCGCATATAGTGTAAAATCGTATCCTCAACCGTCTCCACACGCGATAGTCTCTTCTCATGCTGCTAGCCTCGAAGAGCTTCGCATGCTTTCGGAGTTCTTTCCACAAACTTCTATCGGGTTATTTCGTTCTGAATTTCTCGCTATAGCTGAAGATCGTTTACCTACAGTAGAAGAACAAGCGGCTGTTTATAAATCTTTAGCCTTGTTTCCTGAGCGGGTTTCTGTATTACGTTTATTTGATTTTGGCGAAGATAAGCTCTGTCCCGGTCAAAAGCCCATCAAAGAGCGCTCCATACGTTATTTATTGAAAAACTCGCCTGTGCTTGACGATCAGCTTTGTGCTATTTTAACAGCTTCAGTATCAGGTTCTTTGAAAGTGTTAATTCCTGGAACTGCTGATGTTATAGAAATTATCGAAGTGAAACGTCGGTTAGAGAATATACGCCGTTCTTTTAACAAAGATCATGCCATAGAAAATATTGCCTGGGGCAGCATGATAGAACTTCCTTCGGCCGTATTGATGATTGATGAGATCCTTCAGGAATGTGATTTTATTTCCATAGGAACGAATGATCTCATGCAATATACCCTAGGGAATAATCGAGAAACTCTACTTCCTCATTATCTTGATAATCCACTACACCCTTCGGTCATGCGCATGATTCGTCATGTAGTGTCTAGTGCGAAACAGCGCGATGTTCACGTATCTATTTGTGGGGAGGCTGCAGCAAATCTTTCCTTAACACCATTTTTCTTAGGCTTGGGAGTCCAAGAACTCTCAGTGGCTATGCCAGCAATTGTAGAACTGCGAGAAAGAATAGCATCTCTAAATTTCAGTGATTGTGTAGAACATACTGAAAAGTTATTAAGAGCCAGGACCTGTGCAGAAGTTCAGGCCCTGTTAGCTTAAAAAGGCATGCTGGCACGCATTACAGACAATTCTTTGTCCATCGCCTCTTTAGCCTCTTTAAATGCTGAATGGAAAAGATCTTCAATAACTTCAGGATCTTCAGGATCAAGACAGGTAGGCTGTACCTTGACAGAGACAATATCACATTTACCATTGATCACTATGGAGACCAGTCCATTACCGGCTTGTCCTTCATAGTGCTTTTTCTCTAAAGAAGCTTCCATCTCTAGAAACTGTTGCTCCATCATTTTTGCTTCTTTTTTCTTTTTTGCATACCCACTTCCCATGCATTTACTCCTTGGTTAAAATTCCGGAAAACTCAACAACAGCAAATTGTAAAAGCGTATCTATAGTAGCTGATCCCACTAAAGAAGGGGAAGCTTCTTTTTGATGCTGAACTTTTGGCGTGGGAGAAGGTGAAGTTAAGAAACTCTGATCTTGATAGTGTTTTTCAGGTTGTATACTCGGTTTCGAGGGTTCTTGCTGCTGGGGTACGTTTCTCACTGTATCAAACGTGGATGTTTTCAGTTGAGAAAACAGAGTTTCTAAAGAGGGACGTTGGCATATCCGAATAAGATGGATGATGACTGTTTCTAAAAATGTTTTTTCAAAAATAGTTTGTTGTAGATGTTTGGCCGCTTCACCAAGGAAATCAATGATTTCTAATAAACATTCACTGGAATAGTGCATGGCGATGGCCGATAGAGGAGAATTTCCCTGATCTTTGTTTAGCAGTACATCGCGATAAAAAACAGTGAGGTCATGGAGGAAGGTGATAGGCGCGACTCCAGAATTGATCGCTGTCGTGACAGGAAGCAAAGCTTCAGCGTATTTTTGCGTGCGAATACATTCTGATAATGTAGCTAAGGTGTCTTGAGATAATAAACCTAATGCGTCTGCAACCAACTCTGGGGATAAAGATGTAGGGAATAACCCTATGACATAATCATAAAGAGATTCAGCATCGCGTAAGCTTCCCTGTGCTGCTCTAGCAATAGGAAGAAGAGCTTCTCGAGAGGTTTCTATCCCACCTGCTTGAGATATGGATGCTAGCTTATCTACAATCATTGTCTCAGGAATTCTCTTTAGGTGCATTTTTTGACAACGACTTAAAATGGTGCTGGGTATTTTATAATTTTCTGTAGTCGCTAAGAAGAATTTTACATGGCTCGGAGGCTCTTCTAAAGTTTTGAGTAAGGAATTAAACGCCTCCTTAGTCAGCATATGGACTTCATCTATGATATAGATTTTATATTGTGATTTGGCAGGAGTAAAGAGCACGGTTTCATTGATTTGACGGATATCTTCAATACCTCGGTGCGAGGCACCATCGATTTCGATCACGTCTAAGGAGGTTCCTGAAGAGATTTCTTTACAAACACAACACTGGTTGCATGGTTCATGTTCAGGAGTCAGCTCTTTACAGTTTAAGGCTTTTGCAAAGATTCTTGCTAAAGTTGTTTTTCCTGTTCCGCGAATCCCTGAAAATAAATACGCATGCGCGACACGTTGAAACTGCAAAGCATTTTTTAAAACAGTGACCACGGCATCTTGCCCCAGCATTTCGGCAAATGTTTGAGGGCGGTATTTTCTAGAAGAAACTTGGTATGTTGCTGATGTCATTTGTTGTGCCTCTAAAAATGATTGCGAGGAGTTTTTTTTTATTTAATTCAGGTGACTATTTTTTCTAGGATTTCTAGACTGGGTATCCCAAAAATCCACAGGTTAACACATTCACAGTAGGAAAAGATCATTTTAACGTTCACTATAGTATACGGGGTGGAAATTGTCCCTCTTTAATACACATATTCGTCGATTAGACACGAAGATCATATTTTCTAAGGAAACAGTAGGATCCCCTCAATAGGCGTCATTTTTCTTTGTTATATATTAAGCTATGGTCAATAGTATGAAATCCTTAATTGAAATAGAGCAAAGTTCACGACTTAGATAATACACTTTAAGTGATGTCATTTGTTATAAGATTTTTAGAGTTTTCTTATTTGCAAGTGACAGAGGTTGTTTGTGAAGAGAATGAAAAGTTGGTTTTGAATAAAAAATAGCGTTTTGTTCTTTGGTGTGATAGCTAAAAAAAGAATAGATATATCTTGAATTGAGCGTATGATCAAGCAAATGGAAGACCGTAGGCAAGTTTATCGGAGTTGCACTACTGCTGAAGTAGATCGGCCGTGGTCAAGGTATCTTTTATGTTTTGGTATTACAGGGATTTTTGGACTCACATTATTCTCTTTTATTTATCTTAGAGTTCTTCATGTCCCTGTCTATAAGGAAGGGGATTTTGCTCAGGTATCTTTGAACTCTCCTATAGATTTTTCTATCAGTTGGAATGTGCACGCGTTTTACAGTAAGAGAGCCGCCATCCCAGAAGTATTTGGAAAGGTCTATCGCATTTGTGAAACTACGTGTTTTGAAGATCCAGAAGAAGAAGAAACTCGTCGGTGGTTAAAAAAAACTCAAGATTTTCTTGGGTCTGTAGGATTTATAGATAGTTCTACAGAAACTTGTCTGCGAGATCTCCGTTTGCGCCCCTCAGCTTTAAAAGAACGAGATCGTCTATTAGGGATTCAGGTCAGTGCCGATTCTAGAGAAGTCATTCATCAATGCGTAGAACATGTGGATAATTTTCTCAAATCTGAAAACTGTCCAGAATCATGTAGATTACTCATTATCAATAACCTCAAGGACAAACCTTTAGATATCGCCGTGGATAAGGAAAAGTCAGGCTATGTTAAAGGAGACTTGTTAGGAACACGGCGCATAGAGTATTTTCGTAAAGGCAGCCCTATCATCCGACAGTATCAAAGAATTAGTGCTAGAGATGCAAAGATTCTTCGTTGCTTACGTCAGCAGCTGGTATCTTCAACAACCTTGTTTTCTTATCGCGGAGCCTTAGGCGTTCTTCTGTTAGTTGCCATTATTTTAATTTGGGGATACCGCCTATTGGTAACGTTTTGTCCAGAGTTACTGAAATCACCCAAACGTTACACTCTTTACATTGCTATCTTTTCTCTATCTTTAATTGGAGCAAAAATTACAGAGACTCTTTGTGCTCTAGGGCCTCAAAGCTGGGAAGTTTATCTTTCTTATCCTTTAATTCTTCCTTTTACCGCTATTCTTCTAGGTCATCTTGTGGGCATTCCTCTAGCTGGAGTTTCATGTACATTGCTTGGGATGCTCTATACTCTAGAATCAGATATTTGGAATAACAGCTGGTTTCTTGTTATGAACCTGCTGAGCTCGTGGAGGATTTTATTCACGCTAAATCGAGTTACGCGTTTATCTTCTCTATTTTGGTGCTGTATGAAATTGTGGTGGGTATCCACGGCAATTTTAACAGGATTGCGTTTATTCTTTGATGTTGCCTCTATCACGGCTTTCCGTGCAGATTGCTTGGGGAGCTTTGTCTATAGTTTAATGACCGCATTAGGTGTAGGTGCGTTGATCCCTGTTTTTGAGTCCTCATTTGGTGCGTGTACCCATAACCATTTATTAGCATATTTAGATTCTGATTATCCTTTATTAAAACGCCTCTTTGAAGAAGCTCCAGGGACTTACCAGCATTCTGTCTTGGTGGGGATTCTTGCAGAATCCGCAGCTAACGCTATTCATGCCGATGGGCTTTTCTGCCGCGTCGTAGCGCAATATCACGATATTGGGAAGTTGATTAATCCTGGGTTTTTCCTGGAGAATCACCAGATGCTGGGAACTTCCGTAAGTCATCTTTCCCCTATAGAAAGTGCGAAAATGATCATGCGGCATATTTCCGAAGGGGTAGAGTTAGCAAGAAAAGCTGGCCTCCCCGATTCATTTATTCGTATTATTGAAGAACATCATGGTACGTCAGTTATCCTTTCCACGTACTATCGTCACCTACAAAATAATCCCAATACAGGGGCTTCAGATGAGGAGCTCTTTCGCTATCCAGGAAGAAAACCTTCCTCTAAAGAATCCACAATTATTATGATTGCAGATTCCTTTGAAGCCGCAGCGCGTTCTTTAGAAGGGACAAGCATGATAGCTTTAAGGGAGCTGGTAGACAAGATTGTATCCGCAAAAATGCATGATGGACAGTTTGCAGATTCTCCAATCACTTTAGATGAGTTAACAACTATCTGTGAAACTATGGTGAAGACTCTGTATAGCGCCTTGCACTCTCGTGCAAAATATCCCGAAATGGCCTTAAAACCCTGTGTGTAAGATAAATTTTAACGAGGGTTTATTTTTTTTTAAGCAGCATTTCGTGATCCCTACTATATATGTTCCTAAACCTATAAAAGCTTTGGCTAGACCAACAATTAAAAGAATAGGAATAAGAAGAATAAGCAGGGGGGTCATAAGCCCTAAGCCTCCAAGGATAGAGAAGATTATAGGCGACCACATAGTGTAGAATGTGTTGCGGCATTCCGGGCATCTGCCGTTTGGTGTAAAGTTATATATCTTGTTGATGTCGGCTTGAGCTTTGGTGTATCTATAACAAAATATCCCAGCATAAATTAGACCAATCACCGGGATTAAAATCATAGGAAGATGTTGTAAACGACGTAATACGCCATGCAGAGCCATAGGGCATCCATGAATCACTTCTGGAAATATCGCCGTAGGGACTTCACAAATACTCCCGTTATAGTTTACATGTGTATGTCTAGGAATTTCGACAGTGCTCATGATCATTACTTAATTGAAAATATAAAAGGATTGTGATTAAGTTTTTCAATTATTAATGTTTAAATTAGAAACAATATCATATTATCGTTTATTAATTAGTTCTATTCGTTTTTTTATCAAACAAGAAATCTTAACTTTTGAGACGGCATGTCGAAAAATGTGCACCGTCTTGTTTAAGGGCTTTTGATCAAGAATATAAATTAAACTCTGAGCTTAGAAGAAACACCTGAGTTGTCAATGTAAACAGTGGATTCTTGGGCTAGGCTATACTCACCCAGGTGTTTTGATAAGAGTATCAACATCGATTATACGAGATTTTGGGTACAGAGGGATTTCCGTATATCAAATTAAGTAGATCATGTAGAGCTAGAGACCGGAGCATGGACAACAAGACATTATCTTAGAAACTAGAGCTATAATTAAGAAGACAAGACCACACAACCCCATGATAGGGAATAAAAGACCTAATCCGCTAAGTACAGATACGGTAATCGCAAGGTTCAAATTTGAAGGATCCAGGTGTGAACATGTCGGATGTGAGCATTTTTCATTGGGTGAGAAATCTAATTGTTTATAGGCTTCTTTCATCACACTTTGTTTTTGATAGAGAAGATAACCTGCAACAAATAAACCAACCACAGGAAGCAGAGACAAGACTTTTTCTACGCGAGCTTGCGTGGTCCCCGGGTTCAGACGGTTGTGTGGCACGCGAAGACTGGGAGAAGGTGGTAGATGGATGTGATTGCCATTTTTTAACGTATGCATGTGTGCTGGAATGAACGTACTGACTATATGCACAATAGAAATACCTTAGTTAAATTTTTAGTTTTTGTGGGTTTATTAAAGATTTTTACCCAAGATCGTATTCTCTAATTTCCATTGAGGAGAAGGGTGTTTCAATGTAAAGAAAAAGCCTTTGCAAAATCGATATAATAGAAAAATAGGACAGTAAATTATCTCATGAAGTCACATAAAAATAAAGCATTTTTTTAATCAGGTATATTGTGATTCCAAGGATAAGCAGAGGAATTAGCACCCCTATACCTCCTAAAATCCCGAAAATAATCAAAGATTTGTAGTATTGAGGATGTAGACGAGAACAGAGTTTGTCCTCACAGTGTTTATTCGGGGTATAGTGTAAATGTGCATAAGCAGTGCGCATTACTGTAAACCTACGATAAATTACGACAATACTCCAAGCCAGTCCTAGAATAGGAAGGACTAAGACACGCCTACTCATTTCCGGAAAGTATGCTGTGTTGCACACCGTAATTTGTGCTTTTGGAACAGATATATAGGTATTGTGCGTTTCTGTATGGATATGGCTAGGCAGGATAACCGATGAAGTCAATCTCATCATACCTCAAGAATGGTATAACTTATATGGTACATGATTTCATTTCTCCAAAAACAAGAGCTAATGTTCATGCTGTAGAAGCCATGATCAGTCGTCATAGCAGATCAAATTAGAGCTCAAAAGAGTTTCCTGATTTGTGGTTGCCGTATTTAGAGGAAGCAAAAAGGTTTTCCAGGCTTCTATATCTTTCCCTGCAGTAATCGCTAAGCGACCTTGAAGCGGATGGTAGGGGGGAGGAAGTACTTTGGTATAGGGTAGCTGTAAATGTAGTCGGAGAACAGCTGCTTTCGCAACAACAATAGCATCATATTTTCCATTCTCCAGCTGTTCTAGCCTTTCTTCTATAGTTCCACGAATATCAAGAATCCGTCCTGTAGGAAACAGCATTTTTAGTGTTTCTCCACGACGTGAAGAAGAACTTCCTAATCTAGGGACTTTAGGAAAACGTTGCCACAAGTAGCGTTCGGCGTAAACTAAGAGATCCGATGGGTCCAAGCCCTTGGTGATGGCTACAACAGGGGTGGCAGGAGGGTCGGGAAGATCTTTCGCAGAATGCACAGCAAGATGGCAATTGCCACGAATGACAAGCTTGTCCACCGTATCTGTGAAAAATTGTGAATTCTCTACAAGACGTATGGGAGTGGTTTTGTCTTTATCTCCGCGCGTGCTTATCGTGTGTATTTGAATCCAAAGTTTAGGAAACCATGAACGCAGTAGACGCACACATTCATGTACCTGAGCTTGTGCTAAGATCGACTTTCGAGAAGCTATGCGCAAGGGACGTTTTCCTAAACAAAAATCAGAAAGAAAAGGATTATTGTAACAATCGGATAGCATCTTTTATCGTTTTTACCTCTCGAATATCTAAGCTATTTTTCATTTCTGAAGATAATCCTGCGATTTGCCCTTCAGGAATTACAGCACCCTCAAAACCCATGAGTTTACTTTCTTTAAGACGCCTCTCTAAATGCGTAACATGACGGATTTCGCCTCCTAGGCCGATCTCCCCCGTAAACGTATAATTTTGGGGAGAAAGACGATTATATAAAGAAGAGACTACAGCAAGTCCTGCTCCTAAATCTGCAGCAGGTTCAGTAATTTTTAATCCTCCAGCTATCGAAAGAAAAACATCAGCAGTATGCAATTTTATTTGAGCGCGCTTTTCTAGGACAGCTAAGAGTAATAAAAATCGATTTTGATCGAATCCTGAGGTTTTCCTAATAGGATTGGCAAAAGGAGAAGATGAAGCTAAAGCTTGCATCTCAATGAGCAGGGTTGCCGAACCCTCAATAATAGGAATAATCGCCGAACCTGTGGTCTCCGTAATTTTTTCTTGTAGAAATAGCCCAGAAGGATTAGTGACTTCCTTTAAACCCTCAGCGTGCATAGATAAAATCAGTAATTCATTTGTGGGGCCGAAACGATTTTTCACAGAACGTATCATACGATAATTTGCATGTGAGTTCCCTTCAAAATACAAAACAGTATCCACAAGATGTTCTAAGACTCTAGGACCGGCAATTTCTCCAGATTTTGTTACATGACCAATAACAAAAGTTGTGATTTGGGATTGCTTAGCCATGTGCATCAGCTCAGAAGTCACTTCACGTACTTGAGCTACAGATCCTGGAGAAGAATGTAAGGTAGGAGTAAATACAATCTGAATAGAATCAATAATTAAGATGTCAGGCTGGAGTGTCGCGATTTGCTGTTTGATATCATCAAGATTCGTCTCAGGGAAAAGGTAGATATTCGTATGAGAAATTTTTAAGCGACGTGCGCGTAATGATGTTTGCGTTACAGACTCCTCACCACAGACATACAGGACTTTATGACCGCGATCAGCAAATTTCGCTGCTGTCTGTAAAAGCAACGTAGATTTGCCTATGCCAGGATCCCCACCTAATAGAGTCAGACTTCCACGAACAGCACCCCCACCCAAAATGCGGTCCCATCCAGGATCTCCTATACACAAACGTTCCTCCTCTCGCAGCTCTACAGTATGCAAAGATACTGCCGTGGCTTGCGGTTCGAGTCTTTTCTTACTTCGATGAGGAGAAACCTGTTCTTCAATCAGTGTATTCCATTGTAAACATCCTGGGCATTGACCTAACCATTTAGGCGTCTGAGTGCCGCATTCATTACAAGTCCATTGTATTTTTATCTTCGTAGTCATGGGCATCTAAAGCTTGTTGAGCAGCAAGTTTCTCTGCTTCTTTTTTTGATAAGGCAAATCCTTCACCCCAAACCTCATGATTCACTAGTACGCGAATATGATACCCTGAAGCACCTTGTGGTGATGTCCACGGCTCATATTGATATACAGGTAACGTACGTAAGTGTTTTTGTGTAAGCTGTTGTAAACGATTTTTAGGGTTTCCAAGCATCAGGGGAAGAATATCCTTTTTTGAAGGCAATAAAGGCACAGTGATTTGTCTTGCTGGAGCTAAACCACCATCTAGATACACCGCACCTAAAATCGCCTCGAATAAATTTGCATAGGCTGAAGTTTTGCCTCGCTCATTTTGGATTCTTTCCCCCTTACCTATAAGTAGATATTCTCCTAATCCTAATGCGTCAGTATATTGACAGCAAGAAACAGCATTTATCAAAGCTGCGCGTGCCGTGGATAAAGTTCCCTCATCCATAGAAGGGAATAATAGGAATAAGTGTTCAGTTACGATTAAACATAACACGGCGTCTCCTAAGAATTCCAAACGCTCGCTGTCTTCGGTAATAGTTGCAGTCTCGTTCCTATAAGAAGGGTGAGTGAGAGCTGTAACTAAGAGTTTCGGTTGAGTAAATGTAAAATTTAATTTAGCTTCAACTTCTTTAATATTGATCAGATTATTCATAAAATTATGAAATGTTGCCCTATTAACATATAACGCATTAGTTGTCGGAGTTTTTTTATAGGCGGAAAAGGGCTTAAAGTCTATAGTACTTTTGGTAGAATTCTCTTAAATGGATGAGTATGAGGTTCGTTCTACATTTAGAACACCTGCGCCATTTTCAAAATCAAGGTAGTATATTATTCGAAGATCTGGTCTCTAGCAACGATTGTTTTGCTTTAGAAATAAAACTAAAACATTTCGTAGAATCAGTTTCTAAAAATACAAAAGATGTGCGCTGGAGAGAAAATATATTCCGTTCCCTTCCTGAAGTGTCCACTTTAGTTAAAAAGCGGCGGTTGGATGTTTTTGCCGCAAATCTCGTTCATCGGCCACGGCTATCTTTGGTTGCGGATTTCTGGGTTTTCTCCGGAGATAAAATTGTAGAGAGAGAAGAAGATTGTCAGCTACTTCTGTGTTTATCTGGAGAGCAAATAGGACAGGGAGTCTTTTTTACCGGATCTTATCCTACAGAGCTTTATTTTCCTCAAGCAAACGAAACCGCCTTGCTTCTTTCTTTCTCTTCTGCAGGGATTCCAATTTCTTAAAGCAATTTCCTTCTTTCCATACACGAAATTGTTTGCCTAGAGCTAGTTTTATGTTATGACGACATAAGATCGCGATGTGTTTTTAGGAACTTTTATGCAGCATCTTCAGAAGAAAATAGAAGCTCTTTGTAGCCCCATTACAACAAAGAATATCCTTACCTGGTTATCTAACGATTGTAATGAACAAGATAAGGATACCATAGCTGAGCTTCTAAACAATGATCCAAAACGTCTTGAAGAGCTATTCGGAATGACTCTTTCCTTTGGTACAGGTGGGCTGCGGAGCCCTATGGGATTAGGCACCAATAGAATCAATGTTTTTACTATAAGACGTGCGACCCAGGGATTGGCTCAAGTATTAAAAAAACATCATCCCCATTCTGGAGATCTCATTCGCGTCGTTGTAGGCTATGATACGCGCCATAATTCTTTCGATTTTGCCCAAGAGACTGCTAAGGTTCTAGCAGGAAATAACATTCACGTTCTCCTATTTAAACACCCTGAACCTTTGGCTCTTGTCTCTTTCACTTTAAGAGCAGAACGCGCTTTGGCAGGAGTCATGATTACCGCTTCTCATAATCCTCCAGAGTATAACGGGTATAAAGTGTACATGGCATCGGGAGGCCAGGTGCTCCCCCCTTGGGATCAGGAAATCATGCACGCCTCAGCACATATAGAAGAGATCGCCATGGCTAGCTCATTACAAGATCCCTATATTCATTTTATAGGGGAGGAATATGAGCAGCTCTATGTCGAAACTGTACATACACTGCAGCTCTATCCCGAAGATAATCGGATTTCTGGACCAGCAATCCGTGTCAGCTATTCTCCACTACACGGAACAGGAGTCGCCATGATTCCTCGAGTGTTACGAGATTGGAATTTTCCTATGGTCAACCTTGTCGAAAAACAGGCGATTCCTGATGGCGATTTCCCTACAGTACACTTGCCCAACCCTGAAGATCCTGAAGCACTCACTTTAGGTATTGAGCAAATGCTAAGAAATCAAGACGATATTTTTATCGCTACCGACCCGGATGCAGACCGGTTAGGAGTGGTGTGTCTGCATGAGAATCAACCCTATAGATTTAACGGAAATCAAATAGCCTGTTTGCTTGCAGATCATATTTTACGTGCTTTGTCTGCGCGCGCTCCTCTAGGAAAGGAGGATAAAGTAGTGAAAAGTTTAGTCACTACAGAGATGCTCTCCGCCATCGTAAAATTTTATGGCGGCGATATCGTGAATGTAGGGACAGGATTTAAATATATCGGTGAGAAAATAGAAGCTTGGCGAGAGAGTGTAGTAAGATACATATTTGGTGCCGAAGAATCTTACGGCTACCTATACGGCACACATGTAGAAGATAAAGATGCAATGAGTACATCAGCATTAATTACAGAGGCGGCTTTGCATCAGAAGCTCCAAGGAAAAACTCTTCGCGATGCGATTTTAGACTTATATGAAACCCATGGATATTTCATGAATAAAACACTTTCGTTGTCCTTTGAACAAGGACAAGAAAGTCTCATGAAGTCTCATATAGAAAAGTTGGCAAAGCTCGATCCTTCCACCATGTCCTTAAGAGGCTATTCCATTCACACGTGTGAAAATTATGATCAAGGGACAGGAATCAATATTCCCTGCGGGATCACGTACAAATTGCCTCTCCCTAAGATGGCCATGTTGTGTTATTACTATCAAAATGGAGGAAAAATTATCGTGCGTCCTTCAGGAACAGAACCGAAAATCAAACTCTATTTTGAGCTTGTCAATCATTACGAAGTCATCACAGGAAACAAAAAAGAACAAAGACAACGAGAAGAGGAAAGCAGGGAACAATTAGAGAAATTCATTGCTGAATTTAAAGAGAAATTTTTCTCCATAGAGTCGGAAGAATAAAATGAAAATCATCTTGTAGTAATATCTTCAGCGCATCTACACTGGCCTACATCGATGAAAAAGAATATCACTAAACAATGTTCTTGATATAACTCAAGACAGATATAAAGGACTTTCTTATGACCTTTGTTCCCTATACTTTGCCCCCATTGCCCTATGATTATTCTGCTCTAGAGCCAGTAATTAGTGCTGAGATTATGCATCTACATCATCAAAAGCATCATCAAGGTTATATAAATAATTTGAATGAAGCTTTGAAGAAGTTAGATCTAGCTGATGTACAACAAGACCTTACGCAGTTGATTGCTTTAGAGCCTACTATACGATTTAATGGGGGAGGGCATATTAACCACTCCTTATTTTGGGAAATGCTCGCTCCGATAGGTCAAGGTGGAGGCGTCCCTCCTAAGCACGGCTTACTTAAGCTTATTGAGAAATTCTGGGGAACTTTTGACAACTTTTTAAAAGAATTTATTAAATTTGCCGCCCCGATTCAGGGTTCCGGGTGGGCTTGGCTAGGTTTTTGTCTCGAAAAACAAGAACTTACGCTACACGCGACAGTAAACCAGGATCCTCTCGAAGCCACCACAGGTAAGGTGCCTCTTCTCGGAGTCGACGTCTGGGAGCATGCGTATTACCTCCAATATAAAAATGTTAGATTAGATTACTTAAAAGCAATTCCTCAAGTAATTAATTGGGGATATATTGAAAAAAGATTTTCTGAGATAACTAAAGATAACTAATTAAAAGAGTATTTTTAATTGAAGAGTTAATAACTTTAATTTAAAATTACTTAAGCTAAAAAAATTGGATTAGGTAGCTTGTGCGTTTATTTTCTTACGATAAACCTAAGATTAAAGTGCAAAAGATAAAAGCTGATGGTTTTAGCGGGTGGTTAAAATGCACGCATTGCCATGAAATGATTCATGCAAATGAATTAGGACAAAATTTTAATTGTTGTCCTAAGTGCTCTTACCACTATCGTATTACCGCAACTGAGCGCATCAAATTGCTCACGGATAAAGATTCTTGGCGTCCTTTGTACGCAAATCTCAAATCACAAGATCCTCTAAAGTTTGTCGATACCGACACCTACACAAATCGTTTGGCTAAGGCTAGAAAAGATAACACAGAAAGCGAAGGCGTTCTTGTGGGTATTTGTACCATAGGGGAGCATCCTGTGGCCTTGGCCGTGATGGATTTTAATTTTATGGCAGGCTCTATGGGCGCTGTTGTCGGTGAAAAATTGACGCGCTTGATAGAAAAAGCGATAGAATCCAAGCTCCCCGTCGTTATTGTATGTGCTTCCGGAGGCGCTCGGATGCAAGAATCCGTCTTCTCCTTAATGCAAATGGCAAAAACATCCGCAGCATTAGCCAAGTTGCACGAAGCGGGTCTACCCTATATTTCCGTGTTGACTAATCCTACATCCGGAGGGGTGACAGCTTCTTTTGCCTCTTTAGGTGATGTCATTATTGCAGAACCTAAAGCTCTTATTTGCTTTGCCGGTCCTCGTGTTGTCGCTCAAGTGATTGGTGAAGATCTTCCCGAAGGTGCTCAAAAGTCTGAATTTCTCCTCGAACACGGAATGATTGATAAAGTGGTAGAGAGAAAACAATTAAAGAGCACGTTGCAGAGTTTACTTGATTACTTTTGTTCTCAAGAATACACTGGCGGCCAGGATAAAGCCCCTAGGGATTTATCCAAGACAATTAAAGAAATTTTTTTGTTGACAGATGACAGTGAATAAAACATCATACCCGCTACTCGTAGTAACCACGGCGCTGTTCCTATGACTATATTATGTGAATTAGAATCTGGAGTATCTCTTCCAGAATATGCTACCGAAGGGGCTTCAGGAGCAGACCTTCGAGCGAATATTAAAGAGCCGATGGCTGTCTTGCCAGGACAACGTGTACTGGTTCCTACAGGAATAAAAATGCAGATCCCACAAGGCTATGAAGTTCAGGTGCGTCCACGCAGTGGGTTCGCACTGAAGCATGGGATTATGGTTGTGAATTCTCCGGGAACAATTGATGCAGATTATCGTGGTGAGGTTTGCATTATACTTGCAAATTTTGGAGAGAGTACTTTTATTATCGAACCCAAGATGCGCATTGCTCAAGCTGTAGTTGCTCCCGTAGTCCAGGCAAAGTTTATCGCCGTGGATCAAGAAGAAGGACTAACAACAACGTCTCGGGGAAGTAGAGGTTTTGGGCATACCGGAGAGAAGTGACATGCCTTTCTATTGCGAGAATCAATCTGATTTTTCCTTGTTTTCTCTTTTATCTCCTAACTTGATTATGTTTTTGAATAAAACCTCACGAGAGGAGATTCTCCAAGATCTTACGGACCTTGCTAGTACTGCCGGTTTACTTGAGAATAAAGAAGAATTTTTTCAAGCACTGGTAACTCGTGAAAATATTATGTCTACCGGTATTGGTATGGGCGTGGCAATTCCTCACGGGAAATTGCCTAGTTGTTCTGACTTTTTTATCGCTATCGGTATCCACCCTCAAGGAATTCTCTGGGATGCGATAGATGGGGCTTTAGTGCGTTTGGTCTTTCTGATAGGGGGGCCCGATCATGCTCAAGCTGAGTATCTCAAATTGTTATCTATATTGACTCTTTCGCTTAGAGATGAATCTCGACGTCAAAAGTTGCTTCAAGTGACAACTATTGAAGAAGTTATGAATGTGTTTTTAGGAATGTAGTGTTATGGATTTGAAATTAGAAGAGCTAGCTTCTTTGTTGGATATTTCTGAAAATACGGTCCGTCGGTGGCTAGATGAGGGAGCTATCCCTAGTTACAGGATGAATAATGAACATAGATTTAATCGAGAAGAAATAGAAGATTGGATCCTCAATAATCAAGCGCTACTAGGATTAGAAAAAGAAGAAAAAACAGACAAAGATTTTCGTGACCTGTCTTTGAAGTACAGCTTATATAAAGCCATTTATCGCGGAGGCGTGATTCGCAATGTATCGGTAAAAAATAAAGCCGAAGCTTTGCAATACGCTTCTTCATACATAGCTGAGAAATTTAATCTCGATGCGAGTGTTCTTTTCGAAATGCTCACTTATCGAGAAAGTCTTATGTCGACAGGTATCGGAGAAGGCATCGCCCTCCCTCATGCTAAAGACTTTTTAATCAACGCGTACTACGATGTTGTTGTTCCTATGTTCCTAACCCACAGTATTGACTTCGGTGCTCTTGATGGGAAGCCTGTGTGTGTTTTGTTTTTCCTTTTCGCCTCCCAGGATAAAAGTCATTTAAATTTAATAAATAAAATCGTCCATCTCGGTATGTCTTTGGAAGCACGCAGTTTCCTGACAAATTATCCAGAAAAAGACCAGCTCCTTGCTTACATTAAGAATTGGGAATCACAAATTCATTAACTATCAATCTCTATAAAAGATTTGCAAGTCCAAGTTGTGAAAAAAGTCCTATTGTTGTTATGGTGATCTCATAGGCTGATCTAGGAGATTATAGCAGCATGATGAGTTCTAAGCGTACTTCGCAACTTGCAATGCTTTCCATTTTGTTAACTTTCACTCACTCTGTTGGTTACGCAAGTGCTACAGTTGCTCCTTTTGAAGTTAGCTCCACGTATTCTGAAGCTTCTTTAGTTGCTTCGGAAAGTCTAAAAAGTAGGAAAGAAATAAGAATTCAGAAGATACAAGAACGTAGACTTGCAAAAAAGAAATTAAAAGAATCCTCTGAAGAGCAAAAAAATACCGAAGATGCCGCAAGTCAGCCTAAAAAATTCGGTAAAATTACCGCCTTATTCACCAATAAGTTCAACAAGGAGCAAAGAGCTCGTTGTCAAGAACGTAAGAAACAGCGCCTTTCTTTTGCAGAGCGCTATCGTGCAAAAACTCAAGAACATAAAGAAGAGCAACGTTCCTTCGCTCAACAACTTAAGCAGAGTATCGACCTTTGCTGTGAAGAACTTCTGCAGCATGGAACGGAAAATCTTTTAACTCGCAGTGGGAAATATTCACAAAGATACAATAAATTACGTAATTGTGAACAAACTGCCCAAGCAACTCATCCGTCCGCGAGTTCCGTACCTCATTTGTCAGCAAGACAAAAAGCTAAACTTAGAAAAAGAGCAGGTACATTAGTTCGCGCAGCTCCTCGGAGTGAGACACCACAGTCTTTGCTAAAAACAATGATTGTGAGTGGAGATGCCAAGATTTCTTCAGATAACGAAGAAGAAATTCGCGTTGTGCACAATATAAAAGATGGTCCTGTATTGCCTATTTTTGTTCGTCCTGATGTAAAAACAGTGGCGCAAGAAAAAAGAAATAAGCTGATACAAGATTTAGCTAGAGAGCAAAGAATTGCCAAGAGGAAATCTTCAAGAGAAGCTCTAGAAGCGCGCGCAAAAGAAAATAAAATCCTTAGAGGTGGGAAGATTACCTCTACCTTACGTTATGATGTTGAAAAAGCTGCAGCTGTTAAGGTTAGACGTAATTCGTCAGTTAATTCTCAGGTGCGAGCTCAAAAAGCATCAAATGAACGAAGAAACTCTCGTAACGAACACAACCCCCAAGACGCGGCTCAAAACTCTAAGCCCCGTTCTTCTGATAAGCAAGATCAACTGGCTAGCCATACGCCTACCGATGATTACTATGGCGTAACTTCGGCAGCAGGAAATACCAACATCAATAGCTATCTAACTGCAAAACAGTATAGTTGTGACTCTTCCGAAACGGATTGGCCTTGCTCCTCATGTGTGGCTAAGCGTCGTACGCATACAAGCATTTCTGTATGTACCATGGTGGTTACTGTGATTGCTATGATCATAGGAGCTATCATTATTGCTAATGCTTCAGATTCTACAACCGCTAACGGTGGTGGAACAACAACTCCACCTGCGCCATCACCAGCTCCCTAAAATGCATTTAGGGTACCAGGTATAGACGTAAGAGACAGAACTTCATTGGGTTCTGTCTATTTTTTTTCGTCTATGTACTTGGTTTATTCAATAGTTTGTTTATTTAATTTTGTAGTTAATTAATTCCGGTTGGATAATTAGTTATATAATTAATTATTTCTTTTATTTTTATTTTAATTATGTCTGAACAATATCCAATATACCATAGCCCTAGGTTAAACCAGATCGAAATTGGAAAATCCTTTCTAGATCATCATCCTAAAGCGGCTAGATCTCTTCAGATTGTGGGCATCGTACTCGCTATTTTAGCTGTAGTTTCTTCTGTATTTTTGGTCGTGGCAACTCCCATAGGTTTGCCTATTTCTATGGCGTTAGGAGGAGTTTTTCTCGGTATAGGCGGAAGTATGCTTTTTACTTCCATCAACTCTTTGGCTAATAGTATGAAAAAGGCGGCGATCGAGAAGAAACGTCAGAATCTCTTAATCCAGCAAAGATCTCAAGAGATAGAGATAGAAGGACATCAGACACAGGAAAACATTTGGTCTAAGTACAATAAGATGGTGGATAGGTTTGCTCATTTAAACATGAGCGTAAGCCAGCATGAAAAAAGCGTCCTAAAACACCTGGGTAGAGAAGAAGGACGTGAATTGATGGAAAACTTAGACCAGATTACCGGAGATTATATCGCGTGTACAAGCTTACTAGAAGGACGCCAAGAAGTCTATTCTGAAGAGGATTTCGCACAAAAAGAGGATAGCTATCCCACTTCTATGAGAAAGAATGATCTCCTGATCAAATTAGGCAATAGTATTGTATCTAAGTTGTCTCAGGGCGGCGGTGTCTTTGCTTTAAAATTACAGCCACTCAGTAAGACGATGTCGAAAGTTCATGCTGGAGTGACGCTAGGTTTAGTAGCTGGAGGTATTGCTGCTGTTGGTGTGATTGCCGCATGCATTCCTGGGGGCATATTGGCTCTTCCGTTAATTGTCGCCTCCGCGATCGGCATAGGTTTAGCCATTCTGGGATTATCTTACGCCATAAAAACAATATTAAAGAGATCCAAGACAAATAAAAAACAGTTACTCAAGGATTTAAAATCAGAAATCGATATCGATGCGCTTAAAGATGTGGCCCGTCATCAACATGTTCTTCTGGGCATGTTGAAAACGTCGTTGCAAACCGATCAAAGAATGACCTTGGGTCATAAAGATTTTTATGAGGATTACAACAAAGTCCGTGATACCTTACAGAGGTTAAATGAACATCTTGATGAGATGGAATTTAAATACAAATATGCAAGTGAAAGTTATCAGAGACGTGCGGATAGTTTGGAAAAAACTATACAGCAACTTTCGGATAATAAGAATGCTTTAGAAGAAGAGATGTACTATCCTCAAGTTCCTGTCGCTGATCGCGCAGGCTTGTTGAGCGATACAGCAGGATTTGATGAGCTGGTCGCTCAAGGTGTAAAAGCAGCTCGAGAAAGACGGCAAAAAGATCAAAGAGGGGAAGTTTTCATAGGCGATTATTCTCAATATTTAGAGGAAGATGACCTAGCATTTGGTGATGGGTGGAGCCCTTCTGGTAAACGTGCTCTTGAGACTATGTGGTCAGCAAAGCCAACCGTAATGAATGAGGAAGATTATCTCATCTTAAATGAAGATGTAAATAAAGTCCTTCGCTCCTATCGAAGTGATATACTACGTATCAAAGAAGATATTGCTCCCATTGACAATCTTTTTAAAGAGCTTAAAGCAGGAAAACAACGGATTGAGGTATTTTCAGAAGAGATAATTAATGTTTGGTATAACGTATCCAGCAATTGTCAGGAAATTCTTAATCATTTAGTTGGCATGCAAATGCGATTGGTTTCATTAGTAGAACAGGACCTAACGGAATATTCATCATAAAGCATGAGAAAGAAAGTATCCTGTTAGTGTACCGGGGTACTTTGTTGTTCGTAAGAATGCCAATGCCAACGATTTAACTGCTCTCGTAATGTTTGGGTTTGATAAGCATGGGGATGTTTTTCTATCCAGCTTGCTAACTCCTGCTGTTTATCCTGCACCAGGGCATCCAGACTGCTAGAGAGATTACGAATTTGATCTTCTTTTGTAGAGATAACCGTATCATAGTCGTTTAATAGCTTGTTATGCAAATCTCGCATATTGGGAATACACGTATTGCGTATATTCGCGAACGCAACACGAAACTTTTCAACAGATTCTACACCTACATTCGATATGTCTTGAGAAATTTCGTTGGTTAATGTAGTTCCAAAACACTTATTTTTCACCGGTAAATCCAAAATAAGAGCAACGGAAATGAGCATGAGAATGATGCCTAAGCTCATTCCAAAAAATAACCAATTTCCCTGGATGATGGCATAGCTCATCAAAGCAATCGATCCTAAACATGTGAGGACGGCGATAGTAAAACAGACTGTAGTACGTAGTATGAGACTCGTGCGATAATTATCCCAGGGAAGGAGAAGAACAGTTTTATTTTCTGAAGCTGTGGGCAAGAGTATCATGACAATGAAAATCAACTGATGAAATTATGGTTATTCGATGGTGAAGAAGGCATTCCCGGAGTTGCATGAGCAATTTCTTGCCATTTTTGCAATCTGAGTAGTAAGCGGTACTCTTCTTGTTTTAGCCGTTCTATGCGTTGTTCCTTATCTATAATTGAGTAAATCAGTTTTGCATAGGCGTTTTGAAGTAGCTGAAAAGAAGAAAGCGACGACGTTTTGTTATTCACGAGCGTGATTGTTTGTTGTACTTTCGACGGTAAACACTTGATCAGATAAATCATGCTAATGAGTAAAAGTATACAGACTAAGGACGCCACTATCACAGTCACCCCGCCAATCATTTCAGGAAGACTTAAGGAAAGACAGCCAAAAGCCACAACCACACTTCCCGCTATCATGGTGCCAAGCAAAAGTATAATAGCTAAAATATAAGACGAAGAGCTTTGCTCAATGAAAATAGCAACTTTTTTTTGTAAGACAGTCGCATCTCTTTCCGCATTGAAAAGAAGAGAATTTTGGTTGGGTAAAGAGAGAAGTGTTGCGGGAATAGAATTAGAAAGACTTAATACCACAGAATTCCTTAAAATGTAGTAGCAAAATCTAAAGAAAGTATTCATTTTATTCAACACGTAACATAAAGTAATTCTTTTGTTTTCTAATTATTTATGAATAAAACTGTTGTTGTTGCTATGTCTGGAGGAGTTGATTCCTCCGTAGTTGCTTATCTTTTAAAAAAATATACCTCCTATAGGGTCCTAGGGATTTTTATGAAGAACTGGGAAGAAGAAGATAGCAACGGTTTATGTTCCACCGCTAAAGATTATGAAGATGTTGAAAGAGTCGCTGAGCAGCTGGACATTCCTTACTATACGGTATCTTTTGCTAGGGAGTACCGCGAAAGGGTATTCTCACGTTTTCTTAAAGAATATTCTCAAGGTTATACACCAAATCCTGACGTTCTTTGCAATCGGGAAATAAAATTTGATTTACTTCAGAAGAAAGTTGTCGAGCTGGGAGGGGATTTCCTTGCCACAGGACATTACTGCCGATTAGATGTCAAGAGTCAGAGAGTAGGATTACTTCGTGGAAAGGATCCCCATAAAGATCAAAGTTATTTCCTGTGTGGCACGCACCCAGAGTCTTTGAAAAATGTACTTTTCCCTTTAGGTGACATGACAAAAAGAGAGGTACGCTCCATAGCTGCCCAAGCCGGACTGGCAACAGCTCAAAAAAGAGACAGCACGGGCATCTGTTTTATAGGAAAGCGGCCGTTTAAAAGTTTTCTTGAACAGTTTGTCCCCAATGTCGAGGGGGAGATTATAGATTATGATTCTCAGAAGATTGTAGGGAATCATGAAGGCGCCCATTACTACACGATAGGCCAACGCAGAGGTTTAGATATTGGCGGCTCTGAAAAACCTTGTTATGTTGTGGGTAAGGATATGGAGAAGAATATTGTGTATATCGTACGAGGGGAAGATCACCCACTACTTTATCAACAAGAACTTACAGCTAAAGAATTGAATTGGTTTGTCTCTCCAGAATCTATAACGAGGTGTAGTGCTAAGGTACGCTATCGTTCCCCAGATGAAGAATGTGAAATTTTACATACAGGAACACAGGATACCGTACGCGTGCGCTTTACGTCTCCTGTTAAAGCCATCACCCCAGGACAAACCATCGCATTTTATGATGGGGAGAGATGCCTGGGGGGAGGGATCATAGAAGTCGCTATGACTCCACATTCGGTATAGTAGCCGCAACATTTTCCGCTTGTTCTTCATAGCGCTCGAAAGTCACACGGTCGTCAACGAGGTTCGCACGCAGTTTTCTTGCTTCTTGACGGCAAGATTCCTTCAGCAAGAGTTCGGCAAGCGGATCTTCAAGATACTGTTCAATAACCCGACGTAAAGGCCGCGCCCCCATCTCTGGAGAATGCCCTTTTGTTACTAAGAAAGAAATCACAGAATCTGGAATACTTAATGCCATCTGGTAATTTTTCAAACGAGAATCAAGTTTGTTAATTTCCAAATGGATAATTTCAGATAACGCTGATTTTTCTAAAGGACGGAAGATCACACTTTCATCTAAACGGTTGATAAATTCCGGCTTTAAATGTTTTTTCACGGCATTTTCGATTTTTTCTTGAATCACTTTGTAATCAAAATTGGAACGAGAACCAAAACCGATTTCTCCGCTTTTCTTAATTAAGTCTGCGCCTAAGTTTGACGTCATGATAATAATCGCATGACGAAAATCAATCTTGCGACCAAAAGAGTCTGTGAGACGCCCTTGCTCTAAGATCTGCAACATTAAATCCATGATGTCAGGATGAGCTTTTTCAATCTCATCGAATAGCACAACACAATAAGGCCGACGGCGTACTTGTTCTGTAAGATGACCGCCTTCCTCATGACCAACATAGCCTGGAGGTGATCCCATCATTTTTGTAGCCGCAAATTTTTCCATGTACTCAGACATGTCTACTTGAATTAAAGCATCTTCACCACCAAACATCTCAATAGCGATTTGTTGCGCGAGTAATGTTTTTCCCACTCCAGTAGGTCCTAGGAATAAGAAGGAACCTGTAGGACGGTTAGGATCTTTAATTCCTGTTCTTGAGCGTCGAATGGCTCGACAGATACTCGCTACCGCTTGATCTTGACCTATGACTTTCCTACGTAGAGTATCTTCAAGTTTTAAAAGCTTTTCGCTCTCAGCTTCAGTAAGTCGTGCCGAAGGGATGCCTGTTTGTAACGAGACCACTTGAGCAACAGCTTCCTCATCAACAGGAATTTGATGTTCTTCTTTGTGGTTCTCCCATTCTTGCTTCATATGGGAAAGACGTTCACGAAGCTTTTTCTCTTCGTCACGCAATCCTGCAGCTTTTTCATATTCTTGAGTGCCAATAGCTTGCTCTTTAGCTAATTTCGTGGTCTCAATCTCAGCTTCAAGCTTCATTAACTCTGTAGGCTGATCCATGGTATTTACACGTACTCGCGCTCCAGCCTCATCAAGTAAATCAATCGCTTTATCGGGGAGGAAGCGTCCATGCACGTATTGATCGGATAGCGTAGCTGCCGCTTTCAATGCTTCTTCTGTAATAGAAACATTATGATGCTCTTCATATTTCTTTTTTAAGCCACGTAGAATTTCTATAGTTTCGTCTACACTAGGCGGTTGGACAAGAATTTTCTGGAATCTACGTTCTAAAGCAGCGTCTTTTTCAATATGCTTGCGGTATTCATCTATTGTTGTCGCCCCAATACACTGGATCTCACCACGTGCTAGTGCTGGCTTCAAAATGTTAGAAGCATCAATAGCTCCTTCAGCAGCGCCTGCACCGACAATTGTATGCAGCTCATCGATAAACAAAAGAATGTTGCCATGTTTACGGACTTCGTCCATAACTGCTTTGATACGTTCTTCAAATTGTCCGCGATACTTTGTTCCCGCGATCATTAGAGCTAGATCTAAAGTGATTAAACGTTTTTTACGTAAAGTATCAGGCACTTCATTAGAAATAATTTTTTGTGCTAAGCCTTCAACAATAGCCGTTTTACCTACACCGGCTTCACCGATGAGTACAGGGTTGTTTTTCCTTCTGCGGCACAAGATTAAAATCAAACGTTCAACTTCCGTAGAACGGCCAATCACAGGATCGAGTTTAGACTCTCGAAACATCTCGGTTAAATCATAACCATAGGCTTTTAATGCCGATAATTTATCGCTCTTGTCTCCACCTAAAGTGTGACCAAGAGAGGAAGATTTGGAAGATGAAGACGTGCTCCCTCTGGGATTAGACGAAGATGCAGGTGGGAGCTGAAGATTAAATGTCTCTAATTCTTTAAGAATTTCTTTGCGAACTTCTCTAGGATCAATATGTAAATTTTCTAAAACTTGTAAAGCGACACCATCAGCTTGGTTTAAAATACCTAGAAGCAGGTGTTCTGTACCGACGTAATTATGCTCTAAGATCCCAGCTTCTTCATTAGCTGATTCAAAAGATTTTTTCACTCTGCCAGTCAGAGCAGGATCGCCGTAAACTTGAATTTCTGGTCCATAACCGATCAAGCGTTCGACTTCTTGCTTAGCGGTGTCAAAGTCTACCCCTAAATTACGCAATACATTCACAGCTACGCCTTGACCTAGTTTGAGTAGGCCTAGAAGTATGTGCTCTGTGCCTAGATAGTTATGATTTAACCTCTGAGCTTCTTTTTTAGCCAATTTAATGACTTGTTTTGCTCTGTTAGTAAACTTCTCAAACATAAAAACCTAAAAGACCGGGTAGAACTTTCCTTAAGCATATACGAAATTTAAAATAATGATGCAACTCTTCGATAGACGGATAGAGTATTCCCGAGACCAAAGAATTTTTTTCACAGAAATAGCAAAGAATCCACACCAATGTTATACTATTCCTACATTTTTAACGAATGCCCACCTTTTTAATGATGACCGTTCGCATAGTAGATTCTGGAAAAGGGAGTGCTGAGACTCACATGGCCAGGGATAAGTATTTACTCGAACACTTGAAACAGGGGGAGGTCATTCTTCACCTATATGAGTGGGATAGTCTCTACCCCCTGACTTACGGCCTCTTCATGCGTCCAGAAAAATTTTTAGTTGATAATAGAGCTGCTCTCGGTATGGATGCCGCTATCCGCCCTACCGGAGGAGGGTTTGTTTTTCATCATGGAGATTACGCCTTTTCTTTACTTGTATCGTCGGAACACCCCCTATATACACCTACAGTATTAGAGAACTATTATACGGTCAATCAGATGGTATTAGAGGTTGTGCGTAGGGTTTTCCGCATACAAGGATCTCTTTCTTTTGATGAGGATATGCACCACCCAAAAACTTCGAATTTTTGTATGGCTAGAGCATCAAAATACGACATTTTGATGGGAGATAGGAAAGTCGGTGGCGCAGCTCAGCGTACTGTAAAACAAGGATTTTTGCATCAAGGGTCCGTGTTCCTATCGGGAAGTTCTTTAGAGTTTTATGCAACATTTCTTTTGCCAGAGGTGATTGATATTATAGTCCCTGCGATTGAGCAGCGGGCCTTTTTCCCTTTAGGTTTGTCAGCACCTGCCTCAGATCTTTTAGAAGCAAGAAGAGAAATTAAAGAGGGGTTAATTCACATATTTTCAAGTGGTTGTTTATGAATAAAACGCGATGGAGCTTAGTTATAGCCTTCTTTTTTGTATTTATCGCAAAAGATGCTGCGGCTTTTATGGTGCATTTTCCTGAATCGAAAGAATCTGTGGGTGTGGTTATTCATGATAACAGTGTGGAAGTTTATGAAAGTGTTTTATCTGCTATAGATGTTGCTAATCATTATATTGAATTATCTCCTTGTATGGCAGGAGGAAACCTATTAAAAGAGATAGTCGAGCATATAGATGCACGTATGGATCTCATTCCTGGACTACGCGCCTATCTTCTTATCCAACCCACATTCATTGATAGCGAGGATAAGATTGTTCTTGAGGGGATAAAATCGCGTTGGCCTAACCGTTTTTTTTACTTATTTACAGGATGTCCTCCTGGTCCCAGCATCCTTTCTCCTAATGTTATAGAAAGTCATGTGAAGATTTCCATCATCGATGGCAAGTATATCTTTATGGGAGGGACAAATTTTGAAGATTTTATGTGTACCCGAGGGGATACTATTCCTGAACCTGTAGAGTCTCCTCGGCTGGTTATCGGGGGAATTCACAGACCGCTAGCATTTCGCGACCAGGATATTACCGTGAGTTCTGCACGACTCGGTACCGAGTTAAGAAAGGAATTTCATGCGCATTATGCACTGTGGCGTACATATGCGGAGAGGCCCTGGTTTAATAAAAATCTCGATGATTTTCGCGCTCTTCCTTTTCCACAGCTGTCTGTAGAAGAAGCTCAAGCCACGTATTGTCCTAAAATCGAAGAAAACTCAGATCTCGTATCTACAGATTTGAAAAACATTCGTGTGATTTTTTCAGGACCGGATGAGAGTAAAAACGCGATTACTCAAGGCTACGTAGATTTAATAGATAACGCAAAGAAGTCCATAAAAATTGCCAATATGTACTTCATTCCTAACAACGACATTCTTGAGAGTTTGAGATCAGCGTCTTTTAGCCGTAAAGTACGTACCGAAATTATTACGAATGGATCCAATGAAAATAGTCCCCCACTTACAGAAGTCTATGCTTGGGGAAATCGTATGAACTATTTCTTTCTATCTTATGGTGAACGCCCGGCACTATGGAAAAAGTTCATTTTTTCTAAAAAACAGCCGAATTCTTCCCTACGCGTAAATGAATATTACGTTCGCGATACACAGTTACATAAGAAATGTATGATTGTAGATGATCGTGTGTTTGTCATCGGTAGCTACAATTTTGGAAAGAAAAGTGACCTTTTTGATTATGAAGGTATCATATTAATTGATTCTCCAGAGGTTGCTGCTAAAGCCAATGTCGTCTTTAAGAAAGATTTGAGCTTATCCAAACCTATAGAGAATTCTGAAATTTTTGGTTGGTATTTCGATCCGATGTATAATCTTCTTGGTCATTTACAGATTAATTTTATGCCGGCGTAAATCGGCATATACAATCCTACTGGGAAAAGAGCCCTTCTCTTTTCTGGTTCTCAGGGGATCCTTCTTGGTTTTTTCCGATCAATAGTTTACACTAAGTTTTTTATTGTTTATTCCAAGAGGGTGGCTTTGCTAGCGTTCTTTTATAAGCATCAGAAAAAATTCATGGGTTTTGTCATTGTTGGCGTATGCGTATCAGGTATAGGTATAGGCTGGGGACGCTATCCAGGAGAATCTTCCCGTGGCTCTAAGAAAATTGTTTTTTCTGTTCCGGGTAAAAAATATTCTGAGAGAGAATTTTTAGCTTTTAAGAGATTCTTCACCAACGAAGCTTATCCTTTCACTGGGAATCCTCAAGCGTGGAACTTCTTAAATGAAGGTTTATTAACAGAGCGCTTTCTAACGAATAAGTTAGGGGAAAAGCTGTTCTTAAAAGTATATTCTCAAGACTATCCCGCCTTTAAAAAAGAAAAAAACTATCAGTCATATCGGCGATTTGACTCTCTTTTTATTTCTTCCGAAGAGGTATGGAAATCCTCAGCACCACGTTTATATCAAGCTTTGGTCGCTTTGCAGGAAATCCATGATCCTGTATCTCCTGAGGGCTTTGTCGCTAGGGTTCAGCTATTTTTAGAAGAAAAAAAATTCCCTCATTATATTCTTAAACAAATGCTTGAATATCGTAGGCAGATGTTTAATCTTCCTCAAGATCCTGTTTTAGCTCAGGGCAAGGATCTACATTTATTTGGTTATCGAAACATTGCGGATTGGTTTGGTGATGCGTACGTTTCTGCGGCTGTTGAAGCTTTATTGCGTTTTGTCAATGAGCAGAAAAAAAATGTCGCCATGCCTTCCTTAAAAGAAGCTCAACAAGATTTTCAAGACAAAGCCAAACAAGCTTTTACGAAGTTAAGTAAACACGCTGGCCTGACTTTAAGCTTTGATCAGTTTGTTGCTTCTTATTTTGATTTTATGGGAGTCAGCGAATCAGAATTTTTCAATATATATCGCGAGATTCTGTTATGTAAGAGGGCTTTCTTACAATTAGAAGGTAGCGTAACTTTTGATTATCGTCCTTTGCAAGAGTTCTTCTCCCTGGGCAAAGACTCTACGTCTGTAGAAATGGTAAAACTTCCTCGTGAATATCAATTTAAGAACAAAGAGGATTTAGAAGCTTTTGAAGTATACATTAGTCTTGTGGGCGAGCCTATAAAGGATTGTCTTAGTGTTCCGCGGTGTACTTTGCCTATAAAAACTATAAAAGCTAAAGAACCCAGGTTAGTAGGACGAAGGTTTTTAGTTTCGTACAAGAGCGTGAAACTTCAGGATTTAGAAACGAAAGTTCCTATGGTGGAGGTGCACCAATGGCAGCAAAATCCTGAAAATTTCCAAGTGCTACTCCAACAGTTCCCTAAAATTGAAACATGTAATTCGAGCAAGGATTTCCAAACTCTTAAACCTTCCCTTGTAGAAAAGATCTATTCTTTCACCAGGAAAGAGATATTACGATCTTCTCCGAAAAGAATCCTGGAGGGGTTAGCTCAATGTGAACAGAAAAGTCATGAAGTTTTCCTCTCTGCACGGAAAGATAGTGTCTTAGAAGGGATCCTAGATGGGAATGAGTTGGCCAAGTTGTTGTTAGATAATGAGGTGTTAGAAGCCTATAGTCAGGACGGCGAACATTATTATACTTTTGTAGTTGATACATGCTTTGAAGGGGAAGAAGTGATTCCTTATCGTGAAGTTTTGCGTAAAGGTCTGGCCAAAACCTTAGTTTCCTCTCATAAAAATATTGCGCATATAGATAGAGTGGTGGCTGCTTTAAAATCACGGTATCAAGAAGAAGAGAACAGTAATTTATGGCAAAAGCGGCTGTGGTTGCTCGTCGAGGAACATAGAGAGGGCACATACCAGCCGGGCGCTCTTTCCTGGAATCTGGAAAAATCTATCAAAGTATTTACTCGTGGGGATCAAAATATTCCTCAGCCCTATCCTGTCTTAGCTTCTATGGAGGAGGGGGCATTGTCCGGTGTGGAGTTTAACCCTGACGAAGGCCCATTTTTCTATAAATGTTTATCTCATCAGACATGTATGGAGCCCACGAGCGTGGAAAAGTTGTTCCTTACTAAAAACCATTTAAACGAAGAAATCCTTGGTAGTTATATAGAACATTTCATTGATGAAGGAGTCAGATAATGTGGTATTCTGATTATCATGTGTGGATCGACCCCATACACGAGAATATTGTACGTTTAGGATTGACGTCTAGGATGCGAGAAAATCTGGGGCAAATCCTTCATATTGACCTGCCGGCTTTAGGAAGCTTCTGTAAGGAAGGTGAGGTGCTTGTCATTTTGGAATCTTCAAAATCTGCTATTGAGGTATTAAGTCCGGTTTCTGGAGAAATTCTTGAGGTTAATGAGAATCTCAAAGAGGACGTACGGCTTCTGAATAATTCTCCTGAAGAAGCTGGCTGGTTTGTTATCGTTAAATTAGATCAAAAATTAAATATACAAAACCTTTCTCCCAAAGAATAGTTGGGTTATCTTTTCAAAAAAATATTGTATAGTTTATATTTTTTGAACTTGGATTAGAGTTTTTTTTTATCTTTTGAAGGAGTAAAATCTTTCCCTGAAAGATAAAAAAAACAAGTTCGCTATGTCTTCGTTTATGGTTAACGTCTCTAATCCTATAGAGATGGCGAATACCCAATTGCAGCTATCCAAGCAGCTCAAAGTATTAACAATTGCTACAGTAATACTAATTTTAGCTGTTATAGGTTTTGCTTGCTACGGATTGTTTGGAACCCCATGTATAGCTATTCAGTTAATGATATGGATTATGTGTACTTCTATGACTATTGTGGCATTGATTTGTTCGTGTGTGAAGTACCATCTGATTCGCCGTTATGAAAACACTTACTTAGTAGCAGGAAGTCTACTAGATAAAGGAATTAAGACTTATGATCATTAGTATCCAAAGATTTCAGCGTCCCTCCGCAGAGACTCCAACTACAGCGACGTTATTATATCGATTACATGAAGGGCCGGTAGGCGAATCCGAAGGACTAAGAACGTTTCGCAGAGTGTTGTCAGTGTTGTTGACCTCTCTTGCGATACTCGTTATGACAGTATTTACTGTGCAATCTCCTACAATTACTCCTGCAGCATTATACACAGCGATTTTCTTTGCTTGCTGTACCCTTGTGTGTATCGCTATGTTTATAGCGAAACACGTGTTATGCCAATTTCCAGAAATTGCCAGGGGCAGTATAGCAAACATTTCTACGATGTAATTACTGAAGTTTCCCTTTTTTTGTATTTATCGTTTTGGTCTTACCAGTACGCTGCGGAGCTGAGCGTACTTTTTTTATAGGTTTGACTTCGTTGACTTCTGCCGAAGAGACTTTTTGGTCTTCTAAGACATGAGCAGCTTCTACTGTGGTGGATGGTTTAGAGATATCAATACCCGTGAGGCTCATGAAAGCCATAGCTATCAGTCCTGTAGTAATGAAAGAGATGCCCATTCCCTGAAGATTTTTGGGAATATCAGAATAGGCGAGCTTTTCTTTAATCGTGGCAAACAAAACAATAGCTAACCACCAGCCGCATCCAGCACCCAAAGAGAATATCATCATGGGAATAAACGGATAGTTGCGTGTGATTCCAAAGAGTACGCCGCCTAAGATTGCGCAGTTTACTGCGATTAGGGGGAGGAAGATGCCTAAGGAAAGGTAGAGATTTCTTGAGACTTTTTCTAAAAACAGTTCAAGGATTTGTGTGAAAGCCGCAATGACAACGATGAAGATGATGAGTTCGAGAAAATTTAAGTTTACGTTAGCTAATGCTGGGGATAGCCAAGTTAAAGCTTTAGGTCCTGTAATAAATGCATGTACGAACCAGTTAATACTTCCAGTCACGGTGAGTACCAATGCTACGGACATGCCTAAACCGTTGGCTGTAGAGACTCGTCCTGAACAGGCAAGATAGCTGCACATCCCAAGAAAATTGGATAGTAGAATATTTTGGATAAAGGTGGCTTGTAAAAAGATACCAAAGACATTTAGCCATGTATATTCACCTAACCACATAGATCTACCTTCTTTCTTTCTTAGATCTCAGAATATTGACACCCCAAATCATTATACCCAAAAGGAAGAATGCTGAGGGAGCTAAAACCATCAAGCCAAAGTTTTCATACCCATCGGGATGAGCTTCTGAGGCATAAAAACATTTAGGAATCAGTTGTAATCCAAGAATTGTCCCAAAACCGAAGAATTCTCTGATGATACTTACAGTAACTAATACCCAACCGTAACCTAATCCTGAGGCAAAACCATCCAAAAAAGCAGGAATAGGTGGAACATTTCTTGCTAGACTTTCTGCTCTTCCCATGACGATACAGTTGGTGATAATTAACCCGACGAACACAGAAAGTGTTTTTGAGATATCAAAGAAAAAAGCCTTGAGGAATTGATCAATGACAATCACGAATAAGCTAATGATAATTAGCTGGGTGATCATACGTACGCTATCCGGGGTGACTTTCCGCAATAAAGATACGAAGAACGAAGAACACCCTGTAACGAAACTCACAGCGAGACCCATGGTCAATGCTGTATTTACCGTTGTTGTTACAGCCAACGCAGAGCAAATCCCTAAAATAGCAATAAGAGGTTGGTTATTGTTCCAAAGAGGATCAAGAAAGTAACTCTTGTAGGATTTATTTGCTGCCATTTTGATCTCCCCGGTGATTAAGTTTAGCGAAAGACATCAACAAATTGCGATAGGGAGCTAAGGATTGCGCATAAGCTTCAGTAACACCGTTACATGTTAACGTAGCTCCAGAAATGCCATCGATAGCAGAGAGAGCTTTAGGAGATGTCCCGAATGCGGATTGTACCGCGCCTTTGACGACTTCCAGACCCAGGGGAGTTGTGGAGAAATCTGTATTTCCTGACGCTTCTTGTAAAAAGATTTGCTTTCCATAAAACTGCTTTTGCCATTGGGGATTGGCAATATTGGCGCCTAAGCCTGGAGTTTCTGCTTGTTGATACCACGCTGTTCCTAATACTGTATTCCCATTATTTTCTACAGCGAGATAGCCGTAAATAGGTCCCCACAAGCCAAATCCTGAAATAGGAATGACAATAGCGTCTATTACGGAAGGATTTTTCACAACCTCAGTGGCGCTCATCACTCTAGCTTGCTCTGTATTGGCTAAGATTACATAAAATAAAAGTAATGGCTGCTGATAGAAATGCCCATTTTGGTGTTTTTCTATAAACTCTGAGACGGAGATATTTTTCTCTTCAAAAGAAAACATTTGTCCTTGTCTATCTGCAAGTAAGGGACGGACAAATCCTTGTGTATAGGAGTCTAAAATAGAGCTTGTGACAACAGGGACATTTGTGTCGGCCACTTTAAGTAATTGGGATTTTTTATCATAGGTGGCAAGTTTCCAAGAACCATTCTCATAGATTTGAAATTTTCCTGAAAAATCTAAAACACGAGCTGCAGTGAGCATTTGTTGGTTGCGATCAAAAATCGCAGCGCGTTCTTGAAAAGGAGCAAGCACATAATACACAGTAGAAAGGAAAACGCTAGAGAATAAACTTAATACGAGAATAAACAGGATAACATACCAAGTTTGATTCAGATAGCGTTTGGATTTCTCTGAGGACATAGTTTAAATTCTCCTTCGTCTATACTTTCTTACAGCAAAGTAATCAAGAAGAGGAGCAAATACATTTCCAAGAAGAATGGCTAGCATAACTCCTTCGGGATATGCAGGATTGATTAATCGGATAATTATGGTCATAAAACCAATGAAGAGTCCGTAAATCCATTTGGCTAATTTCATGGTTGGTGAGGATACAGGATCCGTCGCCATGAATACGAGACCGAAGGCTAACCCCCCTAGGAACAATTGGCGGTAGGCTGGAATAAAGAATTTTGCGGGAGCCCAAGCTCCGTGTTTTCCAGCAATAAGAATACTACAAATCTTAAATAACCACGCTGTGACGAACGCCCCTATACCGAAAGACACCATCGTTCTCCATGAGGCAATCCCGGTAATCACAAGAAATACCGCACCGAGTAAACAGGCAAATGTGGATGTTTCTCCTAAAGAACCGAGAATGTTTCCCCAGAAGAGATTCCCTGAAGAGAATTTCCCAATTCCATAGATCACATCGGTAATCGCGTAGGCTGAGTCAAATTGCGTTGGGAGTAAGCCGAGACCGCCTTCACTTAATGGAGAGGTGACAAAGCTTTGCAGTTGCTCTAAAGTTAGCTTGTCTAACAGCAAACCGGGATGAGACTCTGTCCAGATCGAAAATTGTGATTCTATGACATTTTGTGTGGGGACGTGTGTCATGTGTAAAATGTTAGAGGCTATAGCATCTACATGGATTCTTTTTACAGAAGGTGGTGTAGAGTTTAATGTTTGTAGGCACGTAGATTGTGAAAAGCCGTCGATGATGGATTTTCCTGCTGTGGCGTTCATAGTGAGCAGGCTATCTTTTATGTGTGTTGGGTTGCTCCCTACCCAAACATCACCGCTCATCTTTGCTGGAAATGTAAAAAATAGAAAAGCTCTTCCTGAGAGTGCAGGATTGAGAATATTCATTCCTGTCCCACCGAACAATTCTTTACTAACCACAACGCCGAAAGCAATCCCTAAAGCGGCCATCCAATAAGGAATTGTGGGAGGTAAGGTCAGGGGATAGAGGATCCCTGTGACGAGCAATCCTTCAGCAATTTTATGTTTTCTAATGACTGCGAAGAGGACTTCACAAGCTCCTCCTACTGTATAGCTAATGATAAGTAAGGGAAGAAAAATTTTGCATCCCGTCCAAAGAACGGAAAACATGCCTATGTCATTAAAGATAAATGAGAGATAACTGCGAAATCCTGAGATATGTAAAAATGCTTCCATGAGCTGGGCATTTCCCGAGCCATAGACTAAAGCCTGAATACCCGAATTCCATATGGCTAAGAACGTCGCTGGAAAGAGTGCAATAACCACAAGCATCATCCAACGTTTAATATCTACAGCATCGCGAATGAACGGTGGAGATGAAGCTTGGTGGATGGGTTCGTAGCAAAACGTATCAATAGCGTCTGCAACTGGAGTAAAGCGTTGAAACTTGTCTTTTTGACAAATTTCCCAGATGGAATTAACAAATCGTTTAAGCATTGCTACTGAGAGGGAAGTTGAAGCTTCTACGTTTAAGAACGTAACAAATTGATTAAAATTTTAGGAATAAAAATTTTCTGTGATTCAGAGATTCTTTCGTTTTTTCCTTTATTTGATTTTCCCGAAACTCTGTTATGGTTGTCGACAACCCGGAGAGTTTTTGTGTCGGGGATGTTTAGAAACTTTAAAAGTAGTAAAGGTAACAGGGCGTTGCCCGCATTGTTATAGTATTTTGGCTGTAGGGGAAACGCAAACATGTCGTCATTGCTTGCCCTCTTTTTCTCGGAAAACTTTTTGTCTTTATGTTCCTTCGATAAAAGTACTCGCTCTGTATTCTCAAGCCTGCCTAGGGAAGGTGCCAGCTATACGTTTTTTTACACAGGGATAGAACGCCAGTGGGAACTCCACCAAATCCGTCCTAAAGCGATTTTTTATCTGATCTCAAAAATACCAAAAGATATGGCTAAGCAATTATCTACGGAGACAAACATTCCTTACCGAGGGATTTTGCCTTTAGAAAGAGAGTTCAGAAGATTGAAAACATACGTAAATGTAGGCGCCATTTGTATTTTATCAGATTATCCTTTGCCACGTGCATGGCAAGATACTATAGAGCGCTGTGCTCCACAGCCAGCGATTCTTATGAGTCTTTTTCTTTCTGAGACTCTGTGTTAATCCCGACAATAGCTACATAGCCTAAAAGACGTACACCTTCATCAACGCACAGGGTCCCTGCTTGGATATCCCCTTTAACCATAGCTTCACCACGGAGCTCTAATTTTCCGCTGACTGTAATATTCCCTTCGACCGCACCTTCAATAATGGCTTCTTGAAGTTGGATATCCGCTTTCACGCAACCTTTAGGGCCGATGATAATTTTCCCATTAGACACTAAAATACCTTCAAAGGTGCCATCAATACGCAACAAACGATCAAAGGCTAACTCACCTTTAAATGTTACACCCTCTCCTAAAGTGGTTTCAGGTTCTTCAGAAAACGAGAGCAAGGAATCTACTTCCGCAGATGCAGGGATCCATTTTTGTGCTTCTTCATTTAGAGGATAGGTGGGAGACAAAGGGCGTGTTTCCGGAGATTTTGGAGAGTCAAAAAGATTTGGAGGAGAATCTAAACGCTCAGATCTAGGATAAGAAGAATAAGTAGAATGCGCAGGCGTTTCTTCTTCATATAACGTTTGCACATCTTCAAAGGGATTTTTTCCAGTTCTACGGAACATGAGAAATTCTCCTAGATTACCCAACAATATGGTTTTTACATAAACTAATTTGACGCGTTAGAGTTTCATCTTTTTCTATTTTTTGTTCTATAGTTTTGCAAGCATAAAGTACTGTAGAATGTGTTTTTCCAAAAGCAGAACCTATAGCAACTAAAGAATCTGTGATAAGTGTTTTTGCCAGGTACATAGCCACTTGACGTGCCAAAACGAGTTCTTTAGAACGAGAGTTTCCTTTAAGCTCTTGGAGCTTGACTTGAAAGACTGTAGCCACACTTTTTAATATGCTTTCTACAGAAACTTTTTGTTTAGAAGGGGAGCGAAAAAGTTCTTTTAACGTGTCGCGGACAATAGTTTCGGTAAGTGTTTTTCCAAATAAGCGGCAATAAGCAGTAAGTTTATTAATAGCGCCTTCTAGTTGGCGTACATTTCCATAGATATGATCTGCGATGTAAAAGGCTATTTCATTAGGAATATGTAAGCCTTTCTGTTCTGCTTTATGTTGTAAAATGGCTACCCGTGTTTCTAAATCTGGGATGCCTACGTGAGCAACTAACCCCCATTCCATTCTAGCAATGATACGTTCGGAAAGTTTTAATTGTCCTGGAGGCTTATCACTAGTAATGACAATTTGTTTATTTAAGTTAATTAATGTCTCAAAGGTATTGCAAAATTCTTCTTCGAAATTTTGTCTGTTTTGCAAAAACTGGATATCATCGACAAGAAGTAGATCTAACGAACGATAAAAATTTTTCATTTTATCAATTGATTTCAATCTGAGATGTTGCACGAGATCATTAATGAAAGCTTCAGTGGTGATACAGTGAACACGAAGGTTTTTGTGATGCTCTCTGACATAGTGACCTACAGCATGGAGAAGATGTGTTTTTCCTAGGCCTACGCCTCCATGAATGAACAGAGGATTATACGAACGCCCGGGACGGCCAGCAATACCTACAGCTGCGGATTTCACAAATTGGTTTGAAGGGCCTTCTATGAAATTATCAAAACGATAAGCCGTGTTTAACTTTAGTTCGAAGTCTTTGGATTCTTCAAAAGTTTCTATAGGGGTTTCTTGCTGCTCTCGAGGGGCTACGGGTTGCGGAGGGGCTTTTTTAATTTCCGCAACAACAAACTCTAAAGCTGGCTCCCCTTGAGCATCAAGAGGAACGAAAGAACACAGGTCTTGTTTATAATTATCAAGAAGGTAGTTTTGAACAAAGATATTGGGAACTTCTAAACGGATCTTTTCCTGGGTTTCTTCTATAATTTGAATAGGAGAAATCCAGTTTTCAAAAGCCGTTTTAGAGCAACGTGTCTTGACATAATTCACAAACTGTTCCCAAGTACTACAATCGCTACAGGTTAACATGCTGCTCTCTTTTATGTGTCGAGGATTTCCTTACAGACGGGCAATTCTTGCTCGTTGAGGAAGAAATTGCCAATGTACCATTGCTGTTGATAAGCAATCAATAGTTTTTCTGCAAAAAAGAGCAGGATGATGCCAAATAGATGAGAATTCATTTTAATCGTCTGTGCCACTTCTTAGTCGGCGGGCACAAGATTAATGGGAAAGAGTTGCGGGTTTTTTGATGATTTTTTTTGTATAGCTCATAAGCAAAGCTTCAGCATCATTAGCAATTATAGGATCATCACAAGACGCCAGGTAGACAGCTATTGCGGAAGCTTCATCAATACGATTTAGGCAAAAGAGAGCTTTAGTCTTGTTTAATAGTGTGGGCAGATGGTCTCCTTGCATACGTAAAGCTTGATCTAAAACGCCTAAAGCTTTGGCATTTTCTCCTATTTGCAAATACAATCCCCCGAGGGTTTGGAAATCATAAATGCTTAATGGATCTAAAATCACTAAGGCTTCGAAAAAAAGAATCGCCTTATGATAATGTCCTTGGCGAAGAAATATGTAACCGGAAATGCGTAACTCTTCGAGTTCTTGATCTCCCCAACCTAAGATAGCTTTCCATTCGTTATCTAACATGTCTTAGCCTTGCACAAATTGAAAAATACGGGAAATAACGTAGTCGATCAAAATATTAGAAGACTTCAATCCTAGATCAATAGCCTTAAGTAAAATTTTACCTTCCTGAACGATGACGTCTTCTTCAGAATCCGCCGCCTCTTCTTCTGGATTTTCTTCTTGATCTTTGTAAGAAAACACAGGATTGACACGACTTTGATAAGAAAATTTTCCTCGGGTCAGCACTTTTAAGTAGGAAGAAATTTTCTCTAAATCCTCGTCTTGCTGATCGGGGGATCCTAGTGAAGGGGCTAAATAGGGAGTAGAAAATCGCTGTTTATGAAAGTTGCTAGGGGGTGAAAAGAAAGCCCAATCGGTTTTCTTATTCGTTTGCATCAGGGAGCTCAAGGCTGAAGGCTTGGGCGTCATGTCCAAAATTTGAGCATGCTTAGCCACATCACGGATCGTCAAACTTTCCATGTGGACTTCCTTACGGAAATCACTCACTATTTTATTGTTAGACGCGTGTTTTTCGTAAACAGAAGTACTGTAATTAAAAATTTCTACCATAATACAGCCTGTAAAACCCTATTTTCTAAATCATAATAGGGTAAAGGAAAAAGTCAATAGTCTTAATTATTCTTAAAATAGAGAATGAGGAATCAATAGAAATCTTTTCGCATTCTCTCTAATGGTGTATCTTTGTCTTGCATTGATGTTTTTAGAATGATTTAGGCGTTTTTGTGTCTGCAACCCCTTCTCATATTCCGGTATTGGTAAATGAATGTTTGTCTTTATTTGCCGATCGTCATCCAAAATTTTTCTGTGATGTTACTGTAGGAGCCGGAGGTCACGCTGAAGCTTTTCTCTCCGCATATCCTTCTATAGTTTCTTATGATGCATCTGATCGCGACGTGGCAGCTTTATCTATGGCTAAGGAGCATTTAGAAAAATTTGGCGATCGTGTGCATTTTCATCATGCATCATTTGAAGATCTTTCTAAAGATCCTAGGGAACATGTGTATGACGGCATACTTGCCGATCTTGGCGTTTCCTCTATGCAGCTAGATAATCTATCTCGGGGATTTAGTTTTCAAGGAGACGATCATGCTTTAGATATGCGCATGGATGTGACTAAGGGAATCACGGCGAGCGAGGTTTTACATACACTTCGTGAAGAAGAGTTAGGGAAAATTTTTCGTGAATACGGAGAGGAACCTCAGTGGAAAAACGCGGCTAAGGCGATAGTACATTTTAGGCGTCGTAAGAAGATCGTGACGGTTAGAGACTTAAAAGAAGCTACAGCCAAAGTTTTTCCTTCTTATCGTCTGCGCAAGAAAATTCATCCATTAACTTTGATTTTTCAAGCTTTACGGGTGTATGTAAATCAAGAGGACGTGCAATTGAAAGTATTGCTGGAGTCGGCTATGCGTTGGCTTGCTCCTGGAGGGCGGTTGATCATTATTTCGTTTTGTAGTTCCGAAGATCGCCCAGTAAAATGGTTTTTTAGAGAGGCTGAGAAATCCGGATTAGGAATGATTCTGACTAAGAAAGTGATCATGCCTACATATGAAGAAATTAGGAAAAATCCTCGATGTAGATCGGCAAAGCTCCGTTGTTTTGAAAAGAAATTTTTATGAGTAATTATCGTTTTGTACGTCTATTCTTATGTTTTTGTTTTCTAGGCGGATTGCTTTACTCCTATATTAACAAACAAAACGATCTGACTAAATTACGCTTAGAAATTCCTGCTTTATGGTCGAAGTTGCGACAGAGAGAACAGGAGAATATATCTCTACACTTTCTTATTGATAAAATAGAGAGTCCAGAGCATCTCATGCATATAGTTAGCCTTCCTGAATACCAATATCTCCAATATCCTACAGAAGATAGTGTTTGTGTTGTAACTTATGAATCACCGTAAATGCTTAACCATGATTACCTATGGAGTTCTGCTCTCCTATTCTTTCCTGATCATACGGTATTATAAAATTCAGATTTGTGAGGAGAAACGTTGGGCAGCAGAAGCTTTAGGACAACATGAATTTCGAGTAAAGGACCCTTTTCGTAGGGGGACGTTTTTTTCTCAGATGAATTTACGTAAGGGAGATTCAGAGCAACGACAAGCTCTGGCCGTGGACATTACGAAATTTCATCTTTGTTTAGATGCTGTAGCTGTTCCTGAAGAACACCGTGATGTGATTGCTAAGAAAGTTTTTAGTCTCATTGGAGAAGGTGATTATGACAAACTCCGTGCGGAGTTTGATAAAAAATCTCGCTATCGAAAGTTATTTCTTTGGTTAGATCGTGCGGATCATGACCGCATCCTGTCTTGGTGGCGGGGGTACGCAGCAAAATCTAAAATACCCTCGAATGCTTTGTTTTTCATGACCGACTATCAAAGATCTTATCCCTTTGGCAAACTTTTAGGCCAAGTTCTACATACTCTGAGAGAAGTCAAGGATGAGAAAACAGGCAAAGCTTTCCCTACAGGAGGTTTAGAAGCCTATTTTAACCACGTCCTTGAAGGAGAGCCAGGAGAACGGAAATTCCTACGTTCTCCTTTAAATCGTTTAGATCTAGATAAAGTCACAAAGATTCCTAGGGATGGTTCGGATATTTATCTCACAGTCAATCCCTGTATACAGACTATAGCGGAAGAGGAATTAGAAAAAGGGGTAAAGGAAGCCAAAGCTAAAGGTGGGCGTCTAATTTTAATGAATGCTTATACAGGCGAGATTCTTGCTTTAGCACAGTATCCTTTCTTTAATCCTTCGGAATACAAGGAATTTTTCAATGATAAGGAAAAAATAGAGCACACAAAAGTAACATCAGTCAGTGATGTGTTTGAACCCGGCTCTATCATGAAACCTCTGACTCTGGCTATAGCGTTGCTGGCCAACGAAGAGATGGTGAAAAGATCAGGAAAGCCCTTATTTGATCCTAATGAACCTATAGATGTAACCCGCAGGATTTTCCCAGGAAGAAAGCAATTTCCGCTTAAGGATATCTCATCGAATCGGCGTTTAAATATGTACATGGCGATTCAAAAGTCTTCGAACGTTTATGTAGCGCAACTTGCTGATCTTATAGTGCAACATCTAGGGAACCACTGGTATGAAGACAAGTTATTGTTATTAGGATTTGGTAAAAAGACGGGGATAGAATTGCCAGGGGAAGCGTCAGGATTGGTACCTTCACCTAAACGTTTTCATATTAATGGGGTTCCTGAATGGTCTTTATCTACGCCTTATTCTCTTGCTATGGGGTATAATATCTTGGCTACGGGAGTGCAGATGGTTAAAGCCTATGCCATTCTTGCCAACGGTGGTTATGATGTGCGCCCTACCTTGATAAAAAAAATAGTCACTACTTCTGGAAAAGAGTACGTGTTGCATCCTCAAGTTCGTGGAGAAAGAATTCTTTCTCAGGACATTGTGGATGAGGTATTGAAAGCTACGCGTTTTACTACCTATCCTGGAGGAACGGGATTTCGGGCTGCGCCTAAAAAGCATTCCAGTGCAGGGAAAACAGGAACAACAGAAAAGCTAGTTCATGGAAAGTATGATAAGCATCGGCATATTTCTTCATTTATAGGTATCACGCCGATATACCCTTCGGCAGGGGGGAGTGTTCCTTTGGTCATGCTTGTCTCTATAGATGATCCTGATCATTGTGTTCGCGAGGATGGAACAAAGAACTATATGGGAGGCCGATGTGCCGCCCCTGTATTTGGCAGAGTTGCGGATCGTGTTTTATCTTATCTAGGAGTTCCCGAAGATAAAGAAAAATACAGTTATCAGAGTGAGGTGGCTGCTATGAAAGCTTTGTATGAGGAATGGAATCGTTCGGGGAAATAATTTTTATATTATGTCTCCGTAGTAGCGGATGGGGCATTGGGCAAATTCCGGTTGTTTCTGAGAAAATCGCCAAAGTAAGAAGATGATGGTAAAAATGATTTTAAGTGCCAAGATGATTAAACCCAGGCCGAGCATTTCTAGGATTCCGGCAAAGGTATGCACTGCGATGTCGACTTTGCTATCTTTTTTTATCGGGGCTGCAAATATGCTAAAAAGTTTAGAGAATCCTAAAATATTGCCTAGTCAGGGTATAGTGCGGGCAAGAGTTTCTAAAATAGATTTTTTATTATTCAACAACCAATCATTATGCATAATGCCTTGGTGGTTGCGTATACATCCTAATTGTATGATTTTTGGGAAACGACTTGCGTGTACAACGAAGTCTCGATTGTTTTTGTACAAGCAGTTTCTACTGCCAGCTTCATAGTGAAGGTCTTGCTCCATCTTTCCCTTTGTATTCTTGTGCTTTGAACTAGGATAGCTAATTGTTATTGGGAAACAATTTCTTTTCACTAAAAATGGTATATTTTTTATGCGAGAAAAAATAGATGGACTATTTTAATAGCTGTAAGTAAGATAGTTCGGCGGCAAATTCTGCGGGCATTGCTCGTTTGCGAAAGTTTATTGATAACTTATGGAATACGGTTGCCATTTTCATTCTTTGCCGAATGAAAATAAGAGTGCTTACAGATATATTAGGAACAATTTTGGATATAGAAGTGGTCTAGCTTTTGAAGAAGGACCTCAGGCTAAAAAATGAATTTAAAAGAACTCCTTCACAATACCAAAGCGAAAATTTATGGGAAGATTTCTTCTGTAGAGGTAAGAAATCTCACAAGAGATTCTCGCAATGTTGGAGTTGGAGATATCTTTATCGCCAAGCAAGGCAAACACTGTGATGGTAATGACTTTTCCCACCTAGCTGTTGAAAATGGAGCGATTGCTGTAGCTTCTTCTATCTATAATCCTTTTTTACCCGTTGTACAAATTATTTCTTCTGATCTTCCTCGGCTTGAGGCGGATCTGGCTGCGAAATACTACGGTCATCCTTCGCAAAAGCTCTGTGTTGTGGGGATTACAGGCACCAATGGGAAAACGACAGTTTCCCATTTAATCAAACTTCTGTTTGATGCTTGCGACAAGCCTGCAGGTTTAATAGGGACGATTGAGCATATTCTGGGAAATAGTCGTATTCAAGATGGGTATACCACTCCTGAATCCTGTTTGTTGCAAAAGTATTTAGCTAAGATGGTGAAGAGCCATCTTTCGGCTGCGGTTATGGAAGTCTCTTCTATCGGTCTGGCTGTAAACAGATTGGCTAACGTCGATTTTGATGTTGGTGTCTTAACTAACCTGACTCTAGACCATTTAGATTTTCATTCTTCGTTTGAAGAGTATAAGCAAGCAAAGCTGAAGTTATTTTCGATGCTTCCTTCTTCAGGCCTCGCTGTAGTCAACAACGACTTATGTGATGCTGCGCAGTTTATTGAGGCTACTCAAGCCCAACCTATTACCTATGGAATAGAGCAGCATGCAGATTATCAAGCTTCCCATGTGCGCTTTTCTCCTTTCGGAACGGATTTTGACTTGCTATATAAGGGAGAAACTTTTGCCTGTTATTCACCTTTAATCGGACAGCATAACATTTATAATGTTCTTGCGGCTATTGCTGTCACTCACCAACGATTACGTTGTGATTTACCCCACCTCATCTCTGTTATTGCCAATGTAGGAGCCCCTAGAGGGCGGCTAGAACCCATATTTTCCGGCCCTTGTCCTATTTACATTGATTATGCTCATACTCCCGATGCCTTAGATAATGTATGCCAAACACTCCAAGCTCTCCTTCCTCAAG
Organism: Chlamydia abortus; assembly: GCF_002895085.1. Classification (NCBI taxonomy): domain Bacteria; kingdom Pseudomonadati; phylum Chlamydiota; class Chlamydiia; order Chlamydiales; family Chlamydiaceae; genus Chlamydia; species Chlamydia abortus. Next base: position 420,468 of record NZ_CP024084.1, read on the forward strand.
ATGGCAGACTTATCGTGGTCTTTGGGTGCGGAGGTGATCGAGATCAGAGCAAAAGAAAAATCATGGCTCAAGTCGTCGAGAAGTATGGATTTGCTGTTGTGACTACAGACAATCCTCGTGGTGAAGATCCAGAAAAGATCATTAATGAAATTTGTTCCGGCTTTTTAAAAAGAAATTTTTCTATCGAAATCGACAGAAAACAAGCAATTACATATGCTTTGTCCATTGCCTCAGATAGGGATATAGTGTTAGTGGCAGGTAAAGGGCATGAGACGTACCAGATTTTTAAACATCAAACCATCGCTTTTGATGATAAGGAAATCGTACTCGGGGTATTGTCGTCTTATGTTTAATCGTTACACTTTACTCACTGCCTGTGTCTTCGGAACTGCTTTAGGAGGAATTGCAGCTGAAAGTGCACTTCCACAGCGTGTGCGTCGTAACGAAGTCATTTTTATCGACCCGGGACACGGAGGTAAAGATCAAGGCACTGCAAGTAAAGAGTTCCATTATGAGGAAAAATCTCTAACCCTATCTCTTGCGTTTTCAGTGCAGAGTTATCTCAAGAGAATGGGGTATAAGCCAGTTCTTACGCGAACATCTGATGTGTATGTAGATCTCGGGAAAAGAGCGGCTTTAGCAAATCAAAACAAAGCTGATATTTTTGTCAGTATTCACTGTAATTATTCGTCCAACACGTCAGCCTTTGGTACTGAAGTATATTTTTATAATGGCAAAAATAACGTTGCTTCGAGAAGTCGTGCTTCGGAAGCTCTAGCTAAGGATGTCCTAAATGCTATGCAGAAAAATGGCGCATTGAAAATTCGGGGAGCGAAGAATGGCAATTTCGCTGTTATCCGAGAAACCACAATGCCTGCTATTTTAATTGAAACAGGATTCCTTTCTAACCCCAGAGAACGAGCTGCTCTTTCCGATGCACGTTACCGAATGCATATAGCCAAAGGCATAGCCGAGGGCGTGCATACATTTCTTACTGGTCCGAACTTTCAGAAACCAAGTTTAGCAAGTGTAAAGGCCAGAAAACTTTCTGCAAAGGTGAATTAGTTTTTTTAATTAGAAAAAAGCCGTCCTCGATGCGATTCGAACGCATGACCTGCTGCTTAGGAGGCAACCGCTCTATCCTACTGAGCTACGAGGACACTAAGGCCAGTACTTTATCAAGTTAGATTAAAGAAGTCACGTGTTTGCCGTTATTAAATTAGAATAGGAAAGCTTAGAAGTTTTTGTCGGACTGTAAGGTGCAGAAATCATAAGTTTTGACAAATATGAATTTTCGTTACTTATAACGATATAGAACAACCACGTATTTTTAAAAAATGTCTTGAATCCAAAGGATGAATAGATATGATACGCATATACTTCAAAAGTTTATTATTTAGGGCTACTCAGCAAGTTACTTTAGGGCACTTTAATTAGGAGGCAATGGCTAATATGGCTACCATGACCAAGAAAAAACTGATCAGTACAATATCACAGGATCACAAGATTCACCCGAATCATGTGCGTACTGTAATCCAAAATTTTTTGGATAAAATGACAGATGCTCTAGTCAAAGGTGATAGGTTAGAGTTTAGAGATTTCGGCGTTTTACAGGTTGTAGAACGCAAACCTAAAGTAGGTCGTAATCCTAAAAACGCTACTGTTCCTATTCACATTCCTGCGAGACGTGCCGTCAAATTTACTCCAGGAAAAAGAATGAAACGTTTAATCGAGACTCCTTCGAAGCATTCCTAATTTCGTGCCTTTCTCTTTTATCTAATTTATCAGGGTCAAGTTTTTAGGATGTACTTAGAGGCTTGACTCTAAAGTTTTTTGTTATTATTGTCTGGGCGCAATCCGTTTTTGAGTAAGAAATTGTGAATGGTGATGGGATCACAGCTAAGATTACAAGAATGTATCGAAGTGTTTCCCCACTCAAATTTTGACTTGCAGGTTAAACAGTTAATCTATGCTTGTCAGGATAAAAAACTTCGTAATTTCGTCTTTAAATTTTTTCGCTATCATCCTTTATTAAAGGTGCATGACATTGCAAGAGCAGTTTACTTGCTTATTGCTTTGGAAGAGGGACAAGATTTGGGGTTGGACTTCTTGAAGTTAGAGCAAGAAGACTCGGGAGCTGCGCGTTTATTTGGTCGTGGAGGTTTCCCTTGGAAAGGACTTCCTTATCCCGGAGAACATGCAGAACTCGGCCTTTTGCTTTTGCAAATCTCCAGGTTTTATGATGACAGTTTGAAACAAGCTCAGATGATGGGTGAGTTTCAACAGGCGTTATTTATGCATGAGGCGACGATTTTCCCTGCTTTATGGAGTCAGGAACACGCTCGATCCATAAAAGAAAAAACCTCGTTGAGTAAGTCTTTCCTATACCAGTTAGATCAACAGGTGACGAGTGAGTATACATTTACGGATCCGCATTTAGGTTTTTGGATGCAACGAACGCGGTCGGCATCCGCTTTTGTTTCTGGATCAGGATGTAAAAGTGGCGTGGGTGCTTACTATTCCGGAGATGTCGGTGTTGTCAACTACGGCCCATGTTATGGCGATATTAGTGATTGTCAGGGCTTTGGTCTATGTGGAACAGTTAAGGAATTCTCTTTTGCAGAAAATCCGGATACTACAGAAATTTCTTTTCTTTCGGCAGGGTCTGTTCCTTGTTCGAGAATTACAGGTTTTTCTTACTTACAAGATGCTTACCTAGGATCTAAAATTCGTCATCATATTACGATTTCTGAGAGACGGTGTCAGATATACTCTTTGATAGAAGATCCTTGCAAATCCACTTTTTCCATTTTTTGTAGGGGAAAAAGTTGTCAAGTGGTTGAAGGGCCGAGGTTACGGTCAAGCTCCTTAGATTCTTATAAAGGGCCGTCTAACGATGTCATTATTCATGGAGAGCGAGACTCCTTACGCATCCTGTCTTCAAGTCTCTATATGGAAATTTTTTCTTTACAAGAAAAAGAAAGGTTTTGGGGAAGTAATTTTTTGATTAATATTCCCTATCAAGACGCCGAGGTCTCGGTTGTTTTTGAAAAATGCAATTTATAGTTTATTATTTTTTTTGAAAATAGAAGAGAAAGTAATCTTATAATTGTTTTTTAAGGATTATTTGTATTAAAATTATCCTTTTTGTAAGAGGAGAGAATGTTATTATGGAGCTTCTTCCCCATGAAAAACAAGTCGTAGAGTATGAAAAAACGATAGCAGAGTTTAAGGAAAAAAATAAAAAAAATTCTTTACTCTCCTCCTCAGAGATACAAAAATTGGAAAGGCGCTTAGACAAGTTAAAAGAGAAGATCTATGCAGATTTGACTCCTTGGGAACGTGTGCAGATATGCCGTCATCCCTCGCGTCCTCGATCAGTGAATTACATTGAAGGCATGTGTGAGGAGTTTGTAGAGCTTTGTGGAGATCGTACATTTCGTGATGACCCTGCTGTTGTTGGCGGATTAGCGAAGATTCAGGGCCAGAGATTTATGCTTATTGGCCAGGAAAAGGGGTGTGATACCTCATCCCGCATGCACAGGAACTTCGGCATGCTCTGCCCCGAAGGCTTTCGTAAGGCGCTACGTCTTGCAAAAATGGCGGAGAAATTCGGTCTTTCTATTGTCTTTTTGGTGGATACTCCAGGGGCTTTCCCAGGTCTTACTGCTGAAGAGCGTGGTCAAGGATGGGCGATTGCTAACAATCTTTTCCAATTAGCTAGATTAAAAACCCCGATTATCGTTCTTGTTATTGGAGAAGGGTGTTCCGGAGGGGCTTTAGGCATGGCGATCGGGGATGTGATTGCGATGTTAGAACACTCCTATTATTCTGTAATTTCTCCTGAAGGCTGCGCCTCTATTCTTTGGAAGGATCCGAAAAAGAATAGTGAAGCGGCTGCTATGTTAAAAATGCATGGTGAGGATCTCAAACAATTTGCTATTGTGGATGTTGTCATTAAGGAGCCGGTAGGTGGTGCTCACCACAACCCAGCTGCTGTATATCGCGATGTTCGAGATTTTATACTTCGGGAATGGTTACGACTCAAAGACCTATCAATAGAAGATTTGTTAGAACAGCGATATCAGAAATTCCGAACTATAGGTCTCTATGAAACTTCTTCTGAAAGCAGTCCTGAGGCATAAAAAGCATCTCACGCTATTAGGTTTTTCTTTGCTTGCCATCTTAGGATTGACCGTGTCGTCTCAAGCAGAGATTTTTTCTCTAGGTATTATTGCAAAAACAGGACCTGATGCTTTTCTTCTTTTCGCCCGTAAGGAAAATAATCGACTGATCAAGGCTTCACAGCTAAGTCAAGAACAGATTTTAGAGAGATGGTCGGACATCTCTCCCGATTCTGACACGATAACTACAGCGGAGGCACATGCCTATATTTCTCGTTATGGAAAGCAAGGCACATCGATCACTAGCAGATTATCGTGTTTTATCTCTCGCTATATAGATTTGTCGTGTTTTGGTTCCTTAGCTTTGTTTTTAGTTATTGTGGCGATTTTTAAAGCCGTGACTCTATTCTTTCAGAGATTCCTGTCTCAAGTGGTCGCTATTCGTGTGAGTTGTGATCTCCGCAGGGATTATTTTAGGGCATTACAAAAGTTACCAATGACCTTTTTCCATGCCCATGATATGGGAAATCTCAGTAGTCGTGTGATCACAGATTCTGCTAGCATAGCTCAAGCAGTAAATTCTTTGATGGTGAATTATGTCCAAGCTCCGATAACTCTAACATTAGCTTTAGCTGTGTGTTTATCGATATCTTGGAAATTTTCTCTTTTAGTTTGTATTGCTTTTCCTGTATTGATTCTTCCTATTGTGATCATCGCGAAGAAAATCAAAGCCTTAGCGAAGAGAATACAAAAAAATCAAGATCAGTTTTCTTCCGTACTTTTAGATTTCCTTGTGGGCATAGTCACCGTCAAGGTTTTCCGTACCGAATCATTCGCATTTAAGAAATATTGTGATCAAAATAGTCGGATAGCCGCTTTAGAAGAAAAAAGTACGGCTTATGGGCTTCTCCCACGTCCTTTACTGCATACAATAGCTTCGTTATTTTTTGCTTTTGTTGTCATTATTGGTCTGTATAAATTTCATATTGCTCCCGAAGAGCTCATTGTATTTTGTGGTTTATTGTATTTCATCTATGACCCCGTGAAGAAATTCGGAGATGAGAACACGACCATTATGAAAGGTTGCGCGGCTGCGGAACGGTTTTATGAGGTGCTTGCCCATCCTGATTTGCATGAGGAGTCTGAAGAGAGTCAAGAGTTCCTGGGATTAACCAGAAATTTAGAATTCCGTGATGTGTCTTTTTCTTATGATAATGAGAGGAAGGTTCTTAAGAATCTGAGCTTCACTATCCATAAGGGCGAAGCTATTGGTATTGTAGGCCCAACAGGCAGTGGGAAGACAACAATCAGTAAATTGCTGCCTAGGTTATATGAGGTCTCTCAAGGAGAAATTCTTCTCGATGGAGTGCCGATTCAGTCATATAGTAAGTCGTCTTTGAGAGATCATATGGGTTGTGTCTTACAAAACCCATTTTTGTTTTATGACACTATTTGGAATAACCTGACTTGTGGTAAGGATATCCCTGAGGAAGATGTCATGCATGCATTAAAGCAAGCTTATGCTTATGAATTTGTGCAGAAGATGCCTCAGGGAGTACATAGTCTTCTTGAAGAATCAGGGAAAAATCTTTCAGGAGGGCAACAGCAAAGATTAACCATAGCGCGAGCGTTGTTGAAAAATGCCTCCATTTTGATTTTAGATGAGGCGACTTCTTCCCTAGACGCTATTAGTGAAAACTACATCAAAGAGATCATCGGGCAGTTAAAAGGCCAATGTACTCAAATTATTATAGCACACAAGCTCTCTACTTTGGAGCATGTAGATCGGGTAATTTATTTAGAACACGGCAGGAAAGTAGCAGAGGGAATGAAAGATGAACTTTTATCATCTTGTCCTGCTTTCTTAAAAATGTGGGAATTATCCGGGACGAAAGACTGGGAAACTTCCCCATCTGTAAGCTCAGAGTTGATTACGCCACTATCCTTCAGTTGATAGGCGCACATCTTTAAACGGCTAGGGTAGAGAGTTCTATAATATCGTAAATAGCTGAGGCAAAAGCACAGGACAGTTTTTTAGATAAGACATGCTTGTGTTGTTGAATATAGTCTCTTCCCTCTTTTGTCGTATAATCGGAAGTGATTTTCAACATCATACACCGTAGATGCAAGTTTTTACACAACTCAGCAATAAAATATCCTTCCATATCGACAAGCTGAAATGTGTCATGGAATCCGTATGTATAAGGAGCATGAGCAGAAACTAAGGTAGCTTTGGTTAGGCTAGGAAGAGCTGTAACTGTCAGTTCGGGTGTAGTGTCGAGTTGATTAGGAATATCTTTGCTCAGCTGAGATACTTTATCAATAGTATAGCGCGTTTGAAGAGGAAATTTCGAGGAGCAGGCCCCTGCAAATCCCACATTTACACAGGAGTCGTAATTTTGTAATACAGTATGGGTTAAAGATTGCACGACACCATCTTTTCCCCACCGGTCGAGGATAATCATATCTATAAGTATAGACATATGCCGATCCGGACATCGGTAGAAATGATTTGTGAGTTTTGTAAAAGCAAAATCTTGAAGTAAAGACTGTGCCTCGTTCTTGTCTGCTAAGACAAGGAGAATTTTGCAGAGATAATTAGATGGTGCAGCGGACATAATTGGTGAGTGTGTGCAGAGCTTTTTTCCCCAAGTCAGATAATACGAGAGTTTCTTCATTCACATAAGTAGCTATAAATTTTCTAATGACAGTTGTGTCTTTATTTCTGGAGTATTCTAAAGCTTTGTTTTCAGAACCTTCGGGGTCTTTCATCGCTAGAAATAAGGATTTTCTTAATGCTAAGGTCAGCATATGTACAATATCTTGGGGAACAGTCTTTGATACAACAAGACACCCTAAAGGTAGGGGAAGTTGTGTTTTCTCTTCCCATAACTTGCCCAGATCTGCTCTTGGGCATAGTTGTGCTGCGTAGTTAAACCTTTCTTCATGGATGATCGTCCCTGCATCTACAGTGCCGCGAAGAATAGCCAGGAGAATTTCGTGATATTTCATAGGGATAAGCTCGGCATCAGGATAAAATATCTTGCAGAGCAGGTGAGCAGTTGTCGTGATTCCAGGAGTGGCTATTGTTTTGATAGGCGCTTGAGGATCTAAAGCTAAAACTAAAGGACCGACTCCGTAGCCAAGAATCGTTCCTACTTCCATGAGAATATAATCATTAGTGACTTTCGGGAATAGGGCGGCTGATATTTTGACTAAAGAAAAGCGGTGCTGCAAGGCTAATGCGTTTAAAGTTGAGATATCTGCTACCCTCATTTGATTGAACAAAGGGGATTCTTGATGACATTCTAAAAAAGAACGAAATAGGAAAATATCATTGGGACAGGGTGAAAAAGCCGCAGAAAGTATCATGTCAATTGTTTCATTAAGTCAATAGCCGCTTTCATATCTTTATCTAAGTTCCCTTGGTTTTCTAACCATTGGATATAAGATGGAGGCACTTCACTTAGAGGTTTACCCTTGTATTTCCCAAAAGGCATTTTAAATGTTTTCGGGTGGTAACTTTCTTCCATTAGCGCCAGTACTTGCTCTGCGGAAAGATCTCCAATCAGTGCTGAAAATACATTATGCAGGGTAATGACATCGTCTAAAGCTCGGTGTGCTTGGTTTTCAGCAAAACCGTACACTTGACGTAGATACTGTAAATTGTGTTTAGGTAGGTCAGGCCGGTACTTTTGAGCCCATTTGAGTGAGTCTATCGTTTTTAGAGATAAAGGTTCTAAGGCATGTCGGCGACATTCTTTTTCCATGAGTGGGAAATCAAAACTATCGTTATTGTGCGCAACAAGAACAGCATCGTTCCCACAAAACTCGCAGAAATGTTTATAGGCTTCTGGGAACTTAGGAGCAGAGATGACTGTAGATGTCGTAATGCCATGAATCTTCGACGCTTCCTCAGGAATAGGAATTTCTGGGTTAACATAAGTGACAAAAGATTCTTTAGTTATGTGGTTATAGGCAGCAATTTCAATAATACGATCCTTATCTATCTGTGTTCCGGTAGTTTCAGTATCGTAAAAAATGAGTGTTGTCATCGAAGTTGCCCTCAGTTATTCATTTTTTTCTTTACGTGCCTGTTTTTTCAATTCATCAAGATTCATATTTCCTGAAGAGATCAAACCGATAGAGTGAGAAAAACTATCGCAAACTAATTTAATTGTGTCGATATATACACGTAACAATGTTTCATTCATTTCCCCTTGTAGGCAGGGAATAACTAAACGATAGAAAATGAGTCCCTGTTCTTCGTCCATGCCGAACCCAGGAATATCTACATCTCTATTAAGTAAATGGAGGAGCCGTGCTGTCGCTTCTTTTTGGTTATCATAGAGCTGATAGGGAAAGTAACATATCATTTGAAGGATTTCTCCTTTACTGCGAATCACAAAAAATAAGGGGAGTTCATGATCTTCAGCTTGAATGTTGATATAAGTTAAACCACTTTCTTTCTCTAAAAGAGGTTCTAATCCCGCATGTGTGAGATATTTTGATAAGTTATTTTGATTTAAAGACCATGTTGTCATTGAACATACTCCAAGTATTCATAATATGCGATTACACTTCTTTATCAGTAAAATTAGAAACACGAGAGTCGTCTGTTTTCTTATTCTTATGAAATTTTTGAATACTCTTACTGAGAAAAGCCGAGGTAGGTGATGATCGTTTTTTTTCATTTTGCTGCATGAGGTCGTTAATGTCCGTATCAGGAGGAAATTCTGAAAGTAGGGTAATGTTTTCTCCCGATTCCGCAATAACAAGAATTTTATTTACAACGCGAAGGATGTAGATGCAAGTTTTTGGATTTATGGAGCGTCTATCAAGAATTTTTATTGTTGAAGAGTTCCCTAGCCCTTGACCCTTGGATCTTAGGAACTTCTTAAAAGCCCAAACTCCGATGCCAAACAAAGCAAGTAGCAGAGTTAAGGAGCCCAGCATTTTAAACATTTCCAGTTTCATATTTTCTGGAAACATTCCTGGGAGATGTATTTGCTCGCTAGAAGTATCAGCAAGAGCAAGGTCATCCATACAAAATATGAGAAAAGAAAAGATTTTATTCGGCATATTAGAGACTTTGTTGCGTTTCTATGTCGTCATAAACCAAGAAACAATTTTAAGTTAGGATGTTTTACGAACGCATAGTTTTCAATCAGTTCTTTATAAGTTAATGTTTGATTAGTTCCAAGAATAAATTAAACTGTAACTTTATGTGTTCCTGTAAGCCGGTATATTGAGATGATGAATTTTGAGTTTAAGCGGGATGTACGAAGATTCATCTCGCAGGGTTTTTAATAGTTTCTTTCTTTATCATATTTTATATTGATTTTGTTCTTTATTATAGACCGATTTTCATGCCTGAGAATCAGGCGCGGTGAAAGGAGCGAAATCAGTTTAAGGGGAGTGGTAAAGTTACTTATGGATAAATTGCTCATTACGGATATAGACGGTACGATTACTCATCTTCCACACCATTTGGATCCTAAAATTGTTCAGCGTTTAATCCATCTCCATCATGCTGGGTGGGGCATATTTTTTCTTACTGGCAGGTATTTTTCTTACGCGCATCAGCTCTTCAAAGATTTTCCTATTCCCTATTTATTGGGTTGTCAAAATGGTGCTTGTGTTTGGTCTTCAGTAGAGAATCAATTTCTATATTTTCAAAATATTCCCCATGAAATTTTACCCGCGTTAGAAATGTGTGTAGAGGATAGTCATGTCGTTTGTTCTATAGAATCGGGAGCTCTGTATCAAGACCATTATTATCGCCACGTTGATTGTTCTACTGCGAAAGATCTTTTGCGTCACCTAGACCCTGTGTATTTTCCTAGTGCGAAAGACCGCGAGAGATTAGTAGAAACTAAAAAACTGTCTAAGGACTATCCTAACGCCACGTTTGCTGTTGCGAAAATCTTTGGTAAGAAAAACGAGGTAGAAAAGGTCCAGGAGAGGATTATCCAATCGCAAGAGTTAGTGAACAATTTGACCATTACATTCATGCGTTGGCCGTTTGATTTTGACTATGCCATTTTGTTCATGACGGACAAATCCGTCTCTAAGGGTTGTGCTGTGGATCGTGTCGTTGACATAGTTTATGAGGGACAAAAGCCGTTTATTATAGCTTCAGGGGATGATGCGAATGATATTGATTTGATAGAGCATGGTGACTTTAAGATCGTCATGAGCTCCGCTCCGGAATCTATGCATATGATTGCAGATTTTCTTGCCTCCCCAGCGAAAGAGCTAGGTATTCTTTCGGCATGGGAGGCAGGTGTTGCACAATACCACAGAATTAAGAACGCTTAGGAAGCATTTCAGGACCAATGCCCATGATATTGGCGCCGTGATCCACATAGAGAGTTTCTCCGGTAATTGCGCTAGCTAACGGAGAAGCTAGAAAAGCGGCAACGGCTCCTACTTGTTCTGTTGTCATCGGCTCAGGAATCGGGGTCCAATCTAAATAATAATCGACCATTTGCTCGATAAATCCAATCGCTTTTCCTGCGCGACTGGCTAGAGGACCTGCCGAAATAGTGTTTACACGGACGCCCCACTTTCTTCCTGCTTCCCATGCAAGCATTTTTGTATCACTTTCTAAAGCAGCTTTTGCTGCGCTCATGCCTCCGCCATATCCTGGAACTGCTCGAGAAGAAGCTAGGTAAGTTAAAGAAACACTCGTGCTTCCTTGAGGCATAATAGGCCCAAAGTGAGCTAATAAACTCACTAAGGAGTAACTGGATGTGCTTAATGCAGCTAAATAGCCTTTACGTGATGTTTCTAAAAGTGGTTTAGAAATTTCCGGACTGTTGGCTAGGGAGTGGACTAAAATATCAATATGACCGAAATCTTTAGTAATGCGTTCAACAACCTCTGAGACAGTATATCCCGAAATGCCCTTATAACGCTTATTTTCTGCAATATCCTCAGGGACATCTTCTGGTTTATCAAAACTAGCGTCCATAGGATAGATTTTTTTAATTTCTAAGAGGTTGCCATCAGATAATTTTCTCGATTGATCAAATTTTCCTAAATCCCAAGACTGCGTGAAGATTTTATAGATGGGCACCCAGGTTCCTACGAGAATAGTGGCCCCCGCTTCTGCTAGTGCTTTAGCGATTCCCCAGCCATAGCCTTGATCGTCACCAATCCCTGCTATAAAAGCTATTTTCCCAGTTAAATCGATTTTTAACATTCGTCAACCTTATTTCTAGTCTGCATTGATATTCTGAGGAGGGTAGCAGATTTCTTGATTATTACGAAACTCTTTGAAAATCCCTTTTTATGGCTCTGTGGCGATAGATTTTTTTCTTACCTTTCTCAAGTGACAATTAAAATTTTTATTTACATTTGAGTTTCTCAAATATAGATTCTCAGCCCCTTGCGCAAGTTCGCAAGTCAAATCCTATGTTTGGTGTGATCTGTAAGTGAATAGGATAAAATTAAAATAGGAGAAAAATCATGACATTTCCATTAGGGAATATACGTTCTTTCTTAGGTTATGGAAAACCTCAAGAAGCACCTAACACTACAGAGAACACATCATTGGTTTCTGCTGTTGCTGAAACAGTGTTGACTAGTGTCACCGCACCTTCAACTTCACAAACATCCCCAGAAACTGCAAATAGTCGGGAGATCACTTCTTCTGCTTTTGTTGCAGATGCAGGTGAGGCAGCCGCAGCAGCTTTATCAGTTTTAGACTCAAGTTTAGAAGATATTTATGAAGATATGTCACCATCTAGACGTGATAGTGAATCACAAACAGATAAAGTGACGTATTTAGAATATCTCAAAGAGAGACAAAATGAGACAGTCGTGTTACGAGATCATGTAAAAGAAGTGATGACGCGCTCTGTTTCACTTGGAGCAGATTTTTTTGCAAGATCTTCAATATTGACACAACCGCGTGCGAGTATGGAGTGCTTAGACGATCTTTCACTTCCCGAGACAGAAACAACTCCTTTAGCAGGAAATGAAGAAGTGGAGCTAAAGGAGAAATCTCCAGTATTGCGTACGCAGTTATTCAGCTTTTTTATTGATCTCCTAAAACAAGATTTACTTCACGGTAGCATTAGTGGGGGCAAGATCGAAGCATTTTTTGATCTCCTTTCAGGAGGGATGTCCAGAGAAGAATATCGTGAGTTACTTGACTTGATTAAAGAAGGGGATTTCACCTCTATAAGAGACATCACGAAGTTTTGTAACATGATTATGGAAACACCTGTGTGTAAATCTTCTCACGAAATGCAGATGTTATTTACCTTCTTTAAAGGTGAAGGTGGTGCGATAACTCTCGTGGTATTGCAGGAGTTAATGGGGATATTAACAGAAACATTGGGCTTGCCTCTTCCTGAAGGCATGAGCTCTTTCTTCATTGCCATTAGAAATTTATATGAAACTACCCACCCAGATGGAGTATCCAATGTCGCTACTGCTGTCTCCATACTTTCTTTAGTTTCTGGGGTATTGCAAAGCGAGACAACACGACGTGTTATGCAGTCGTGTTATGATGGCTGCGCAGATTCTTGTTCAGGAAATTGTGGTTGTGTAGGTTGTGGATGTACAGAAGGAGCTGGTGGTTGTGGCGGCTTCGGTTCATTTTTATGTGGTCTTTTTGCAGGATGCTTTAATTTAGATACCCGCAGAGGGGCAATTACGGAAGAGGAGTTCAGAAAACTAGAAACAAAATACAGCTCGGCTGTTGTTTTAGTCGCTTTAAATAACTTAGGAGTCAATACGGTAGATCTTTTAGCTGGTAAACGCATAGGTTTGCCTACTTTAGATCGAGTGAAAGCTGAATGTGACCGGACTTCAAATGATCTGAATAAAATTATTAAAAGTAAAAGCAAAGAGGTATGGGGAGAGGCTGCGTGCAATTATGCCCATATTTTATCTCGTCCGCTTCTTAAGGAAGGTATCATATCCGGATTGTCTAATCACCACATCGTAATAACAACAAATTGCGTGGAAAGGTCATGATTGATTGTTCTTGGGGATCACAAGGATTTGTTGCTACTAATGAACCCTTTGATGCGGAAAGATTGGTCAGTTCTCTTGTTTCTCTTGTAGTTACGAAAGCCGAAGATGGAGATGCGGATGCAAAAGTGCATCGTAGGTTAGGTACTTCTGATGCTTCTAGTGTGATGACTCATGTGTCTAGGATTCTTTCTGCGGCTGTATCGCATGGGGATAATATTTGGTTGTCTACAGATGATCTGATGACTTTAGTTTGTATTGTTTTAGCTTATAAGAAGCTTGTTATAGTAGATGAAACTGGCTCTGACAAATCTAAAATACATAGACATCCGGAAATTCAACAACTATTTGAGACAATTCAAGAGAACTATGTTCAATTAGAAAGAAATCAGCGTAGTGACATTAGAGCGAGTATGAACGCTTCTGTTTTATATACGCATATAGCTAGAAAAGTCGCTCAGAAAGAAAATAACAATCGCACTTTGAAAAACAGAGCTAGAGTTGACGTTAGGGATAACCTAGTTGTTAAGATGTCTATGCCATGGATGAGAGCTGCTGGATTGGTATTAAAAAAACCAGACCAGCACGGCATGGATGTTGTGGACCAACCTGTTGTCAGATCCGTCAACAATTCCAGAGCTGTCTATATTCCACAAGAGTATCGCGAGACCTCAGTGTAATATAATTTTTTGAAAAAAATCACATCCCGAGCATGTAATCATTCAGCTCAATCTCGTTCTTAAGTTCTTAAGCCGTAAAGAGTAACGAAAGAATAGATGGCTATCTGTTGCATGCTCACTTTCTAAAATTCAAATTTTTTCTATACATTTCTTGTCTTCTTATCTAAGCTCCTTGGTACTAATTTTTAAGGTCAATGACTTCGGGTTAAATTCCCTGTATGAGTTATTTTAATCAAGGAGACATAGAAATGACAGTACCCACAAGTGCAGGTAATAGCAACCCCGCTTTTACTTTTGATGATGGTAGATCAAGAACATTAGAGACTTCTAATTTTATGTCTATGCTGCGTGGAGGAGCACAACCTAATGATGGAGGTGTGAATCAGAATGTGTATGAGTTATTGCAGAGTTCCGGTTTCAATTCAGCACATCGGATAGCTAGAAGAACGACAACGACCCCTCCTGTGATTACGACACAGCCGAGTGCCCATGGTGTAGTGCAAACAGTGGGGAATAATCAAGCGTTGTTAGATATGCTCATGCAAAGTGTTGGTGGTGCTTTAGGTCAAAGAGAACAAGTACTTGCGCATTTACTTCAAGGTGCCTCGGGACTTTCCGGTCCGCAACAACAGTATTTGCTATTATTACTCAACACGCTTCAAAGCCAAAGTTCTCTAGGGTCTTTAGGAGCGGGTTCTCTACGTCAGGGAGCCGGAAGGCCGACGATACTGCCTCCTGCGATTATCACACAGCCTGAAGCTAGTGGTGTAGTGCAGACAGTAGGGAACAATCAAGCGTTATTAGATATGCTTATGCAAAGTATTGGGGGAACGTCAGGTCAACACTCCCAGGAACTTCTTTCCTTACTCCAGTACATTGCTGGCATGCCTTCCCAGGCACAAGGTGCGCAAGGGTTTGTCAATACAATTCAAGGACAAGACCCTGCGCATATGGAGCTATTGATTTCAGCTTTAATGAACTTATCAGCTAGAAACAGGAGAGGTTCTTCTAGCGTGGGGAGGGTGATGCAACTCGTCGAGTCATTAGGGGGGTTAGCTGGACCCGCAGGTGTTGCTGCCGTGTCTTTAGCCTCTCTTATTTCTGCTGCTGTCAATAGCGAACGCGCTCAACTTAGCGGAAGGTTCTGTTACGATTACTGTCATAGGCACTGTGAGAGAAATTGTTGTTGTCCTGGATGTGGATGTAGCGAAGGAGAGTATGGCTGTGGAGCTGTAGGAAGATTTTTGTGTGGTCTATTTGGAAATTTCTGCGGAGTAGAAGTTGATATTAGAAGAGATTTAGAGGAAGAGCTGCAACGTATAGAAAATGAGTATTCTAGTACGATATTGCTTTTGGCTTTGAGTCGTTTAGGAGTGGATCTAGTCGCTCTCTTGTCAGGAAATGCCACAGTTAGGTTGCCTTCTTTGGAGCAGATTCGAGAAGAATGTAGTAAATGTTCTAGAGACTTGCCCAGGATTTTGAAAGATAAAACCAATACGATGTGGTGTTGTGCTGCACAAGGGTATAACTGTATTTTAAAGAACACCTTTTTACGATCAGTGTTTGTTTCAGGAATGGGAAGTTCTTGCGATATCGATAGTGTACAGTTGGGGCAGTGCGTGCGTATTCTTCATGAATGGCTAGGGGATGAAGATGTTATGGTTGTTTCAGATTTTGATATGGAAAAACTAGCTCTTAGTCTTCCCGATCTTTCTGTGATTTCTCGTCGGCATTCAGGAATAGGATCTTTAGGAGTGGTTACCTCTGCCTATGTTATGCAAGATTTAGGGAAAATTTTAATGAAAGCCTCTCATGGTGGAAGACAGGTTTGGCTGAATGTGAGCGACTTAAGACAATCATGTGCATGATTTTAGCCTATCGTGGTATCACCATCGTATCTGATGAGATTCCTGTTGAAGAATCAAGAATATACGATAGGTCAGAGATGCGTACGTTATTTAACGACATCAATAATCGTCGTTTGATAAATGAGCGTACGTAAAGTCAGTTGCACCAAGAACCTCAGGAAAACCCTTACCTTAATCTTGCTAAGAGGTGTTTTGACAAGCGTCATGAAGAAATGGAAAATATGCAAAATCTTAGTCAAGAATCCAAACAAGAGGTTTTACAGAGAATCTCTAGAAAATGGATGTTATTAGCAGGGATCCGAAAAAATTCTGTTGTCACGCAACAACCTATGAGGCAGCAGCAAGCACCTATAGTCACACAATCTACAGCTTCCGGGCTCCAGTTGGCTCGGTCTAGATCGAGTTCCACAGGTCGCAATTATGAACAAGAGGGAGCGCGTCCCCGAACTGCGCAAAATCTACACGGAGATCGACTCGATCACTGTAAAGACCCGCACGTTCAAGACAACAGTGGAGAAGGGAGTCAATAAAGCTTCTACTCCTGTCAAAAATAGAAGAAAAGACTAGGATTTAGTTAATGAGCAAATGAGGCGCCTCTTCTCGAGGATCTCCAGAAGTAGAGGCAGTTACTGCTACCTTTTCTTTTGAAAAAGGCGATGTGAAGGTTAAGGCGTGAGCATGTAATAACGGACGAAATACATGTTTCGGTTGTTCTTTTCTGCCGTAATCTACATCGCCTACAATCGGATGGCCTAGTGTCTGCATATGCAGACGGATCTGGTGGGTTCTTCCTGTGATCGGTTCACATCGCATGAGGGTGTACTGTTTATAAGTACGAAGAATAGACCACTGTGTGATCGTTAATTTCCCTTGATTCTTGGGGGTATTTCCAAAAATTACCGAGCCACAACGACGAGATTTAGGAGCAGTATAAGAAATTACGGTTCCTGAGGATTTTTTTGGATGACCAAAAACTAAAGCAGTGTATTGTTTATGTATTTTTCGTTTCTTGAATAATTCTGAGAGGGCATTAGCAGCACTGGCATGTTTGGCGAATAAGATACACCCCGTTGTGTCTCTATCTAGCCTATGGACAATATTGAGTCTGGTGATTTTTGCAAGATCTTCCGTAGAGGTGTGCGAAGGCTTATTATAAATGCAGCAGTGCGCATCTTCCCAAAGGATTTGTGGCTCTAATCTTGTTTGCACAGTAAGAGTAATGCGATCTCCAGGTTGCACTCTATAAGACTCGAATCTTTCCACACGACCATTTACACGACAACCGTGATAACGGACCGAATCCATGATGATGTGTTTTTTGTAATCGGGCAGCCGTGAACGCAAGAAAGATGACAATCTTTCTTCGTGCTGCGCAACCCATGAGAATTCTTCCATAAAGTGTGGCAAAAATTAAAACCTAGGTAAAATTTTACGAGAATTTGTATGACAAAGATAGCTTTTTCTGAAAGGGCGAAGAATTTTCCTATAGGAAAGTTAAAACAATGGTTTATAGAGAATAAACGTAGCTTTCCTTGGAGAGACGATCCTTCGCCTTACAACGTATGGGTTTCTGAAGTTATGCTTCAGCAAACTCGAGCGGAGGTTGTAGTAAAATATTTTATTGAATGGATGAAAAAATTTCCTACCATAGAATCGTTAGCTACAGCTAATGAGGAGGACGTGATTAAGGCCTGGGAAGGCCTGGGATATTATACGCGAGTCCGAAATCTTTTGCATGGCGCGCGCATGGTCATGACAGATTTTGGTGGGAAGCTTCCTGATGATCCTTTAGATTTAATGCAGATAAAAGGTTTAGGTCCTTATACAGTACACGCCATTCTAGCATTTGCTTTTAAAAGAAGAACCGCAGCGGTCGATGGCAATGTACTACGTGTAATCAGTAGAGTATTTTTGATAGATGCTTCTATAGATTTAGAGTCTACGAAAACATGGGTATTTAGAATTGTTTTGTCCTTTTTGCCTGCGGAAGATCCTCAAGTTATTGCTGAAGCTTTGATAGAACTCGGAGCGTGTATTTGTAAACGTGCTCCTAAGTGTGATATTTGTCCTTTACAGTCTATTTGTGGCGCTTTTAAAGAAGGAAGACAAAAATCTCTTCCTGTACGTCATGCTAGGAAAAAAACTGTGACGCTATTTCGTTGGGTAGCCATTGTTCTGTATAACGATTGTATTGTTCTTGAACAGAGAAAACCCGAGGAGATGATGGCCGGGTTGTACGAATTCCCTTATATAGAGGTGAAGTCTTTGGAAGATCTTTCGGACATAGATGGATTAGTGCACGACATGGAAGAGTACGTACAGGCTCCCTTGGTTTTTGCTGGGGAACTCGAAGAACAACGTCATGCATTTACTCACTATAAGGTACACCTGATTCCCAAAATTTTTTATGCAAAATCCAAGCCAAAAGCAGAGCTTCTCTATCCTTTAGATAGTATAGATTCTTTACCTTTTTCTTCTGGGCATAGGAAAATCAAGGCATGGTTATTAGAGCATCCTTATGCTACCTTTCATTCTGAACTTATACAGGTTTGAAGTTCATGAAAAATATAGATTTTTCTCAGTTGCTAAAGCTTGTTAGAAAAATGGTCTTAGATGGTGTCTGTCCTTGGACAGATCGTCAAGATTTTGATTCGATAATCAGTCATATTCTTCAAGAGTGTCAGGAGCTTTGTGAAGCTGTTCATGAAGGGCACTCTGTTGAGGAGGTGACCTCTGAAGCTGGTGATGTCCTTACACTCGTGTTGTTATTATGTTTTAAGATGGAGTTACTAGGCATGTCTTCAGTCGGGGCGATTGTTAGCGAAGCTTTCGCTAAAATCCGTCGTAGGGCTCCTCATGTTTTCGACACGAGTACAACCATTTCTTATGAAGAAGCCAGGCAGGCGTGGGCTCTTGCTAAACTTGAAGAAAAACGAGGAAAATAGGCTGTTTTCCTGAGGGTTTCCTCTTTAGCAAAATTCACCAAGTATGATATCAAGGAGCAGTAAGTTGGGGACCTTTTAAGAGAAGAGGCCTACGAACCGGGTCAGGACTGGAAGGTAGCAGCCCTAAGAAGTGCTTTCTTTTGCTAGGAGTGTTCTCCAACTTACTCTTTTTCTCTCTAGTTATCTTACAGATAGCATTCCAATATTCGTAGAGTTAAATAGTATATGCAGTGCTATAGGCGCCGCAATATGACGTTCTTTTTCATACAGAAATCCTGTAAATAGAGAAAAGACAAGAAGCACGGGGACAAACACTAAGCTCCCCCAGGAATGCTCTACGTGAGTAAGAGCAAAGAGTACCGAGGAATAAAGAAGGGCATAAATTCTATTCATTTTATTTTTCAGAAAGGTTTGTAGGAAACCTCTGAAAAATATCTCCTCAGCAAAGGGGATCAAAATCCCTAAGCTGAAAATAAATCCGTGATCATACACTGTTGATGTTAAGGTGTTTTGAACTTCTTGCGTGAGCGTTTGTTCTTCTAGAGCTTCTAGAGGCATGATGAGCGTCAGCCCTTTGTTGAGTACCAAACCGATGATTTGCGTAACAGGAATAACAATTACCCACATCCGCAGGGCAGAGCCTATAGCTTGAAAAAAAGTTGCCTCAGGTTTGTTCCCTGAATAAATCGCACTTCTTGTAATTTCAATAGGTAGACCTAAGAGATAAAAGATAAATGCACATGCCAAAAATATTCCATGAAGTGAGCGTGCTGCGGCTTCAGAATGTGATCCAGTAATCCAAGGAATCCATCCTGGAAGAAACAAAAGAACAACTCCAATAAGAACATGTTGTAGTTGTATAGGGTTTTTTTCTGCAGGTTTCGGCCAAACAAAAAAGTTTCTTGATGCTATTGCTGCTAAAGCTAGCAATACAAGAAGGAATAACCAAGAATGCGTCATAAGTTACGAATAATTTGCACAAACATAGCCTTCAACTCTGGCGACAACTTCTCGAAATAGACGGTTGTGCATCAGACCCATAGGTGTTGCTTCAAAATTTTTTGTTTGCCACCCATAACGATGATAATCGCTAGTTGTTGTAGCAAGAGGTTGGCTAGATTCAATAATTTCTTGATAAATCAAAGAAACCTTGTTGTGACGAATATCAAAAACACGCACACGAACAGATGCTGTTATGGAGTCGTGACCAAACGCATCTTGAGAAGTTTTTTGCTCCAGAAGCTCTGTAGCGACAATAAACTCCGCCGGAAGAAATTCTACTACTGCTTGAGGAGAAAACTCAGGAATCACAGGGGAATAAAACTGTGAAATGACCTGTGGAGACGCGGTATGTTTAATTAAAAATACTTTATCAGAGGCATGGAATCTCTTGCTAATTTCCTGTGTGAATTCTGCTTGTAAGTTCCATGGAAGGGCTTCTGAGGCTTTTCCAGCACGATAAAACACAGGCAGCATAGCCACAACACCTTTTGCCTTACTTCCTGATTTATACAGCTTAGGGTGATAGCTTCCTGATGCTGGTAGAGAACAGCTAGTTAGGTTGATAGACAAAAGTCCACAAGAAACTAATAAAAGTAGTTTTCGCATAATTGCTGTCCTTACATTGACGCATACCCTTAGAGTATGGGATTTCATTTTATAAAGCCCTCTTTCCTTTTGCAAGGATCTCTATTTTCCTCATGAATGGGGCTGCTAACTTATTACCTTTGTTAAGTTATAACAAAGAAAAAAATAAAAACAAGTCCCGACTCATAATCCTAGGAAACTCGAGATCACCATGCCCTGGATTTTTGTTATTTTGATAAAGAAGAATCCGCATTGTGGTATTCGCAGGGACATTCCCAGTCTTTAGGGATTAACGTGCACCCGGGAATTAATAATGCAGGGGATGAGAATACAAGAATAGAAAGAAACCATTTCATTACTATGCTTATCCTTACAATGTCTTTTTCTATCGATTCATAATATTAAGCACGGTTTTATGCAAAGTCTATTTAATACATTTGCTTACAAGAAAACTAGGAGTGCTGAGGTAAGATATCTAGGAGATTTGATGAAGAGATACTCCCCCTACCCGCAATTTTGCGGACAGGGGATGTTTCGCAAACAACTCCACAGTTTCAGTCTGAGAGTGCATGAACTTGCTGATCTGCTACTTTGCGTCGATATTGAGTGTTCTTGAGTGAGATCAAACTGACTCTCTTCATGTACTGCGGAAGGCTATTCAGATACTACGACATCTTCAAGCTTGATCGTTCTTGGAGTGTGAGAGTCCATTGCCATGAGCTCTTCAAGCGTAGCCGGACGAGGTGCTTCACTGTCTTTAGTCTCGCTAGCTGTTTGAGACTGGGTTGGTGTTATGGGGGGGGGTACTCGGAGATGGCTGTTGTATGGAGAGTTCTTTACTAGAACGGTTCTTATGAATTGCAACTAACACAGCTATAGCAAGAAGTATGGTGACTACGGGTAGGGCGAAAAGACCACTGATGCCGGTTACAATCGCACCAATGATACCAGCAGCGGTGCATAACGTAGTAGCTACTATTGTAACAATTGAGAGGATTGTGAGTTTATTTATTTTGCGAAGAGGTTCTGGAGTCTGTGTGTGTGAAGTTGAGACAGAGTTTAGAAATGGGTTATTTTCTGTCGATGTGGGTATAGACGTTGTCATAATGTTCACCTCAAATAACGTTTTGCGGAGTCATGCTAGCAAAAATATAATAATAAGTCTCTTAATTAAGAGCCACTTATTGTTGTTATCAGTGATAAAGTCTAGAGAGTATTTTAAGCAAAGACACCAGAAATCTCATCGTCTTCGAGCTTCTATTTGTAAAGGCTTGATGACAAAAAAAGAACCCAGACGCTTGTCTGGGTTCATTCATCTTTCTTGTTTAGAACAGAAAATGTACGTGTTAATCTTGTCTAAGAAGCTCTGATCCTAATCCTTGAGCGAAATCAGGCTCTGTATTAGCAAACCCTAAAACTGGGCCTTGGCTAGATTCTTCAAAAGGCGTGAAGGATAACTTAGCTCGAGACCTCTGGATAATAGCTAGGATGACAACTACGGAAAGAACCAACGCAGCTACAGGTATAGCTCATAAAGCTTCTATCCCGGTAACTACCGCAGCGGATATACCCGCAGCAGCGACAAGTGTTCCAATGGTAACCACAAGAAGGGAAAGGTTACGTACCTTTTTTGATCCCCTATCATATGATTGGAGAGTGACGGGTGGTTGTTGATCTACTCCAAGAGTATTCAATGAGGTCTCTGAAGATGCAGGAGATATAGTCATAATAACCTTAAAAAAATAAAATGATTCTATATTTTTTAATACAAAAGATGTTTTAAGTCTTTTATTTATAAGTATATAATTTCATTAATTATCAGTTCGTTCATAAGAATGTTCTATAGGCATGCCTTCCTTCCTGACTACCACTACGGTTAAGGAAGTGTTAGGATGTCTCTCAGAAAATTCTTGGAGGGCGACTACGCGAGCAGCTTTTGCTGCTTTTAGATATGGATGATCAAAAGGAAAATCACCATCATATGGGTCTCTTCGGATCGACTCTGAGAATAATAGAGGGATTTGCACCATGGTGGCGGGGTTTTCCCCTAAAATCGCTTCTTCAAAGCATTGTATATAGGTTTCTTTACATATTTCAAATGACTGTAGGGGAGTATAGCATTCAGGGGATGGAGGGTTGTAGACATGGGAAAACCAAAAGGGTAAACCTGTATTTGGAGGATTTCTAGACTCATCAATAGTTTCCCAGCGACATTTTTTAGAGCAGGTCCCTGGAGCTAAATAGGAATTCTTTGTGGCGGTCTGTTTCGCTTGGTTCCAGCAATCCCCGCCGACGGTTTTATAGAAGGTATAACGTCCCCAAAATACGTCTTCTCTCGTCATTGCAGTATTTGTAGGATTGACCATCATTAATGTGCACTTAGAGGTTGTTCTTGGTAGTGTAACATCTCCCACTGTCGAGATTAAAATAATGTCAGGATGGCGATTTAGCCGCCATACAGCTTGCTGTATGCTATCGGGTAGGGGACGTATCTGGTCAGGGAGATCACGCCACCGAGCTTCTGTCCATAAAGTATCTAACAACTCATCATATGTAGGGGGGAGCGTAGGTTCTTTCACTATAGCAGGCTCTGTAATAACAGTAGGTTCTGTAACAACTGATTGGACTGTGATAGGTTGATATGGGTAGTCTTTGGTCAGCAGATCACCGCAGTTAAAAGAGCTCTGCTGTACAGGTGGCATGGAGGAAGTTTTCGTATTTATGAAATCCAAAAGACAACATAGAATCATTAAGCTAACGGCTAGCGATAAAACTATAATAAATACTGCTGAAGGATAGGCTATGGCAAAGATCATACTGGATAAAATGATCGCAGCCGCAAGACTGAAAATGCACGCCACGATGCTTTTCTCATGGATTTTTAATACACCAGAGTA
The DNA here is from genome assembly GCF_002895085.1 of Chlamydia abortus. Lineage (NCBI taxonomy): Bacteria > Pseudomonadati > Chlamydiota > Chlamydiia > Chlamydiales > Chlamydiaceae > Chlamydia > Chlamydia abortus. The sequence goes on from NZ_CP024084.1 coordinate 443,557, forward strand.
GGACTAAGGTGTATTTATGGACGGACTAAGTGCCTTGAACAATTGTTGTGGTGATGGCTGTATGAACATTGGGTATGCCAAATCATGTAAATTGTTTGACTGTATCAGGTTATATTATGAAAGTTGCCAATCAGAATTCACTAACTTACTCGGATATGCGCTAAGACTCACCCCCTTCTATTTTAGCTTATTAGTATTATCTCGTATCTAAAAAAGTAGAAAACTAAATATAAAAAATTTTCTAAATATTATTGTTTTGGTATATTCCAAGAAGAATATTTAGTTATAATTTTCTATTGATTGACCTAAGCAAGTGTCAGAAAATCTCTAATTTATACTTGCGTTTAGTAACTGATAGTTTTCATGCAAAATACTGTAGATTTTGATTATTTTGGTCTTAGCGACATAGGGATGGTTCGCTCCCGAAATGAGGATTTTTGGCAGGTAAATCTTTCTTCGAGAGCTGTGGCTATTGCCGATGGTATGGGAGGATGCTCCGGAGGAGATGTAGCTTCTCATGAAGCGATTTTCAGTCTCATGGAGTTGATAGATGCTCGACAACCCTATTTAGCTGAGTTTAAGGATGATCAATATCGCGAGGCGCTGAAGGTCATCCTTTCCGAAGTTAATGATACGCTTTATGAGCATAGTCTTATGGAAACGCGGCTTCGCGGCATGGGAACGACATTAAGTTTTATGCAGTTTTTTCGAGAAAAAGCTTGGTTACTCCATGTGGGAGATAGCCGGATTTATCGCTTGAGAGGGGATGAGCTTGCGTGTTTAACAGAAGATCATTCCCTAGCAAATCAGTTAAAAAATCGTTATGGACTTTCTAAACAATTAGATAAGGTGTATCCTTACCGTCATATTCTGACTAATGTTTTGGGAAGTCGTCCCTATGTTACCCCCGATATTCGGGATATTTCTTACGAGAAAGAAGATTTGTTTGTCTTTTGCTCTGACGGTTTGACAAATATGGTTTCCGATGCAGATATTCGGGATATTTTACTTCAAACTACGACTTTAGAAGAGGGGGGGAATATTTTAATTTCTCTAGCCAATAGTCGTGGGGGATCCGATAACGTTACCATAGTGTTAGTCCGAATACAATAGTATCCGTTTTAAGGAACTTTGTAATGATTTATTTGGATAATAACGCTATGGCTTCTTTGGAGCCGGGGCTTTTAGATTTTCTACAGCAACTGTTTAGTCAGGGCATTTATGCGAATCCTTCAAGCGTCCATAGTGCCGGAAAGAAATCTCGAAAACTCATTCATGATACTACCGGTTTAATTCAGAGAGTTCTGTCTTTTCCTGGAAAGATAATTTATACGTCAAGTGCCACAGAAAGTTTGAATCTTGCTATTGCTAGCCTTCCTAAAGGCAGTCATGTCATTACCTGTAGTAGTGAACATCCGGCGATTATCGAGCCTTTAAAACATGCTGATCTTTCCGTTTCCTATTTAGATCCCGAACAAGGAAGTTGTGTAGTTAGTCCTCAGCAAATAGAAGCCGCGATTCGCCCAACCACTTCCGCTATTGTTTTGGGTTGGGTAAATAGCGAAATTGGCGCAAAAATCCATATAGAGGCAATAGCACAGATCGCTAACGAACGTCATCTACAATTTATTGTAGATGCTACAGCTATTATAGGTAGAGAGAGGGTGAGTATTCCTCAAGGCGTGACTATGGTTGCCTTCAGTGGACATAAGTTTCATGCACTCTCAGGAATAGGTGCTCTTCTTATCTCTTCAGGGGTGAAGGTCGCTCCTTTAATTTGGGGCGGTGGTCAGCAAGGAGGAGTACGTTCAGGAACAGAAAATCTCTGGGGTATAGCTTCGCTGTTTTATATTTTCACCATGTTAGAGAAACAGCAGGAAGAAATAGCCGAAAGAATTGCACATTATCGCAATAACTTTGAAAAACGTCTGAAAGAACATATTCCTGAGATGCATATTCATTGTGAGCATCAACCTCGAGTGAATAATATTTCCGCTATAGCTTTCCCTCCTTTAGAAGGTGAGGTCATGCAAATCGCTTTAGATATCGAAGGTATCGCCTGTGGCTATGGTTCTGCATGTTCTTCTGGAGCTACTACAGCTTTTAAATCCTTAGTTGCTATGAACATGGAACAGGATGTTGCTACAGCCACGTTAAGGTTTTCTTTCTCTCATTTATTAGCTCAGGAAGATCTGGATTTGGCTATAGAAAAGATTGTCAAGGTAGTTACTCGATTAAAAGATGCTTGGTAAGACCTACGAGAGCAGATTCTTAATTGAGACACTTTTAATGCCATATAATGAAACTTCTTTAACTTCTAAAAGAAGGTTATCCGTAATTACGGATGTACCAATTTCAGCAGGGGTATCTAACAATTGTAACACTAATTGTGCTAGGGTTTCTACTCCATAACGTGTAAGTTCAATACCCAACTCTTTTTGTAGGTCTTCTAGGGGCGTATTTCCAGGGAATGTTCTTTCTATTACAGAGACAGTTTTAGGTTTTAGTTGCGCAATGTTCGTCGTATTAAATAGGATGTTAAAAATCGCACTTAAACTCAGAATTCCCATAGGTTCTCCAGAGGAATTCAAAACAACAGCAACACTAGAACGATTATCCCTAAACTCTTTTAAGATACGTATTAATTTAGATTTTGCTGTAATGAACCAGGGTGAATGGAGGTTGTGAATTAAAGCATCATCAGGGCGTTTGTTTACAAAATCTTTGGGAAGCGCTATGCCTATCACATTTTTACGTACCTTGTGATAAACAGGGATAAATTCCATATCAGTATTTTTAATCTTACGGCGTAAATCTTTCGCATTTGCTGTAGAAGGCAACATCGTCACCTGATCTAGGGGAAGACAGACTTGATCTGCGGATGTTGCACTTAAAGAGAAAATATTTGTCGCAATCACATTAAAGTCTTGTTCTTCATGATGTGTTTCTAAAGCTTTTTGAAATTCATCACGACTTAACGTGGAGTTCAGTTTTTCTTTCTTGATGTTTAAAAGGTAATAAAGTCCTTCAGTGAGACTACCTATAAACTGAATTAAGGGATAAAATACATAGTGGGAGTAATATAAGATGGGGGCACCCCAAAGCGCTAATCTCTCAGGAACCTTACGTGATATCGTTAACGGAAGAAGTTCAGCAAAAATGACCACAAGGAAAATCTGAGTGAATGGAGCATAATCAGGGGAAAAACCTAAAGCTTTATAACAATTCCGCGATGATTCAGAGCCCACTTGAAGCGCTATATTCACACCGAGCATTACCGTTCCGAACAGGCGGTAAGGACGGCGAATAAGAAAATTAATATAACGAGCTTTCTTATGATCTTTGGTTAAATAATATTGCAAGCGTACGCGATTGAAAGAAACGCAAGCCATTTCCATCATGGAATAAAATCCTTGAAGGACAATGCATAGAAAATTAATTCCAAGCCAAAAGAAAGGAGAGTCAGTCATGCATTTTCCTTATATAGACTCGGCGTATACGATTCGGCGCAGCATCCAAAACTTGAAACATAAGATTATTCCAAGTGATCTTTGTCCCTGTGATTGGAATAGATTCCATCTGCTCAGTTAACCATCCTCCTAAAGTTGCACTATTGTTATGCGTGGGAAGATTAATATTAAAAATCTCACTAAGGTCACTTAACTCTAAAGTCCCTGCGGCAATAATAACATCTTTCCCAGACATTGTATAAAGAACTTTTTCACTTCGTTGGTCTATGATTTCCCCTGAAACAATTTCAAACAAGTCTTCTTGCGTAATCAATCCTTCAATAGAACCATATTCATCAATAATCATACCGAGAGTTTCACCTTCAGCAGCCAAATGACATAAGGCTGTTTTTGCTGATATGGTTTCAGGCATATAGTAAGGCTTTTTCAATAAGGGCAAAAGGTCTTCGGAAGACTGCAAAGGCTTCCCATGGAGTAGTAAAGCTTTTGCTGTACAGATGCCCAATAAGTTTTGCAAGTTATCATTGCATACGGGAACCCGTGAGCAATGCTGCTCAGAAAATAGATCGTAGAGATTATCTAGGGGCGTTTGAATGTCATAGAATAACACATCTTGTCGGGGTTTCATGCGCTCTTTTACACTACAATCACTCAGAGATAAATAACCATACAGTAGACGGCTTTCATCCTGATTGACAACACCGAAGTCCTTACAACTTTGTAAAACTTCTTTCAACTCTTGAGGCTGGATAATATCCATTTTCTGAGACGAAAGAATCCATTGTACAACATAATTAATCCCACTAATTGCCCAATACAGTAAGGGGCGAAGAACTTTAGTAAAGACTAAAATCAAAGGAGCGACAAAATAGGCGATTTGTGTGTTATAAGGTAGAGCTACAGCTTTAGGCAAAATCTCACAAAGAACTAAAGTTAGCGCTAGAGGGAAACCTACAATAAGTAACCAAGATGCTTGATCTCCAACAAGTATAGCCACGCAGTTTTGAATCCCAATATTTAAACCAATATCAAGAAAAATCAGAGTGATTAATAGATGATGGGGATGGGAGAGTAGCGAAGCGACTAACTGCTGGTTTTTATATCTAGAGCGCTTGTAGTGAGAAATTAAAGAAGTAGGAAGAGAAAACAGTGCAATCTGCGACAGTGAAACAAATCCAGAACATAGAGTGAAAAATATGATTAAAAGGATCAATGCAGTAGGAATCATGCCCGCTTCTCAATCTGTACTCTTCGATTCTATAACCGGAGAAAAACATATTTTAGTATAACCCTTAGGAATCAAGCCTAATCTACGAATCAAAGCAGACTCAATCACTACAGGATTATCCCAGTGTTGAATATGCAGTCGAAGCTCTTTTTGTTCTTCTTCAGCACAAAGAATTTTTTCTTGAAGTTCCGATACACGTTTTCGTAATCGACTCTCTTCTTGTTTTAACTCACGAATAGCACGATCATACATAAACCCACTAATAAGCATGCAGAGGACTAACCACCAAGAGTTAACCACAATTTCGTCAAGGCATTTCTGCCAGTGAACTTTTTGCATAGTAAAACTTTAAACAAAAGGAACTGTAATTCCCTGCTGTTTTTGATATTTACCTTTTCTCTCAGCATAAGACACTTCACATATCTCATCAGCTTCAAAGAACAATACCTGAGCAATGCCTTCGTTGGCATAAATTTTTGCCGGTAAGGGGGTAGTGTTAGAAATTTCTATGGTAACGTAACCCTCCCATTCAGGCTCAAAAGGAGTTACATTAACAATAAGTCCGCAACGTGCATATGTAGATTTTCCTATACACATTGTTAAGACATTTCTTGGAATGCGAAAATACTCTACACTATGAGCGAGAGCAAATGAATTCGGAGGAATGATACACACATCATCAGTAATTGAAATGAATGTGTCTTCTGTAAAACGTTTGGGGTCAACTAAAGAATTGTAAACGTTAGTGAACACCTTAAATTCTCGGGACAAACGAAGATCATAACCATAGCTAGACAAACCGTAGCTGATTAACTTTTCTCCCGTCTCTGGGTTGAGATTTACTTGACCATCAGCAAAAGGCTCGATCATTCCATGAGCCAATGCCATTTTGCGAATCCATTTATCTTCTTTAATGCTCATTCAGAAACCTTAATATTTAGATTCTATAGAACGTTTTCGTAGTGTTTTGACTTCATAGAACTACTTCTCATGCGATGCAGGAAATGTAGTTCTTGAGCGCGACAATAGAATACATCATTTTGTCAGTATATGCAAATACCTAAAAAATTCAAAGGTCTTTTAACTTTTGAAACAACATATCTAGTCTCTCTGAAGAAGAAAGACATAGCGTTTGATGTGACTCTACGAGATGTTAGATAATACCATAGGAAAAAGGCAAATCTTATTTTTCTTAAGATTTGTTTTATTGCTAATGTCGATTATCGTCCTTTGCATAAGTTTCTTAGTCTGTGAGAGCGTGGACTTGAATTAGTCGTTTTCAAAATTTTGTAAGCTATTGTTTTGAGTTTTTTTCCGAAATGAGTTGTGTTGACTCTATAGAATGGGCATGAGTATAAGGATGTTGCTTGTGATGATCAAATGCGTGGTGAAAATTCGAAAAAAAACATAAGCTATGCTGTGCTTCGATCTGGCTTCAAAGACATCATCCTCATAGGATGGGGGCAAATTTCTTAGAAGACAGAAATTCCTATCCTTTGTGAGACTAAAGGAAATGCGGTAATATATGACACATCAAGTATCTGTCTTACATCAAGATAAAAAGTTCGATGTTTCTTTAAGGCCTAAGGGTTTAAAAGAGTTTTGCGGTCAAGCTCAGCTTACAGAACGATTGGAGTTGTTTCTTAATGCTGCGATACAACGAGGGGAAGTCCCTGGGCATTGTCTTTTTTTCGGTCCTCCGGGGTTGGGGAAAACCTCACTCGCGCATATTGTTGCAAACACAGTAGGAAAAGGGCTGCTTGTTGCTTCAGGCCCGCAATTAGTTAAACCCTCTGATTTATTAGGGTTATTAACGAGTTTACAAGAAGGGGACGTTTTCTTTATTGATGAAATCCACCGTATGGGAAAGGTGGCTGAAGAGTATTTATACTCTGCAATGGAAGACTATAAGATTGACATCACCATTGATTCAGGTCCCGGTGCACGGTCTGTCTCTGTAGATCTCGCTCCTTTTAGTTTGGTTGGAGCTACAACCCGATCCGGCATGTTGAGCGAACCTCTCCGCGCACGTTTTTCTTTTACTGGCAGAGTAGCGTATTATTCCGACGAAGATTTAGCGACAATTCTTCGACGATCGTCAAATTTATTAGGGATTGATGCAGATGCTTCTGCTCTATACGAAATTGCGCGAAGATCTAGAGGAACACCTAGGTTAGCCAATAACCTTTTGCGTTGGGTACGCGATTTTGCACAGATGCGCGAGGGGAATTGCATCAATAGTGACGTAGCCGAAAAAGCTTTAGCTATGCTATTAATAGATGAGTGGGGATTAAATGAGATTGATATTAAACTCCTCACTACAATAATGAATTATTATCAGGGTGGTCCTGTAGGAATTAAAACTTTGTCAGTGGCCGTAGGAGAAGACGTCAGAACTTTAGAAGATGTATATGAGCCTTTTTTAATTTTAAAAGGTTTATTAAAGAAAACATCCCGAGGGAGAATGGTTACCCAACTTGCCTATAATCATTTGAAAAGGTGTTCGGATAATTTGCAGAGTTTAGGAGAAGAAAAGTGAAGATATTGAAGTACATCCTTTTGGGACTTTCCTTCAGTATGGGTGTAGCCGGGTACACAGAAGTTAAGGTTTCTGATACGTTTACGGTGCAACCTATTGTTTCTGAACCTAAAATCCGGGTTCTTCTTCTGAATGAAAGTACAACAGCCTTGATAGAAGCTAAAGGTCCTTATCGTCTTTATGGCGATAATACATTGTTACAACACTCACCGCATGGTTTGCGTTGCGCAGCTCATGCACTTTATGGAGGAGTGCGTTGGGGAGAAAACTTCCCTGGAGTGCAATGTTTGAAAATAGAACCTATCGATGATTCGGCCTCATTATTTGTCAACGGACTACAGTACAAAGGGGCTCTATACATCCATAAGACGGATAAGCATTGTATTCTTGTCACTAACGAGCTTACCGTCGAAGAGTATCTTAAATCCATTCTTTCTACAAAATATCTCAAGGAATTAGATAAAGAAGCTTTGTCCGCATGCGTGATTTTAGAGAGAACAGCTTTATATGAAAGGCTGCTCGCTAAAAATCCTCAGGATTTCTGGCATGTGACAGGAGATGAAGACAATTATTGTGGTTACGGAGCTACCAAACAATTCTACGGTGTTGAAGATGCTGTAGATTGGACGTCACGCTTGATTGTGGATAATCCTGAAGGATTAATCATTGATGCTGATGGTTTGCTTAAAGCTAATGTCGATCGTCTTGCTGTAGAAGGCTATAATGCACGTCAAATCCTTGAAAAATTCTATAAAAATGCCGATTTTGTAGTTATAGAATCCTGGAATGATGAAGCTAATGAAATTAGCTAATCCTGGTGATTGGCATAGCTCATAGCAACTACCATCATGTAAGGGTCTAAAGTTATTTTTTCTGGTAAGTGCTGAGAAACAAAGCCAGAAGAGCTGTCTGCTATTTTTTGATAAGGCATGAAATTCTCTCTTAAGTTGGGTAGCTGAACTTTTATCTGCTCTTTTCCTGTATAGAACGCAGTAAATAAGCTGTAGCGCGCCTGTTTGAGTTCATAAGCTAAAAATTTGCCGGGATGCCATTGTATGGGATTGGCAGTAGCATCTAGCCACGTGATATTGTCTTGAGTGAGAAATCCTCGATTGAAGATTTCCTTGTGCTTTTTTCTAAAGTGAATAGCATGACAGACAAAGTCGACAAGAGAGGCATTGTTAGATAGTCTATCCCAAAGAAAATGGTTGGCATCAGTATCTAATGCCCAGCGATTATTATTGCCCTTTGCTGTGTGGCCGTATTCATCTCCAGATTGTAACATGGGTATTCCTTGAGAAAGGAATAGGGTGAGTAAGAAATTACGCATTTGACGTTGGCGTAATTCTATAATGTGTGGATTTTGCGTTTCTCCTTCTTCTCCAAAATTATAACTGTAATTTGCATCACTTCCGTCGCAATTGCCTTCCTGATTTTCTTCGTTATGTTTGTTATTATAAGCAACAGTGTCATACAAAGTGAAGCCGTCATGGCTACAAATATAGTTAATGGAATTACAGGGAGACCCATAAGGATAGAGATCTTGAGATCCAGAAATCCTTGAAGCGAAAGTACCAATCAGCTGGTCATTGCCATTTAGAAAAGCTTTTACTGTGTCGCGGTATTGGCCATTCCATTCGCTCCAACGGGAATGTAAAGTGGGGAAATAACCTAATTGATAGAGGCCAGCCGCATCCCAAGGTTCGGCAATAATTTTCGTGTCAGCAAGGATGGGATCATAGCTAATAGCTTGCAAAGCAGGGGAAAATGGAAGAGGTTTCCCCGAAGGATCACGTGAGAATATAGAGGCAAGGTCAAAACGAAATCCATCTACGTGCATTTCCTGAACCCAATAACGTAAGGAATCCAAAATCAATTGCGTCGTAGGCGTGTGGTTCGTATTTACCGTATTGCCACAACCTGAATAATTAGCAAACTCTCCTTGGGAGTCCACTATGTAATAAGAAGGAAGATCTATCCACTGTAGAGGACAAGTTGTATTTTCTAATCCCGTATGATTGAAAACAACATCAAGAATGACTTCAATACCTGCTTGGTGTAAGGCTTTGACTAGAGTTTTGAATTCTCGGCTAGGTGCACAAGGATCCGACCCATAGGCATAGCGTCGACACGGAGAAAAAAATTTACTGAAGCATACCCCCAGTAGTTGCAAAGGTGGGGGAAGTCTACCTTGCGAAAAGGATGGTAGGTTTCATCAAATTCAAAAATAGGGAGTAGCTCAATAGCATTAATCCCTAGCTTTTTTAGGTAATCTATTTTCTCAATAATCCCTAGGAACGTTCCCGGATAACGTGACTTAGAAGAATTATCCCAAGTAAATGAGCGGACATGCATTTCATAAATGATTGATTCTTCTTTAGGTAAATTGAGACAACGATCTCCTTCCCAAGAAAACTCTTCATTTTTTAAATAACTAAAGGCATAGTCTCCAGGAGTTTTTATAGAGCCAAAAGTTTGTGGAGAACGAAGGTTTTTTGCATAAGGATCAGCAAGATATTTTTTAAAATCAAATCTGCCTAAAGGGCTTGCAGGACCATCTACACGAAAAGTATATGACCATAGATCTGAAATTCCTTCCACTTCTATGTGCCAGATGGCCCCTGTACGGTTTTCTTTGCGAGACAAAACAATTTCTTGTGTATGTAAGTTTTGATCAGCAAGAACAAGTACCACTTGAGTAGCTTGTGAAGAAAATAACGCAAAACGATAACAGTCAGAAGAAAGCTGAGTTGCTCCTAAAGGTAGTGGAGAGCCTGGATAAAAACTAATTTTGCCCATTGCTAACCCGATAGCATAATGGGTTGAGAAACACAAGAAAGTTTTTGATTTCAAGTCTTTGAAATCGTTTACTAACAAATCTACAATATGTTAACTTAAAGAAGTAACAATTATCACAAGGAGATTCCCTCATGTCTAGGCAAAATGCTGAGGAAAATCTAAAAAATTTTGCTAAAGAACTAAAGCTACCTGACGTGGCTTTTGATCAGAATAATACGTGCATTTTGTTTGTTGACGGCGAATTTTCTCTTCACCTCACTTACGAAGAACATTCTGATCGTTTGTATGTGTACGCTCCCTTGTTAGACGGTTTGCCAGATAATACCCAAAGAAAGCTAGCTTTATATGAAAAGCTTTTAGAGGGATCTATGCTTGGCGGGCAAATGGCTGGTGGTGGCGTTGGCGTTGCTACTAAGGAACAGCTCGTGTTAATGCATTGTGTTTTAGATATGAAATATGCTGAAACCAATCTTTTGAAAGCGTTCGCCCAGTTGTTTATTGAAACTGTTGTCAAGTGGCGGACTGTTTGTGCTGATATCTGTGCGGGTAGAGAGCCTTCCGTAGATACTATGCCTCAAATGCCTCAATCTGGTGGCGGAATGCAGCCTCCTCCTACAGGAATTCGTGCGTAAAGCGTAATTTCATCCAGGGTGCGTCACGCGTTTTTTCTATATGGCAAAGACGCTCCTTGCTCTTAGCTAAGTTGCACAGCTTCTTACAAATAGAAAGTTTTAAATTCGTGGCTACCTCCTTTCTTTTAGTTCAATGATTCCATGATTTTACATCATGGATCATAGTTCCTGTGTGTGGGGAAAATTCTCTTCGCCGTTCTTTTTTTAGTTTTCCAATGACTCATATTGACGATATTATTTTGCAGATGTATAACACGTTGTCTCGTGATATTAGCTTCTAAGACGAGCTGACCAAGCTGATATTGAGGTTTGGGTTATAGGCTAAGCCCAACTAGATATTAAAGAGGCACTGTGTAGTAGCCCATGTTAAGAATACATAGTGCTTCTCGAGTAAATTCCAGAGGGAAGTTTGAATTTATTGACAAAATGACAAGTGGCGAGATTTTTTCAATTTTGTGTTATGTGTGAACGTCTTTAGCTCGATCCTTGAGGTATTTTACAGAAGCTGTATTGGGGTCCTAATCTTAGCAGTCTTTAGATTTCCACCTCGTAAGCTTATCTGATTTTCACAGTATTTACATAGCAACATAACCTCTGCTCGCTATAAGCAAGAGAGCGTGAGCTCTAAGGAAATTCAATAGGTGATTATATGATGTTTGGTTATTTCGTCGGTTATTTAGGAGCAGATCCTGAAGAAAGAATGACTTCAAAAGGTAAACGTGTAGTTGTGTTGCGTCTAGGTGTGAAATCTCGCGTAGGAACCAAAGATGAAACCGTGTGGTGCAAATGTAATATCTGGCATAACCGTTACGATAAAATGCTCCCTTATTTGAAAAAAGGATCAGGAGTCATTATTGCAGGGGATATTTCTGTAGAAAGTTACATGAGTAAGGATGGCACCCCTCAATCTTCTTTGGTCATTAGTGTCGATACAATTAAGTTTAGTCCTTTTAGTAGAAGCGAAACTCGCTCTCCAGCAACAGAGGAGAATGTATCTCATGTGTCTTATGACAATGTGTCTATAGGATTTGAGGGAGAGAGTTTGGATACTGAAGCTATAGCAGATAAAGATATGTATGCTGGTTATGGTCAAGGTCAGCAATATATATCTGAAGATGTGCCTTTTTAGTGGCTAACGAAATAACGATTTTTATAAAGAGGTAATTGTGGTTCTATTTCACTCTCAAGCATCTTGTAGTAAACGAGTTAAGGCTGACGCGATTGTTCTTCCTTTTTGGAAGGTTAAAAGTAAGCCTAAATGCGCAGCTTCCATTGCAAAGGAATATGAATCACTTTATCGCGTTGCCTTGGATAGCTTCTCTGGAGAAAGAGGGGAAGTCGAGTTTATCTATAATTCTGGACAAGGGAAGGAAAAGCGTCTTTTAATTTTAGGATTAGGGAAGAATGAGGAGCTAACTTCTCAGGATGTTTTAGAGGTTTATGCTAAGGTAACACGCACATTACGTAAGGCAAAATGTACAACAGTGAATGTGGTACTTCCTACAATTTCTGAGTTGCGTATTCCTGTGGAGGATTTCTTAACCAATCTGACTTCGGGAATCCTATCTTTGAACTATAATTACCCTAAGTATACGAAGGAAGCGAAAAAGACAGATCCTTTACTAACGAAAGTTACTGTATTGGGCATTGTACCTAAGATTGCCGATAGAATCTTTAGAAAAGAAGAGAGTATTTTTGAAGGCGTCTATCTGACACGAGATCTTGTGAATGGGAATGCCGATGAGGTCACTCCCGAAAAATTAGCAAATATTGCTAAAGGATTAGCTAAGCAATTCCCTAGTGTTGACGCTAAGGTTTTGAATAAGGATGCTATTCTTAAAGAGAAGATGGGCTTGTTGGCCGCTGTGGCTAAAGGTTCAGCTGTAGACCCTCGTTTTATTGTTTTAAGCTATCAAGGTAAGCCAAAATCTAAAGATCATACTGTACTTATAGGTAAAGGGGTAACTTTTGATTCTGGAGGCTTAGACCTGAAACCCGGCAAAGCCATGTTGACGATGAAGGAAGACATGGCAGGAGCCGCTACAGTATTGGGTATTCTTTCTGGGGTGGCTGCTCTTGAGCTTCCTGTAAATGTTACCGCTCTTATTCCTGCCACAGAGAACGCTATAGATGCTGCTTCTTATAAGATGGGGGATGTTTACGTCGGGATGTCAGGACTCTCCGTAGAGATTGGTAGCACGGATGCTGAGGGGCGTCTAATACTTGCTGATGCAATCACTTATGCTTTAAAATACTGCAAGCCTACGAGAATTATTGATTTTGCTACTTTAACAGGCGCTATGGTCGTTTCTTTAGGTGAGGATGTTGCTGGTTTCTTCTCAAATAATGATGTATTAGCTCAAGATCTTTTTGAAGCTTCTGCTGAAACTAGCGAATCTTTATGGCGCTTGCCGCTTGTTGAGAAATATGACAAAGCTTTGCATTCCGATATTGCTGATATGAAAAATATTGGTAGTAACCGTGCAGGGGCGATTACAGCGGCACTTTTCTTAAAACGTTTTCTTGAAGATCAACCGGTGGCGTGGGCTCATTTAGACATCGCAGGTACTGCGTATCGTGAAAAAGATGAAGATGCTTACCCAAAATATGCTTCTGGTTTTGGTGTTCGTTGTCTTATTTATTACATAGAAAAGTTCTTATCTAAGTAACTGTTTTTTAAACTCCTTCTAATTTAATAACGTGAATTTGTTTTTAATTTATTAAAATAAATGCGCGTTTTATTAAAGTTTTTTCAATTTCCTGCCGATAAATGGGGTAAGTAATTACCTGTCTAATTAGGGGAAATGAAAATGTTAGGAGTACAAAAAAAACGTAGCAGCAAGAAAACAGCGACTAAAGCTGTTCGTAAACCTGCTAGGAAGGCTACTGCTAAGAAGACGGCGACGAGAAAGCCTGCAGTTAAAAAGGCAGTTCGCAAGACAGCTGCGAAAAAAGCTACTGTGCGTAAGACTGTTAGCAAAATGACAGTACGCAAGACTGTAGCGAAAAAAGCTACTGCTAAGAAGACGGCGACAAGAAAGCCTGCGGCGAGAAAGACGGTCCGTAAGACAGCTGCGAAAACAGCGGCTACTCGCAAGCCTGCCGCTAGAAAAGCCGTAGCAAAACCTGCTATGTCATGCCATAAGCATCACAAACACACAGCTTCTTGCCAACGTGTATGCGCTTCTTCAGCAAAAAGACGCTGTGGTTCTAAAAGCCGTGTTCGTACAGCTCATGGCTGGCGTCAACAATTAATGAAACTTGTTTCTCGATAGGAACTAATTTCATTAGGCGATGGTGAACGGTAAGAGGATATAAAAAAAAGATCTCTTACCGTTTTTTTTGTTGATACCGAGGATTCTATCGACTCTCTCTGTACAGTTAGATGCGTAAAGGGTATAGTAAGTCCCTACCCTTATCTGTGCTAGGAGGTTTAGGAGATGCAAGATTACACTTGCTTCCAAGATTTTTCCAAATTTTACAAGGAAAAGGCTCCACACCTCACAGTCATTGGCTCAAATTCTGAAGAAGATCGGCGAGTGTGTGTAGAGTTGCTTGTTTCTGGGAAAGCTCAGGAAATGGATGCTTTGGGATTAACAATCAGCGACTTATCACAATGGACGGAGTCTTATGGTTTATTTGCCTCTAGAGAAGTCGTTTCTATTTTCCAAGCGGAGAAGCTCTCCTCGCAAACGCGTGATTTTCTAGCTCGCTATGCTAGAAATCCTCATCCTCATCTCACTTTAATATTATTCACGACGAAGCAGTCGTTTTTCCAGTCTTTGCGGAAGGAGCTCCCTTCTGCAGTGTTCTTATCGTTATTTGGTGAATGGCAGTCGGATGCGGAGAAACGTATGGCGATCCTCCTATCTCAAAAAGCTTCTCTGTTAGGGATTTCCTGTTCTTTAGCCTTGGCTTCAGCATTTATTAAGAAATTTCCTCAAGCGGAAATGCATAATCTTCTTGGGGAGTTTCATAAGTTGCTTTGCTGTTTAGGGAAAAAGCAAGTTCTAGAGTACAACGATATTGAAAACTTTGTTGTGAAACAAGAGCAGGTATCTCTATGGAAATTACGCGATGCTGTATTTCAAAGGAATACGTCTGCGAGTCAGGCAATGCTTCAAGCTTTGCTGCATGAACATGGCGAAGAACCTTTGGGATTAATAGCGTTTCTTCGTGGGCAGTGTTTGTACGGCTTGCGTAGTTTGGAAGAAGCCGCGGGGGATAGGAAACACCGCTTTTTTGTTGCCTATGGGAAAGAACGGCTCTATCAAGCCTTGAGTTATTTATTTTATGCTGAGAGTATAATTAAGAATAATGCTCAAGATTCTATAATTGCTATGGAAACTTTGCTGATTAGGATGACAAGTATATGACTTTATATATTTTCCCCAACACTTTAGGAAATCGACGCGTGGATCTTTTACCCGCGGGTATAGGTGAAGTTATACCTAAGCTCCACGGTTTAATTGCCGAGAGTGATCGTGGTGGTCGTACCTTCCTGAATTTATGGAAAGTTCAAGAAACCCATAAGTTTCCTATAGCAGTATTAAGTAAGAATGCACGGTCTGTAAAGGCTTGGGATTTTTACCTTGAGCCTATTGTAAAAAAACAAGAAAGCTGGGGATTAGTTTCTGATTCGGGGCTTCCTTGTATTGCCGATCCTGGAGCAGGACTGGTCCGTCGTGCTCGTGCTCTGAATTTACCTATTCAAGCATTTTCTGGTCCGTGTTCTATAACATTAGCGTTAATGTTATCCGGATTGCCGGGGCAAAACTTTACTTTTTTAGGTTATCTTCCGCAAAACCCTAGGGATAGAGAACGGTGTATAAGGAGTAGCTCCGGGAAACAACATACACAAATATGTATCGAAACACCCTACCGTAATGTCCATACATTTCAAGCATTATTAGAAGCTTTACCGGGTCATGCTGATCTATGCGTAGGCATAGACCTGACTGGTGATCAAGAGTTTGTTTCTACACGATCTGTAGATATGTGGTTGCAATCTAAGGATATCGATCAGGTAACTCAAAAAATTACAAAAACGCCTGCAATTTTTCTTTTCCATACTCCGAGATAACTGATGGAGAAATAAAAAGAGGAATCTTTGTGCAAGATTCCTCAATACCTGTTTTCTACATATCTGTAAGATTGCTGCAGCAGGAGTGCTCTGAGCAGCATTTCATAGCAGGAGACTGTTCGGATTGTACAGAGGCATGTCCTGCTGCTTTCGCAAGTCTTGCGTAGTGATTTTTTATCTTCCGCATTTTCTTACAAAGAATGAATGGTTCGATTAACGACCAAACAAAGAAGATAGGAAGCGGCGCACTTAACAATTGTATGCATTCGGAATTCAAAGCCATAACCCTACGCATTTTGACTTTCCCAGCAGCCATGGATACACTTTGCAGCGTATTCAATAAGACAGGCAGGGCAATCACAATCAAGGCGCATATGAATAGATAAGTTTTGTACTTTCTAAAATGTTTCTTAGGAGCTAAGGGCTCTCCTTTGAATAACGTTCTATAAAAGATGAATACCAGTATAGATGGTGATAGAAAAAAGATCAAATTAAAGATCGTTGACGTAATACTTGGTTGCAGCACAACACTCTCCATGTTTTTCGATCAATATACCTTAACTTTTCCTCTGTAAATCCGTCGAGATTTTTATTATGAAATAATTTCTATACTTTAAAATAATATTTTATTCTATTTGGTATTTAAAATTGATCAATAGAAGTTTTGAATAAATTACAAAATGAAAAATATAATTAAAAATATAAATACGCAGTATTCTAGTGCTACCACTTCTGAGGAATCAAACGAAACTCCCAGTAATGAGAATGAGGTTGTTGAAAATCATAACGCGATTCCCGATGAGAAGATTCTATTTTCTTGTGTTCATGGTGATAGCACAAGTAAGCATGTCACGCGTCAACCATGGAACGTTTCCAATCACAGAATTACCAACATCGTCAGAGGTGATAGTGACTCAGCCCCTGAGGGGAGTATTGCTTTAAAAAGTGATCTCAGTGATTACCTGCAAAAAGGAGACATCACTACCACGGGAATCTTTTTAAGAGACACCGGTGGATTAATGATCGGTGATATTGACATGGGATCTGCTTACACTGTATTGGGTCTACCTACTTCCTATAAAAACACGATCGTAGGTTCTGCGGATGCAGCGTCTGTTGGTATGGTAGAGGAGGATATAGGTACTCTTGCTCACAAGGTCACCGATCTGATTAGTCGTATTAATCAACTCGTATCTGAAAATGGTTTGGATAAAATTATTAAAGACCTAGGCACACCGACTCTTGGCGGGTCTGGAAAACCGCCTAATGTCACCCTGACAAAACCCAAGGAGGCTAAATGGTTAGTGCGTGATGGTGGGAATTCTATGCAGGGAGATTTGGGATTTCAAAAAAGTGAACAAAGCTCACCAACGGCCCCAGAACCAACCATTACCAATCTTCCGATATCAGACAATCCAAAAAATAAAACAGCGGCTGCCCTAGGAGCGATTTCTACAGGTACTCCGAAGGATGATCTGCAAAGAATGGTTGCTGTAGATGATATAATCAAAACGGTGGAGAGTGTAAAAACTAACAATAATGCGTATCCGAATTGGTCGGGCATGGACATCCCATGTGTCTGTTTAAAACAGGGTGCTCCCAATGGATCGTCATCCGGAAATTATGATAAATCTAAAAATTCTGAGTTATACATCCAGACTAAAGATGGAAATAGCGTGACGCTATTGCGTAGAGGCATCTACTGTGTTTCTTTTTGCTATGACTTTACTCAGCCAGAACCTCCAGCCCCTCCTTCTCCTCCCACGCCTCCTGTTTCTCCAGATCCTTCTGCTCCTCCTAGGACTCCTGATGCTAAATCCGCAGAGGTCAGTTGCACATTATCCCTTAAACCTAAAGAAGGGGAGAAAAAAGAGTGTTATAAAGTGACGGGGAAAGCGAGCTCTAGTTTGATAGGAAAGACTTATATTTTTGTTCCTGGTGATCAAGCATCAGTATCCATAGATTTAAGTTTTGATGTTTCATCTAGTCCAGCCGTTGACAAACGTACTTGGACGATAACTTTTATAGGCGCTGCTTATTAAATTATGAACAAGGCTAAGTCATGCACTTAGCCTTATTTTAGCCACAGAAACTATGGATTAGTTTTTTGTGGGAAGATGGAAGGAAGCAAAGTCGTTTGCCAGGACCATGAAGAGAGTTTGAGCATTTTCGTCTTTTCAGGGGGAGGAGTGCCATTGGTTATTGAATTGAGTTTGAGTTTGAGATCAGAAGGTTCTTGAACAGGTATCTGAAAGAACATGTTTTGTCCTGATTGTAAAGCTGAGACGGTGTAGACTACAGTCTCACTGCTAGCAGTTCTGCTAATTAATTCCGTGCCTTCTGGTGTCTTTGGAGATGGATTTAATATTACACTGATGTTGGCAGAAGTGTCCCCACTCCAAGTAGCTGTTACAGATAGTGTTAAAATCCCAGAGGATAACACTTTTATTGTTTTCGCATTAGAATCTTCAATTTTTAAGTACTTATCTGATATTGGTGTGCTGTTTACATTATCAGGTTGTGTTTGTTCTGGAGATCCTTCTCCTCCTGCTGCCCCACTTTCAGCGGCCTCCATTCTTATTGGTGCGGGCAGTACGGGTTTGGGAACATTAGGAAGAGGCGTTGTTGGGGATTTATCAGGATTTACAACAGGTGAAGCTGGGGCTGCTGGAGGCGGAGCCGGTGGTGGTGGTGGAGTCGATGTTTTCCATTCAAAATGGTCAGTAACTGTTGTTTCTGTAGAGATTGTATTCCCTAAAAAACGAATTTGCGGGGTAGAGATTTTGGATTGCACATACTCAACATTAGCCGCGTCTTTAAGATCAGTATCTAATGGAGTTTTGACATTTTTCACTGCATGGTTGTCCATATTCAAATCACCTGACATGGTACTACCAGAAATACTGACAAACAGAGAAGTATCTGGAGCTGGTTCTTCGGGTTCAGGAACTTCTTCTTCTGGCGGATTTTCCTGACTCGGCGGTATTCCTAAAGCAGCTTCAATGACACTCACCTTACTAGATATACCAGACAGTTTTGAGACCGCGTCACTAATCTCAGAATTATTGGTTACTGTATTGGCCATTTGCATCACATAGCCTACAGTTGCTGCAGCTGACTGGTCTAAAGACTTTAATTCCTTTGCATCAGGCATCTTCACATTGGTAATCGAGTTCCCTCCCATATTGATGTTACCTGACATGGTTCCACCTTTTGTAGATAAGTACCCTGAATCAGGGTCCGACTTGGACACATAGTTGGATTGTAAATAGTCTAAGGATACAGCATCGGAATTTTGTTTCGGTGCTGCCAAGTCACTGATATTTTGCTTATTCATATCAATGGGTTTTGCTGATGTGATTGTTGATCCCGTTAGAGTAAATAGAGCGGGGTTGGTCTCTGCTTTTGCTCGTATTCTACTTTTGATATTTTCTAATGAAAAATCATCGTGTGCTTTATTATCTGTTTTATCTTTCATATTTTTTTAATAACAATTAATTGTTTTTTAATAAAATCCAATAACAGTTGTTAATTATTATTAAAATTAAAAAGAGATATTCATGATTTCTTCAGCAATTGTATCATGAAATAAACGACCTTGTTTATTTAAGAATAAAAATTCGTTATTGTGACCGAAGAGTTCTTTAATGAGAGGAAGGGAGGCAAGAGACTCCATTAATGGAGCAGGGAAATCTTTCCATCTCGCTCCTTGGGTAAGACGTAATCTTAGAGCTAGAGCTTCTTTGATACGTTCGTTTTCTGGTAAGCTCTCTGTAGATTCATGCACAGGAAGATTTTTACGTACTGCACGTAGATACTGAGAGATTCTTGAGAGATTTTTTGACCGCACCTTATGAATATATTGTGAGGCAGAAACTCCTAAGCCTAGGAATGGTTGATCTGTCCAATAATAAAGATTGTGTTTGGATTGCGCTTGAGATTTGGCATAAGAGGCGAGTTCATAACGAGAAAATCCACGTGAGGTCAGGAGCTCTTCAGCAGATAGGCTCATAGCAGCGAGTATATCATCATCAGCAATAGAAGGAGCTAGAATACGACGGTGCTTATAAAAAGATGTGTGGGGATCTAGGGTGAGATTATAAAGAGAGATATGCGCAATTGGAAGAGTCAGAGCTTGATGAAGGTCTGTGATAAAATCTGCTAGCGATTGTGTGGGCAGACCATAAATCAGATCTAAGGAGATGTTGTTATATCCATGTTCATAACAGCGGTGTACGGCGTCTATAGATGCTGCTGAGGAGTGGATTCTGCCTAAGGCTTTAAGAAGGGGATCATGAAAAGTTTGTGCTCCAATGCTAATCCTATTCACAGCAGTAAGAAGCAGTTCTCTTAAATAAAATTCAGAAAGGTCTTCGGGATTAGCCTCTAGGGTGATTTCTTGAGCGTGGGGAGCGAGTGTTTGAATTATGTTGTGGAGATAGTGTGGAGGAATTAATGAGGGTGTTCCTCCACCAAGAAATACAGTATCGACGAAATGCGTGTCCTCAATTGTCGACAGTTTTTGCAAACCTTCTTGAAGAATAGCATTACAATACAGACTTACCGATTCAGGATTGTAGGGAATCGTATAAAAGCTACAGTAATGGCATTTCTTTGAACAGAAAGGAAAATGGATATACAGGGCTAAAGGCGATTTACCATTCATTAGCATCGGGGTCAACAATGCCCCCACGTCTCCAACGATTTCGGTCGCTGAAAGGATCCTCATCATCGTCGCTAGAGTCATCGATTTCTGCAGCGCCTTCTTCTCGATCTTCATCATGAAGATCGATTTCTACGGTTTCACTGGGATCAATATCAATTTCGGTTTCTGTAGCCTCTACAAACTCCATATCCGACATACTTGGCCCGTCAGGATATACCGTTTTCGCAGGACTGCGTCTCGGAGTGACAAACTCTTCAACTTCACCATTTTCTTTGAGAAGCTGCAAACGCTCCTTCTCCTCATGGATTTTGTTTTCTAAAGAACGCATTTCTTCTTTGTGACGGTCGATTTCTTTTTTAGGAACTAAACCCAATTGCATCCACTGGGTTAAGTCACGTAATTCAGATTCGAGTTTTTTTAGACGTTCACTTTTCATCTAGTGGGCACCATCCTGTATTCTAGAGAGCAGATGTAATGTATCCTTTGCTTTTTTTCAACTATAGAAAAAAAACAAAGATTGTTTTTTTTTGAAAAATAAAAATTTGCTATGAAACGAAATTCAGATCGCATCTATCGAGAACAAATATCATATGGATTCAGAGTTTGTTGGACAAGTCCATTCTTCGGATATGGATTGGATCGAGGCTATGTTTCAAAAATTTCTAAATCATGAAACATTGGATCCTTCATGGAAATATTTTTTTGAAGGATATCAATTGGGTCAGGAAAGGGCTGCTTCAGCATCTTCCGGAAATGAAGAAGCATACGCCGCTCTGCAAGAAAAGAAAGCGCAATTCCTTTGTATGATCTATCGTTACTATGGTTATCTACAAAGTCAGATTTCTCCCCTCACTTCCGTTAATCCCTCTCCTTTGATTCAAGAAAAGATCAAAAATATAGATCTTAATGAAATTGTCCCTTCTTTAGGTCTCCTTCCTCAGCCTAAAGTTCCTGTGCGTGATTTAATCCAAGCATTAAAAAACTTTTATTGTCGTAGCATCTCTGTAGAAACTCTGGCGTGTTCTCCTCAATTGCAAGAGTATGTATGGAAACTGATGGAGAGTAAGTCTCCCCAACGCTCTCCAGAAGAGCTTGCGCGTTCCTATCAAGACATATGTAAGGCCACCTTTTTTGAAGAGTTCCTACAAGTAAAATTTACAGGGCAGAAAAGATTTTCCTTAGAAGGTTGTGAAAGTTTGGTCTCCATGCTTGAACATCTTGTGCGCTACGGTGTTACTCAAAATATCACAAGTTACATTCTTGGTATGGCCCACCGCGGGCGTCTGAATGTTTTGACTAATGTTTTAGGAAAGCCTTATTCCCAAGTTTTTATGGAGTTTGAGGATAATCCTCAATTTCGAGGTTTAGATACAGTTGGTGATGTGAAGTATCACAAGGGATATGTATCTAGATCTTTTGGTCAACATGGTGAGGAAGTGACGTTCGTCATGTTGCCCAATCCTAGCCATTTAGAAGCCGTGGATCCCGTTGTTGAGGGGGTTGTAGCCGCTTTACAACATCAAGTAGATGCGGGTAAGGAACATTCTTGTTTAGCGATTCTTGTTCATGGCGATGCCGCATTTTCGGGACAAGGCGTCGTATATGAGACTTTACAATTAAGTCAGATCCCTGGGTATTCCACAGGGGGAACATTACACATTATTGTAAACAACCATATAGGATTTACTGCTCAACCTAGAGAATCTCGCTCGACGCCTTACTGTACAGATATTGCTAAGATGTTGGGCATTCCGGTATTTCGTGTAAATGCTGAGGATGTGGTCGCTTGTTTGCAGGCTATAGAGTATTCTCTGAAGGTACGTGAAGAATTTAGTTGCGATGTAATTATCGATTTATGCTGTTATCGTAAATACGGTCATAATGAAAGTGACGACCCTTCAATAACAGCGCCTCTGCTCTACGATGAAATTAAGAAAAAGCCTACCATTCGAGAGATATATAAGAAGTATTTATTAGATAACTATCGGGAGGAAATCTCTGCAGATAGTTTGGAGAAGCTTGAACAAGGCGTTCAGGATGTTCTCAACACAGAATTCCAATCATTAAAGCAAGAAGAAAATCATAAACTCTTTAAAAGAGATTGTCGTCATTGCGATCGTATGGATCTCGGCGAGTTATTAATCAATGATGTCGATGTTTCCTTAACACGTGATACGGTATTTCATATCAGTTCTAAATTGTGTGGTCTTCCTGAAAACTTTACGCCCCATCCTAAGGTAAAAGCTCTGCTTGATAAGAGAATGAAAATGGCTAAAGGAGAAATTGGCTATGATTGGGGAATGGCTGAAGAGCTGGCTTTTGCTTCTTTATTGATCGAGAAATTTTCCCTACGTCTTTCAGGACAAGATGCTATTCGTGGAACCTTTAGCCAGCGACATTTATTATGGAGTGATATCAAATCTGGGGATACGTACACACCTTTGTATCACTTATCTCCTGATCAAGGCTCTGTAGATATGTATAATTCGCCATTGTCCGAATATGCTGTGTTAGGCTTCGAATATGGTTATGCTCAACAAGCAGAGCGTACTCTGGTTTTATGGGAAGCGCAATTTGGAGACTTTTCCAATGGAGCACAGATAATTTTTGATCAGTATATTTCATCTGCGATTCAAAAATGGGATCTACACTCTGATCTTGTTGTTCTTCTTCCTCATGGCTACGAAGGGCAGGGACCAGAACACTCTTCCGCGCGTATAGAAAGGTACTTACAGCTCGCTGCGAATTGGAATTTCCAAGTTGTGATTCCTTCCACTCCGGTACAATATTTCCGTATCTTGCGTGAACATACAAAACGAGATTTATCTTTACCCCTGGTGATCTTCACTCCAAAAATGCTTTTACGGCATCCTGAATGTATAAGCTGGATTGATGAGTTTACTGAGCCAGGAGGGTTTCGTCCTATCCTTGAAGATGCCGAACCTAATTATGATGCTAAGGTATTCGTCTTGTGTTCTGGAAAAGTATATTATGATTTTAAAGGTGCTTTACCTCAAGAACGTAAGAAAGACTTTGCTTGTTTACGTATTGAGAGTTTGTATCCTTTACATCTCGAAGATCTTCTTTCCGTGATTGGCAAGTATCCTAAAGTCGAGCATTACGTTTGGCTTCAAGAAGAACCTCAGAATATGGGGGCTTATGATTATATTTTCATGGCTACCGAAGAGATTTTCCCTAAAAAATTAACGTGCGTTAGCAGACCTAGAAGTAGTTCAACAGCTACGGGTTCCGCACGTCTTAGCCAACAAGAATTTTTAACATTAATGGAAACATTGTTTTCTTTAGGTAATGTATGATCACAGAAGTACGCATTCCAAATGTCGCTGAATCCATAAGCGAAGTCACAATAGCTTCTCTTTTGGTAACTTCAGAGAGCTTGGTTCAGGAGAATCAAGGGATTATGGAGATCGAAAGCGAAAAGGTAAATCAACTGATCTATGCGCCTATATCTGGAAGGATTGTTTGGTCTGTCGCTGAAGGAGATGTTGTTGCCGTCGGTGGAATTGTTGCTAGGATCTATGATGCTAATGAATCTGTTTCTGAAAGTACAGTCAAGGACACTCCCGTGGGGGAGACAGTAGATGCGGAGATCATTTGTTTCCCGAGGTCTACAGCTCACAATCCTCCTTCTGAGGGAAAGACATTTGTTCCTTTACGTGAGAAAATGCAAGAAGAACCGCAACGTTCGGGAGCTAAAAATGAGGTGCGTGAGCGTATGTCATCAATACGCAAAACGATTTCTCGACGTTTAGTTACAGCTCTTCATGAATCCGCAATGTTAACAACATTCAATGAGATTCATATGACCCCTCTGATGAAACTGCGGAAGGAAAAACAAGAGGCCTTTTCTGCTCGTTATAATGTGAAACTGGGTTTAATGTCCTTTTTCATAAAAGCGGTTATTGAAGCGCTGAAGGCTTATCCTCGTGTCAATGCGTATATTGATGGTGATGAGATTGTCTATCGCCAGTATTACGATATTTCTATTGCTGTGGGAACAGAACGTGGTCTTGTTGTTCCAGTGATTCGTGAGGCCGATAAGCTCTCAAGTGGTGACATTGAAATGAAGCTTGCGGATTTAGCGAGTAGAGCTCGAGATGGGTTAATTTCTCTTCCAGAGTTAGAAGGAGGAAGTTTCACTATTACAAATGGTGGGGTTTACGGTTCCTTACTTTCTACACCTATTATCAATCCTCCTCAAGTAGGGATATTGGGAATGCACAAAATAGAAAAACGCCCTGTAGTGATTGATAATACCATCGCCATAGCAGATATGATGTATGTTGCCTTTAGCTATGACCATCGTATTATTGACGGTAAAGAGGCAGTTGGTTTTCTGATCAAAATCAAAGATGCTATAGAACAACCAGAACAGCTTCTTGATTTTTAAAATCACAAGATCATCTAGGAAGAAGCAGAACAGCAGTGACGTTGTTCTTTTTTATAGGTGTATCTATCACGTTAGGTTCTGAATAGTAGTTGCGGTACCGAGAAGAGAAGAAAATCTCATGTTCGGTATAGGTGCATCTTTCAGAAATCGTAATTTTAGAACTTGAGATTCCCAGGTCCAGCAACTGTTTTCTCGCTATCGCACGGAAGTCCAAATGGTTTGCCTCGGGCATGAAGGCAAAAAAGCTCGGAGGAAAAAGCTCTCTATAATCGGGATAAATAGCGTAATCCGGGCCTAGAGAAGGACCGATAACAACAATTAAATCTTGCGGACGGGAGTTATATACACGTTTTAATGTAGCTACAGTTACCGCGTAGATATTTCCAACAAGTCCTCGCCATCCACAGTGAACATTCGCAACAACATGATTTTCGGGATCATAGAAAATTGCCGGTTGGCAATCAGAATGTCGGATGTGCAGAGAAAGCATGGGATCATGAGTATACAATCCGTCAGCAGGGCACCCTGAAGGGGTGGTATATGTCGCATGACGTAAACTTGTGCTATGCACTTGATGGAGATCACAAAAACGTTCAGCACCTAGAGATTTACGGATCTCATCATTTTTAGGCACATAGACGTAACCTTCTGCATCTGTTTGTTTAGGGAACAATCCATGACGTAGGGGGAGGTCAGAGAGTTCTGGGAAAGTAAGCTTAGTTAGGTTATTATCTGAGGGAGTTGATTGTGCCATAGCTAAAAATGTCTCATTCAGGATCTTTCCATACACCATGTTCTTTCAGAAGAAGCACAAGCTCGTCTTCAGCCTGTTCCATGGGGATATGCGCTTTCACGCATGTGTGTTTTACATAGAGATCGACCATGCCAGTTTTAGATCCTACAAACCCAAAATCAGCATCTGCCATTTCTCCTGGACCATTAACAATACATCCCATAACGGCGATTTTTAATCCTACAAGATGTTGTGTTCTCTCGTGAATACGTTTTGTCACTTCGGGAAGGTCAAAGAGAGTTCTTCCGCATCCAGGACATGAGATATACTCGGTTTTTACTAAACGTACGCCAGCACTTTGTAAGGTGCCGAAGGCGATTTCGCGGACTGTGCTAAGCGGAATGTTAGGAAGATCCAAAATTACAGCTTCTCCTAAACCATCGAGGAGGAGGGCTCCGAATTCTGTAGCTATAGCCACTGCTGCCTCACATTCATCATCGAGATCTTTGGAAAATACCAATTTTACAGGTTGTTGCTCACCCTGTTTCTTTTCAAAGAAATCTCTTGTACTGTGAATAAACGGAGGTGAAGCGTGAAAATGCACAAAAGGCGAACTTAACACTTCCTCCTGATTCCAAATCTCGTGGTTGTAATCATAGAGGCAAGGGACTTCGTGATGATGGAAAACAATGAAATGTTGTTCTAATTTTTTAAGAACCGAAGTGCCGATAAAACTTTTTGGAACAACCACACCATCAGGAGTCGTGAAATCTTTTTTCCCATTTTCAGGGTGGATGCCTAATTGCTCAAGTAGCTGTTCCACGGGTGTATTGAGCATATGATCTTCATTCAGTTTAATAAAAACACCATAGACCGATCCCCACGGGGTGGTTTTCGTGATTTTCTTAGAAGCATTGACGAAACTTTCAGAATTTTCTAAAGCAAAGGGATTATTTTTCCTAGGAAGATTCAGGTATGTCGTTGTATGTTTTAATAAACTTTCACAAACAGGGATTTCTTGTGTCGGACACCCCGTTAAAGAACAACGAATAGTATCACCTAGACCTTCGGTGAGGAGAGTCCCTATGCCCACAGAGGATTTAATAATCCCATCCATTCCCATTCCGGCTTCAGTAACCCCGAGATGTAGAGGATAATGCCAGCCACGGGCATCAAGATCTTTAGCTAACTGACGGTACGCAGCAACCATCACTTTAGGGTTGCTAGATTTCATAGAGAAAACTACGTCACGGTAACCCAGCTTTTCGCATACTTCAATATACTCAAGCGCTGAAACTACCATACCTTCAATGGTATCGCCGTAACGTTGCATAACACGTTCGGAAAGAGAGCCGTGGTTCACTCCAATTCTCATGGCTTTCCCTAAACGCTTGCATTTCTCAACAAGAGGAGAGAATTTTTCTTCTAATCGCAGAAGGCTATCGGCATAGTGTTTATCTGTATATATTTTCCCCGTGAACATGTTGCGTTTATCCACGAAGTTTCCCGGGTTAATACGGACTTTATCTACAAAGTCTGCCACATGCATTGCTGCTTGAGGAAAGAAATGTATATCAGCTACAAGGGGAACATCGATTCCTAAGGCGATCAAACGTTCTTTTATATGTTCGCATGCCTGAGCTTCTTTAATCCCTTGTACGGTAACACGAGCAATTTCACACCTAGCTTCTACCAAGGCACAAATTTGCGCAACCGTAGCATCAACATCCGCTGTAGGTGTTGTTGTCATGGATTGTGTTTTTATCGAGTGGTCGCTACCTACATAAAGATTCCCAATTTTGACAGAGTGCGTGTAACGTCTAGCAGCTTGTTTTTGGGCAGGGGGATGAATCATAAAAACCTAAAATAATTTTATATTGGCTACTACAAAGAGGGCCAAAAGGTGACTGAAAAGAAAAGCAACAACAAAGTTTAAACCATTTGAGGGTATCCATCAAAAAGAAAAATATAGATTCAGTAAAGAAGTTTTTTAGAAAAAAAATAAAAACTGAAATTTTACAATCAAATTTTTATTTTTTTAAAATCTTTATTTTAATAGTTTTAAAAACTTGTGTTCACGGAAGGAGAGAGGTTGAAGGAAGCACAACCACTAAGAAAAAATCAGAAAATACCGAGATTGTGCTGCCTGTAGGAAGAAGACTTTAATCGTCGTCAGCATCATCCATATACATGCGATCGTAAGATACAGGTTTGGGTTTGTGTAGAGGATTGCCGCCCATGCTGTAGAGACAAACAGTTAGGTTATTTCCAGAGTCTTGGGCTATTTCAGCTAAGGCGGAGGATAGGGCTGTGGCAACTCTACCTTCAAAATCGCCGTCCAGGGGGGCGAATATGTCAATGTAGGAGTCGTTAAGGTCATTTTTAGGGAACAAAAGATCATTCCCATAAATACCAATACTGTGAATACCACTAGCCATGAGTGATTTAAAGAAATTGACAAACATTTCTTTTTGATTGTCTAAACTGTTCCTTTCATAAAGAGGATGGCGTGTCTGTGCTCGTTGTTGATTAGCCGTTGTTGGGTAATGTCCGAAAGGATTCCACGCGCTAATTAAGTATTGAGGACTGTCATCTGTCGCAGGTTCGGTGAGGTTACTCCAAGAACTGCGTGACCATCCTGCAGGTGTTTTAGGTGTTTGGGCAAATTCTGCTAAATTTGTATTCCAACCACGAGGTCCGATTTCTATTTTAAATAAATCTAAAGAACTATTCTGCATAGTTTCGGGACGTGTTAGATCTGCTTCTGGAGGTATGAAGCACACCCGCGACACACCTGTGCCGGCAACAGTAATAGGCGATAGGAATGAGGGAGTTTTAAAAGTTACTAGCTTGACTTCGGAGTTGTTTTTTGCTGTAAAGACATCCACATCTGTCGCTCCAGGAGCGTGCATGTTTTTCGGCAGGGATGAGCTCTCTTTAAAATGTGCTTTCAAAGAGTTGGTCAGCCCAGGAGAAAGGAAGTCATAGGGTTTATTTGCTTCTAAAGCGCTTTCTATTTTTCCTCGAATACCTTTTTTCATTTTGCTTGGTAGAAGCGCAAGGGAGGCTCCTAATAAAATCGTGCCTAAGGTAATGCCAATAGCTGTAGCAATCACTAGGCCAGGGGCTCCAAGCACTCCGAGAGTAATTCCACAGGCAATCCCGCCAGCTAAAGCTAGTCCGCCGATGATCGCAAGCACTTTTCGAGTCGTTTCTCGAGTGTTTGGGTTATATAAAACCCTATTCAGATAGCCTTTTACGGGGAATCTCTGCTTAGGATTTAAATCAAATAGTTGTTGTGGGGGTAATGGATTATTACCCGAAGAAATTTTTTCATGTGACATAATTGAAATTATAAATATTTTTTAAATAAAAGTAATAGTTCTATTTATCTTATTTATTGTTTGTTGGAAATCAGCAGTTTACAATATCAAATATTTCATAATGGAAGTCCTAATCCTGGGGAACTAACAATAACGACGTTCATAATGGTTTCCGGCTGTGACGCTGCAAAATTGATTAATGCAGCAACCAAACCTGTTTGTATAGCAGCTCTCCAATCTGCCGCTGCTTGAGGGTTTGAGTAGAGTTGAGCAGGTGCGGTGGCAATGAGAGGAATTTGAATCATGTCGACACCCTGTTTGATCGCCTCGTTTAGACAGTTAGTATAAGCAGCTTTTGCTAGGGCAAAGGCAATCACAGGATGGTAATTATAGAGTTCGGGATTCGGCCCATGAATGATGCCTAGGAAATTAGGCAACCCTAGTTTTTGCTTGTTGCTAGAGCCATCAGAGTTTTTCCACGGCATGGAGACGCATTGACCTGCCTGCATCTCCATAGGTATTTCGTAAGAGGTGTTTATAGTGCATAAGTCTGAAAGGAGCGTATTCCGTTCTAATACGATCATGAGATTGCAACAGCAATGCACACGTGGGGAATACACAGTTCCTGTAGTTGCAAAGAGAACTGTTTTTGAGTTGTTAATTTTCCAAACCTTATTTAATAGGGAAGGGGTAGTTTCCCCAAAGATGTGCGGTAAAGTATTCCACGTAGTCACTACTTCACCGCATTGTTCTAAAATTTTTGTGTGCTTCGTGTTTTCATTGATTTCAATTACGAGTGGCGCATCTCGAGGCGGCACAACACCTGTTTTTTGTGGTTTTTGTTGAGAAGCATTTCTAAGAAGAAATAGAGATGCAAGAAGAAGAGGCATGGCGAAGGCACAAATAGAGAATAGAGGGAATATTCCTGTAACTAAAGAAGAAATCATAGCTCCGAGTATAGCGAGGTACGCGAAGACAAGCATGGTAATAATAGGGAGGATTTTTGATGCTATGCTACTTTTTTTGGAGGATATTTCAGGATGGGATTGTGTTTGTTCCAAAGATGCGGTAGTGAGATCGGATATCATATTATCGTAAAGAACGATGCTGGAATTTTTGAGCAGTCTTCGCGATATCATTAAAAAATACTAAGCTTAAAGTAGGGACGAAGATTCTCTCAATTGTACGCATCTTTTTCTTAGTGTTTGTGTTGTGCTATTCCATGTTGTCGATATAGTAAAGACAACACAACAAAGTTGGCAACTTAGATTTCATTCAGAAGTTGAGCTATTATAATTCATCTCCAATACGCTCTACAAACCCTGTTGCGCGCTGGCTCAAAGTGCTTATAGTTAGCAGTATACAAACAATACGCACAAGTTTTCTATGACAAAGTATCTTGGGATTTTGCTTCTAGGAGTGATAAGAAGGAAAGGATCTTGGTGTTATAAGATGATGCCGTGGATCTATAACACATACGTGTTGTAGATCCATGACAAGATGATCTTATGTTAGCCTAAGGGAGAACGATTGATATCTGTGACGACAACAATCATTTGAGAATCTGGATTTTGCCTAGCAAAATTCCCAACTGCAGTGACTAAGGCCGCTTTCACAGCTTCTATCCATTTAGCTCGCACTGTGCCGCCTAATAGATTTGCTGAAGGAGCGAAAAGACTGGAGGAGATCAAGGGTAACTGAACATATTTGGCGCCTTTTTCCACGGCTTTAGCTAAACAATTTTCGTAGGCTGTGGTTACGGCCTTATAGCATCTAAATGCGTCATTATTCAGTTGACTGGCTGTTGGTCCTAAAAGCTGGGCTAGTAATGCGGGGGCCGACGAGTCTCCGTCATTGGTTGTCCCGTCTGCATTTATCCATTGACCCGCAGTACATTCACCAATATTTAAACGTGTCTTGCTTTCGGTAGAATTTTGCCATCCTTGACGACTAACGGCGTGAGTAAAGACAGAATTTGTTCCTCCGCCATGTCTATGCATAGTATCATTGGCGGCATTGACTAGCATAGGAGTGAGATCTTTTGTGCGGAATCTAGGTTGAGTAATGTCGCCACGTGTAGAGACAAGTACCGTTTCAGTATGAGGGACCTGCCATCCCGAGAAAGTGGTATTTGCGTCGATGGGATCAAATTGAGGGGTGTTGATAGCTTGTCGGGATGCGAGTTGTGTCAAACCATCAAGTAATTCCGTAACATTCGGGACAGTTTGCAACGGAACCGCTGCAGCTGTAGGCTGAACCTGAGGTGGAGGAGTTGGAGATCTTGGTAGATCCTGAGGATCTTCGAATGTTGGAGAGGGAGGAGGCGTGTACTCCGGTGTTGATAAACCTTCTGGTTGGAAAGAAAGAGGTGGGGAAAGGTCCGGTGTAGATATTTCTGATCTTCCTTCTGGGAAAGGCAATGGAGGAAGAGACGCTGACGCGGCAATCTCTTTATTCAGGAGAATACAACACGCTACAGCCACCATAGAGAAAACAACTACGACAGCAGTAAGAGCTGGCATCGAAAAAGTAATAGCCAAAGCCAAGGTGGTTATAACGCCAATAAAGGCTAAGCCTGCTATTGTTGCTAGGGCTGCCTTTTTAACTTCTGTATTATTTCGATTACCTGGTATTGCAGAGGCCTCAGAAAGAAATTGAGATGGCCCATGAGTGTGAATAGGTTGAAACATAAAATATTAATCTTTTTTATAACTAAAGGCTATTAATATTTTAAACCATTCCTGCCTTAGGACATAGAGAGTTTTTTTTCAAGAACTTTGGTCCCAAAACACAAGCCTCCACGGAATGTAAAGCAAACCTTACATACTTCGTCCGCATATAAAAATATCTTAATGTTTGTAATTTTTTTGGGACTGAGTTTAAAAAGTAATTTTAACACAGCCGCCGTGAATTTTACACTGACAGGCGAGACGTTCATTAGAGTCTTCAGACTCTCCAAGAAAGTCTTTTTCCTCTTCTGTAAAACTAGAAAGATTTTCTTTGCCTTCGACAACTTCGATAACACAGGTGCCGCATACACCTTCTGTACATGCAAAAGGAACCCCTGAAGATTCGCAAGGCTCTGCTATGC
Source organism: Chlamydia abortus (assembly GCF_002895085.1). Classification (NCBI taxonomy): domain Bacteria; kingdom Pseudomonadati; phylum Chlamydiota; class Chlamydiia; order Chlamydiales; family Chlamydiaceae; genus Chlamydia; species Chlamydia abortus. The sequence goes on from NZ_CP024084.1 coordinate 475,532, forward strand.
TAGAACCATCTTCAAGTTCAAACTCTTGTGTTTCGTCTTCGGATGCAATGATCAATTTTGCCATTTATGACTTCCTGAAAATCTTTTAACAACGAGACTAACAATTCGGAGTAGAGGGATTCGAACCCCCGACCTATTGCTCCCAAAGCAACCGCGCTAACCAGGCTGCGCTATACTCCGTACAAATGTCTCTAAGAGATCAAGACGTTAGCACAGAAGAAAATAGTCTACAAGATAAACATAACCTAAAATTCATGAATCTCTGTCATAAGAGTTTTTCTTGAAGATATATGTTTTTTATCGTTATTGAGGAAAATAAGAGAGTCTCATAGGGGAGGCGCTTGGTGACAAGCAAACAAGAGAAATTATGGAGAATGGCTCTCATTCCCTTAGGTATTCTTCTTTCTTTTTTGATTCCTTTACCTCAGCTGCTTTTAGATACGGGTTTATGTATCAACTTTATTTTATCGCTCACCGTTGTATTTTGGGTATTTTCTTTAAAATCTAGCCTGGAAGCTAGGCTCTTTCCTGCGTTATTTGTGTACCTTTGCTTATTTCGTTTGGGATTGAATCTTGCTTCAACTCGATTGATTTTATCCTCGGGTTGGGCATCACCTATGATTTTCTCTTTGGGGAATTTTTTTTCCTTAGGGAGTTTAGGAGCAGGAATCGCTGCCTGCTGTCTGTTTTTTTTAGTAAATTTTCTTGTCATTGCCAAGGGATCAGAAAGAGTCGCGGAAGTACGTGCAAGATTTATTTTAGAAGCTCTGCCTGGTAAGCAAATGTCACTAGATGCCGATCTTGTGTCTGGACGAGCCTCGGCGATGGATGTTGAAAAACAAAAACAAGATCTTTTTGAAGAAAGCGATTTTTTTTCTTCGATGGAGGGAGTGTTTCGCTTTGTAAAAGGGGATGCTGTTGTCAGTTGTATTTTGCTCATTGTCAATACGATAGCAGCTGCCTATTTTGCTTGTTCTGTGGATAGAGAATCAGCAAGTTTATGGCTCACCGTGGTAGGAGATGCTTTAGTCAGCCAAGTGCCTGCACTCATGACATCATGTGCTGCAGCGACCTTGATATCCAAGGTGGGCCAAAAAGCATCTCTCCTTGAGTATATGATAGACTATTACGAGCAAGCGCGAGTGCATTTTCGAACGATTGCTCTTTTATTCTCCTCACTACTGTTCATCCCAGGGACTCCTAAAGCTCCTGTGATTGTTTTTGCTATTGCCTTGCTCATCGCCTATAAACCACCCAAAGATGTACAGGGGCCTGAAATTCTATCTGAAATATTCCAACAAATACACCTCTCTCTTTCTACAGATTACACAGGAGTGAACCCGCACGAGCTCTATGCACAAGCACGGGAAGAGATCTTCAATGAAACAGGCGTATTCTTGCATCAAGAGATGAAGATTTTTTATCGTGACAAACCCGCATCTTTGAGTTGCTGTGGGAAACATTTTCATCTCGAAGAAATTTCTTTATCTCGTCTTTTACCCATACTAAGAAATCTACTCCCAGAGGCTATTCACGGAAATTATGTCAAAATGCTTGTACGACAAGCGCAAAATGTTTTGGGTATCTCGATCGATGAGATTATTCCAAAAAAAATATCTGAAAATTCCTTGCTCTTTCTCATAAAAGGTCTGGTCAAAGAACGCGTATCTTTGAGGTTATTCCCTAAGGTATTGGAAGCGATAGCGTTATATGGATCTCCAGAAGAAAACCCTGAAATACTTGCCGAGAAAATTAGAAAATACCTAGGGAAACATATAGGAAGAGCCCTTTGGGATCAGCAAAATACACTAGAGATCATCACGGTAGATTCGCATGTAGAACGTATGATAGGTGATTTATATTCAAAATCTAATCCATTGATGTGTGATAAGGTAATTTGCCAAGTACAGACTCTCTTAAATCAATCCGCGGGGGGAGATTTTCGTGCGATCATTACGGGATGTGAGTCGCGTTTTGAACTAAGGAAAATGATAGAACCTTACTTTCCAGATTTACTTGTTTTATCACATAATGAACTTCCAGAAGAAATCCCTATTTCTTTGCTAGGATCCGTGTCTGACGAGGTTTTGACACTTTAATTGTGAAATTCATCTAATTAAAACAAATAAAATATTTTAATTGAGGTGTTGTTTAAAATATTTTTTTTATTTAATCTTAAAATAATTACTGAAAGAAAAAATTTGTGAAAACACAAAATACGCAAAACATTTCTGAGATTTGGGAATTATATTGGCAGACTCAAGAAATCGAGTATCGAGATACTCTGATTGATTTTTACCTGCACTTAGTTAAGTGTGTGGCCCACCGCTTAATTTCCGGTATGCCTTCCCATGTAAAGACCGAGGATCTGTATGCTTCCGGTGTTGAGGGTTTAGTTCGAGCTGTTGAACGTTTTAACCCGGAAAAGAGTCGTCGTTTTGAAGGGTATGCTTTATTTTTAATTAAAGCAGCTATTATCGATGATTTAAGGAAGCAAGACTGGGTGCCAAGGAGCGTACATCAAAAAGCAAATAAGCTTGCTGATGCTATGGATGCTCTGCGGCTGTCACTAGGAAGAGAGCCTACGGATGGTGATCTTTGTGAGTATTTCCAAATTTCTCAACAAGAGCTTTCTGGCTGGTTTGCTTCAGCACGACCTGCGTTAATTATTTCTTTAAACGAGGAAAGACCCTCGTTATCTGATGGTGAATCTGGTGTAGCTCTAGAAGAACGTATCGCTGATGAAAGAGCAGAAACAGGGTACGACATTGTTGATAAAAAGGAATTCTCTTCATTTTTAGCAAGTGCTATCGAGAGCCTAGAAGAGAAGGAAAGAAAGGTGATGGCTCTATACTACTATGAAGAGCTCGTTCTTAAGGAAATTGGAAAGATTCTAGGAGTTAGCGAATCACGAGTATCCCAGATTCATTCCAAAGCCCTTATCAAACTCCGAGCTGCTTTATCTGCTTTCCTTTAAGGAATTCTCTCTGCTTGTTGTTCCACAGTTAATCTGCTTGTTGTTCCACAGTCAATGTGAATGCTCATCATGCCAAGAGATAATAAGATCCCTCCAACAACACTGAGTAGCATGAACCACAAGTTCAAAGTCAGTATCATAGCCGTACAACTCCCTGCTGTTGCTATAACAGCTAGAGTAATAAGAACTACAGACATGATACGAGAAAAAATTGTAGACTGAACAAAATTCGCTGTTTTATTTTGTAAACGGCTGATAAAAGAAGTATTTTCCAGAGCTGGGCTTATCATTATTAAAATTACCTTTAAGTAAAAGAACCCGTCTATTTTAAATTCAAGTAGAATTTTTATCCGTTTATTTTTTTCTAGAGTAAATCCCTAAGGAATCTTGCATATAAGAGTACTGATCGTTAAGATAGTCCTTCAATTATTAAGATTTTTTGTTATTGCGATGCGGGATTTTATACAACACTTGCAAGATCGGGGAATCCTCGAAAATTTTTCCTCAGGATTAGATAACGTAAGCACCCCAGTTTCTGCCTATCTTGGATTTGATCCCACAGCCCCTTCTCTTCATATAGGACATTGGATAGGGATATGCTTTTTGCGTAGGATGGCTCACTTTGGTCTCACTCCTGTGGCTCTTGTAGGTTCTGCGACCGGAATGATCGGAGACCCCTCAGGGAAAAGCATAGAACGTACCCTACTTGAGGAAAGCCAAGTCGCCTATAATAGCCAGAAACTCTCAGAATGTCTTGCTTACTATTTACCCGGAGTGCAAATAGTAAATAACATAGACTGGTTGAAAGAAACGACTGTGATAGATTTCCTGAGAGACGTAGGGAAGCATTTTAGACTAGGCGTTATGTTGGGTAAGGATACAGTCAAACAGCGTGTTCAGTCTGAAGAGGGCATTAGCTATACTGAATTTAGCTACATGCTTTTGCAATCATATGATTTTGCTTATCTCTTTGAGAACTATGGAGTATGTTTGCAATGTGGGGGAAGCGATCAATGGGGGAATATTACTTCAGGCATTGATTATATCCGTCGTCATGGATTGGGACAGGCTTATGGTTTGACTTATCCGTTGTTAACAAATAGCCAAGGTAAGAAGATTGGGAAGACTGAGTCAGGAACAATTTGGTTAGATCCCAAGCTAACATCTCCCTATGAGTTATATCAGTATTTTTTAAGGCTTCCGGATCAAGAAGTGCCTAAAGTAGCACGTACATTAACTTTATTGAGTAATGAAGAAATCTTTGATCTAGACCAAAAGTTTTTATTAGATCCAGTAGCTGTGAAAAAGTTTGTTGCCGAAACTCTAGTCACCTCTATACACGGTGAAGACGGACTAAGAGAAGCGCAGGTAGTCACTCAAAGCATACATCCGGGTAAAGTATCTTCAGTTTCTGAGAAGGATTTTCAAGATCTTGTTGCTATGGGCCAGGCAGTCTCTTTAGAAGGAACACAGGCACTCGGCAAACGGTGGATAGATCTTTTTGTTGCATTAGGGGTTTGTAGTTCTAAAGGAGAAGCGAGAAGATTGATCGAGCAGAAAGGCCTCTATGTAAATAGTGAACCTATTGAGAATGAACACAGTGTTTTTGAAGAAACTCAGGTGTGTTTCGATCAATATGTTTTATTAGCACAGGGAAAGAAGAAAAAACTCGTTTTGCGTCTAATTTAAGTGTGGAGGAGGATTGGTGGCAGATAAAGCTGGTGCGGATATTGGGCTAATTGGTTTAGCTGTAATGGGGAAAAATCTGGTGTTGAATATGATCGACCATGGTTTTTCTGTGTCTGTCTATAATCGGAGTCCAGAGAAAACTCGAGAGTTTCTTCAAGAACATTCTCAAAGCCCCGAACTTCAAGGACATGAAACATTAGAATCTTTTGTGCGTTCTTTAAAACGTCCTAGAAAGATCATGCTGATGATCAAAGCAGGAACTCCTGTGGATCAAAGTATTGATTCGCTATTACCTTATCTTGAAGCTGGTGATATTATTATCGATGGGGGGAATAGCTATTATAAAGATTCAGAAAGACGGTGCCGTGATCTTAAGGAAAAAGGCATATTATTCATAGGTATGGGTATCTCTGGAGGAGAAGAGGGCGCTCGTCATGGACCTTCTATTATGCCAGGAGGTAATAGTGATGCCTGGCCGGCAATAGCCCCTATCTTCCAAAGTATTTCTGCTAAGGTTAATGGGAACCCCTGCTGCTGTTGGGTTGGCCCCGGAGGCGCAGGACATTATGTAAAAACTGTACATAATGGCATAGAATATGGAGACATACAGTTAATTTGTGAGGCTTATGGCTTATTGAGAGCACGTTTAGATCTATCTCCTGAAGCTGTATCCGTGATTTTTGCTGAATGGAACACACGTGAATTAGAAAGTTACTTGATGAGAATTTCTGTAGAAGTTCTCTCTTTAAAAGATTCCAATGGCTTCCCAGTTATTGATACCATTTTAGATGTTGCTGGACAAAAAGGCACAGGGCGTTGGACTGCCATTGACGCTATCGATTCGGGAGTGCCCCTTTCGCTAATTATTGAATCTGTATTAGCACGCTTCCTCTCTTCTTGGAAAACTATTCGTGAGCGCGCTTCTCAAGAACTTCCGGGTGTTCCTATCGTTTTTGAAAAACCTAGAGACCCTCATCTTTTTATTGAAGATGTGTTCCAAGCGCTATACGCTTCGAAAATTATCAGTTATGCTCAAGGATTCATGTTATTGAAACAAGCATCTGAAGAGCATCAATGGAATTTAAATTTTGGAGAGTTAGCCTTATTATGGAGAGGCGGATGCATTATCCAAAGTGTTTTCCTAGATGCTATCCATAAAGGTTTCGAAAATGAGCCGGAAGCACCTTCGTTAATTTTACAAAGCTATTTCAAGACTGTATTACAACATTCCGAGCCCGGTTGGCGAAGAACAGTTGCCTATGGTGTGGGTTCAGGATATCCCATGCCTTGTTTAGCAGCTGCATTAACATTTTATGATGGTTACCGAACAAAAGACTCTCCAATAGCTTTAGCTCAAGGATTAAGAGACTATTTCGGAGCTCATACTTATGAACGTAAGGATAGACCTCGAGGGGAGTTCTATCATACAGATTGGATAGGGTCAAAAACAACAACTCTCGTAAAATAATTTGAGAAAAAGCGAGAGGGACTTCAGTGTGCGTTTTGCGCGACTCTCTTGCTATCTTTAGGATAACTTATAACGCCCCTGTGTGTTGGCCTATGCTAAGTATTGAGAGTAAACTGCAGGGGAAAAAAGTATGTATCCAAACCCTAAGTTTCTCTCTAGAAGGGGGGGGGTAACGTATCTTTAAGGCTTGCTAATCTATTTTAAGAACTTCAATAAAAGCGGTGTTGGGAATAGAAACTTTCCCAAATTCCTTCATCCGCTTTTTACCCTTTTTCTGTTTTTCCCAGAGTTTTCGTTTTCTTGTGATATCACCGCCGTAACACTTTGCCGTCACATTTTTAGAAAGAGCACGAATTGTTTCTCTAGCAATGACTTTTTTATTGATAGCAGCTTGGATGGGGATTTTAAAAAGTTGTTGAGGAATAACACCGACAAGCTTCTCACAGATACTTCTTCCGCGTGCTTCCGCTTTATCTCTATGTACAAGGCAAGAAAAAGCATCGACAGGTTCGTCGTTGATGAGAATTTCCAGTTTGATGATAGATCCTTTACGGTAATCTCCTAAACGATAATCAAAAGATCCATAACCCTTAGTTACAGATTTTAATTTATCATTAAAATCAGAGACAATTTCATTTAAAGGAAGATCATAGGAAAGCACCAACCTATGTTGATCTAACATTTCTGTTTTTAAGCATACACCACGTTTATCTAAACATAGATTCATAATACTGCTTAAGTACTCTTGTGGTGTAATGATATTGACATGTACCCAAGGCTCTTCCATATGTTCTATGATCGAAGGATCTGGATAGGCTGTAGGATTATCTATGAACAAAGTTTTGCCATTTTTTAAGACAACCTTATAAATTACACTAGGTGCTGTAGCAATAATGTCGAGATCAAATTCTCGGATGATTCTTTCAAAAACGATCTCTAAATGCAGGAGTCCTAAAAACCCACAGCGAAAACCAAAGCCTAAAGAATGGCTACTTTCTTGTTCGATCGTTAAAGCAGAATCGTTAAGTTGTAAACGGCTTAAAGCGTCTTTTAAAGCATCAAAATCTGAAGAATCAATAGGGTAGATACCAGCAAACATTACAGGATTGATTTCTTTGAATCCTTCTAAAGGTACCTTAGCAGAATGCTTGACTGTAGTTACAGTATCACCAATCTTTACATCCTTAACTTTTTTTAAGTTGGCTATGAAATAGCCTACCTGACCTGCTCGTAAAGATCCCTCAATTAACGTTGCTTCGGGAAGAAAAGCTCCTACACCTAATACCTCAAATGACGATCCTTTTGTTGCCATAAAGGTAATGCGGTCACCTTTTTTAATTTCTCCACTCATCACACGGACATACACCATAATACCTACATAAGGATCATAGTGAGAATCAAAAATCAAAGCTTTTAATTCAGTTTCTTCAGGAGATTTAGGTGGAGGGATTAATTCCACAATGGCTTCAAGAATTTCCGAAATTCCTTCCCCAGTTTTTGCTGAGCAGGCGATTGCATGTGTAGTATCTAGCCCTATGTAATCTTCTATTTGTTTTCGGATTTTTTCAGGGTTTGCTGCTGGTAAATCAATTTTATTTAAAATAGGAATGATCTCCAGATCACGTTCTAAGGCTAGATAAACGTTAGCTAAACTTTGAGCTTGCACACCTTGAGCTGCGTCAACAATTAAAAGAGCTCCCTCACAGGCAGTTAAGGATCGTGATACTTCATAAGAAAAATCCACGTGCCCCGGCGTGTCTATCAGGTTCAGCTGATACACTTCTCCATTGTATTTATAATACATTGTCACTGGATGCGCTTTGATGGTGATCCCACGCTCTCTTTCTAGATCCATGGAATCAAGGAGCTGTTCGCGCATTTCTCTTTGCTCGACTGTACTTGTACTTTCAAGTAAGCGGTCAGCAATTGTAGATTTCCCGTGGTCAATATGCGCAATAATAGAAAAGTTTCGAATGTTTTCTAGCTTATACTCTTTCAAAATACAGGAGGGGTCTTGTCAATTTCAGAGAGAGCCATGTTAGACTGAGCATTGTTAGTTGTCAATACTACTAGAACTGAAATGTAAGAAGATGATTTTAATTTATTTAAGAAATCAAAATTAGAATAGCTATTGTATTTGTAGTTTGTACGTTTTATCGTTTTAAACCGTAGTATATTATAAATATGTGCATTTATAATTATAATTTTGTTTTTTTATTTAGTATGACATATGCAAGCTTCTAATCTTTTTGTCTCCCAAATACTTCCAAAGCAAGAAGTAGTTTGTCGATACATGCAAACAAAGAGACCAACGCCATCTCAAATAATCATATTAATTGTTTTGAGTATTTTATTTATTATTTCAGGTCTTATTTTTTTATCGATATTACCTTCATATGTAAATATCATTATCTCACTACTATGCGCAGGTATGAGCTGGTGTATTTTATCGTTTGTTACAGCCCAAATTATCATTAAATATTCTCAACCTAAATACAAGCACATCCCTTTTGGATTTCGTTATGTAATTAAATCGGAGTTTCCTAAGGTATTTTTTGATTTAGTCACTAAGCAAGACTTAAAACTTACGAATTTTAGGGAGTTATTAGTCTATATTCATGATTGTAGAGAATCTCAAGAAACATCACTTCGAAATCATCGACATAAACTCTCTCCTCAGTTAAAGAAGATTTTGGAAGATTTTGGTGTTGATAATTTAGACAGCGAAATTAACGGACAACATCTTCCAAGCTTAGACAACTTATTAATAGAAAATTGCCCTTTATATTGGGTGAAGCGCTTTATAGAGTTAGGTAATAAGAATGTCTTAAGAGAAAATTTAGAAAAATACAACCTCGGGTATTCTGGAATCTATTGGTTTTCTGAATTAGATTCAATACGTCAATCTGTTACTCCAAGAACGGAACATGGAACAATTTTCCTCATGCAATCTTATGGATTAGCGCAAGAATTGCGCCACGAGGAATATGTTTTTTTAATGGATCAGGTGAAAAATCATACTTGGGATCATCGACAAGTAACCGCTGTAGTAGACAGGTTATTAATTAATGCTCAAGGAGATTATAGCAGATATATGGGTGAGAAAGATAAGGTAGAGCTATTGTCAGAACTACGGGTGACATTTACAGAGGAGAGTATAAAAGAGCTCGTTTTTCGTATATGTTCACATGGTATCTCTTGGGAGCAACTACAGCTTATTCGATCAACATCGCTTGCTTCTTGGCAGTTTTTATGTTGGTTAGATCAATCGGCTCCCCACGGAGGTATACGCATACTAGCAAGGTCTTTTCTAGGAGATTTTATTAGTGAGAATAGTCTTAGGTATGAGTCTAATATTGCTTTAGCAACTTATTCTGAATGTAAAAATGTTTCCCGATACAAAAGCCTGATGAATCAAAAAACAAGTCAAGCTTGGAAGACTATATGCTACTATTTTAATCACCGTATGAAATTCCATGAAAAATTCGAAGATATAGAAGAAACTTATCTAAATAGGGATGACGAAGGTTATAATTAAACTTGTTTAGAAGTTTTCAAGACAAAAAAAAATCCTCACTTGGAAACAGGTGAGGATTTTTGTTAAGACCTCTCATTGAAGCTTATGAAGAAGCGTTCTCAACAGCAGGTGTTCCCTGAATTGATGAGGATGCTTCAGTATTTGTAGGAGCAGCAGCTTCTTCTCCTGCAAGCTCTTGTTCTTTGAGAGCAGATTGAATTAAGAACAACTTATTGAGCTTGGTAGCGGAGACTAGCCATACTGCAATAATCAGGAAGAGTGCTATTGCTAAGTAAGGTGTCATAGCTCCAATGCTTCCACAAACGACTAAGAGACCTTGTTGGATTAAAGAACCTCCGGATTTTCCGAAACGAGCGGCAACCACGTCAATAGCAGCCTTTCCTTTAACTTTTTGTTCTTGGTCTAATGGAATGTAGGCCATTTCTTTAGTCGCATCAAAGAGGGCATACTTAGTGGATTTAGATAGAATGTTTTGGATAGCACCAACCATAACAGCAAGCATTAATGGTGTGGTTCCAAACATCGCTACGATGCCGGAAGCTTGATCTCTAAAGATAACCAAAATGAAGAAAAAGACACCTGTTAACAATACCATCACCGGTGTAACAAGAGCTCCTGTTAACCAGCCGAATTTACGGATAACGTTACCTCCGATAAACAACATAACGATTACGGAGACAACACCAGTCCAGAATGAGAAATTACCCATGAATTCGCTATACTCGTTAGCATTGGGGTATTGCATTTTCAACTGGCTCTTCCAAGTGACTTCTACGAGGTTAATGCAAATACCGTAGCAAATAACAAGAAGGGCTAATAACAACATGTAAGGAGATCTTGCAAGGTAAGCAAAGCTTTCTTTCATCGTCATTTTTGGCTTTGATTTCTTAGTTTTGTTTAACTCTTTAGGATCATAGAATCTCGGGTCGGTAAGAACACACTTATTCATCCACCAGTAGCATAGGATAATAATACCACCGGAAATCACAACCATGCTCATTAAGAGGTAAAGGGAAAGACCCCAAGGATCCGTATTGCCTGTAGCACTAGCGCGTAGCTTAGAAGCCCAGATAATAGAACGGCCAGAAGCTAGTAAGGCTACGTTAGCCCCAACTCCAAATAAAGCGTAAAAACGTTTAGCTTCGCTGATTTTAGTAATTTCGTTAGCGAAACCCCAGAACATTAAAGAAAGCATAACGCTTCCCCATAGTTCGGAAAGCACATAAAATGCAGCAAAAGTCCAGTTTCTAAGCATGGCAACGCAGCCCATCAATCCTTGAGGAAGGATGGCCTGTAATTTATCCGCAAAATCCGTTGGATGTAAAATGTGACGGAATGGATAAATTACTGTAGGAAATAAAGCAAAAAATAGAAGAAATGGAGCAATTACTGTGTAAAAGAGGGCTGGCTTACTTAAAATATTGCTTAATTTGGCATAGATAAGCATGAAGACAACAGCGCAAGGAACAACAAGCCACAGTTTGATGAAAGGTATAGCCTCTGCACCAGATCCGGGAGCCGTTACGATAAGAGTGTCTTTTGTATCACGCAATACGGTATAGTTGAACGCAATACAGAAGAACATTAGGAACATTGGCAGCACCTTCTTTAGCTCGTGCATGTGTATCGGCCAAAGAAAAGAACGCAATTTTCCAAAAGGTTTTTCCGCTGTTTGTGTCATATTTACCCTCTGAAATAGCTTAGTTATTAATTTATAAGTTATTAATGATTTAGTCTTTAAAACAATTAAAATTTAGTATTTTTAGCCTTTTAGCATACCATTTTCTTTCTCTATTGACAAGAGAAAACAAGACGAGGAGCTTAAAGGCTTTTTAGAGTACTCGAGAGACTAGAGTAAATCGGCTAAAATATTCACTTTACTTAGCCGATTGTAAAGTCTTTTAAACAAAAGACTGAGGAGAATCTAGACTTGAAGCATTGGTTCTTACTGCCTCCACATAGGCGTTCCATAGCTCAACACTAACAATACCATTGCGGATAGAACGAATCAGCTCTCTTTTTAAAGAGGGAAGAGGTTTTTTAGGGCTAAACCGTGCTAAAAGATCTTTATCTCCTACTTGTCTCGCTAATTCTAAAACGCGTTCTATGTCAGTTTTAGTAAAGTTAATAAAGTCTCTGCGTTTTTTAGAGCCTCTAGGAGCTCGAGGTTTTGGGTTAATGGCTCGTGGTGAATCAGATTCTAAAATAAATGTTTTTAGCATTTTTAGAAATTGCTCGGGGGCGGCGCTTTTCATTTTTTTTAATGTAAAATGGTGCATGTAGCCACCACTTGGTCCTGGAAGATAGCGACATAAATCGTTTTCTTTATCCCCGCAGACCTTTCTAATAGCTTTTAAGATCAGTTTTTCTACTTCTTCATTTATATTCGACTGTTCTACGGCCATGAAACCCACCTTGATAACTTGCTAAATCTTCATAAAAATTAATCGATGTTTACTTTACAAATTTTATAAGAAAGAATTTGGCATACTTTCGATTTAACGTTTAGAAAAATAAAATTAAAGTTCTGTTTATTTAGAGACGTAATTTATCTTCGATTTTGCTTTTTTTCGCAATGTTATTTTCCTGAAAAAGATCGTTTTGTTTCATAAATAACTTTAAAAGAAACAATCATAAGGACAAGAAGTCTTTAGCTGTAACATTTACTTCCTATAATTAAAAGCCTTTTCATTCTCATGAAACATATTTTATTTCTTTTATAAAACCTCCGTAAGAAGAGAAGAAGCGTTTTTCTGATTTCTTTTCGTTGTTCCTCTTATTAATTCTTCAGATTGTTCTAAATAAATAGCGAGATTTTTTTCTGCATTTTATATATCTTATGATTTTCATTGTTCTGACTTTATTAAATTTCTGAAAATAATCTTCCGAAAAGGAGGGATATGTTGTTGGCACGTATGATCAAAAGAGTAAAACTGTTAATCTGCCTAGTTTTAGTTTTTATTGTTTCTGGATGCTCTTCTTCTAAGGTACGAAATGATGATAATAAAATTTATGTACTGTCTATGAATCGGATGATACATGATTGCGTGGCTAGAATTGTAGGAGATAAGCTTTGCCCCATTGTTTTAATCGATGGATCAATAGACCCCCATGCATATGAGATGGTTAAAGGTGACGAGGATAAAATGGCTATGAGCCGGCTTATTTTCTGTAATGGCCTTGGATTAGAACATACAGCAAGCCTACGCAAACATCTGGAAGGAAATCCTAAGGCGGTGAATATTGGATCGCGCTTAGTATCTAGAGGAGTATTCGTTCCTTTAGAAGAAGATGGTTTGTATGATCCCCATATTTGGACAGATATGAGCATTTGGGTAGAGGGAGCTAAAGAGGTGACTAGGGCTTTAATTAGTGAATTCCCCGAGTATGAACAAGAGTTTACTTCCAATTCTAAAGAGTTGGTAGAAGAAATGTTAGAGCTAGATGCTTGGGCTAAGCGTTGTTTATTGACAGTGCCTGAAGAATCAAGATATTTAGTTTCTGGTCATAATGCATTCAGCTATTTCACAAGGCGTTACTTAGCGACACCAGAAGAAGTTGCGAACAATGTTTGGAGTAAGAGATGTATTTCTCCTGAAGGTATATCTCCTGAAGCTCAAATTAGCATTCGGGATATTATGCTCGTTGTAGATTACATTTATGAGCATAATGTTACCGTGATGTTCCCTGAAGATACCTTAAATCAAGACGCACTGAAAAAAATTGCTTCGTGTTTGAAGAAGGGATATAACATCCGATTGGCGAGTCGTCCTTTGTATAGTGATAATGTTGAACATAATTACTTGGATACTTTTAAGCACAATGTTTGCACAATTACTGAAGAGCTAGGAGGAACAGTTTCTTGAGTAGACAACATGAAATTGCTTGGTCAGTTCATAACCTATGTGTGAACTATGATCATTCAGATGTTTTATGTCATGTTTCCTTCCTATTAAGGAAGGGAACATTGACGGCAGTTTTAGGACCCAATGGTGCTGGGAAGAGTACGCTTTTAAAATCTTCTCTTGGATTGATTCGTCCTTCCACCGGTCATACTTTATTTTTTGGGAATAAGTTTAAAAAAGTACATCAACGTGTTGCTTATATGCCTCAAAGAGCAAGTGTGGATTGGGATTTTCCCATGACAGTTCTAGATCTCGTGCTTATGGGGTGCTATGGGTACAAAGGCATGTGGGGAAGAATTACAGCGGATGACCGTAAGGAAGCATACAGTATTTTAGAGAGGGTAGGTTTATCTGATTTAGCAAATCGGCAAATAGGGAAGCTTTCAGGAGGTCAGCAGCAGCGAGCGTTCTTAGCTCGGGCTCTTATGCAAAAAGCAGATCTTTATCTTATGGATGAATTATTTTCTGCTATCGACATGGCTTCGTATCAGACCGTGGTAGATGTTCTGCGGGAGCTGCAAGAGCAAGGACGTACGGTTGTGGTCGTTCACCATGATCTTAGCCATGTACGTCAATTATTCGACCATATCATATTGTTGAATAAACATCTTATTTGTTCCGGACCGGTTGAAGAATGTTTAACTAATAAAAACATTTTTCAAGCTTATGGTTGTGAGTTAGAACTATTGGATCGCACTCTTAAATTATCTAGAGGGAAGCAAGAGGGAACGTATTAGATGCTCAATTGCATTTTTATTGACTCTATTTTTTTATCCAGCTTTTTAGCGGTTACTTTAATTTGCATGACAACGGCTTTATGGGGGACGCTTCTACTTATAGGTAGGCAGCCTCTTTTAGGTGAGAGTCTTTCTCATGCTTCTTATCCAGGATTACTTTTAGGGGCTTTATTAAGTTGCAAAGTCTCTTTTTTTACGGACTCTATACTGTTAGTGGTTATTTTTGGTTGTCTTGCAGCTATTTCTGGTTATGGGATTATAGTATTTTTAGAAAAAACTCTGAGAGTCCATAAAGATGCTTCTTTATGTTTTGTGCTTGTTGTTTTTTTTGGCCTAGGCGTGATTTTGACAAGCTACGTGAAAGATTGCTGTCCTTTGTTATATAATCGTATTAATGCTTATTTATATGGTCAGGCAGCGACTTTAGGTTATGTAGAAGCTAAACTCGCTGCTTTTGTTTTTGTTCTATCCATAACGACGTTATGGTGGTGGTATCGTCAGATTATCGTGACCATTTTTGACAAAGATTACGCCTCTACTTGTGGTTTAAGTACGCGTGTTTCTGGAAGTGTGATTCTCATATTCATTACTTTAGTTATTGTAAGCGGTGTGCGTTCGGTGGGTATCATATTGATTTCTTCCATGTTCGTAGCGCCTCCTCTAGCAGCTCATCAATTGTCGGATAGATTAAATATTATTTTTCTTCTTTCTTGTTTATTTGGAGGGATATGCGGTGCTCTTGGAAGTTACATTTCGGTAGCTTTCACTTGCTATGCTTCAGGACATAGAGGTGTGATTACTTTCCCTACAGGCCCTCTTGTTGTTGTGATATCAGGATGTTTAACTTTGCTTTGTTTAATCTTCTCGCCTAAATCGGGGTGGGTCACTCGATATATACGTAGAAAATGCTTTTCATTTTCAAAGAACCAAGAGCATTTACTCAAAGTATTTTGGTACTTTTTAGAAGATCAGATTCCAGAAGTGGGGGCGCGGGATTTTGTTTGTTCTCACAAATACCAAGAATATTTTGGCCCCAAGCCTTTTCCTAGGTTGAGAATTTGGTTGCTTGAATGTCAGGGTTTGGTAAAGCGTCAAGACTATCGTTGGAGTCTTAGCGAGAAGGGAAAGAGTAGAGCCAAAAAGTTAGTGCGAGCTCACAGATTGTGGGAATGCTATCTTGTGCGTTCTTTAGAATTTAAAGAAGAAGAGGTGCATGGGTTTGCGGAAGAAATGGAGCATGTCCTCACAGATGAATTGGATTATGCCATTACACAAATGTTGGATAACCCTCATTATGATCCCCACAATAAGTTAATTCCAGAAAAACCGCAGACTATGGAGGAACTATGATAGGCGCGTTTTCCCCATATCATGGGGTATCTTTTGTGCAATTTCTTAAGGTCTTTTTTTCAAGAGCTTTCTCTGGAGAACTATTTCGGGGCCATTTATTTATAGATGACATTCAGGTGATCATATTTTTAGCAATTGCTCTTTCAGGAGCATTTGTAGGTACCTTTTTGGTTCTGAAGAAGATGGCGATGTATGCCAATGCTGTTTCTCATACAGTATTATTTGGACTTGTGAGTATATGTTTATTTACTCACCAGTTAACGGAATTGTCGTTAGGAACTCTTACGCTAGCTTCAGTTTCAACTGCTTTGCTTACAGGTTTTCTTATTTATTTTATAAGAAATATTTTTCGTGTTTCAGAAGAAGCAAGTACCGCTTTGGTATTTTCTTTGTTGTTTTCCATGAGTTTGCTTCTTTTAGTATTTCTAACACGTAATGCTCACATAGGCACAGAACTTATTTTAGGTAATGCAGATTCTTTAACTCGAGGTGATATTTTCCCTGTATATACTATCCTGTGCATTAATCTGATTGTTTCTTTGATTGGATTTCGTAGTTTTGTTTGTGTTTCTTTTGATTCTGTATTCTCCTTTTCTTTAGGGATTCCTGTGAAAATCATAGACTATGTGATTATTTTGCAATTGTCAGCGAGTTTGGTAGGAGCATTTAAAGCTGTTGGCGTTTTGATGGCTTTAGCATTTTTATTAATTCCAGGGCTCATAGCCAAAGTGTTTGTTGTTTCCGTACGTGGAATGCTTTTGTGGTCTTTGATTTTTGGAGCTGTGACAGCAGTATTGGCTCCTGCTTGTTCTCGAGCAATTTTAACATCTTACGGTGTAGGATTGTCAACTTCTGGTATTTCAGTTTTTATACTAATGGCTTTCTATGTCGTCGTTTGTTTATTTCATTATGGCAAGAAGCTGGCTTATAAAAAGTTTTATTCAGA
Organism: Chlamydia abortus; assembly: GCF_002895085.1. NCBI lineage: Bacteria > Pseudomonadati > Chlamydiota > Chlamydiia > Chlamydiales > Chlamydiaceae > Chlamydia > Chlamydia abortus. The sequence goes on from NZ_CP024084.1 coordinate 492,142, forward strand.
AGATAGTAAGAATACAGAATTGACAACTCTCTAACCTAAGAGTTATGATTTTTTAATTTGTTAAGGTTACTATTTGAAACATTTAGCTATTTTTGGATCCACGGGAAGTGTGGGACAGCAAGCTTTGGCAATCATTCGCTCGCTTCCTCATTTATTCAATGTGGTTGCTCTTGCTTCATACGGTAATAAGAGAGATCTATTTTTTGAACAAATTCGAGAGTTTTCTCCTTCTATAGTTTCTGTATACGATGAACAGCTATATTTTGAAATTCGCAAGGAGTTCCCTAAGGTTCAGGCATTTCTTTGTGAGGAAGGATTGCTCGCTGCTGCTACAGCTAACGAAATAGACACGATTGTTGCTGCATCTTCGGGGATAGTCGCTTTACCTGCAATTATTGCCGCTATGAGGTCAGGGAAAACCCTAGCATTAGCAAATAAAGAAGTTTTAGTTTCTGCCGGAGAATTAATTAATGGACTTGCTCAGCAGTATCAAACTAAGATTTTGCCAATAGATAGTGAGCATAATGCTTTATATCAATGTTTGGAAGGCAGAGACACCTCGGAAGTAAGAAAGTTGTTTTTAACAGCTTCTGGAGGTCCTTTATTATACAAATCTAAAGAAGAATTAACTCGTGTGACTATTCAGGATGTATTGAAGCATCCCATATGGAATATGGGAGCTAAGATTACCGTAGATTCTTCAACATTGGTAAATAAAGGCTTAGAAATAATCGAGGCGTATTGGTTATTTGGATTAGAACATGCAGAGATAGATGCTGTAATTCATCCTCAAAGTTTAATTCATGGTATGGTAGAGTTTGAAGACGGAACGGTGCTTTCTGTGATGAATCCGCCGAGTATGCTTTTCCCCATACAACACGTATTAACAACCCCGAAACGCTGTCCAGCACCTCATAAAGGAATGGATTTTTCTATCAAACAAATATTAGAATTTTTTCCTATAGATGAGGAGCGTTTCCCAAGCATTGCTTTGGCGAGACAAGTATTACAAGATAAAGGATCCTCAGGACCATTTTTTAACGCTGCTAACGAGATCTTAGTTCAAAGATTTTTGAAAAAAGAAATTGCTTGGTGCGATATTCTAGATAAGTTAACACGACTTATGAAAAATCATAGAGTTTCTTCGTGCACCTCGTTAGATGATGTCTTTTCTGTTGATAAAGAAGCTCGAGCTCTTGCTCAAGAGATATAACCTGGTACGTATATGACAATAATATATTTCATTCTTGCAGCCCTTGCTTTGGGGGTTTTAGTATTGGTTCATGAATTGGGTCATTTACTGGCAGCCAAGTCTGTAGGCATGGCTGTGGAGAGTTTTAGTATTGGTTTTGGTCCAACTTTATATAAAAAGAAGATTGGCAATATAGAGTATCGTATAGGTATTTTCCCATTTGGGGGATATGTCCGAATTAAAGGCATGGACAAGAGAGAAAAAGGTGTAGATGTAGACCCTGATTCCGTTTATGACATACCTCAAGGTTTTTTCAGTAAATCTCCATGGAAAAGAATCTTCGTTCTTGCTGCTGGTCCTATAGCTAATGTTTTGTTAGCTTTTGTAGCTTTTGGTGCCTTATATATTTCTGGAGGAAGAAGTAAAGCATACTCTGAGTATTCTCGTATTGTGGGCTGGGTAAATCCTATTTTAAAAGAGAAAGGTTTGGCTCTTGGCGACGAGATCCTTACGTGTAATGGTAAGCCTTATTACTCAGATAAAGATGCAATTACTTCCGCTTTATTAGACGGGCGTTTGTCATTTACGGGAGTGCACCCTGGATATCTTTCGGAAACTTCTAGTGATTTTGCCTTCAATACAGAATTCGATGTTAATAAAAATGGTATTCCTCTAGCAGGAGCTAGCTATCTTTTATACCGTCATCAGGAGCCGATTTCCAAGGAATCTCCTCTGTATTCAGCGAATATACTTCCAGGTGATCGCTTAGTGTGGATGGATGGGCAAATCCTGTTTTCTCCAATGCAGGTTTCACAGATACTGAATGAGGCTTATGCTTTTGTTAAGGTTTCTCGTCACAATAAGGAATTTTCGGTACGTATTCCGAGAATATTAGTGAGTACACTGTACCTTTCTCCTTATGTCAGGAATGAACTTATCGATAATCAGTATGAGGCTGGGATTAAGGGGAAATGGTCTTCTTTATATACTTTACCGTATGTGATTAATAGCTACGGCTATGTAGAAGGGGAATTACAACCGATCGATCCAGAGTCTCCATTTCCTTCTATGGAAGAAAAACTGGAATTGGGGGATCGAATTATTGCGATAGACGGTACTCCCGTTAGTGGAAGCACGGACATTTTACGTTTAGTTCAGAATCATAAGGTATCGATTATTGTTCAGAAAATGACTCCTGAGCAATTAGAGGATGTGGATTCCTCCCTTGCTGATAAGCGATTTATTCATTCCTACAATGCTCAAGATTTATTAGCGATTATTCATTCTATAGGGAGTACTCAAGAAGTACGCGAATCAGGACAATATCGGTTATTGCCTCCCGTGCATCCTAAGCCTTGGGTGAGCATTTATTCCGACGATCTTTTGAATAAGCGTCGTGAAATGGCGAAGAGATTCAAAAATCAAGATCAGCAGCGGTACTATCTCGATAGAATAGAAATAGAAAAACAAAGGTTATCTTTAGGGATTCCTTTAAGGGATATGACTGTGAAGTATAATCCTAGACCGGATGTCTTAATTGCGCATATTGCTAAGGATAGTCTGCGTACTATGAAAGCATTAGTTGTAGGCCGGCTGAATCCTCAATGGTTATCAGGACCTGTGGGGATTGTTCATATGTTACATAAGGGGTGGTCGCTAGGAATAGCAGAAGCTTTGTTTTGGATAGGGCTAGTAAGTATCAATCTAGCTGTTTTGAATCTCCTTCCAATTCCTGTATTAGATGGCGGCTATATTGTACTTTGCCTATGGGAGATGATCACAAGACGGCGTTTGAGTATGAAACTTATTGAGAGGATGTTAATACCATTTTCTTTATTATTAATAGCCTTCTTTATTTTTCTAACGTTTCAGGATTTGTTTCGCTTTTTTGCAGTGAGTTAGGTTTCCAGATTTTAGGAAATCCATAAAGGTTATAAGGATGAGAACCAAAACAATGGATAATATAAATATCTTTGTTTTTGTTTGTATTCAACCTAGAGCTTTTTTGTTTATCTTCCTTTACTTGGAGTTCTATTTCCTCTGGAACTTGTTCTATAGCTGCAGTTTTGCTTCCGTGTTTTAGAAACTCTCTCATGAGGAAAATAGATTTCTTATTTGTGATGATATAGGTGTGGTTGGTGTTAATTACATAACCTTTATGTGGAGTATCTAAGCGGGTCTCCACAGTGCACACTTTTCCGTCATTTTCGCATTCTAAACGGAAAGGCAGAAACTTACTGCGTTTATTTCCACTCAGTATAAGAACGTCTACAGTTGAAGGGAGCTTACCGACATTAAGCATTTTTCTTGGACAGTAGGTGAGTAACTGTCTTCCTAATTTACCTCCAAAAATGAATTGTACAATGGCTAAGGATCTATAGCGTCTTGCTAATGTCGACCCGGCATTTGGAGGGGCCATCAGTATAGCTTTTCCACACTTGGCTTCTTGAGGGCAATCTGGTTTTGCCAGGGCTACGCGAACAATAACGCCTCCTATAGAATGCGTTACAAAGTTAATAGGGACTCCTGGCTTGAGCTCTGCAATCTTTATAATCAGTTTAACAAGATGATCGGCATGTTTTTCTATTGTAAATTTTCGAGTTTCATAGTTCCAGATAAACACGTCGTAATTTTCTTTTTCTAAGACATTACCAATAGGTTTTAGTGACCTGTAAGATCTTAAAAATGCGTGAACGCAGATTACGGATTCTTTTTGTTGGGATGTTTCTTGTATTCCACCAATTCCCGAAGGAAGTGTTTGAATTATAGAGGTATCCGCTAAAATAGAGGTTCCAGATATTAAAAATAGTAAAATTAATAATAATTTATTCATTTGCACACCGATATAATTATTTTAATAAGTTTTTTATTAAAAACCAGCGTGTTTAATTAAGTTATTTTAAAAAATGATCAAGCTATTAATTATTAATTAATAAAAAAATCACTATTTAATAATCGCATGCGAATGAATAGATATTTGTGCTTGATTAACTGAAAATATCCTATTAGCTTCGGATAATGTTTGATGAGGGAGGGTTGTTGAGGTTATTAGGGTTTGCCCGAGAGAGGGGGCTAATCCTAATAACTGCGAGATTCTCTGATTATCTAATCCTGCATGAATGTCATCCATACAGAATAAGGGATATACGTTGTGTAGGCTTTTTATATATAGAGACTCTGCAAGTTTAAGAACAGCAAGTAGACTATGTTTTTGTCCTTCACTAGAAAATTGTGCTACAGGAAGATCATTGATCATCAAAGTAAAGTCTTCACGATGAGGACCTACTGAAGTATTTCCTAATTCTAAATCACGATGTAGAGAAGCTGTGAGTTGTTTATGTAGTTCATTTTTAACAGCTTCTTGCGAAATCTTACATTGTTTAATTAAAGAGCTTTTAAATTTTATAAATAAACGTTCGGATAGAGAATTATTCCATAATGTTTGAATGAGTTGATTGAGTTGTGCGCAGCAAGTGTAGCGACTCAGGCATAGATAAGATCCTAGAGTGGCAAGTTGCTCATCCCAAACAGATAATGTAGAGGTTTGCTTAGTTTTCAGTAGGGTATTTCTTTGTAATAGAGCTCGGTGGTAATAGGACAAGGAGTGTTTATATTGTGGATCACACTGCGATAAAAGTAAGTTAAGAAATAATCTCCGATCTGAAGGAGCTCCAGCAATTAAGCAACGATCTTTTGCGGAAAATAGGACTATAGGGATCATGCCTATCAATTGTGATAGGGTTTTTATAGGAGACTGATCGCAAAAGATTTTTTTCCCGTGTTTGTCTACATAGGTAGACAGCGTATGGGGAACGCCATCTTTCTCAAAGGTCATTTCTAAAAAGAAATACGAAGAGCCGAAAAAAATGGCCTCTGTAAGATGAGAAGTGCGGAATGATCTACCTAGAGATAATACATAGAGAGCTTCAATAAGATTCGTCTTTCCCTGAGCATTTTCTCCAAAAATATAATTTATATTTGGGGATAAAGAAACCTCAGCTTCTTTATAGTTTCTAAAGTTCTTAAGGCGTAAGGAAAGAATATTCATTAATCATCATGCAATCTCATGGGCATAATAACGAATAGGCTACGTGTAGAATCTGTAATAATTCCAGGATTGTAAGAGTCAGAAATACCCAGTCGAACTAACTCATCCTTACTATGTTTCAAAATATCAAGGAAGAAGAAAGGATTGAAAGCGATTTCTAATAATTCTCCAGAATAGTTGACTGCCATGCTCACTTTACCCTCGCCCACTTTTGTACAGTTTGCTGTTAGGGTGAGTTCTCCAGGAGTAAAGGTGAATTTCACAGAGTGTGAAGATTCGTTAGTAAATAGAGCTACTTGTTTTAATAGAGTGATAAGTTCTTCTCTGTGAAGATCTAGTAAAACACTACTTTCTGTAGAAATCACAGGAGAAAAGTCGGGAAACTCTCCAGAAAGTAATTTTGTGATTAGCAGTGTGTTGCCGCACTCTACAGCAATTTTTGCCTGGTCTAAGAAAATAGAGGCTTCAGAATCTTCAGAACAGAGCTTAATGATTTCTTCAACAGCTTTAATAGGGATAATATAATCTCCAGTAAAGCTTTTATCTAAAGAGACTTCAATGTCAGTTTTGGCTAAACGTTTCCCATCAGTACCAACTACAGTAGCGGTACCGTTAGCAATAGTTAATAAAACCCCTGTAAGAACATAACGGCTTTCTTCTCGAGAAACAGCAAACGATGTGCGTTGTAACATTTCTTTTAGCTGTTCTGCAGGAAGAGTAAATCTTACTGAATTTTGGATGTCGGGAAGCATAGGAAAATCCTCTTTTCCCATACTCAGTAAACGGAAACACGAAGAACCCGAGGTAATTTTTGCCATTTCTCCCGTAGTTGCCGAGATCTCGAGATTAGCCTCTGTTAACTCCTTCACTAATTGAAAAAATCTTTTAGAAGGAATAGAGATAGCCCCAGATTCGTAAACTTTTGCTTGAGCAACACAACGAGTGCTGACTGTAAGGTCTGTAGCGGTGAAAACAAGCTCGTCATTGCATGTTTCAATAAGCATGTGGGTGAGCACAGGGATAGGCGTGTTTTGAGGAACAACACTTTGGATTTTTTTTATAAGATTTCCTAACTCATTTCGGGATACGACGAACTTCATATTTTCCTACAACTGTAAGTCATTAAATCCAACCTTGCCCCTAGAGGGTAGGGAGCCCTTCAGGACCTCATCGAGAGATCTTCCTGGGATAAAGCAGGATATTACTATAAAGTGATTTTATGGTCTTCTAGATATTTGCTAGGATTTTTCTAGGATAGGGACTGGGGAAGTTCAGGAAAGAAAATTGTTTTTTTTGCTATACTTTCCTCCAACTGTCTAGGTTGGGTAATGGTAAAATTATGGCCAGTAAGGAAATTGTTTCTAACCGCAAAGCCTTACATAATTACGAGGTTTTGGAATCTTTAGAAGCTGGGATTGTTCTTACCGGAACGGAAATCAAGTCGTTGCGTGATCACGGTGGAAATCTTGGTGATGCCTATGTGGCTATCTCTAAAGGTGAGGCGTGGTTATTGAATGCCAGCATCGCTCCATACCGTTTTGGGAATATCTATAATCATGAGGAACGAAGAAAGCGTAAACTTCTTCTTCATAGATACGAGATTCACAAATTAGAAGTGAAGGTCGCTCAAAAAGGAGTAACAATTATTCCTCTTGGGATGTTTCTTTCTCGTGGTTATGTAAAAGTTCGTTTGGGTTGTTGCCGTGGTAAAAAATCTCATGATAAGCGACAAACAATCATTGCAAGAGAGAAAGAAAGAGAAATAGCATCCGCTATGAAGCGTTATCGTTAATAAAGGCTTGGATATTATTTTCTTCTGCCCAAGCTAAAGCTTCTTTTTTTGTTGCAAATGTCATTAGTACTGTCGCCATGGCATCAGCATACGCACAACTAGGATGAATCACAGTAGCCGATATGATGGGGTAGTCGTGTAGTTCTAAGGGCTTTCCTGTGCGAGGATCTAGAATATGTGTGTAAATTTTACCATTTACAGACCATTGCTGGTAGGAGTTTCCGCTTGTGGCAACAGCTGCATTATGGATTTCTAGGATTTGTGGGGTTGCTGAAGAGGCTATACGCCAAGGTCGTCCAGTAGGGTGGTTCCCAGAAGTTTTGATTTCCCCTCCCCATTCTACATAGTTGTTATTACAAAAACGTAGACAGGTTTCGAGTAGACAATCCACAGCAAAACCTTTGACAGCACCGCAAAGATCCAGTTGGACATTAGCATGTTTTTTGGTGATGGTTTGGTTGGTTAAGTCTAAAGTAATGTGTTTCCAACCGACATGTTGGTGATAGGCTTTCCACGTGTGTTCGTTAGGAAGAGAGTGTTGCTTAAGATGCAGTACCCAGAGATTTTTTAGCGGGCCAAGGGTGGGATCAAATCTTCCTCCGGATATGCGGTGAAATCTATCGATTTCTTTTAAGAAGGCGAACAATTCGTTAGACAGGGGAATCGCTACGTTGGCAGGAGAGCGGTTGATTTTAGAGAGTTCTGACTCGCTATTCCAGTTATTATACACAGCATCAATTACCTTAAAGACCGCATCGATGTCATTTTTTAATTCAGCGGTCTCCTGGAGTGTTAAGTGTTGTCCTACAATAATCCGGTAAGACATGGTCATTCTCTCTCCTTCAAAAGAGGTGAGAGGTGGCGAACATCCTTGAACGACGTAAGATAAAAGAACTATGAGGAGAATTTTTGATAACTTTCCCATGTGTTTTTCATTAGCATAGCCACAGTCATTGGTCCCACGCCTCCGGGGACAGGAGAGATTGCCTTGCATTTGGTAACAACATTATTAAAATCGACATCTCCGACTAGTATATAACCTTTAGCATTATTTGTGGCGACTCGTGATGTGCCCACATCGATAATCACAGCATGAGAAGAGACCATACTTTCTTTAATAAATAAGGGAACGCCGACAGCAGCAATGATGATATCTGCTGTTTTTAAAATTTCTTTAAGGTTTTGTGATTGGCTATGAAGTAAAGTTACCGTGGCATTAGTCGAAGGATGTTTCTGCATTAACATAGCGGCAAGCGGCTTACCCACAATGTTGCTTCTCCCCACAACGGCAACATGACGTCCAAGAAGAGGAATTTCATAATAGTGGAGTAGCTCAATAATTCCTGCAGGGGTACAAGGAGCGAATCCTCCCAGCTGTCCTAGTAGGAGTTTTCCCATATTGACAGGATGCAGGCCATCGACATCTTTCTCAGGAGAAATGGCTTGAATAATGGCATGACTATCTAAATGTTTAGGTAAAGGTATCTGTACTAAGATCCCATGAATCGTAGGATCATTATTTAACCTTTCAATAAGTTTAAGAATATCGGTTAAGGTGGCGTCAGAAGGCAATCTATGTGCCTTAGATACCATGCCTAAATCTGTAGCTTTTTTCACCTTCATTCCGACGTAAACTTCGGAGGCTGGATCATTACCGATCAGTACTACAGCGAGGCCTGGTGGTGTCGAACTATGGGAGATTTCTTGTTTGATTTTTTCTAAGACCCGCTCGGCAACGGGTGTACCTTTTAATAACATGAGCGACTCCTTAAGAAGCCTCTCATCTTAAGGATTCCTTGAGTTATTGTACACGGTAGTAGGTAAATTATTCCGCTATAGAGGAAATCGATAGTGAAGGCGTATTTCACGTCTAATAGAAGAGAGGAGAAGTTCCACAGAATTTTATAGTTAAAGAAGGCGAGTGTCGGATAGGAAAAGCAAGAGAATACCGAAGCGAACATCGAATGGATCATCGGTATCGATAACCACCGATCTTTCAGGAAGATCGTATGCATTTTATGAAGAAGAGCGGAGGTAATAACATATAAAAATGCATGAATTCCAAATAGATAAGAGGAAGCTATGTCGCAAAACAGACCGATAATCAGTGCGTGGATTAAGACCTTTTCTTTCGGTAGTCTATAGAAATTCGCTACAAGATAGGGACCAAAGAAAACGGGGCATAGGTGCGGGGTATATTGAGGACATAGAAGAAAACTCAATATAGCGAGGAATAAACACTGAAGAGATATGAACCGGTCCATAAGTCGATATAGAGGGGGTTACTAACATTCATAACAAGATTTGCAATTGTTGGCTTTTATTTTCTTAATATTTTCTTTATTATTCTTATTTGTTTCTCGAATGCCTTATTAATTAATATATTTCGTTAATTTTAGTTTTAATTAATTTGTTTAATAAGATTTTTCTAACTAAAATTAACTTATAGGTAAGATTAGAAAATTATTATTTCTATGAGTGGGACAAAGAAGAAAAGAAACCGACGAGATTTGTCTCGCGTGATTCAGAAAAAGACAGAGAAGCTTCTGAATAGACCTAAAAAATTAAAAGAAAAGAAATCCAAGTTCCTTATTTCCAAAGATCAAGAGCAGTTGCGTCATCGTGCAGAGGAGTATGATACTTTAGTGCATTCCTTATTAGATAAGCAATTTCATGATTCTAATCATGTTTTAATTTTTAACTATCAGGATGGTTTCGTATTTACTGATATTAATAATTTTGGAAGGTATTCTATAAAACTATAAGACTGGATATCAAGAGCTAATAAAAACTTGCAGAACGGGACAAACCCGTGATTAAGGATAGGGTGGCCTGGGCTAATTTATGCGCTCCAGAAGCTGTAGCAATATTCAGATCTCCACAATCTGAATATTGCTAGACAGTTTGGTAGAATTACCTGTCTGGAACGATAGCGATGCACTTTCTTGCATCTACCCGCTCTTTTCCCTCTTCCTTATTCTTTAGGTTTTTTCGCAAGGTGTTACCCACCTTGCGTTTTTTTTCTTTTAATTTCTTCCTAAGTTCTTTTTTTTGAATTAATTATTTTTTATTTTAAAATTAAAGCATAACTAATGGGTGTTTTTTTTTTAATTCTGAGAACAAATTATGGCAATTTCTGGAAACAGCAGTATTTCTCCTCCAGGCCCTGATAAATGGGATCCTGCCATTATGGGGAAACAGCCTGAGTCGTTATCAGGACCCAAGGAATCTATCTTTTCCGAAACCAAGGAAGCCTCTGTTAAGCAGCAGGAGGCTATCATCCAATCTGGGGCGAGTGCGAATTATGAGACAGAGTTGCAGATCAATGAGGGTAAGTACCGAAAAGCTCAAGAACAGGCTTCATTCTCCCCAAAGTCAAAATTAAGAGGGGCTTTTTCTAAAGTTCGTGCGAGTGTTCAAGGTTTCCTTTCTGGTTTTGGTACGAGAGCTTCTAGAATTTCTGCTCGTAGAGCGGAAGCGGATGGGGAGGGGAGGTCTATGCTTCCCAGTGACATGGAGATGGTCAGTAAGAAAGGGAACCGCATTTCACCGGAGATGCAAGGGTTTTACCTTGATGCATCGGGAATAAGTGACTCTTCATCAGACATTTCTATGCTTTCGCTAGAATCGTTACGCTCTACATCATTATCTTCACTGTCGGCTCCAAGAGATGATATTAGCGCTGCAGAAACCTCTGCTGTAGTTTCTTTCGGAGCATTTCATACAGCGAGAACATCAGTAACGGAATCTACGGTGAACGCTTGGACAATAAATCGTTTGGGCGGAGAGATGATCAGCACCATATTAGATCCAAATATAGAGACTTCATCCTTGTTACGTAGAGCGTCTTCGGTGGGTAATGAAGGGATGATTGATTTATCAGATCTAGAGAATCGTAGTTTAAGTACGGATATGAGGGCCGAAGGCTCAAAAAATACCAAAATTATTGATTCGGGTCGTGATGCAGGGAGAGTCGAAGACCTAGATTTAGAGGGATCGGGGATTTTAGAGACTTCAGCTAAAGAAGCTGAGAAGAAAGAAAGTCGTGAAGATCTTTTAAAGGATCAGCTTGCTTTAGCAAAAATGATGGAAAGCCTACTTTCTTCAGGTGTTCCCACTTCTGTTTATGTACCTTTTACCACCTCTTGGTCTGGGGGCAGCTCAAGTTTTCCCCCGCCAAAATTTTCTGGAACAGTTGCACAGAGTTATCACAATAAATCTGAGCATGTTCCTGTGGGCATCTCTAAAAATCCAGGGCATACGGATTTTTCTTCCATAGATCGATCTAGACACATTGTAGAAGCTTCTTCCTTATCCATAGATCATAGTGAAAGTCGTTACCGTTTTCCTAGGAATCCCGTTCCCGAGGATTATCTTCCCAACTTGAGTCAGGATGGAAGTGCGAGTTTTTCTGCTTTATCCAATACCGAGGCAGTATTTTTCCCTATTCCAGAGGAAAATTCCTCTCCAAAATATGAAGCTTCGGCAGAATTCACGGGATACGATACGATAAGTTCTGCGTATTTATTCCCTGCGCATCAGGGAATATCTTTGTTAGCACCTTTGCCGCGTTCTTTATCTGAATACAAAGATCAAGTAGAAAAGCGCAAGGGTCCTGGAGCACCTCCAGATCCTTTAATTTATCAATACCGCAACGTAGCTATAGACCCGCCGCTCATTTTTCGTGCTCCGCAACCTTTTGCTTCTTCATCACGTCTTGGGGTGCAAGGAAAACCCGAAGCTGCTTCTGTTCATGATGATGGAGGAGGATCGGGGGGAGGTTTTTCAGGACAAAATCAAGAGAATAGGCGTTTTTCTAATAAAGATGAAAAAGGCAAACCTAAAGATATAGATTCGGGAGATTAAAATGCGCATAATACCCTTTGATCCTTATGGTGCATTTCCTCCTCAGGGAGTACAGAAAGATCTACACAGCAATATACCATTGAATCAGAAGATTTCTGACGAAATCGCGAAGAATGAAGCTATGCGTTTGGCTTTGTTAGCTATTGCTGATAAAGAGAAAGAGGAAAAAAAGAGAAAACATCGCTTTAAAATACTGAACCGTAAACAGGCAAAAGTTCTATTATCTCAATTATGCAATGTGGATTTAGACTTTAAGAGCTTGAAAAATGCCGGCTGCGAAGACAAGGACGAAGAGCCTAGTGAAAAGTCTTTTGACATATCTGGTAGTAAAAAACCAATAAAAATAGGGGCATCAGCAGCTCAAGCGATTGCTAATGCCGCAGAGACTTGGGTTATCGCTCGCAATAGAGGTGTGTTGGATATGGCTTCTCTATTGTTCTGGAGTAAAGACGAGGATAGTTAAGCTGCACGCTGTTCTTTAGGTAGTTGAATTATCACTTCCTTTTCTTTTCTCATTGGCGGATAGGATAAGGTACTTTGTGTTTCTAAGTCTTTCCAGATTCTATTCAGTTTATTTATTTGTTTCTTTGTAAGATTATCAAGAATCAGCATATCTTCTGTATTGCTGCAAAACCCAGATATTGACCAGTTTACCGATCCTGTGATTAGAGTACTTTGGTCTATAATAGCAAACTTATGGTGTAGGCGATGCCGTGTTGTTTTTGTGTATAATTTTAATTTAGGGTCTATTAATGCTTGTAGTCGCGCTATGGAGAGTTTCTCGAAATCTTTATCAATTAAAATCTTCACGTCAACACCACGTTTTTGTGCGGCATTCAGCTCCTCAAAAATAGGAGGATAGGTTAAGGCAAACATGGCTAAACGTATGGTTTTTTTAGCAGTTCTTAGCGTGTGTAATACCGCTGATAAAGCTTTCCCTCCATCTCCAGGTAGGGAAAAGTATTGTACTTTCTGTCCTTGCATAACACACTCTCCTGAAGACTCATTTTTAATATACTGACAAAGCTCTTTGCTCTTTAATCCAATAATCAGGTTACTATCGTCAAGAAAGGATACCCGGGTATAGTTTGCTGAACCTAACCAGGCGTATTTATCATCTATGGCTAGAGATTTTTTATGCATCAGTTTGCGTTCTTTGCACGGGTGATTAACTAAGGAGACATTAGCGTTTTGAGGGAATTCTTCAACCTTGGTCATTTTTTCATAGTGAATGACCACATGGCGTTGAGATTTAGCTTGATTAGCAAGACTTTTCACAATTTCGGGAGCAGTCAGACGGTAAATACGAAGAAACAAACTTTCCTTTGCGGAATCAATCGCATCGCATAGCACTTTAATAGAGTTATCCCCACACTGTTTTGAATAGATGACAGGTTCACGTAAGGCCAGGAACGTTTGGAAAGTATCCGGAGGTTGAGATTTTGTCAGGAATCCGAATAATAAAATTGTTCCTAAAGTTAAAGCGATTTTTAATTTTGATTTTGTTTTCTTTTGCATAGATATAATTAGATTTAGTTTGTTTTCTTTTAATTTTTCTAATAAAAGTTAGATCAAAAAAATCACTCTTTTTAAAGAAAACTTAATAAAAATTAGAAAAATAAATCAGATAGGGATGGAGGGGAAATATTCTCTCCAACGGTAGGAAACTTTTTTTATAGTTTTCTCATCAGCTTCAACTTCTTTAGGATAGTGGGACTTCATCATTGCGTTCAGAAGGATAGGAAATGTGTAGTTTGGTCTGTGATGAGTGATCGTATGGCAACGTACGTGAAGGTCTGTAGCAGGAGCTGCGCGTGTAAAGGTCTTCCATAAAAAGTTTTTAGGGCTGGCGAGTATTTCTTGTAGATTCTCTGTAAGCACAACAAGGGGCCAGGATTGCAAGTTTTGGTTGTGCAGGAGTTCATCTATGGAGAATGGTTTTGAGGAAGTTTCTAGAACGAGACATCCAGAACAGAGAGTTCCTATATCTGTAATATGGGGAATCGAGGTGCCCCGATATCTATGCGGGAGATCACGAATTTCTGCGCCTATGCCCATGAAAATGGCTTTAGAACCTTTGTTCAGTTCAGGTCCTGTATAGTCTAGAGTATCGTTCGCTGTTTCTGAAAAGATAATCAAATCCCGTGAGGGGACCATACGAGCTAACAGGACTTCAAGGAATTTCGGGAAGTCCTCAAGATCTACATGGTGATCTGTAACCATAAGGAACTTTGTTAAGGACAACTGTCCTTCTCCAAGGATCCTTAAAGCTGTGGTTAGGGATTCTTTCCAATACCGCTCCTTAACGATAGCAGCTGTTATTGCATGAAATCCGGCTTCACCATAGCTTTTTAATTGGCGTACTCCCGGCATGACTATTGGAAATAGTGGGGATAGGTATTCCTGAAGCTTATTTCCTAGATAGAAATCTTCTTGATAGGGTTTACCCACAATGGTCGCGGGATAAATTGCATTTTTTCTGTAGTAGATGTTTTTACATTTAAAAATTGGAAAGTCGTGTTGAAGGCTATAATAGCCGAAATGATCTCCGAAGGGCCCTTCAGGCTGGCGTTTACCACAGATCCCTTCACCAGTTAAAATGAACTCAGAGTCGTAAAGTAGGGGGTGGCTAGTGTCAGGATCCTTTTTATAGAGTAATTTTGATCCTTGTAAAAATGTACAAAAGAGTAATTCGGAGACATTCTCTGGCAAGGGCGCTATGGCAGAAAGTATTAAAAAGGGGTTGCCTGACAGAAATACGGTCACTGGAAGATTTTCGTTTTTTAGCTCTGCTTCATAAAAATGCATCCCTCCACCTTTTTGAATTTGGAAATGTAAACCTAAAGTATTTTTATCGAATCTTTGCATTCGATACATTCCTAAATTCGGTATTTTAGAACTAGGAGACTCGGTATAGACTAGAGGAAGAGTGAGAAAGGCCCCGCCGTCTTCAGGCCAGCTTGTCAGCATAGGCAATCGATGTAAATCCACAGAAGACATCTTATGATGAGGTAGCTTAGAGAAACGGGGCTTACGCAAGCCTAAAGATAAACCGCGCAATAACAGCCGACGTTGTTCCCATAATTGCGATAACTTAGGCGGAGAAGACAGCAAATGTACAACTTGAGATATGATATCTTTAGGAACGCTAGAAAAGATCAGGTCTACACGTTTCTGGGTCCCAAATAGATTGGTAAGAACAGGAAAAGAGGACCCTTGGACATTATGAAATAAAAGAGCCGAGCCTTGGTTTTGAATAACCCTACGATGAATTTCAGGGAGCTCCAAATAAGGATCTACTGGAGCAAAGATATCTATAAGGTCATGCTGCGAACGTAAAAGGGAAACAAAGCGTCTTAGCGAAGACATGGCTATTCCCCTTTATTTGTAAAAATTACAGACTTTTGTTTTTAGCTCTTGCTATGACTTTTTCTAAGCCAAGCTTGTTGATAAGGCGCAAGGCAGAAGCGGAGATCTTAAGTTTAAGAAATTTGTTTTCTTCGGTAGACCAAAGTCTCTTGGTAACCATATTAGGGAAGAAACAACGTGGAGTTTTCCCTGTAACTTTTAGACCGATTCCTTTTTTCTTTTTTGCAATACCTCGGATGGTGTAGCTATTGCCACGGCGAGGTCTTTTCCCAGTAAGTGGACACTTTCTTGACATGATTTCCCTACATTAACTTCGTCATTATCGCAAGAATAAGACATATATAATTGAAAAAAATCTATGTTAGACATTTTCTGATATATCCGAAAGATTTTTTCTTCAAAAAATTTTAATTATAGCAACTTAATAAGAAAATCTTGATTTCACTTAGAATAATACGATGCGTTGTTTACAGATCAGCAAATATGTCAGAGAGATGCGCATTGAATGCATCATGGGTGGCTATTTCTTCCATGGAAGGTTGGACTCTATATACCCAATTATTTTTTGATACTGTTCCCGGTATATTTATGCGCTCATATTTTAGGTTTTCAGATACTAAATCCGGGCAAAGTGCGAGGTAATCGTTGATTAAGTTGATATGAAAAATGGAGGATGTTTTGTGAGAGACTTTGAGGATATGTTTTTGATCTTCTTCGGAGAGGACAGGAGTAAAAGACATTCCTAAAAATTTTGCAAATTTTCGAGCTTCTTTTGGGGAATGTCGCCACCAAAGAGCAAGTGTATCCGAATCATGTGTGGATAATGAGGTTACCGATAGTGGGGAGTATTGATCTAGGGGAATGAAACTCCCATCACCTTCCCAATTGCGTTCCCATCGAGGAATGCGTGTGCCACAGATGCCGAGTGTTAACAAGGTTTGTTTTATATCCTCAGGAACACTTCCTAAATCTTCTCCTATAGGGAGCATGCGGGATGCGCGTAGTATGTGTTTAAGTATGTCTGTGCCTTGGCTAATATATTCATGAGAATCTTCTGGTTGAAACTTTCCATTACCTGAAGAGTCCCACACCCATAGACGAAAGAATCCTACGATATGATCTAGCCTATACAGAGAGTAGAAATTCTCGGCATAACGGAGGCGTGCTTTCCACCAGGTGTAATGATCTTGGGCTAAATTGTGCATATTATACACGGGGAGGTGCCAATTTTGTCCTTCAATATTGTAAATATCGGGAGGGGCGCCTGCCGATCCTGATGAGGAAAAGAATTGTCTATAGTACCAAACATCACAACTATCTTTACTAATGAGAATAGGAAGATCTCCTTTAAGTAGAATCTGATGATCATCAGCATAGGATTTTACTTGTGACATTTGCTGAAAGCATAGGAATTGGAGATAGGAGAAAAACTCACATTCTTTTTGGAATTGTTTCTCAAATTTTGAGAAGTTCGTCCTATCTGTATAGGCTTTTGGCCAGTTATTGATTGGCGCTCCTTTGAGATAGCATTTTATAGAACGGAATACCGTATAGGGACGTAGCCAATACTTTTCTTTCTCACAAAAGATCAGAAATTCTTCATCTTTTAGAGCGCCCATGTTTACTACGTACTGATAGTAGTCATGAAGAAATTCCCATTTTGCGACTTTGACTTGTGGGTAGTGCACATAAGGCAGTTTCGATAGTGCTTGCATTGTCTTTAACTTAGACTGAGCATGGGGAATAGATTGAGCGTGGGGAAGGCTTGCTAAGGAAAGATAAAGAGGGTTCAGAGCGACTGAAGATATGCTGTTGTAAGGGCTACTATCTTCACCGCTATCGTTAATAGGAAGGATCTGTATGATCTGTAACTTATGTTGTTGGCACCAGGAAATCAGAGGAAGGAGGTCTAAGAACTCGCCGATACCACAGCTATTTTTTGTATGTAGAGAAAATAACGGAACACAAATTCCATGCTTGGGCATAGCGCCTAAAGATTTCCAGCTATGCTTTGCTGGCGAGTCTTGAATATAGCGTAAAGCTTTAGAAAATGGCGTCATAAATCATACGAGCGTACATGTTGAGACCAATGTACCGTTATAAATGATACATGCCTAGGACATGTAGATCAGGAAGATTGCCTGTTTCTAAAGCTGCTATCCAAATTTTTGCATGCATGGAAAAAAGGTTTAAATAGTGAAAAAGCTTCTCTCCATTTAGATAATTCATATTTAAAACGTCGGACAAGTACAGCTGCTGTGAAATCTCTCCATAACCCAGTATGCCTTTAATATTCGATTGTGGGGAAGCATTTACAGAAAGAGCAGCTTTAAAAATACGTTCGCGGAATACATTTTCTGGTAGAGTCCCAAGGATTGTGCCTACGGCAATGTCTCCGGAAGTCCCATCTTCTTCAAGCTGTACAGGAACTTGCGTGTTATTAAAGCGAATTAAACACGCATGGTTTTTATCAGGAACTAAAGATGTGTTTAATTTTGTGCCAAGAGATTCCAAAAGTTGTTCAAACTGATTTTGCATGGTAATCCGTAAAAATTAAGACCAAGGGTAAGGTTTCGGGAAGTCTGTAGATTTTGGGTAATCTTCATTATGGGTATTCACAGAATCCAAGGCATTCGCCATCATCGTACCTAATTCTTGACGCTTTTCTGCTGAAGAAAATAATCTCGGTGAAGTTCCTCTTAGGGCAGTAAAGAAAAGGTTCAGTATCCCAGTAATAGCTTCAGTATCATTACCAACAAGATCACGAACTCCTCGCTCCATTTTTGAAGCTGTCGCGAATTTATCGTTGATTAACTTAAAGAAGGTATCAGCAACTTTATCGAATTTGAGATCTTCAGGGATAGACGCTCCATCCGCTTTTAAAGATGCCATAACATTAGGGAATTTATCCTGGAAAAAAGTATAACCGGTAATCACAGCTTGAAGATTGCGAGTTTCTGACATCATCACCTTTAGTTTTACGGGTGACACAGAAGACCCTTCTGATTTTAAATCGGCAGACATCCCTTTAAGAATAAAAGAAGATACAGTTCCCATTTCTTCATAGTTGTAGCGTGTCTGCAACATCTGAAGTAATTGCTCACATGTATGAAAATCGGAGGTCACCTGAAGATAGAGAGCACGTAAGCCTGGAGCAGATGTTTGTAAAATATTGGCATACTCTTGCGAGGCAAATAGAATATTTTTACCACCAACAACAGCTTGTCGATTCTGTTGCATGTGAGTTTGTTGTGCTTTGATTAAAGAGTCTTTTAAAGCACCTTTGGATGCTGGTGTGGTTTGGACTAGGTAATCTAAGGCAATACCTTGCAGGGCAAGATCAGAAAATTTAGATTTTACAAGATCTAAGATATCTTCTTCAGAAGAACCATCATGTAAAGCATCGCGGATACTGCGTAAATCTTGACCTGAAATTTCTGCATTGTTTTCGGTATATTTATCAGCAAGATCGGCATCAGATTTATCGCCAGTACTTTCAGATTTTTTTTCTGTTTGCGCGGCACCTTTTCTTCTGGATTCTAAGGTTTGAAATTTCTCTTCTTTTTTCTTCGTGCGCGTTGCTGCCTGAGGATTCGTCAAATCCTGAGAATCCCGAATCATGCTAATGTCAGATTGCTCTTGACTAGCTACAACTTCTTGGGCATCGGCTTTTGCTGCTGCAGCTTGTACTTGCGCAACATCAACAGCTTGTGCACCACCTAGGCCTCCGGCTCCTCCAGATGCTGCCATATGTCCTCTTTAAGAATTGACAGATTAGAAAATCTGAATTCTTCCTAATGGCTGGATACGAATCTCTGGGAGAATCTCTTGGTAAGAAATCACAGCGATATCAGGGAATTCGGTTTCTATTAATTTCCTTACATATCGTCTTACGTCAATTGCTGTCAACAGCACAGGAGGTTGACCTCCCGGAGGAGTTGGCGTAATGGTATTTCTCATAGATTTTAAGATTAGATTGACTGAATCAGGATCCAAAGCAAGATACGATCCTGCAGAGGTTTGTTTAATTGCTCCACGGATCATCTCTTCAATTTCGGGATCGAGTAAGTATACCGAAATCGCAGATTGTCCTTGGGAAAACTTAAAACTAATATACAGTTTAAGAGAAGAACGTACGTATTCCGTTAGCAATACAGTATCTTTTTCGGTTTGCGCCCATTCACTTAAGGATTCTAAAATTGTGCGCAAGTCTTTGATAGAGATCTGCTCTTGTACTAAACGTTTGAAGATTTCAGTGAGTTTTTGCAGAGGAATAAGGCGCGTAACTTCTTTAACAAGATCTGGAAACGAGCGTTCCATAAATTCAATCATAGAGCGTACCTCTTGAATTCCTAAGAACTCTTGGGAGCTTCTATGGAAGAAGTATGACAGATGAAGAATAATCACCTCTAAAGGTGTCCAATATTTAATAGCTGCTTTTTCTAAAATAGTTTTAGCATCTTCACTAACCCAAGCAGAAGGGAGACCTGCAGCATTTTTATACGTAATGAAAGGGAGATTGTATCTCTTAAGATTTTCCTCAACTTCGTTAGTCAACACATGGTTTGCAGGAATTTTCCCTCGAACGTAGGGAACTTCATTCAGAAGAATCATATAATCATAACCCTCTAGAGAAGGAGAGTCCGTGCGCACATGAATTCCTGGGTAACGAATACCAATGTCTTGATACAGAGCTTGACGCATTTTCGGGATCATATCGTCAACGAAACTTTGACCAGACTTTGTTCTTTGTTGAATCAACTTAGATAAGTCTTTTCCTAATTCTAAAATTACTGGTAGCGTTAAAGAGTAGTCATCTGGGTTATCTTCCGCTGCAGCTGCTCCGTCTGCAGCAGCTCCTACTGTTGTTGAGGCTCCAGAGGCCCCCTGTTTCGTAGCATTATTTTTCTTCGCAAGCAGGATAACACCAAGAATACCAAAGATCAGAGAGAGGATGGAGAATGACCAAAGTGGGAACCCTTTAAAAAAGCCCACGCCTAAAGTTGCTGCGGAGGCTAAGAGCAAAGCTCTAGGTTCTTTAACTAACTGAGAGGAAATCTCTTTACCCAAGTTCGTGTTTTTATCACTAGAAACTCGAGTGGTCACGATACCAGCAGTTAAGGAAATGAGTAGAGAAGGAATCTGAGAAACTAAACCATCACCGATAGATAACAGAGTGTACACGTGAGCAGCTTGAGCTAGGTCCATGCCATGCATAGCCACGCCAATCGTCAAACCACCAACAATGTTAATTAAGGAGATCACAATACCTGCGATAACGTCCCCTTTAATGAACTTCATGGCACCGTCCATGGCTCCATAGAGTTCACTTTCCTTTTGAATCATGCCGCGTTTATCGCGGGCTTGTTGTGCATCAATCATTCCAGCGCGCAAGTCAGCATCAATAGCCATTTGCTTACCAGGCATAGCATCTAATCGGAATCTTGCAGCTACTTCAGCAACACGCTCAGCACCTTTGGTAACAACGATAAACTGAATAATGGTAATGATTAAGAAGATAATAAATCCAACAACATAGTTCCCTCCAACGACGAAGTCTCCGAAAGCTTGAATGACGTGCCCGGCATAAGCTTTAAGAAGAATCTGTCTTGAGGAAGAAATGTTAATACCTAACCGAAACATCGTTGTGATTAGGAGTAGTGAGGGGAAAACCGATAACTGTAGGGCACTAGGAATATACAAAGCCACCATCAATAGGAAAACAGAAACAGCTAAATTGATAGTGATCATCAAGTCGACAATAGTCGGAGGTAGGGGCAAGATGATCATCAAAACGACACCGATCATCCATAAGGCAAGGATGAGGTCACTCGATTTGTTGATCATATTTAGGGCTGCATCTCCCCCAAAGGTTCTACTGACAAAATTGAGTAGCTTATTCATTATAGATTATCGGGTTGGTTAATGTTTTTATTATTAGGATTTTGTGCATTAAGGGAAGTGATATAGAGAAGGATTTCTCCAATAGCTTCATACGTCGATTCTGGAATAAACTTCAACTCTTTTCCTTCATCCCAAAGCTGATGCGCTAAAGGCACATTCCTCATGATAGGAATACCATATTTTTCAGCTTCTGTGATGATTCTTTTTGCACGCAAATTAATTCCCATAGCAATAATCCAGGGAGCTTTATATTTTTCCGGTATATAACCGATAGCTACAGCGATATCCTTAGGGTTTGAAACGACCGCACTTGCATGTTTGATTTGAGAGGAGGTATCTTCATAGGCTATTTCTTGAGCGATTTGACGGCGGCGTCCCTTAATTTCAAGATTACCTTCCGTATCCTTAAATTCCTGTTTAACCTCAAACTTTTCCATTTTGAGTTCTTTAGCAAAGTTCTTTCTTTGATACACTAAGTCAAGAACAGCAACGACTAAGAAAAAAATACCAATGGAAGTGACTGCCTTATAAAGTATCTCTTTAAAGATCACCGCAATGACAATTGGCGAAACTCCTGCAGTCTCAATGATTAATGGTACGCGGTTTTTCAAGGTGACATACAAGATCAGCGCAGCACCGAAAATTTTCAAAATAGACTTTAATAACTCAATTAAAGTCTTAACTTTAAACTTTTGTTTCAGGTTTTCAATAGGATTGAACTTTTTTAAGTCTGGTTTAAAAACCTCTGTAGAAAAGGTCGGACCTACAACAAGAAATCCCACA
This sequence comes from Chlamydia abortus, assembly GCF_002895085.1. Lineage (NCBI taxonomy): Bacteria > Pseudomonadati > Chlamydiota > Chlamydiia > Chlamydiales > Chlamydiaceae > Chlamydia > Chlamydia abortus. Next base: position 514,096 of record NZ_CP024084.1, read on the forward strand.
AGAATCCCCACAAATCCTACAGCTCCAAGTAGAGGTAAAGAAGTGGTTAAAATTAAAGTTAAACAGTTATTTAAATAGTATAACGTAACTCTAGGATCATGATTTATAGGGGCTTCTTTAAAAATCGAAACAAGAAAACTCCCAAGATGTTTGGCAAAAAATGACGATAGATAGAAGGTTGTGAACATGGAAACGATAAAGGTAACCGCGGAAGGAAAATCTTGGGATTTTGCTACCTGGCCTTTTTTCCTCGCATCTCTAAGACGCTTCGGGGTTGCCTTTTCTGTTTTTTCACCCATCGCTTGGCCACAGTTAGATAAATAGCATTAAATAGGAATAATCTGAAAATTACCTTATAAGTGTGTTTTTCACAAGAGAGAAGCCTAGGGGATGAATCTTAATTATGCTATTTTGCTACAGTCGTGAAGCAAGGTTTGTTCAGGTAAGATCTAGAAAGATCTCATAATAAGTTGCTAAGAAAATATTAGTCAGGAAACTTTAATTCCTATATTGTCTTTGGTGATCACACTAAAGGCGCTAGGTTCAAAATGCTAACGAACCGAATGCAAGCTCCCACAAGCATCGAATCAACGATTCTTATGTTTGTGGGAATTCTTCCCTAGTAAAGGTAATATTAAAAATAGCTACGAAAGATAACATATGGGGCATACAGAATGTGGCATTGTAGGACTTCCCAATGTAGGTAAGTCTGGGTTATTTAATGCTCTTACTGGAGCGCAAGTAGCTTCTTGTAACTATCCCTTTTGCACAATTGACCCGAACATTGGTATTGTTCCGGTTATAGATAACCGTCTAGATATTTTAGCTAAGATGAGTCAGAGTCAGAAGGTGATCTATGCCGATATGAAATTTGTTGATATTGCTGGTTTGGTGAAGGGAGCTGCAGACGGAGCAGGATTAGGAAATCGGTTTCTCTCTCATATCCGTGAGACTCATGCTGTGGCTCATGTTGTTCGTTGTTTTGACAATGATGATGTGACGCATGTATCGGGAAAGATAGATCCCAGTGATGACATTTCTGTGATAAATTTAGAATTGATCTTTTCTGATTTTTCTTCGGCAACAAATATTCATAGCAAATTAGAGAAACAAGCGAAGGGCAAGAAAGACCTTGGGATGGTTTTACCTTTACTTGATAGAGTGATTAAACATTTAGAAAGTGGTCAACCCGTTCGTACTTTACATTTATCTTCTGAAGAGCAGATACAACTCAAACCTTATCCCTTTTTAACAGCAAAACCTATGTTGTATGTAGCGAACATAGGCGAGGATTCCATAGCCACTATGCATAACGATTATGTTGCTGTTGTTCAAGAAATTGCGAAAAAAGAAAATGCTCCTGTCGTTCCTATTTGTGTACAGTTAGAAGAAGAAATCATTTCGCTTCCTGTAGAAGAACGGCAAGACTTTTTAAATAGTTTGGGGCTAAAAGAATCGGGATTACATCGGTTAGTTCGTGCTGCTTACCATACACTTGGATTGATTTCTTATTTTACAACTGGACCACAAGAAACCCGAGCTTGGACTATTCCTATAGGATCTACAGCTGCGGAAGCTGCAGGCCAAATTCACACCGATATCCAAAAAGGGTTTATCCGAGCGGAAGTCGTTACTCTTGAAGACATGATCACCTATGGAAGCCGTACAGGAGTCCGCGAAGCCGGCAAATTGCGAGCAGAGGGTAGAGACTACATTGTGCAGGATGGCGATATTATGCTTTTCTTGCATAATTAGTAGAGAAGAAAGCTTTTGCGCTGTCTATGTCCTTTCGAATTGCTTGAGACAACATCTCTCGAGAAGGGAATTTTCTTTCTTTGCGGATAAATTTCTTAGGGATGACAGAAACTGTCTCGCCATACAAGTTCCCAGAGAAGTCAAAAAGATGCGCTTCTAAACATAACGAATTTCTTCCTACTGTAGGAGCCTTACCGAGATTCATAATCCCTTGATAGATTGTGGTGCGATAGTCTATTGCGCATGCATAGACTCCGTACGGAAGCAGACATTGTTCCTGAGGGAGGTTAATTGTAGCCACTCCTAACTGGGTCCCTAAACCATAACCAGCCTCGATTGTCCCAAGATATTTATATGAGTGACCTAAATGACGATTAGCATTATCTAAGTCACCTTGCATTAAAAACTGACGAATTCTTTTGCTAGAGACAATTTCTTGATCTATCTTATGAGGAGCGACTTCTATAATTTCTATTCCTAGAGAGTTGGCCAGAGGTTGTAGTGTTGTAGCGTTTCCTTCCCCTCCCTTACCTAATTTAGAGTCATACCCCAAGATTAAACGTTTACATCTTAATGTTTGATGCAGGGAACGTATGAAGCTTTCAGCAGATTGATTAGCAAACCTTTGCGTAAAGGAAAGAATACACAAGTAGTCTATAGGAAAATCTTGCAGAAGGAGAAGGCGTTCTTTTGTACTTGTAATTAACTTGGGGGCAGGGAACTGTAAAACCGCTTGAGGATGTAAGTCAAAAGTAATCACTCCTGACAACCCCGGATAGGAAGATAAAACAGTTAGTAATTTCTTGTGACCTAGATGACAACCATCAAAAAAACCTATAGTTACAGAATCCACAGATTGGGGAATCGATGTCAAACTATAGCATATTTCCATTAAAATCCCTTAGGTAAGGAGATATATCAAAGTCAGGACAGTCTAAAAGACATCCATCAATACATTGATCTATAGAAAAACTACCACTACGCAAACGCCTAAGTTCTTCCAAATACGCTCCACAGCCTAACATGTTTCCTAGTTCATGAGCAATACTACGAATGTAAGTTCCTTTGCTACATTGTATAGAAAAATGCAGCAGGGGATATTCATATTTTGTAATTTGTAAGCTTACTTGAACCGTAGATTGGCGACGTTCTATGGATAACCCCTTTCGGGCATATTCATAAAGCTTTTTTCCGTTAACTTTTTTTGCAGAAAACATTGGAGGAATTTGCTGAATTTCCCCCTGGAAATACTGCGAAGCCTCTAGAATTTCTTCATAGGTAGGGATCTTTTTTGACCTACCCACAATTTTGCCATCGCAATCATAAGAATCTGTAGTTGTTCCTAGGTGAGCAACTGCAGCATATTCTTTATCTTCAAATAATAAAACATCCGAAAGGCGCGTGAATCTACGGCCGATCAACATGACCATCACACCCGTAGCAAAGGGATCCAAAGTGCCTGCATGACCGATTTTTTTCACACCGATCAATTTTGTGAGAGTACGAATGAGACTAAACGAGGTCCTTCCTTGAGGCTTATCTATTAGAAGAATACCTTCTTTAAGTTCTGTAGCAAGTTCCATAATGATGTCGTCAATGTTTAGATCTTTCTAGCGGATGGTATTAATTTTTATCTTGTTCTCGTATTTTCCAGAGCAAGTTTTCTATATGATCCTGCGGAGAAAAAATATCCTCGAGATAAAAATTTATCTCGGGAAAATACTTAAGTACGACGCCTTTAGAAGCCTTATAAGCAATGTACCTTGCGGATGCCTTTAACGCTTCTAAAGTTTCTGTTGATGTATTTTCATGTGGCATAATTGAAACATAGACACGAGCAGAATGTAAATCTTTAGACAAACATACCCTAGTAACCGTAATCCAACGATTGGAAATTTTAGGATGCTTCACATCTTTTAAAATTACATTCGCAATTGCTTCGCGCAATAATGAATTAACCTTTTTTATGCGTCTATTTTCAGTCATAATATTCTAAAGCTTTTGTGGATGATATATCACTTCGTAACATTGTAGAATATCACCTACCTGAGCATTCTGATATCCTTCTAATAAAATACCGCATTCAAGCCCTTTTTTAACTTCTTTAACGTCTTCTTTAATACGTTTTAATGAAGATAAGTTACCTTTCCAAAGAACTTCATTATTGCGTACAACACGTACTTTTTGATTTCTAGTCATTACACCTTCGGAAACCAAGCAACCATAAATTGTACCTAATTGTGATGACTTGAAGGTTTCTTTGATTTCAGCAGAACCAAGGTTTCTCTCTTCAGCAATAGGATCAAGCAATGCTGTCATCATTTCTTTAACAGCATCTACAGCATGGTAGATAATGTTAAACAAATGTACTTTGACTCCTAAGTTTTTGATCAGAGATTCGGCGTGGCTTTCTATACCCGTATGGAAACCAATAATTACGGCTTTAGATGCTGCCGCCAAACGAATATCGGACTCAGAAATTTCTCCAACGCTACTCGAAAGAATTTCGGCACTTACTTTATCAGAAACAATTTTTAAGACAGAACTGGACAAAGCTTCAATAGATCCTTGAACATCCGCTTTGATAATAAGTTTAAGGATCTTTTTATTTTGCAGCATAGCGTCAAAATTAGGACGTTTCTTTTGCAAAGCAAATTTCTGTTGGCCAGCAATTCTAGCATTAACAATTTCCTTAGCTGTTTTTTCGTTTTTAACGACAACAAAAGGATCACCTGCCTTGGGCATACTAGATAGCCCTGTGATTAAAGCTGGGACAGAAGGACTGGCCGATGTCATTAGCTGGTTATGTTCGTTATGCATTGTTTTAACTTTGCCATAACAATCATTGAAAACTAATGCTTCACCAAGATGTAGGGTACCGTTTTGCACTAAAATCGTTGCTACTGCACCTAAACCTTTGTGTAGCTCAGATTCGATAACAATTCCACGAGCACGAGCCTCTGGATTCGCTTTTAACTCTAAAACTTCTGCTTGTAGAGCAAGCATTTCTAAAAGCTCAGATAAACCTTCGCCAGTTTTTGCAGAGGTATTAATTGTTACCGTTGTACCTCCCCATGCCTCTGGCAATAGGTTGATTTCAGAAAGTTGTCTGTAAACAGTATCTGCATTGAAATTGGGTTTATCACACTTATTGATTGCTACAACAATAGTGATATTTGCTGCACGAGCGTGTTTGACGGCTTCCAAAGTTTGTTCTTTGATTCCTTCATCCCCGGCAACTACAAGTACAACGATATCGCAAACTTCCGCACCTCGAGCTCTCATAGCAGAAAAGGCTTCGTGGCCAGGAGTATCCAAGATAGTAATATTTCCAACAGGTGTAGAACAACAGAAGGCTCCCATATGCTGTGTAATAGCCCCAGCTTCTACTGCTGCCACATTACTTTTTCTTAGCGAGTCAATTAAAGTAGTTTTTCCATGATCCACGTGGCCCATAAAAGCTACGATAGGAGGACGAATGATTAATTGACTTGGATCTGTTTCTTGTATTTCTTCTTTAACAGTATTACTTTCGATACAGAGCTTATCTTGTTCTGATGAATCGATATCGATAGTACAGCCAAACTCTAATCCAATAAATTGTACCGTTGTTTCATTATCTAATACGTCATTGACAACGTACGTCATACCATGAATAAACATTTTTTGGATCAGTTCAGAAGCTTTAAGCTTCATTTCTGCAGCAAGATCCTTAATCGTAATAGGCAGAGGCACTTTAATGTGAGTGGGGCGCTGTACTGAGTGTTCGTCATAGTGTTTCTTAGTTTTTTGAACACGTTTTTTCCTCCACTTATCGTCATCGCTACTGTCGTTTAATCCATAGCGATCTCTACCTGTAAATGCCTTAGGACTGTCATCTTTTTTCGAACGATCTCTAAAATCAGATCCAGGTCTCTTTGACGTATCCCTACGATAAAAAGGTTGAGACTGTCGATTGTTTGAAGAATGTTGTTTATCACTAGGAACTTCAGAAGATTGTTGAGGCTTTGTTTGAACTGTTCCTGTGCGTTCTTTAGGCGCAGGCTTATCTTCTTTTTTAGGAGCTTTAAAAGTCTTCGCTAACAAGTGATTAATATGTTTTCCGGTAGGCCCGAAATTCGACTTGATAGAAACAACATTTTTAGGAGGTTCCTTTTTAACTACTAATTCGGCTTCTTTCTTTGGAGGAGGGGGCTCCTGAATAGTTGTTTCAGGTTCGTCTACTATAGAAGCGGGAGTGGGCTCTACAATTTCCGGCTCAGCGGACTCCAGGGGAGAAACCACTTCTTCCACAACAGGAGGGGAGAACGCAGTAGACTCGGTATCTACGGAAACAGGAGAAGGAATGGTTGAATCTTCAGACGCAAAAGATGAACGATTTTTAGCTCGAATTCTGCGTGGAGAAGTTTCAGTAGAAACATGCTCAGCCATCGTAGGTACGCTAGAATCTAGAACACTCTTTTTCTTCACGACTTTTTCTTTAGCAACTTTTTCAGGAACCTTAGTCGTAGGCTTTTCTGAAGAGCTTTTTGTGTCTGAAGATCCTGCCTGAGCTAATTTTTGCTTTAATTTATCTAATCCAGCAGCTTTCGTTAATTGAGCGTTTTTAATCTTCAATTTTAGGTTTTTCGTCAACTTTGCCTTCTCCATATTTGCTGACTTGCTCAAGGATCTTATAAGCAAGTTCTAAACTGATTCCAGGAACAGAAGCAAGATCATTAGCACTGGCTAATAATACCTTTCTGATCGTGTCGTATCCTGCGTGTACAAGATTCTGGACAACCAACTTACTAATGCCTTCCATCTCTAGCGGCTCATCTAATAGAGGGCTATCAAATTCCGCTAACTGTAGGCGTTGAATTTCTAATAGTTTATTGTATTCGCTCATACGTTGAACTTCGAGTTCATAGTCTAAGATTTGACTAATCAAACGAGCATTGATTCCTCGCTGACCAATTACGGTTGCGTAATCAGCATCCTGAACGACTATAGCAATAACTTTGTCATCTTCTAAAACTGCAATCTTTTGAATTTCTATGGGGCAAAGCAAATTTTGCAACAATTCTGTAGTCACAGGAGAATAGTTTACAATATCTATTTTTTCGTCATTTAATTCTCGAATGATATTTTTCACTCGAGAACCTCTCATTCCAACAAAAGCGCCCACAGGATCTGTTTTTGGATCGGATGAACTTACAGCTATTTTAGTTCTGTAGCCTGCTTCACGAGCAATTTTAACAATTTCTACAGAGCCTTCTTCTAGTTCTGGAACTTCTTGCAAGAAAAGTTGCTTCACAAATTCAGGATGGCTACGGCTGAGGATAACTTCAGCACCCCCATTTTCTGACTCCTGCACCTCGTACAACAGAGCATAAATCTTATCACCAACTTTATGCTTTTCTGTTTTAGGGTAACAACGAGCTGGTAGGAGACCTTCCACCTTCCCTAAATCTATGATTAAGTTGGATCCTTTTGCAAATCGCTTAACAACTCCAGAAAGGATTTCATTGACCCTATGACGATACTCTTCATAGATCACATCTCTTTCTGCATGGCGTAATTTCTGGCCGATGATTTGTCGGGCAGCGTGAGCAGCAATTCTGCCAAAATGTTCAGAAACAAAGGGAACGTCCATGTACTGCCCAATTTCGCATTCAGGATCGTATTCTCTAGCTTTGTCTAAAGGAATCTCTTTACTGGGATTTTCACATACTTCTACGATTTCTTTCTCACAGAAAACTTCGATATCACCAGTCTTAGGATTAATATTTACAGAAACGTTAGCATCATCTCTTAGTGTTTTTTTCGCTGCAATTTTTAAGGCCGATTCAATAGCTCCTATGATAACAGGGCGTTGAATTCCTTTTTCCTTCTCCATGTAGTCAAAAATAGCTACAAGATCTTTATTCATTATACTCCTCTTATAAGTAAGGAAACAGACAGAGTGCTAAACCAAGGCAAGCTTATGTTATACAACATAAGCTCAACCTTTTAAGTAATATTATTTCCCTTTTTTCTTTTTATCTGAACTAACTAAATCTTCTAAGTCCAAATCATCTATATCAGTATCTGTTTGATCATGCTGTTTATCAGCTAAGTATTCTTTCACTGAAAGAGATACCTTTTTATGATCAGGATCCAGTTTGATAACTTTTGCAGATACTGAATCGCCTATTGAGATAATATCTTCAATTTTTGAAAAAGGCTTTTCAGAGAGCTCTGAAACGTGAATCAGACCTTCTATACCGTTTTGCAGTTCTACAAACGCTCCGAATGCTGTAATTTTAGTTACAACTCCAGAAATCACGCTTCCCGTGGGGAACATTTCTTCAATTTCATTCCAAGGATTTGAACTTAGCTGTTTGACTCCTAGAGTGATTTTTTTACTTTCTTTATCTACTGAGAGGATAACAGCTTCAACAATACTACCTTTTTTGAAGAGTTCTGAAGGGTGGGATACCTTTTTAATCCAACTCATGTCAGAGATATGAATTAAGCCTTCAATACCAGGCTCTAATTCAACAAAGGCACCATAATTTGTAAGATTTTTAATTTCTGCACGTACGTGTAAACCAATGGGATATTTCTCTTCGATATTATCCCACGGATTGTGTTCTGTTTGTTTTAGACCTAAAGAAATTTTACCTTCATCTTTTTGAATAGATAAAACGATGGCTTCGACTTCATCACCTTTGTTGACTACTTCACTAGGATCGACAACATTTTTAACCCACGACATTTCAGAGACGTGAATTAAACCTTCAATACCTTCTTCAATTTCGATAAAGGCTCCGTAGGGGAGAAGCTTAACAATTTTACCAGTAATGCGTTTTCCTGGAGGATATTTCTTCTCAATGTCTTCCCATGGATTGTGTTCTTTTTGTTTAAGACCAAGGGCAACACGACCTTTTTCTTTATCAACGCTAAGAATCACAACTTCGAGTTCTTGATTGAGTTCTACCATTTCAGATGGATGACGAATGCGTTTCCATGTCATATCTGTAATATGGAGGAGACCATCGATACCATCTAGGTCTAAGAATACACCGAAATCTGTAATGTTTTTAACGATACCTTTACGGCGTTCGCCAATAGTGATTTGTTCAATAAGTTCTGCTTTTTTAGAAATTCGTTCAGCTTCTAGGAGTTCTCTTCTTGAAACAACAACATTTCTTCTATCAATGTTGATTTTCAAGATTTTGAATTCGCAGACCTTGCCTACATAATCATCTAAGTTCTTAATTTTCTTATTATCAATTTGGGAACCGGGGAGGAAAGCTTCCATCCCAATATCAACAATGAGACCACCTTTGACTTTGCGTATAATTTGTCCTTTGACAATGGAACCTTCTTCACAGTGAGCTAAAATGTGTTCCCATTGTCTTTGGCGAGTAGCTTTTTCTCTGGATAAAACAACCTTTCCTTCTTCATCTTCCGTTTGGTCTAAGTATACCTCTACTTCAGCACCAAGAACCAAGCCTTCAGAGGATTCGATGAATTCTGACATCGGAATCACCCCTTCGGATTTCAGTCCAACGTCAACGACTACGAAGTCCTTATTGATATCAACTACAGTACCTTTTAGGATGGCGCCAGGTTGTATCTCACTGGTAGGTTCCTCATCGCTTGAAGTAATTCCGTGTGTTGAGCAGAGAAGATCTTTGAATTCAACAACGTCTTCCGAGAGGCAATCTATAGTATCAAGAATTTTTTTGGATCCCCAAGTGTATTCGGATTGTTTTGGCATTTAATGTTATTCTCCTAAAAACTACAAAGTCAAAAAAGATAGTGTAAATATAAACCTTAAAAAAGGCAAGATCTCCCTTGCAGCAGTTTTTTTATGCTAATTTGTTGCTTTAAAATTTTTTATTTGTTTTAGATTTATTTCTAAAATTATTCGGTAGGGTAAAAATAAATGACTTACGCTAAAGTAATTATTATCGGCTCTGGCCCTGCAGGTTATACTGCAGCGATTTATGCTTCAAGAGCACTTTTAAGTCCTATTTTATTCGAGGGCTTTTTTTCCGGTGTTGCCGGTGGTCAATTAATGACTACTACTGAAGTAGAAAATTTCCCTGGATTCCCTGAAGGCATACTAGGTCCAAAATTAATGGAGAATATGAAATCCCAGTCTAGTCGTTTTGGAACTCAAATTCTTCCAAAAGATGTGACTTCAGTGGATTTCACTATACGTCCTTTTGTAGTAATGTCCAACGAAGAAAAATATACCTGTGACGCGTGTATTATAGCAACGGGAGCTTCTGCAAAGCGTTTAGAAATTCCCGGAGCCGCTGACAACGAATTCTGGCAAAAAGGCGTTACAGCTTGTGCTGTGTGTGACGGCGCCTCTCCTATTTTTAAAAATAAAGACTTGTATGTTATTGGCGGTGGAGATTCTGCTTTAGAAGAAGCAATTTTTCTGACTCGGTATGGAAAGCGTGTCTTTGTGGTACATAGAAGGGATACGTTAAGAGCTTCTAAAGCGATGATAAAAAAGGCAGAGTCGAATGAAAAGATCTCTTTCCTTTGGAATAGTTCAATAGTAAAAATTTCCGGAGATACCTTTGTTCGTTCTGTTGATATTTTAAACAATGTTTCTAAAGAGGTTTCTACTCGGGATGCAGGAGGCGTATTTTTTGCTATAGGACATAGGCCGAATACGGATTTCTTAGGTGGTCAGCTAGCTTTAGATGAACATGGTTATATCATTACTGAACCAGGTACTTGCAGAACCTCTATTCCAGGAGTATTTGCTGCTGGGGATGTTCAGGATAAACATTATCGACAAGCCATCATAGCTGCGGGCAGTGGGTGTATGGCTGCTTTAGAGGCCGAACGTTTCTTAAATTAATGCTATTGCCATAGCTGTGGCGTACTCACGACTATGGCTGATTGATAACAAGACTTTGGAGATTCCTAATTTTTGATACACCCTTTCTGGTAAAAAGACTTCGGGTTGTTTTGATATTTTCAGGATCTCTATATCTTTCCAACCGACAATCTTTCCTATTCCAGTTCCTAGGGCTTTAGCTACAGCTTCTTTCCCTGCAAACCTAGCGGCTAAAGAAGGACAAGGGTCTATGAGTCTTAAACAATATACCTGTTCCTTTTTTGTGAAGATTTTATTAAGCATTCTTTGATTGTGTGTCTTTATCGCTTTCCGAATTCGGGAAATTTCAATAATATCAGTTCCTATATGTGCAATCTGCATAATGGAAATCTATATTTAAAGGCTTTCTAATTGGTTTTTTGGGGACTTAGCGAAGTAGGTCAGAGCTGTTTTTATAAGAGTGTACCCTATCGTCGAACGGATGAAGAATAGAATGGCTGGATTATCAATGTATCTACGTAGTAGTAGAGATATAATCACCATGGCAGCCATAACTAAAAAGCGTTTAGAAAAAAACGACTTTCTTATGTAAACTTTTTTTGAAATCTCTCCCAAGAGTAATTGGTTAGATAGGTCATTTTGAGAGGATACGGATTTTGATAATAAAAATCGGTATTTTAAAGATGCAACCAACCATGCTCCCATAGCTAGGAGGACAAAGATTTTGAAGGAACAATCGGGTTGGTAAACAACCGTGGAGGCTTTTAAAAGCAATTTAATTCCTCCTGATAACCAGAGCATCCCGGGGAGATAAATAAGTAGGTGATTTTTGTTACGAGTCATGTGCTTTTGCTTGTTGCAATTTAACCATTCTATACGGATTTTATATTTTTTTCTATTTTTGGATTGAATAATGCGAATCTTCTTATCAGCGATATACTGGAATCATTCAAAATTTCTATGGAACTCAGAAAACTGGCCTCTCCGAGTGTCTTGGTATGGTCTATGTTTTTCTCTGGGGATTTTGCTTACCTTTATCTTGGGTATTTATCTCGCGCTATCTTCCTATACTGAAGAAGATAAAACCAAATTTTCTAAGAGACAACTTCGTGTAGCTTTGGAGGATTTCGCTTTATATTCTCTGTTATTTATCATTCCTGGATCACGTATAGCTTATATTTTATTTTATGGAGGCAATTTTTATTTCAATAATCCTCAAGAGATTTTCAAAGTATGGCATGGGGGATTAGCCAGCCACGGAGGTATGGTAGGCTTAATTCTATGGGCCATCCTATTCTCTCGGATATATAGAAAAAAACTTCCCATATTGACCTTTTTGTTTCTTTGTGATCTTTGTGCGTCCGTATTTGGTTGTGCGGCTTTTATGATTCGTATTGGAAATTTTATGAACCAAGAAATTGTAGGAAAACCAACCAACCTTCCTTGGGGGATTATTTTCTCATCTCCTACTCAAGGCGTATTGGGGGTGCCTACACACCCAGTACAGTTGTATGAAGGAGTGAGTTATTTATTGCTTTCTATCATCTTGTTCTTCTTAAGTTATAAACGTTATTTTCGTTTAGGCTCTGGGTGGGCCACAGCCTTGGGATTAGTGGGTATATCTTTGATTCGTTTTGTTGCTGAGTTTTTTAAAAGCCCTCAAGGTAAAGTGATAGAGCCTGATAGTTGGTTAACCATGGGTCAAATACTGTCCTTGCCTTTATTTGTACTCGGTCTATCTTTAGGAGTCGTATGCTTCCTTAAAAATAAGAAAGATAAGACTTCTATTTCATCAGCAAAATAGAAAGAATTTCATACGTATTTTAGGAATCTCTTATGGGAGATAAATAGATACTATGGTATTTTAGCTTTTTAGTTTAATTTTTCAGAGTTTAACAGATGAATAAACGTTCATTGTTGTTTGTTTCTTTAGTTGGCATGGCTTTTGTCGGATGCCAAATCTTTTTTGGTTATAATGATTTTCGCTCTTGCAAAGCTCTTACAGAGAAACAAAAAACAATTTCAGAACAAGTGCTTGCAGCAACTAAGTCTATGGGTCTAGGTGTTTCTCCCTGGACAACACACCCAGATGAAGAAGTAAATAAGAATCATTACGCAGTGTGTATTGGAGATAGACTTCTCCTATTGAATCAAGGGAATTCAGCAAGTTCAGTTTATTCTTCTGGATCTCGTTGGGATTTTATAGAAGAGACAACAGCTTGTGATAATATTCACGTTGCTTTGTACGGGGAAACAGGTAAATCGACAGTACCTTCACATACAGGAAAGGTATTTCTTCCTGTAACCAGCGAAGCTCTTCCTGTTTTAGTCGTGGAGTTTCGTAATAATCAAGAACCTATAGTTTTCTTAGGTCAATATAAGCAGGATGAAGGTAAGGTTTATAATAAAGACAGTCAAGTTTACGGAACGTCTTTAGTGTTCTGGAGGTCGGGTAATGAATACCTACCTTTAGGTATTTATAATTCTAAGGAAGAAAGATTAGAATCCTTAGATCTTCCAATGACTAAAGCTGCTATTTTTAGCAATTCTCGTGAAACAAATACAGACACCCATTCTGGCCAGTATTTTGTTCTGTCTAATGAATACATGCAATTAGTGATTTCTCAAGAGAGTGGTGCTATAGAAGGCATTAACCTTCCTTTCTCTTCAGAAGATAGCAAGAGTATAGTTAATGAAATTGGTTTTGATAGAGATTTGAAATCTCAAGTGCCTAGTGAGGCTTCTTTCCCTGGGCTACCTTCTGTAGGACCAAATAACCAAATAGTCTCTGATACTATAGGAGGATATTATCCTTTGTTGCGTAGGGGGATTCTTTCTGATTCGAAGAAACGCACACCTGCTAGTTATCATGCTTTAAATATTGTTTCGGGTAGAGACCTTGTCAATCCGGTTACTTCTGGATATCGAGTTTCTGTCTTCAACAGCAATGTATTGGAATTAGAGAGCTACGACGGCTCTATTAAGAAAACTTATACATTTCCTGAGCAACAACCCTATGCTTTTGAGGTTGCTGTTGGTTTAAATCGTTCTAGTGACGATATGTGGATAACTTCAGGTGTCCCTGAAGTTGAAATTATGTCCAATACATTTAGTCCAGCTATTAAATACCGCGTGATTAAAAAGAATAAAGGACAGTTGGATAAGGTGAAACTGCCTAAGTCTAAAGATCCATTATCTTTGCGTAGTGGAGTGTATCCTCAATGGATACTCAATTCCAATGGATATTTCGGTATTATTTTATCTCCGCTCACAGATATACCTGCTGGATACGCTGCTGCTTATGTTTCTGGAAATTCTGTTCCTACACGCTTATCTTCGCTATATCCTAAAAATCAAGCGTATCCTGCTTCTAAATATCCGGGATATGAAACCTTACTTCCTTTACCCAAGGAAGAAGGCACGTATCGTTTTCTGGTCTACGCCGGACCTTTAGCAGAACCTACTTTAAAGGCTTTAGATCGAGCATATACAAATCCTAAAGGTGAAAACTCTCAGTATCTTGATTGTATAACTTTCCGAGGACTATTCGCTTTTATTACTGAGCCTTTTGCAGCTTTACTTTTTATCATTATGAAGTTTTTCAAAATGATCACAGGCTCTTGGGGAATTTCTATTATTCTGCTTACAGTATTTTTAAAATTATTATTATACCCATTAAATGCTTGGTCTATACGTTCCATGAGACGTATGCAAAAGCTGTCTCCTTATATTCAGGAAATTCAACAAAAGTATAAGAAAGAGCCTAAGCGAGCCCAAATGGAAGTGATGGCTTTATATAAGACAAATAAGGTGAATCCTATAACAGGCTGTTTGCCTTTATTGATTCAATTGCCTTTTCTTATCGCTATGTTTGATTTATTAAAATCCTCATTCCTTCTTCGTGGCGCCTCTTTCATTCCAGGATGGATTGATAATTTAACAGCTCCGGATGTTTTGTTCTCTTGGACGACACCAGTTTGGTTTATTGGCAACGAATTTCATCTTCTTCCCATCTTGTTGGGGGTTGTCATGTTCATCCAGCAAAAGCTTTCAGCTTTGCAGAAAAAAGGACCTGTTACAGATCAACAAAGACAACAGGAAGCAATGGGGACTATGATGGCTCTTTTGTTTACCTTTATGTTTTATAATTTCCCTTCAGGTCTAAATATTTATTGGTTTTCCTCTATGCTTCTTGGGTTGATCCAGCAGTGGGTGACTAATAAGATTTTGGACAGGCAGCATCTGAAAAACGAAATCACTGTTAATAAGAAAAAGCAAAGGTAACAACTGAAAAAAAAGCTTTTTTATACTAAAAAAGATATAAGAAAACTATTTAGATGAGATAGTTTTATGCGGGCGTGGGAAGACTTTCTTTTGCTACAAGAAAAAGAAATCGGTACGAGTACTGTAGACAAATGGTTAAGGTCGTTAAAAGTCCTATGCTTTGATGCGTGTAATTTGTATCTTGAAGCCAAAGATTCTTTTCAAGTGACTTGGTTTGAGGAGCATATACGCCACAAGGTAAAAACAAGTTTAGTGAATAATAACGGGAAGTTAATTCGTGTTCACGTTACTTCCCTCGATAAAACTACTCCTTTCTATAAAGAAAAGCAGATGCAGCAGGAAAAAACTGCCTATTTTACTATGCAGTATGGCAATGTCAATCCTGAAATGACTTTTGCTAATTTTCTTGTGACACCTGAAAATGACTTGCCGTTTCGTATTTTACAGGAGTTTACAAAACCTTCAGAAGATGCTACAGGCTTTCCTTTTAACCCCATTTATCTTTTTGGACCAGAGGGGTCGGGGAAAACACATTTAATGCAAGCTGCTGTAAATGTTCTTCGGGAATCTGGGGGTAAAATTCTTTACGTTGCTTCAGATTTATTTACTGAACATTTAGTTTCTGCCATACGTTCTGGAGAAATGCAGAGATTTCGTTCTTTTTACCGTAATGTCGATGCTTTATTTATAGAGGACATAGAAGTATTCTCGGGTAAAGGAGCTACTCAGGAAGAGTTTTTCCATACTTTTAATTCCTTGCAAACAGAAGGTAAGTTGATTGTTATCTCATCGGCATATGCTCCTGCAGACTTAAAAGCAATGGAAGAACGCTTAATTAGTCGTTTTGAATGGGGAGTCGCTGTTCTTATCCATCCTTTAACGAAAGAGGGATTAAGAAGTTTTCTCATGCGACAAACAGAGCAATTATCTATCCGCATAGAAGACTCAGCTTTGGACTTCTTAATTCACGCACTATCTTCAAACATGAAAGCGCTACTACATGCGTTAACTTTGCTTTCAAAGCGTGTTGCTTATAAAAAACTAACTCAGCAACTGCTCTATGAAGATGATATACAATCTCTCTTACACGATGTATTAGAAGCTGCGGAAAGTGTGCGTTTAACTCCTTCAGGAATTGTGCATGCTGTGGCTAAGTATTATGGAGTGTCTCCAGAGAGTATTTTAGGGCGTTCACAATCTCGAGAGTATGTCTTGCCTAGACAAGTCGCTATGTACTTATGTCGGCAGAAATTGTCTTTATCCTACGTAAGGATAGGGGATGTATTTTCTAGAGATCATTCAACAGTAATTTCATCAATACGTGCTATTTCTCAAAAAGTAGAAGAAGGTGGGCACGACATTAGTATTGCTACGCAAGACTTAATGAAGTATTTAACTTCAGCGTATAAGAGTCTTGAGTTTTTCCCTGAAGAAGAAATCCCTTGTTAGCCTACACTAACTTTTTCCTCAGAGCATAGTGGATAATCAAACAGGCTATAGACACTATTGTCAAAGCAATCTGTAAAATGAGTGCTACTAAAATTGTAGGTGTTGCGTAATAGCCACTTGCGAATAACAAGCTAGTCGAACACATAGAGACGACGCCTAAAGTTACCCAAAGAGCTGTATGCTGAATCGTGAGGCCTTTAGGATGCCTATCCGTATAAGGGCGAGCTACGCTGACTGTGTCTTGAGAGATTCTGGGTTTTTGATACCTTGTAGAATCGGAGCCTTTAAAATCGTTGAGAGTAAAGACATTTCTATTTGCTCGTCCGGAGAACGCCCCAAATTCATGTGCTGAGGTCATAAGTCACTTAATTATCAAAAATGTAAGAAATATTTATCAGATTATTATTTTCAGATCAATTTGAATACACTGAATGAGGGTCTCAGATGGTGCTCTCAGAGCAGTTTCCATGTTTTCGACACCAGTTTTCATTTTCTATAGAGATGGGTTTCATACTCCTTGTGTTTCAAGAAGTCTTCCTTCTAAGTTCTTTCTTTTTTTTTAGATTTTTCTTATGGAAATACAAAAATCACTTCTTGCTTATCCCTTGATTCGGAGACTTATGAATTTTGATAAGAATTTAGTAAATGTAGAAACGATGAAGCAGGCAATTTTAAATCGTCTGTATTTTGGTGTAGTTCGATCTCCGGAATCTGCTTCAGCAAGAGATATATTTACAGCAGTTGCACAGACTGTAATGGAATGGTTAGCTAAAGGCTGGCTAAAAACCCAGAATAGTTACTACGAACAAGATGTTAAGCGTGTTTATTATATTTCTATGGAATTTCTACTTGGTAGAAGTTTGAAAAGCCATCTTCTGAATTTAGGAATGTTGGATCTTGTTCGCGATGCTTTAGAGGAATTGCATTATGATTTCGATACTTTAATACAAATGGAAGCAGATGCAGGATTAGGGAATGGTGGATTAGGACGACTTGCAGCGTGTTATTTAGATTCCATGGCGACCTTGGGAATTCCTGCTTATGGATATGGTATCCGTTACGATTATGGTATCTTTGATCAGAAAATAGTGAATGGTTATCAAGTAGAAGCCCCCGATGAATGGTTGCGTTACGGTAACCCTTGGGAAATATGTAGAGGAGAATATCTCTATCCTGTTCGCTTTTACGGTAGAGTAATTCATTATACGGATGCTCGAGGCAAAGAAGTTGCTGATCTTGTAGATACTCAAGAAGTGCTAGCCATGGCTTATGATGTCCCTATTCCAGGATATGGCATAGAGACTGTAAATACCTTACGCTTGTGGCAAGCACAATCCCCACATGGATTTGAGTTTAATTACTTTAATCATGGGAATTATATTCGTGCCATAGAAGACATTGCATTAGTAGAGAACATTTCTAGAGTATTATACCCTAATGATTCTATTTCTGAGGGGCAAGAGCTGCGGTTAAAACAAGAGTACTTTTTAGTTTCTGCCACAATCCAAGATATTCTTCGTCGATATACGAAAACACATATTTCTTTGGATGATCTCCCGAACAAGGCAGCTGTACAGCTTAATGATACCCATCCTGCATTAGGAATAGCTGAAATGATGCATATCTTAGTTGATAGGGAGGAACTCCCTTGGGATACCGCTTGGGATATGACCACACGCATTTTCAATTATACAAATCATACGATATTGCCAGAAGCCTTAGAGCGTTGGTCTATCGATCTCTTTTCAAGACTATTGCCTAGACATTTAGAGATTATCTATGAAATTAATTCTCGATGGTTGGAGAAAGTTTCTCAGAGATTTCCTGGAAATGACGATAAGCGTCGAGCGTTGTCTATTATTGAGGAGGGTTGTGATAAACATGTCAATATGGCCAGTTTAGCAGTTGTAGGTTCGTCTAAAGTTAATGGTGTCTCTGCTTTTCACTCTCATCTTATAAAAACCACATTATTTAAAGATTTCGTAGAGTTTTTCCCCGATAAATTTATTAACGTAACTAATGGGATTACCCCAAGACGTTGGCTCGCCTTATGTAATCCGCGCTTGGATGCATTATTAGAGGAAACGATAGGGAGTGCTCATATTACGGACCTCTCTCAAATTCACAAGGTGCTACCCTTCGCTGATGATGCGAGTTTTCGAGAACAGTGGCATAAAATTAAGCTAAATAATAAGCAGGATTTTGCATTAAAACTTAAAAAAGAAATCGGAGAGAACATAGATCCGTCCTCTATGTTTGATTTTCATGTAAAGCGTATTCATGAATATAAACGGCAGTTAATGAACATTCTTCGGGTTATTTATCTTTATAATGATCTTAAAGAGAATGTATCTTCAAGTATTGTCCCCACAACAGTAATTTTTGCTGGAAAAGCGGCCCCAGGATACGCTTTTGCTAAGTTAATCATTAAACTTATCAATAGCGTCGCCGACTGTGTAAATAATGATCCTAAGGTAAATCAAGTCTTAAAAGTTCTCTTTCTTCCAAATTATCGGGTGACGATGTCTGAGATGATTATGCCTGCTTCTGATATCTCTGAGCAGATCTCTACAGCAGGTATGGAAGCTTCCGGAACGGGAAATATGAAATTTGCGTTAAACGGTGCCCTAACAATAGGAACCATGGATGGAGCCAATATAGAAATGTCGGAATATATTGGTAGGGACAATATGTTCATTTTCGGTTTGCTAGAAGAAGAAATCGCAAAAATCAGGCGAGAGTATTACCCACAGGCTATATGTAATAACAATCCCAAGATTGCTCATGTGTTAAAATTACTAGATCAAGGATTTTTCAACACTTCAGACAAAGACCTATTCAAGCCTATAGTACATAGATTATTACATGAAGGTGATCCATTCTTTGTTTTAGCGGATTTAGAATCGTACATTAAAGTGCATGAATCTGCGGCTACCTTATTCCAACACACAGAAGAATGGGTGAAGAAATCGATATATAACGTAGGCGGTATGGGCTTTTTCTCTAGTGATAGAGCTATTGCTGACTATGCCAGAGATATATGGAATGTTCCGACTCATCATAAATCTTAAGAAAAAGGCGCTGCTACTCAAATAGGCAGGACTTGTACTAGCAACGCTTGTTGTGGAAAAACCCGCAACTTTTAATTTAATAAAAGGACAGAAGGAGCTTCTAAAATTTTCTGTAATCGTTTCATAAACATGGCTGCAGGATATCCGTCAATCACACGGTGATCTATAGATAATGTCAATATACATGTAGAACCAACTATAATCTCTCCATTGATAACTACAGGCTCTTCTTGAACACTACCTACAGTAAGAATAGCTGCTTGAGGGGGATTGATAATGGCTGTGAATGCGGTAATTCCCGTCATGCCTAAATTGGAAACACAGAAAGACCCGCCTTTATACTCTTCCTCTTTTAAAGATTGAGATTTAGCTTTAGCAGCTAAGTTTTTAATCTCGGCAGAAATCATACCTATATTCTTACGGTCAGCACAGCGTACAATAGGCGTGATCACACCATCAGGAATAGCCACAGCAATTGAAATATCGATAGTTTCAAAACGTACAATGGTATTATCGACGCTATTGAAACCTGAATTGACTTCAGGAAACTCTTTTAAAGCTAAGGCGCAAGCACGAACAATACAGTCATTAATAGACAGCTTAATTCCTTGGACCTGTAATTCTTTAAGTAAGGCAAGTAACGGCGAAGCATACACTTTTTGTGTTACATAAAAATGTGGAATAGAGGCTTTTGCAGCTTGTAGCCTCTGTGCAATGATATCTCGAATAGGAGAAAGAGTTTCCTCGTGATAGGATCCAGGATGCACTTCAGGAGCTTCAGGGTAACCAAAACCGGCAATACCTTTGGTAGGAGCTTTATCCAGGTCTTTTTCAACAATACGTCCGCCAGGACCGCTACCTTTGATTCCAGAAATATCCAGGTTTCTTTCCTTCGCTACACGTTTAGCTAGGGGAGAAATGGGGGATTTTGAAGAATCTACTTTTAAAGATAGAGGTTTAGACAGAGGAGGTTCAGGTTTAAATTGAAAGGCTAGCTGCGTAGGGGCAACGTATGGTTGTGCTTTCGTGACTTCTTCTTTTTCTTCTAGCCGCACATTTTCTATAGAAAGTTCTGGCTCGGGAGTTTTAGGAAGGATATGATCTAAGTCAAAAGACTCATCCTTCTCAGAAGATATGACAGCTATGGGTGTGCCGATCTGTACTTTTGTTCCCTCTTTAACAAGACAATCCCGGAACCAGCCCTCTTCAGTTGCCGTGTGTTCTAGCACAGCCTTATCTGTGGATACTTCTAAGAGAACGTCACCAAACTCTATCTTATCGCCATTGTTCTTATGCCATTTTACGATTGTTCCTACTTCCATGGTTGGAGAAAGTTTCGGCATTTTTAATAGAGAAATCACAAATTTACCTCATGATTTTTTCGATAGTGTCTAAAATACGATTCGCATTGGGCAGAGTTGCTTGCTCTAATGTCTTGTTGTACGGCATAGGAGTTTCTCTTTGGCATACTCTTAAAGGAGGGCTGTCTAGGTAATCAAAAACATGTTCTGTAATTTCCGTAATGATTTCGGCAGAGATCCCTGCAAAGTAATGACCCTCTTCTACAACTATACAATTTCCTGTTTTCTTTACTGAAGAAAATATTCCAGAGATATCTAGTGGCTTGATTGTGCGTAGATCAAGAATTTCTATGGAAAGACCGTAACGCTGTTTCGCAACCTTTACAGCTTGTTTTACAATAGAAACCATTCGACCGTAGGTGATAATTGTTAAATCTTTGCCCTCTTCCACGATCTGAGACTTCCCAATAGGGATTAAGTATTCTTCGACAGGGACTTCGCATTTGAGATTATACTCCAACTCGTTTTCTAAGAAGAGAACAGGGTTGTCATTTCTAATAGCAGATTTTAATAGTCCTTTAGCGTCATAAGAATTGGATGGGGAAATAACAATCAAACCGGGGATGTTAGCATATAGGGCCTCAACACAATGAGAGTGCTGACAAGAGACTTGTGCTGCCGCTCCATTAGGACCACGAAATACAATCGGAACTGAAAACATGCCCCCAGTCATATAATGCATTTTTGCGGCGTGTGAAATAATTTGATCTGCAGCCACTAAAGAAAAATTCCAACTCATGAATTCTATAATAGGACGCAAACCAGTTAATGCCGCTCCAATTCCTATTCCGGCAAATGCTGCTTCACTAATTGGTGTATCAATAACTCGTGATGACGACCACTTATCTAAAAGGCCTTTTGTAACTTTATAAGCACCATTATATTCAGCGACTTCTTCTCCTAGTATACATACATTAGGATCCCTCGCCATTTCTTCATCAATAGCTTCTCTAATAGCTTCTCGGATTTCTAATGTAACATACTTAGGCATACACACCTTCTTCTAATGTAGCAATCGTTGGTTCTGGATCTGATTTTGCTTCAGTAAAAGCTTTTAAAACCTTATTCTTACATTCCTCACGTAATGCTTGAAAACTTTCTTCTGACATTACTCCCAACTGGATCAGCCATTTTTTAGCGAAAACGATAGGATCTTTTTTGATCAGGCATTCCATTTCTTCTTTACTTCTATACAGGTTGGGATCGGAAATGGAGTGTCCTCTAAATCGAGAACATAAGCATTCAACAATGACGGGGAGTCGCGTCTTTTGCATGTACTCATAAGCTTCTTTAAAGCCTAAAAGACAATTGAAAAGGTCAAAGCCGTTTAAAGTGAATGAACGTATACCGTAAGAAGCTCCTTGGGATTCTCCTATCGGTTGCTTTGCAATAGCATGATTGAGAGCAGTCCCCATGCCCCAGCCATTATTTTCTATAATCAGCATTAAAGGGAGGCTATGTAGAGCAGTAAAATTTAACGTTTCGTGAAATACCCCTTGAGCCACTGCTCCATCTCCCATGAATCCTAGAGAGATCTTATCTTCACCCCGATATTTGATAGCGAATGCTGCTCCTGCAGCTAAGGGAATTTGACCTCCTACGATTCCAAATCCTCCTGGGAAATTTGGACCACACATATGCATAGACCCGCCTCGACCTAAGGCGCAACCGGTTTCTTTACCTAGTAATTCTGCTGCAAGGGAGCGAAGGGGGATATTCAGTAATACGGCAAGAGCGTGACAGCGGTAGGAAGAGAAAAACCATTGATCTAATCCTGTATTAGCCAATGCTGCGGTAGCAACCGCTTCTTGACCACTATAGGAGTGGTAAAAACCACCAACCAAACCTTCCAAATATGCCTCTTCTCCTCGTGTTTCAAACTCACGAATGAGTAACATGTATTTCAAGAGTTCTACACAACGAGGGGGGCCATATATATCAATAATGTTTTTTACAGTTGCTTCATCAGATGCTTTAGAAGCGATATTGTAATGAAAAGCGTCGGGCATATCTTGATACGAGAGTTGCGTCAAGGATTAAGTTCACTCTATTATAAAGTCATGGATTTGAAAAGACAAGACCAAAAAAGTAATTAAGTTTTTTAAAAAAAGAAAAATCTTTAATATCTCCCCATTTGTGTATTTCTGACCAAGAAGTAAAGGATCGTGGACACATGGACGTTTTTAGCAGACTAAATCGTCAGAATCATTTTTATGTGGAACAGATAGATGGTGTCATGAGAGATCCAAATTCTCCCACTGACAACAACAAGAATAAAGATAATGAACTCAAGAAAAAATTATTAACTATAACTAAAAGGGTAGTTGCCTCGGCTCAAGAATTTCAACATGGGAGAGAAAGTGCTAGTAACTATTTAAAAAAAACTCAATGGATGCCCTATAAAAACGAGGAGTTAGAGGAAACAAGAGAGCTATTTTCTTTACTTACTTCCATGGATAAGAAGTTAGCTCAATTATTTTTTTATCTTCCCTCTTGTGGAATAGAGTGGGGGGATTTTGTGACTTCAGTTGAACAGATAGAACAGAACTACGGTTTAGGTGGAATATTATTTTCTTGTGGTTCTTTTGAAAAGCAATGTAGGTATATTCGTGATTTCAACAAGTCTCAGATCATGCATTTACTTTTGGGATGTACTGTTCCTCACAGCTTAGAATTTTACTTATTGGAGCGGGATTTATCTTTAATGGACTGCAAAAATCTGTATGAGCTAGGCATTGGCTTAGGAGAGCTACTTAAAGATTATGGGGTGATGATTTCCTTAATCTTTCAAGAAATAGCTAGTATGGATATGTCCAACTATTCTGAATTGCTGAGGGGACTAAAATATTCAGGTAACATACAAGGAAAACTACATCACTGTGATAGTTCTCCTACAACAATCACCCCGAGTCCTATAGCTTTGCGTTATAGCTTAGCAAACACCATACGAGGTTTAGCTATTGACGTAGACTTCTCAAGATTGAAATTTATGGGATGTTCTATGTTAACGAATGTGGAGAACACAATAAAAGCATTAAATCACGGAGTCGAGTGTTTCACTTTTTCTAATCTTAAAGAGTTTAAGAAGGGAATTAAGGTACTCACTCAATTAATTAGTACAGGTCAAGTTAGTCCGGCAATTGTCAATAAAAGCGTGATCAAAATTCTCACCTTGAAAAGACGCTTTAAATCTATACGTTTATAACTTTATTAGGGGGTTATTTGTAATTCTGTAGATTGTGCAGATAATCCCTTAACCTTTTCTTCTAACATTCCTAAACGTTCTTCTAATTTAGGTAGACTACGGATTTTAGCAACTTGACGATGGATTTCTTGATATGGACGAGCGGGAGCTCCTCCATAGATACCAGGAGAGCTTATAGATTTAGTAACTCCAGTTTGAGCCATCATAATTACATGGTCTGTTATTGAAATATGACCTGTAATTCCTGTTTGCCCTCCAATAATAACGTGGTTACCAATTTTTGTAGAACCAGCGATTCCTGCTTGCGCAACAATCATACTATGTTTCCCTACTTCCACATGGTGAGCTATTTGTACTTGATTGTCGATTTTCGTACCTTCACGTATGACGCTATTTTTGAAACGCCCTCTATCTATGGTCGTATTCGCTCCTATTTCAACATCATCTTCGATAATCACTTTTCCCAAATGCTTGAGATGTTTATGCCGGCCAAAAGCATTGGTAATGTAACCAAAACCACAGGAACCGATAACAGCTCCAGGCTGAATGATCACACGCTTACCGATCTCTACACGTTCGCGAACGACTACTTTAGGATGTACTAAACAATGTTCTCCAAGAGTAGAATATGCGCCTATAACACTACCAGTGCCTATGTAGGTAGAATCTCCAATACATGCGTGTTGGCATATAACAGCATAAGGCTCTATACAAACATCTTTACCTATGGATGCTGTGGGATGAATAACGGCTGTAGGATGAATTCCTGGGAACCCTGAGTCAACAGGGGAAATGAATAATTCTATGCATTTCTGAAAAGCTATAGATGGAAATTCCGAGACTATAAGGAAATTCTTATTTAAATGACCGTACTTTTGAGCTTGAGCCTTTGATAAAATAATAGCCCCAGCTTCAGTAATCTTGATAAAACGCGCATATTTTTCATTATCAAGAAACGTTACATGGTGAGCTTTAGCTGCACTTATCTCTTCAACACCAGAAATAGGAGTTTCTGTATTTCCTTGAACTTCAACTTTTAATAAGTCTGCTAACTGTTGAAGAGTATAGACCAGCTCTTGAGGCATACAAAACTCCTTGGTTCTTGAAGTATCTTAGTTATTTTTGAAAGATTCATCAAGAATTTTGATAATCTCATCAGTTTTATCAGCGCTAGAATCAATGGATAGAACCACTTCATCGTTCAAGATCGCGTACAAACCTGTTTGTTCTCTTACTTTTGCAGAAGCTTTTTTTACTTCTTGTATGAGTTTTTGAACTCTTTTCATGTTGGTTTGGTTCAACATTTGGTAGTATTGCGATTGTAAAGCATTGTATTCTGCGGAAAGTTCCTCGAACTTTTTTCTTAATTCTTCAGCAGCTGAAGTAGAGAGACTCTCGATATAATCTTCGTCTTGTAATTTGTTATAAAGTGACGACAGTTCTTCTTCCATTTTTTCAGAATTTTTTGAGAACTGTTGTTTCATGTTTTCTAGCTCTTCCGTTTCTTTTTTCCCAAAAGCAGATTCTTCTAAACAACGCTTCAAACTGACAACGCCCAAGACACCCTTGTTAGAGCTTTCATCAGCACAAACTTGCTGCATACCTGCTAAAGTTAGAAAAGTTAGAAAAACAGAGCCTAATGATTTTTTCATATTAACCTTTATAAGATCTAAGAGATGAATGGCTTTAGATTAGCAAAAGCTCTCTCTGAAGACAACCAAAGATTTAGAGCTTTGCTACTTTCTTTCACAGCTATATTTAGAAGACGCCTCCTAAAGCAAAGAAGAATCGTTGTGAAACATCAATTTTTTCGCTCTCAAACATTTCTGTGGGGCGGAATGGCCAACCAAATCCTAACATAACTGGAACATTGTTCATGACATCAAAGCGTAGACCAAAGCCAGCACTTCCACAAAGATCTTTCAAACGGATAGTGTATTCTTTCAGTCCAATAAATCCTGAATCTAGGAAGACAAAAGCACTCACGTTAGGTTGATTGATTAAAGGATACTGGAACTCTTCAGTAAGTAGGAGAGAAGATAATCCTCCCTGAGGTTCTGTAGGAGAGAATTTAGGACCAATGATAAATGGTTTATATCCACGAACAGTGGTTTCTCCACCCAAGAAAAAGCGTTCACTAATAGGGATACCTTCTATAGTTGTATCACCAAAAGGTTTAAGGAACTGAGCTTCTCCTTTGATTTTCCAAACGCCTTTTTTTGTTAGCTTACGATAAATCGAACTGTTTACCGAGAGCTTTGTAAAGTGGTAGGTACCACCAAGACCAGAAACTTCGAAATTTATGCTACTACGTATACCTGTGGTAGGGTTTCTAGGGTTATTTACAGAATCGTAATTTAAATTTACACCGGCAGCAGATATAAAGCCTTTATTCGCAGCAAGATCTGGTCCAGCTTGATCTTTTTTCTTCTTGTATAAGCTAGTTTGTGTACCTCGGTAATAGATACCATATTTTAATTGTTGATTTAAGATATACGTCGTACTGACATTTCCACCATAAGTCTCAACGGAATAATCCTTAGAAAGGGCTCTATTGATAGACTTATCAAGTTCGACACCTAGAATCCACGGTGTATTTAAAAAGTGAGGCTTTGTCCATTTAAGAGTATAGTCAGTGACTTTATCCCCAAAGTTTGCTTTTAAGAATAAATACTCTCCGCCACCTCTTAGACATTTAAAACCTTTAGAGAAGAAATGTCTGACACCTAAAAGATCAAAATTGCTTTCAGAAAGCTCGATTCCTCCAAATAAATTGTCTAAAGAGCTAAAGCCTAAAAATAAGCCTAAGTTTCCTGTTGTCGTTTCTTTAACTTCTATGAAGATATCACGATACTCTTCAGCATTATCTAATGGATCCAATTGAGAACGTGCTGTGTATACACTAACACTTTGGAAATAACCAGTATTTCTGAGGCGTTGCTCAGTATCTTTGAGTTTTAATCTGTTGAAAGTATCCCCTGGGAATAGGCTGCTTTCGTGTAAAATCACATCATGTTTTGTATGTGTATTTCCCGTAATTTTGATTAAACCAACCTTATAGGGAGATCCTTCACTTACCTGGTAAGTTACGTCGTAAACAGGACGTGAGGCATGGGGCGAAAATGTTACGTCAACATTAGTGTTAATGTAACCATACTTGGCATAAATATTCTTAATTTTTTGTGCGCCTTCCCATATGTTTTCAGGGCAGTAAACATCATTAGGACCTGCAGATAATTGTTTTTCTACAAGGCGTCTAGGCAGCACATCGAATCTTTCAATATGTACGTGACCTAAAGTATACAGCGGGCCTTTCTCAACATCCATGTAGAGTACGATATTTCCACATGCGTCTACTTCACGTCTTGGAGTAACTATTGCGTCAGCATAGCCTAGATTATGTAAATAATTGGTGATGGCAAACGAGTCTTGTTCAACAATATCAGGATGATATAGACCATTTCCTGTAAACCAACTCGTAGTTTTTGAGTACTGTTTGGTCAGAATCAGTTCTTTGACATCAGCTTTTTCAGATCGATTGAGACCAGAAATCTCTAATTTTTTAATTTTACCACAAGGACCTTCTTGAATCTGGACAAGGACATCAATGTAACCCTTGTGTTCATTATGATCTAATTCATAACAGAGTTGTGATTCAAAAAAACCGCGTTTAAGGTAGTAAACTCTAAGCTCATCAAAATTTTTTAAGAACTTTTCTCTATCAAATATATCGTTTTCGTAGATCTGTAGAGTTTTAAGAATCTTATGAGAGGGGATGGCTTCATTCCCTACGATAGAAATTTTTCGAATGCATGGCTTAGCGACAAGAAGCAAAGAAATCGTAGTTTTGCCATTAGAAAAATCAACTTTTGGTTCTACTCTATCATAATCTTTGGATAGATTGCGTAGATCTTCATCAAAATCTGCTTGAGAAAACAAAGAGCCACTTTTCGTCTTTAATTTCGGTAGCGGATGTTTGTTTAAAGAATTTTCACCCTCAGTTGTAATCGTAATGGATTCAACTAGTGTGTATCCTTCCTTAACCGTTTCTGTAGCCGCTAGAGCTAATGGGGCGTGGATTAGCGCCAAAACGGTAAACCGCAGAATAACTTTATTTCGCATCATGAACATTCGAAAGAATTTCCCCTAGGCAGAAAAACTTGTTTATTGAAGTAAGCACAAAAATAAGGACTAGGATGTTTTTTAACAAGATCTTACTATCTTAAACATGGAAAGTGCTTTTAGAGATACTTATGTTTTTATAACCAAAAAAACTAAAAGCGCAAAGGTTTTATTTCAAGTTTAATATGGGTTTCTTCCAGAAAAGGCTCTAGCAAGTGTCCCAGAGTCTATATAATCAAAAGACAATCCTATAGGCAAACCTAGAGCTAAACGAGAAACTGAGGCGGAAGAATGGGAAAGTTCTTGTTTTAAGAAAAGAGCCGTAGCATCTCCTTCTAGAGTGGCGTCCAGAGCTAAAATAATTTCTTTTGGTTTTAAAAATTCTATACGTTGTTTTAGTAAATGCATTCTTTCTGCATCGATATGTCTTCCCGTTATTGGCGATAGTAAGGCTCCTAAGACATAATAGTGACCTTGGAAAATTTGGGAGCGTTCTAAAGAAAAAATATCTTTAGGAGTTGCTACGATACACAATATAGACGTGTCTCGATTGTTTTGACAAAATGAGCACACGCTTTCTGGATGACTTTTTAAGCAAAAACACGTGGGACAATGGCTGCGTGCAGCAGAGAGCTCAGAAAAAGCTTTCCCCATAGATTCTAATTGATCCTTATCCCAATCCAATAATTCAAAAGCGAGTTTTTCTGCTGTTTTAAATCCTATTCCAGGAAGTTTTCTAAGCAAAGAGATGAGTTTGGATAAATAGTCAGGATACTTTAACATTTTAGAAATCTATAATTTTTTATTGCACCTCAGGGTCGCAGAAAGGGCTTAAATACTTAAAATAAAAGTTAGGGTATAAACTCTTTGAATAGTATACTAGCTTTTTTCTTTATTTGTGGTTATGCGTGAAAAAAACAAGAAAGGCATCTATATGGGCTACAGGTTCTTATTTGCCCGAAAAAATCCTATCTAATTCTGATCTTGAACAGATGGTTGATACTTCGGATGAATGGATATTAACAAGAACCGGAATCAAAGAAAGGCGTATTGCAGCAGCGAATGAATATACTTCCATCATGGGAGCTAAAGCTGCTGAAAGAGCAATACAGAAAGCAGGTCTAACTAAAGACCAAATAGAATGTATTATTTTTTCTACATCGGCCCCCGATTATATTTTCCCTTCAAGCGCGGCCTTAGCTCAAGCTTATTTGGGAATAAAAGACATTCCAGCATTTGATTGTATGGCTGCGTGTACTGGTTACTTATATGGCTTATCAGTGGCTAAAGCCTATGTTGAATCAGGGATGTATAATAATGTCTTGCTGATTGCAGCAGATAAACTCTCTTCTTTTGTAAATTATAAGGATAGAAACACCTGTGTTCTTTTTGGGGATGGAGGTGCTGCCTGCATTATTGGAGAGAGTCGTCCTGGAGCTTTAGAAATCACTAATGTGAATTTAGGAGCAGACGGAAGCGTAGCCGATCTATTGAGTCTTCCTGCTGGGGGGAGTCGTGTTCCTGCTTCCCAAGAGACTTTAGAAGCGGGTAAGCACTACATTTTTATGGAAGGTAAAGAAGTGTTTAAACATGCGGTAAGACGCATGGAGTCCGCGGCTAAAACTTGTATTGCTGGCGCTGGAATTGAAGAAAGTGACATAGACTGGTTGGTTCCTCACCAAGCAAATGAAAGAA
This sequence comes from Chlamydia abortus, assembly GCF_002895085.1. Classification (NCBI taxonomy): domain Bacteria; kingdom Pseudomonadati; phylum Chlamydiota; class Chlamydiia; order Chlamydiales; family Chlamydiaceae; genus Chlamydia; species Chlamydia abortus. Next base: position 543,868 of record NZ_CP024084.1, read on the forward strand.
TTATTGACGCTATAGCTAAACGTTTTGAAATCGACGAAGGTAAAGTATTTAAGACGTTGTGTAAGTATGGAAACACAGCTGCTTCTTCTGTATGCATAGCTCTTGATGAGTTATTGCAATCGCATATAATTCATGCTGGGGAATACCTGCTTCTAGTTGCTTTTGGAGGAGGGTTATCCTGGGGAGCAGTTGTTTTACAACAGGTAGAAAGTTAAATGACGAAAAAAATAGGATTTTTATTTCCAGGTCAAGGTAGTCAATACGTTGGTATGGGTAAAGATTTAGTAGAGAACTATCCAGAAGCAGAAAAAGTTTTTGCTTTGGCGGATGAGACTTTAGGGTTTTCTTTATCCTCAATTATGTTTCATGGGCCTGAAGAGAAGTTGCTTGAAACTGCATATAGCCAACTCGCCATATACTTACATAGTTTAGCTGTGGTTGAAATTTTATCTTCCAGAACTTCTATAACCCCTGCAGCGGTTACAGGTTTAAGTCTGGGAGAGTATACTGCTCTCGTGGCTTCTGGACGCATTTCTCCAGTTGATGGCTTTGATATTATTAGTAAACGTGCTCAATTTATGAATCAGGCCTGTCAAGAAAATCCTGGTGCTATGGCAGCAGTTTTGGGATTGACCGCAGACGTTATTGAGCAGAATTTAGAAAGTTTGGGAGAGGGGATTTGGGTTGCCAACTACAATGCTCCTAAACAACTAGTTATTGCTGGTCTAAGAGAAAAAATAGAAGAAGCTGTTAAATTATTTACAGATTTAGGAGCCAAAAGGGCGATACTATTAAAAGTATTTGGAGCTTTTCATACCCCACTGATGCAGTCAGCTGAAGATAAGTTAGCGCCGTACTTATATAATTTGCATATGCATAGTTCTGAAATTCCTTTTGTATCTAATGTTACAGCTAGCTTTCTAAGGAATAACGATGAAATTCTTCAGTGTTTGGTCAAGCAAATGACTTCTCCCACGTTATGGTATCAGAGTTGTTCTAAAATAGATTTGGAAGTTGATGAATTTTTAGAACTTGGTCCGGGTAAAGTTCTTGCTGGATTGAATCGTTCTATAGGATTAAATAAACCCATTAAAAGTTTAGGTACAGTAGAAAGCATCAATAATTTTTTATCAGGGCTATAGATATATGAATGGTATATTGTCGGGAAAGAAAGCGATCGTTACAGGGGGATCTAGAGGTATAGGATTTGCCATTAGTAAGCTTTTTGTAGAGCAAGGTGCGGACGTTGAGATTTGGGGAATAAATGACGAGGGTGGTAAGCAGGCTGCTCAAGAGTTATCGAAAATAGGAAGACCCGCGACTTTTGCTAAAGTTGATGTGAGTAAGAGTCAATCTGTAAAAGATGCTGTTCAGAATTTTATTACAGCACATGGTAATATTGATATTTTAGTAAATAATGCGGGGATTACTCGAGATAATCTTTTAATGCGTATGTCTGAAGAAGAGTGGTCCGCTGTTATTAACACTAATTTAAATTCCCTATACTATGTATGTTCTAGTGTGATTCGTCCCATGATTAAAGCTCGTTCTGGGTCGATCATTAACATTAGTTCAGTTGTTGGTTTAATGGGGAGTCCAGGGCAGACCAATTATGCAGCTGCGAAGGCTGGTATTATAGGGTTTAGTAGAGCTTTAGCTAAAGAAGTTGCTGCAAGAAACATTAGAGTGAACTGCATAGCTCCGGGGTGTATTGATACTGATATGACCAGGGTATTAAATGATAATTTAAAAACTGAATGGTTAAAAAATGTTCCTATGGGGAGAATGGGTTTTCCTGAAGAAATTGCTAACGCAGCGTTATTTCTTGCTTCACCCTTATCTTCTTATATAACTTCTCAGGTATTGAGTGTTGATGGAGGTATGACATACTAAGTAGGTTAAAAACAATCTAGATTGAAAAATTAGATTTCTGTGATACTAGCTGTTTTTCTCTTTTTTAGGAAATTTTAGGTAATTGTGTAGATAAAACATAAGGATATAGCAATGAGTTTAGAAGATGATGTAAAATCGATTATTGTTGAGCAACTTGGGGTAGATCCGAGTGAAGTAACTGAGAATTCTTCATTTATCGAAGATCTTAATGCTGATAGTTTAGACTTAACAGAGTTAATTATGACTTTAGAGGAAAAGTTTAACTTTGAAATTTCAGAACAAGATGCAGAAAAATTACGTACTGTGGGTGACGTTCTCGCATATATTAAAACACGTCAGGGTCAGTAGTTGGGACTACTTCCTTTTGAGGTGCGTTTGTATCCTTAGTGCATAATTTCCACTAAAATAGCGCACCATTTCTTTTGTTTTTTCTTTACACGACTATTTTCTTCATGCATTCAGGAATGCATATGAGACTGTCTTTTATGAGATGGGATGTCTAAAAGTAATTTGCTTAGCGTACAGCTCTAGAAGCGATAGAGCTACCGAGGGGCATTCCTCAACAATACTCAGAAATTGTCCCTTACTTAAAGTGAGGGCACGCACTTGAGTTATTGCTTCCGCATTATATTCTCTGGGTTTATTGCTGAATAAACTTTCTTCTCCAAAGCACTCTTGCGATGAAATTGTCACAGATAAGGAGGAGTTGTTATCGGTAATTTTGACGTAACCTTCTACTATAATGTATAAGCTGAAACTCGGTTCTTCTGTAGAGAATATTTTTACTCCGGGTTTAAAGATCATGATTTCAGTTTTATCTGAAATCGCAAGGAGAATATCCATATCTAAAGAATTAAATATAGGATTTTTCTTTAGAAGGAAGGCGCGGTCAATTAAATTCATCAAGAGACTCCTGGCTAAATAGTAAAGAAAGAAACTAGACTGTCAGAGTCATCTTTATTGTGATTTGTATGCTCTTCATCTAAAGTCGAATACGGTGGTACCGGTTGAAAATCAGCGTCACAATTGGCTAATTCTTCCTTTAACTGTCTGGCTGTAAGTTTACTTAAATATGAAGGAGAATTCTCCATCATATTCAATAACTCTTTTAATGTTAAAGGAATAACTCCACATTTTAGGTAGTATTTTTCACTACGCTTTCCAGGATTATTAATGAAGGGATCAAGTAGAGCAAATAAATAATCATCGCAATTTTTTTCTAGAGATTCTAGTGCTTGTGCTTTTGCTTTTTTATTTTTTCCTGTTAGGGCTCTGATCAGTATATCAGAGTGTTCTACAGATCCTAAAATACCTAGGAATTCAAACATGAAGTTCACTTCAGATTGATAGTTTGATTCTAAGGTATTAACTAATAGGCTGAGGTTGTATTTAGGATAGGATTTTTGAATATAATTTTTATGGTAATCATAAAAAATGGCTTTTAAAGCTTTAGATTTTACGATTTTATAAGCATGTTTTTTAAAGAGTTTGTTATCAATTTTACAAAGTGCTTTGGCAGCAAGAATACGACAACGGTTGTGTATGTTATTATCGGAAAGAATCTGAAGGAAGGAGGTGGCCGTTTCTTTAGGCAATCCTATAATAATCGACTCAGCTTGTTTCCTTGAGGCACTTTTTAATAATGATGTGGTGATTAGGAATTCTTTCACTAATGAAGCGTCTAAAATCACACTAATTGTTTTTAATAGATAGTCACACGCTTCCTCGTTATGCAGATGGTGTCTTAGTACTTGTAGTAATTTCTTACAATAAGGCTTGTGTATGGTTTTCACCGATGCTTGTAAAGCCTTACATGTTTGAATAAAAATCTCGTTATCCGTGTTGTCTAAAAATTCGACCAAAGTAGAGAAATTATCAGGATTTTTCTCTAGGGTTAAAATAGAAAGTCCGATGGATACTATATGGGAATCTGCAGAGGTGAGGAGTTCTTTAAGACGTGCATCTGCAATATCACGATATTGTCCACAGATTTCTTGCCGGCGGACTGTAAGAATTGCGGCCAACAATTTCTCTCCGGGTTCATCATAAAGGTCTTCAGAAATGTCAGAGATACCTAATAGGTCATGTTCTGCAAAATAGAGATGTATCCCGGCAGCAATTGAAGGGTGTGGTGTAGTCATTGACCATCGTTTTAGAAGCTCTAGAGTAAGAAAGTCTCTTGCCCAGAGACTATTCTTTAGCATTTCCATAGTTTTTAGCTTACTCGGCAAGCTAAGCTTATTCATATGAGCTAATAAACTAGGGAGGACACTACGACTACCAAGGTTTAGCAAATGTTGGAAAGCAAAGATTTGATGTTTTTCATGTTGATGCTTTAGATGAGTAAGTAGCAACAGTTCTGTTTGCCTCTTCTCTTTTAAAGTCATAGATTTTATCCATTCGAACATGTTTTTTTTCAGATGAATCGCTTGAGACGATAAGTTTCTCAAAATGGCTTTAGCGTAGTATGACCGTAATAAACAGGCCAAGACGACTGTGACGAGGGAGATAACAAGGCAAACTGTATATTGGTAGGAAATAGCGAAACATAAGAGAGCCCAAACGAACATGCCTATGGGCTCAATAAAGCACTCTATGGCAATTCTAATCTGATTTCGAATACTGTTAGGCACCCCATAAATCAGCAACTGTAGGTTGTTATCATCTAAAGCATAAGTCAATCCTTCACGAGCTACCATACCGACGGTTGCAATTCCAAGTGAGGTTTTAAATGACCAACAGAAAAATAGGCTAGTAAAGCATAGAGGGGCAAAAAGGATAATATTGTTCACGCCCATATTCTTTACAATTCTGCTGTAGGCAAATAGAGCGAAGCACATGTTTGTTAAAGAAATCCAAGATGACCACTTTGTGATATGTGCTGTAAGTTCGTATGTGTCTCCTTCAGCGAAATGCTGTTCGAAGATTTTTAAGTAATTAAACTCTGTTGCGATGGCAAGTAGCTGCATTAAGAAATAAAAGCATAGCAAATAGAAGGTGTAGCTATCTTTTAAGCAGAGTTTAAAAGCTTTTGAAGCAGAAGGAGGATGACCAGTGTCTAAAAAATGGTCGTGATCTTCGGATAACTCCTTTAGAGATTTAGATACGTAGTGCACAATGGGGTAGCAACTTAACAGGATCACAACAAAGAGGATAAGAATTCTTTCAATCCCTATGTATTGAATTCTGTTCACAATTCCGCAACCAATAGCGTCCCCTAAAAATATGATGGCATTGAATATACTGAAATGTCTTTTAGCATCTTGAATATTAAAGAATTGGTCTACGAATCCCCAGAAATTTGTATAAGCCAATATGATAGAGCTCCATACGAGCATGCGGTAAATCAGTAGTCGTGTTGAGGGAATTTGACTACAGGTTACTGCGTAACAACAAAGATAGAGGTTGCATACAACGATGCTGGTTATGGGCAGTAAGAATAATGCCTTTGGAGCAACTCTTTTTTTGAATAAATTGTAAAGAATAAGTGAAGAGAGAAGACATAGAATTGATGATGAGCCCAAGTAAATGGAGGGTAAGCCTTCTGTCCCGACGTTTTCGAGAAAAAGCCCTTCACTTAAGGCTAGGGAGCCATAGCAGCCCATTCCCCAAATTAACCCTAAAGCTAAAAATAGAAGGGCTCTTTTCTCTTCTCCATGATGCAGATTCAATAGCAAGCGAAGGGCTTTTTGCATGGCAAACCCACCTAAGAAAATAATATATTAACTGATAAAATTAATTAATTTCAAGGTGAGTCTAAGTGATTAAACAATAATAAATTTTATGCAATTTATTTTTTTAATTCCCTGTTAATCTCGTTTCGATAGGCAAGGGTTTGTGATGACGAATTAATGAAACGCAAAGCACGCTAATTAAGCAGATCACCGTAACTATTGAGGCGCTAACAATAGCCCATGTAGAATTTGCTGTATTAACTAAAATGGCAGCAACTTGAGGTAGTACGCCGGCGAGCCCTAAGGAAGCTAAAACAATAATGATAATAGCAACCAAAGAAATGGCTAGAAGAAATGCTGATAAAGCCATAGGACCACTGCAAACGCCCACTGGGGAAGATAACCCATGTAGTTTTGTCTTGATTGCAGCCACTTCAGTTCTTAGTTCAGAAACGACTGCGGAAGTATTTGCCATGTGCGATTGCATAATACGCATCAGGTAGCTGTGATCTATTGTTCCAGAAGTTGAGCCCGGAACGTGAGGCCATCCTGATGAATATTGCTGCTGTAGACCGGATATAGTCGCCTGAATAGTAGATAACTGCGCTGAAATTTCATGCGCACTTAATGGAGGTAGTGATGTATCGGTTGTATTTAAATCGGTTCTTACAGAGGTCATAATGTCTAACTTCTCCTAAGTATTCTTTTATAATAATCAAGCTTCTATTTGAGAATTGTTTACCACGTAGATAGCCGGTCTGCTTCTTAGTAAAGAAGTAATAGATACTGTGCAGAGAATCATGATGGAAACTGATGCACATGAGATAATAGGTAGAGAGATACAGGCACCGACTGTGTACATATTCAGTAGAGAAATAAATAGAGGGAAGCCTCCGCAAACAGAAACGATACAAATAACAAGCATGGCGATAGCAATGAGAGCTAAAAGTGTTAATGCCACTGCCACAAGTTTAGAGCAAGTGGAGGTAGGCGTGGAATCCATCGTGTAAGTGACGTCATTTTCAGAATGAGGGGATTCCGTCTTGGGATTTCCGCGCGATTCGAACAATAGCTCTGTGACTGTACTTAAACACCTTTTTAGATTGTCTACTTCCTCTTTTAAAAGAGCGATATTATTAGCTGCATGATTTCCTATGGCAACTGCTTGAAAAGCAGATCTATCTAATAAGTTAATTCTCTCTTCGATTTGCCTCACGCGATTATCTACTATGTTTATTCTTTCGTTGAAGCGTAGTAAGACTCTATTTAAACCTTCTTGGTCGTGGGGTTGATTGGATGACGACAATGGCGTGGTTGTTGACATATGCTTCCTTACGTTGCTTTGAGAAAAGATAACAAAACTTAAAGCAGAATATCTTAAAGAACAGAATATATCAAGACATAAGCTTTTAATTATCTAAGTTGTATAAAGAAAAACACTTAGAAAGTTTTTTATTTAAGGACCATAAAATAACTAACCCTATAGACCATTGTAAAACCAAACTAGAAAGACTGTAAACAGATATAGGATTCCACCAATCGCCGTCTTCAGGGAAAAGCCCTTCGTAAAAATACCAACATAGTAAAGCAGTTCCTTCAATAGGAAGTAAATATTTTATTATATAATCGAAGGATGTGTTGAGGTGTATATCTCCGGGTACAGCGTTAATAATTTTCTTTTTTAAATGTGGTAACCCGTAATGTATGGCTGCATAGATAAAAATAAGGCCGTTGAGAATTAACCCTATCCCCCAGACAGTGTCTTGGTTCGCAAATACTGCCAGACTTAAAGAAGATGGCACGCCAAGAATAAAGGCGATAATTGTGGCGGATAACTCGGCTATGTGTTTTTTGACGCCGAACTCTGAGAGCGTTTGCGAGAACAAAAATAACATAGAAATCATGGATGAAAGAGCCGCCATAGCAAAAGCTAGGAAGAATATAGAGCTGAAAATAGTAGGTAGATAGGCAGAACCTGGAACTCGGGTGAATAATTCTGGAAGATAGATAAAAGCGATGCCTATACTGGATGAGCCTGCACCTTGTTGTAATTGTGTTGTGCCCAAAGTATCCAATGAAGCGCACGTAGCAAATACAATGACTCCCATAATTAAGGAAACGAGGTTATTAGATATTGCTGTAAGAGCTCCGTTGCTGACTACACCCGTTTTTTTTGAGGCAAATCCTGAATATACTAGGAGTAATCCCCAACCAGCTCCTGTATCCCAGGCATTTTGGGTTAGAGCTTCTAACCACAATTTGTAGCTTGATAATGAGGTAAAATCTAGGGTAAAGAGCTGCTTGATTCCTTGCATGGCGTTAGGAAGCGTAATAGCTCGTAGGAGTAAGACGAGAGTACAGACAAAGAACGAGGGGATAAGAATTTTATTGCATTTCTCAATGCCTTGTACAATGCCCTTACGAATGATCATATAAGCTAAAAACAGAGATAGGAAATGAAAGAATAGAGGGGAAAGGCTTTGATAGTGTGTTTCCCACAATTGAGAAAAGTCATTCCCAGCATAAATTTTTCCAGAAATAGAGTAGTAGAAATAGCTTAGACCCCACCCAACAATATTCGAGTAATAAGCAAGAATACACGTTGTTACTAACGTAATAAAGCCTCCTAACCAGGCATATTTTGGACCTGCTGTTTTAATTAGGGTGCCTATAGGAGCTTTCTTTGTTAATTTTCCTAGAGAAAGCTCTATGATAATGAGAGGAATAGACCAGATAAATAAAAAAAGAAGCCAAATTAAAATAAAGGCTCCATTGCCATTTTGTGCTGCAATTCTAGGAAAACGCCAGATATTGCCAGCACCAACGGCTATGCCCATCATGGAGAAAATAAAGCCTAGTCTAGAAGAAAAATGGGTAGAATTTTTGCTCATTACATTTACTCTAATTCAATCAACTTATCTGAAAAGTGTTTGTTTGTCATACTTACAACACAACAATCAGACCAGACATTTAGAGATGTTTCGATCATGTCCAAAACGGTATAGAAAGGAAGAATTAATCCTAATAAATGTAGGGGAATGTGCATGGAAGTAATCAGAGAGGAAGCTAGGAAAAAGCATCCCATGGGTACCCCTGCATTTCCGATAGCACATAGCGTCGCAATAAAGATCCAACCGATCATTGAGAAAATAGAGAAACTCATACCGTGTGATATGGCAACAAAGAGCACGGTAATTAAGATAAAGGCTGCACAACCATTCATGTTAATTACAGAACATAGAGGAAAAGCGAGTCTTGATAATGATGGTTTGATTTTGAGTTCTTCCTCAGCTAATTCCATTGTTAAAGGTAATGTAGACGCAGAAGACTTTGAAAAGAAAGCTGTAATTAATGCGGGAGACATGCTTTTAGCTATTTGGATAGGGGAAAGCTTATTGGCTTTCAAAAGCCATGGAAGGACAATACATCCCTGAATGAAGTTCGCTCCTACGACACAAAGGAGATACTTACTAAAAATCACTAAGTTCCCTTGGCTGTGCGTGACTTCTCTATAGAAGAGAATAGAAAAAGCCATGGTGGCTGGGATCAGTAATTTCAGTACCCCCTTAGCCACATTGAGAAGAATAGAAAAAAACGTTGAGAATAGTGTTTGAGTGAAGTGTTTTTCTTTTTCAGCGAGGAAGAGAGAGGAAATTCCTAATAAAGCAGCTAGAAATGTCGCTGAGATAACATTATTGTCCAAAAATGGTTCAAGAATGTTTCCAGGAATTGTATTGGCCAAGACCTTAAGGTATCCCGTTGAGCAAACGGCTGAAGCAGACCCTGCTGCTTCTTCTAACGGCATAACAGGGTAGATGACAAGGAATAGTCCTAAACCAATCGTCGCAGCTATGATAGTCGTAAGAAGCGTGTAATAGAGTACTTTGCTGCCTAAGGACAACATTATTTGAAAATTTTTAATTGATGTGATCGTAGAGCCAATAGCAAAAAACACTAAAGGAAGACTTAAAAATTTTAACAACTTTAAAAAAATTCCTGATACAATCTCTGCGCTTTGAAATATCAAGGGGATATTAAGAGAAGCGAGAACCAATCCTACTAACATACTCCCTAATAATAAGAGATTGTAATTCGATTTCGCGATTTTCTTTCTCATGATTGGCACTAAAAAATTTTTAATAAAAGTGAAATGAGAGTATAGTGATTCGGGAATTTCTTTTCTTTGAAATAAAATAAAATAAAACTTTTTTAAAGTGCAGCATGTCGTGTTTTAATTTGCCTTCAGTTAACCAAAGATTATCTCCTGTTGGACCTGACCATTTTCCGAACGAAACAAGTTGGAAAAATGTGTTTGAGTCCAAGATTATCAAAAACTCTCGCACTCATTTGGAATTAGAGAGATATCAGGCAAATCGCCAAACACGTGTTGCCGTCATTGCTTTATGCGTGCTGATCACTTTAGTTTTATTAGCTATGCTTCTTGGAACTTTACAAATCCAAGCTTTTGTCATGACATGGGTTTCGGTTGTTGTGGCTGTAGCGATTCCTACTATTTTACTTACAGGTGGAATGTATGTCTTGTATAGGATTAGCAAGAAAGTCGATGTGCTTTCAGGATCAGTGATCAAACCTTTTGGGAATAGGGTTTGGGCTCCCATGCCAATATGTCACTATTATAAACCTAAAGCTGAGCAAAAAGAACGCGTTCAAGAAAGAATTCAAGAAACTCATATAGATTTGTCCACTTTGGATGAAAATGGTTCTGGAGTGGCATTGGTATATTTTTATCCGGATGGTATAGATTATAGAATCCCAACCTTTGTCTTTCCTTTAATAGCGGCTCCTTTTCTTGTTCTGATCAAAATGGTCTATAATTTGATCAGATTTATAGTGATTCCTTTTTATATACTTTTCCAGATGGTCTTGCAGTGTTTTTCAAAAGCAGATGTCTCTAAAGAAGATCGTTTTATTTTCAAGGATATAGTTCGAGAAATGTCTAGATCTCTTGTGAATTTTCTGAAGGCTCCTTTTTATGGCACAGCTTCAATGATGGCAGTCTTTTATGGTTTGTTGAATCCTCTAGGAGGGCGAGTGGCCTATAGTTGTGTTGAAAGAGCTTGGAATGATGATGTGATTCGTTCTCGTGGCTGGTGGTTGGCAGTTCCTCAACGTAATTTTCAATTTGAAGGAGGAGGTACACGACAAGGATTAGGACAATTCAGTTATTACTTAATTGGATGTTTTCAACCTATTGGGATGTTTTTATTTAGACAAGGACAGATTGTGTCAGGTGCTCATACGTCGGTGCAGTACTATCCTAAAGAGAATCTACCTATTTATCCAGGAATAGCTGTCGTTCCTGCTCCTGAAGTTGAAACAGGTCATGATGAAGGGGAATCGGTCGATACTGGGAATGTAGAGTTAGAAGAATTGGTCTAGTCAGTTTTCTTGTAAACTCCCATCTAAAATATTTTTGATGAAAAACTTAAATGCGTTAAACTAGCCTCAAAGTTTTTCTGTCGGACACTTTTACGTTTACTATCTAGGTATATGAGTTTTGAACTTCTAAGCTTTTTGTCTCAGAAAACCTTCAACAGTAGTATAACTTGGAGTTGTATCCGCTAGGGATAGAAACTCAATCTTTTATGGTATCCTCTAAGTTGTATGAGGAAGAGAATATGACAGTACAGCAGTCACAAGATGGGATCATCCTTACCTTTCATTTCTTCTAAAAATTTTCATGGAGAATCCGATATAATTCCCGAATTCGGTTGTCCAGCGGCATTCATAAAATTCCTTATTTCCGAGTTAGTCGACCTTGAAGGTCGTTCAGAGATCGCTGAGGGCTATTTATCTTTATCAGAGAGCCTATTGATGCTTTCCCGAGATCATATAGTGGTCTTAAAAATCATCATTTTCTACGGGATGAAGTATGGAGTGAATAAGAAAAATTCTCGAATTCTAGTCGATGTTTTAGCATACATAGATCTCTTATTTAAAAAATTAGGTATTAGTTCTTCGGATAGACTATCCTTGTGTTCTGCTAAAGTGTGCGCGAATTTTGAGTTATTTTCTTTAACTGGCGACACCAAATTCTTTGATCAGGTCTTTAAAGATTTTCACGTCCTAGAACAGTTACTTAAGATTCATCCTCATTTGCATGATAGATTAGGTTGGGAGCATTTTCGTCGTGGAGAAAAACACGAAGAAGTTTCTTATTTAGCCACTGCGTATGTATATGAGATTGTAGGAAAATCTTACTTAACTTTGTATTGTAAAAGCAAAGAAACGGGAGCTCTTATACGAAGCTCACAATGTTTTTCTAAGGTATTAAGTCTAGTTTCAAATCGAGCAAGTGCTCACGCGGATTATGCGGAATGTTTGCAATTTTTCGGTCTAGACTTGGGAAAGTCTTCTTATATAGAACAAGCTATAGATCATTTGTCTAAGGCGATTTTTCTTAGCTTTAATCGCCATATGGATAGCGGTGCTCATGAGAACTATCGCTATAACTATGCTTTAGCAGTCGTCAGATTATTTGATCTAACTTATGAAAAAGAGCATTTCTATCAGGCGAATAGGATATTGTATCAAACGGTGCAAGCCTATCCTCATATTGCTGAGTTGTGGGTGTTATGGGGGGAATTGTTGATTCGTTCCGGTTGGCTTAACAGCAGCATGAAGCACATAGAAATGGGGTTGGATAAGCTGGCATCTGCACAGAAAAAAGGAGCCGACCCGATTATTTTATCATCTCTTCTCGCCAATGGAATAGCCGTCCTTGGGTTGTATTTAGACGAACCAAATCTGTTTAAAGAAAGCCGTACGCGCTTAGTTGCTGCAATGCGAGCTTTCCCTGGGAATAGTCATTTAATTCAAGCGTTAGGGGTGGTGCAGCTTTGTTCAGCTTTATATTTTGGTGATGATGCGAATTTTGCAGCTGCGGCATCTTGTTTTAAATCTTGTATTGAATGGGATGCAGAAAATATCCACGGGTGGCAGAAGCTTTTTGATGTATATTTTGCTTGGGGAGTAAGAAAAAAAAGTGAGAGGTTGTTGCACAAAGCTGTGGATATTATGAAGAGGTTATGTGCTTTACGCCCCGAAGTGTTTTTATTTTGGAGTGATAGAGGCTTAGCTTTAAAATGTTTAGCTGAAGCAACAACAGATCTTGTTTATAAAGAAATTTATTTAGAAGAATCGTTATTATACTATCGTAAAGCTTGGGATCTTACCCATCGAATAGAAATTTTAGAATTGTGGGGACATTCTTGTTATTTATTAGCATATCTTCAAGAGTCTCTTGAATATTATGATCAGGCTTATACTTTATTATTTGCTATAGATGAAGATAAACGGTCGTTAAGGGCCAAGATCATTATCGCGTCTACTCTTTTAGGAAAAGGGAAACTATTAGAAGATGAGTCTTTGGTTGAACAGGCTTTAGTTATTTTAAATTCGTTAATAGATGAATGTCCTGATCAAGAAGACTTACTACTCTTATTGGGAGAGGCGTGGCTATTTTTATTTTGGAAACGACGTTGTTTGGAATCTGAGGAATTAGTTAGGCTATATTTAGAACGGGCAATTGCCTTAGGGTGTAGCGAGGCTTATTACACTCTAGGTAAGTTTTATGCTGTTAAAAAAGAGATAGGTCAGGCTTGGGCCATGGTGATGCGCTCTGTAGATTTTGGTTTTAAAATTACAGAATCGCGGTGGTTAAATGATCCGTGTTTAGCGAATTTGCGCGCGGGGCACGAGTTTCATGAAGTTGTGGCTAATCAAAGAGGTAAACTATGGTGGGCGAACAAAACAGAGGCGAAGAGAAACTAGACGCAGCTCTTGGTTCAGGAAACTTAATGGATTCAAAAACTAGCCATTTGGATGATGAGCTAAGTTTTAAGTTAGAGAAAGCGTTTACCTGTTTATCTACTGATATACATTCCCACGATCTTTCCAAGATTGTTAGTGAATATAATCCTATAGACTTAGCTTATGCTGTTTCTTGTTTACCACCAGATTCACGTGCTATTCTTTATAAAAATCTATCATGTATAGCTTCTCGGGTGGCTTTTATTATTAATACGGACTCAGCTTCTCGTTGGGCTATTTTTCGTAAATTGACTGATATAGAAGTCTGTGCCTTGATTGATCAGATGCCTCCAGATGAGGCTGTATGGGTGTTAGATGATATTCCTGATCGACGGTACCGTAGAATTTTAGAATTGATAGATTCTAAAAAGGCGTTGAAGATTCGTGATTTACAAAAACATGGTCGGAATACAGCAGGGCGGCTCATGACGAATGAGTTTTTTGCTTTTTTGATGGAAACGACAGTAAAAGATGTTTCCGCCTGTATTAGAAATAATCCGGGCATAGATTTAACCCGGCTGGTATTTGTTTTGGATTTTAAAGGAGAGCTTCAAGGTGTAGTTACCGATAGAAGTCTAATAATTAATCCCCCGGAAATCTCTTTAAAGCAGATTATGAGCCAGGTAGAGCATAAAGTTTTACCTGATGCGACTCGAGAAGAGGTTGTTGATTTAGTAGAACGTTATAAAATTGCTGCTTTACCGGTTGTTGACGAAGAGAACTTTTTAATAGGCGCGATTACATATGAAGATGTTGTAGAGGCTATTGAAGATATCGCTGATGAGACTATAGCGCGTATGGCGGGAACAACGGAAGATGTCGGGTATCACAGTTGTCATGTTGTTCAGAGATTTTTACTGAGAGCTCCTTGGTTATTGGTTACTCTTTGTGCTGGACTCGTCAGTGCTTCAGTGATGGCCTATTTTCAAAAGATAGCCCCATCCTTGCTAGCGTTAGTCATTTTCTTTATTCCTTTAATTAATGGAATGTCTGGGAACGTCGGTGTGCAATGCAGTACGATTTTAGTGCGTAGTATGGCTACAGGGACGCTTTCATTCGGAAGACGCAGAGAAACCATATTTAAAGAGATGAGTATTGGTTTATTAACTGGCGTAGCTTTAGGAATTCTTTGTGGGATAGTTGTGTATCTTATGGGATTCATAGGGATGAATCTTTTTTCTGGAGGGGGATTACAGCTTGGGGTTACTGTAGCAGCAGGTGTTTTAGGAGCATCATTAACAGCGACTACTTTAGGTGTTCTTTCCCCGTTTTTCTTTGTGAAATTAGGCGTAGACCCAGCTTTGGCTTCAGGACCTATTGTCACGGCATTAAACGATATTATGTCTATGGTGATATTCTTCTTAATAACAGGTTTCTTGAACTTTTGTTTTTTCAGGTAATAGTTCTTCTAGATTTATTGATCAACTTCATAAGGTTCTTATTTCTTCAGTACTTCTCTTACACTCTAAAAAAGATTCCTCAGATCTACTTGTAGATACTCAAGGATACCAGCGGTGTGTTGCTAGAGATGCCGCAATTATGGTCATCGTTTTCTCCATTATTGTTGTCCTTGGTATTCTAGGTGTTGTCCTTGTTGGCTCTAATGTTCTTACCTCGTCAATAGCTCTTATCTGTTTTTCTAGTACGATTACAGCAGTGTGTTTAATAGGTTTGGTTCTTGTGTTTATTTTAAACGCAGAGCGGAGAATCTTTCCCAAGATTCTTCTTCCTAATGAAATAGAATTTTCTGAAGATGAACAAACTTTTTTACACACATTATTGAACTTAACTGTTCCGGAGGAAGTACAAGAAACAGAGATCCCAACATTATCAGTAGGCACACCTGAACGGGTATTTATTACTGGAACATTTTATCGCGACAATCCTTCTTACAGAGACAAGATTACTGAGCGCGTAGAAAATCTACAGGTTTCTTTTATACATTTTGCCAAGACCTTTACTAACGCTATTATGCATTGTGGGAGGGAATCAGGAAACTTAATACAGGGTATCGTTAGGGAAATTAATGATTTGTTTATTCCCTCATTCCGTTCTCGGGATCAAGAGACTTCATTGTGTTATTGTTTGCAAATGTGGAGCGAACTTTTAATGCGGCATTCTTTTATAGATTTTATTGTCCTTATTCTTGAGAAACCAGAGATAAATAATTTCCTTCTTAAGAAGTTTATCGATGTTGCCGAATCTTGGAATGCCAATCACGGTAATACGACTTATCTTTCTGCAGCTTTACAAACGTTTAATCTTTGGCTTTACGGTTTATATGTGGGGGAGCCCTGCATAGAAATGCTTGAAGGTTATAATCCTCAACTTCTTACTACGGAGGACCGAGCTTATTTAGAGGAGGGGAATTTCATTCAACTCATTTTCTCTAGAGCTGAACCAGAATTACGTATTAGATTTGCAGATTGTTTAGACACATCGGTACATGCTCTAGCTGCTAGAAAATGTCATACCATACAAAACGGTATGAACTCTGATGAGTATGTACAAAATGATCCTTCATTACGTGCACTGATAGATAACCTGAATTTGAGGATGACTTTTTGTTTGAATTTACCTTTATGTTCTTCTTGGAAATTTAGGTTTGCTTTAGCCAGGAATTTAAAAGGTATCTACGATTTAAATCAGTTTATTATGGAAAATTATTACAGTTTAATAGCGAATCCCTTTTTGCTTATAGGACTGCTCCATAGTCATTCTAAATATCAAAGTTTTATCCAAGGATTACTCACTAAGGCAATGCCTATAGGTTCTTGGAAATCTCTGCTAGAGCCTATGATTGCAGGTTTATTTGCTGTAGGGATAGCGAATGAACGAGAACTCCATGTTATGGCGAATCACTTAGGCTTGAGTTTTAGAGATTTGATCTCGGTGATTTCTTCAAATCGTTTTTTAGAAGTTTTATTCCCACATTTATTCGCTGAGCTGTCTTAATTTATTCTCAAGCTTGTGGAAAAGACGGATTTTCTGTGATTGAGAAACACAAAAAGCAGTCCTTAAAAGAGTATTTAAGGTACTGCTTTTGTGTATCCTCTTAGATTTACTTAATGAATTTTTTATGAGCGTAGTAGATGCCAAAAGGTATCATACAATTTATTGAGAAGGCTAATAATAAAAAGGCGGAGTATCCTATTTTATAAGCTCCAGATAATTGTGTGACTTCTTGAGGAGGTAAGAAGCTAATCCATAAAGCAAATACGCAAGAAAGTATTCCTAAGAATGAAAGTAGGCAGATACCAAAGAATTTCCCAGGAACTGAATAGAGCCGTTGAGCTTTTGGCTCTTTAATACGTAAAAGAGGACCTGAAATAAATAGACAAATGTACATAGCTAAATACATTTGTATACTTAAAGCACTAAGGATCCAGTACGCTAAATCTGCTGAGTCTAGACACAAGAATATCAAAGTGAACACAGTGACTACAATAGCTTGAAATAGCATAAGGTTTGTAGGGACATTCTTTGCATTGACTTTTTTAAACATTCTAGGAAGACAGTCATTTTGTGTGGAGACGAATAAGCCCTTAGTTCCTGCGAACATCCACGCGTTAAGTTCTCCCAAAGATCCTGCGATAGTCATAACGACAACAATGCTTGTCATCCAAGAAAGCTTGTATTTATCAAAGAATAAAGAAAATGCTTTCACAAGACCTGAAACCAAACTAATTTCTTCTTTTGGAATAACAATGGCTATAGAAAGAGATCCTAAAACTAAGATAGCTAATGTGCAAATTGCTCCAATAAATACGGCTTTCGGATAATTCTTTCTAGGGTTGACCATATCAGAAGCCAGGTTAGCATTAGCTTCTAATCCGCATAGGGCTAAAAGCATCCCTGCTAGCAGTACAAAAGAAGACATGCCGTGAATATCAGGAATAAGATCGCTCCATGAAAGGGAAATGGCTATAGGATTACCGGATAGGATCCAGAAAATAGCCAAAGTGACTAAAATGGCACCCGGAACCAAAGTTCCTATGATCACACAGATAGAACTGAACAACGCGGATGTACTAATTCCGAAGAAATTAAAGAAGGTTAAACCCCAAAATCCAGCGAGGATAACAGTAGCTAGATAGATTTTATTGTGAGCTAGATCTGGATTAATTTTATACACCAGGGTGCTAGCAATAAATGCCAGCATTGCCGGGTACCAAGTCATATTATGGAACCACTGCATCCATATGGAGAAGAATCCCCACCATTTTCCCAAGGCATCACGAGTCCAAATATAAATTCCTTGAGGTTTAAATGATGCTAATTCTGCAGAAATAAGTGCATAAGGGATCATAAAACAGCATACGGCTAATGCATAGAAGAAAAGAGTGGATAAGCCGTGTTTTGCTGTTAGAGGGAGGTTCCTTAAACTGATCACCACTGCTAGAGATAACATTCCAACAGTAAAAGTGCCTAGAGGTTTTGAGGGTTTTGAATGGGTGTGCATAAGAGCCTTCTTTAGATTACGCTATTGTAATACTCGGGTCTAAGTAAATATCTTGAATTAAATTTAGTAATTGTATGCCTTCGGTCATCGGTCTTTGGAAAGCCTTTCTTCCCAAAATGAGCCCCATACCTCCAGCTCGTTTGTTAATCACAGCGGTTTTTGCTGCCTCTGCAAAGTCATCCTTCCCTGAGGGACCTCCAGAATTAATGAGTCCTACCTTACCACAGTAGCTATTAAGTACCTGATAACGACACAGGTCGATGGGATGATCTGAGGAGAGTTCGGAATATACTTTATCATCCGTCTTACTAAATTTAATAGCTTTAAAACCACCTTGGCATGTGGGCAGTTTTTGTTTTACGATATCAGCACCTAAAGTTGCCCCTAAATGATCGGCCTGACCGGTCAAATCAGCAGCTGTATGATAGTCGACGTTATTCGTGATAAAGTGGGGATTTCGTAAATAACACCACAATACTGTGGCCAATCCGAGTTCTCTAGCTCGTGCAAAAGCTCGAGAAACCGCGACGATCTCTTCTGAAGATGTCTCGGAACCAAAATATACGGTGGCTCCAACGGCAACAGCACCCATATTATACGCATTTTCTACCTGACTAAAGAAAATCTGGTGGTAGGTTGTCGGGTAGGATAATAGCTCATTGTGATTGAGCTTCAACATAAAAGGAATTTTATGCGCGTATTTTCTGGAAAGTAAGCTTAACACTCCATAGGAAGAGGCCACAGCAGAGCATCCACCTTCAATCGCTAAGCGAACAATGTTTTCGGGATCAAAATAGATGGGGTTGGGAGAAAAAGATGCTCCCGCCGTATGTTCTACTCCCTGGTCGACAGGAAGAATTGAGAGGTAGCCTGTATTTCCCAACCTTCCATGGGAAAACATCGACTGTAAGGATCTTAACACAAGGTTGTTTCTGTCAGAATAAGAAAAAACTTTATCGACAAAATCCGGTGAGGGAAGTGTGAGATTTTCTTTGAGGATATGTTTGCATTTGTGTTTTAACAAATCTTCTGCATCATCGCCTAGCAAATCATATATCTTCGACATACAAATACAGTCTCCTTAAGTGGTAACAAAGGTTAGTTTGGGGTTAATGAGTAAGATTTGTCAAGAATCTTTATAAAAGCAATCATTAAAAAGAGAAAAAATTATACTTTTTAAAATCTTTAAACATTTAAAATGGAGTAGCGCTTTCTTTATTTCAGAGTACAATTAAATGTCACACCCCTCAACTAATTCTCATCTTCGGCCTCACCCTACGACGAATGAACCTATCCATATAGAAACCTCTGGTGCTGCTTCTGAAGTCGTTTCTATTGTTTCTGTCGGGAAGGATACCGCATGTAAGATAAGACAGTCTCAAGTTATTAGTTTGATTTCTGCTATGATGGCAGCTATCTTGTTATTAACTATTCTTATTCTTCAGCTCATTCCGGGGGCTCCTGTTGCTTTTACTGTAGTATTAGGGTTAGTTCTTGTAGGGACAACAGTAGTATCGTTGACATCTTTAGCTATTTATTTCCTCAAAATTAAAAAAGTCTTTTTTGAGCTTTCTGAAGCTTCTAAAGAGTTAAGGAACACCTTCTTTAACTTCTCCTTAGACTTTTTACAAAATGTAGAGCCGCAAAGGATCACACAACTTCCAAGATATGGATTAAGATCGCTACAAACAGCTTCTGGATCAGTTTCTAATCGATTATCCACAACCTCTAGCTCGACTTCAATTCTGGAAACATCATCAGCTTCTACCACCACGCCCTCGTTGTCTCTTCCAGGATCTTTATCTGTCTCGACAGACGCGGAGGATTCTGTTTCCACAGAGGTTGTGAGTGAAGATCTGTCTGAAGAAGGAACTTCTGCGTCAACAGGAGGTGCAGAACCGGCAGTTTCCCCTGAAAGAGTTTCGCTCTCAGCTCAGGAGGAACAACCATCTACTTCTGGTGCTATCGCTCCTAATCTGGAAAGAATGAACGTGGATGCTCTATTTCAATCCAATCTCATGCGCTTCCTGGATATTTCCCAAGGAGGTAGGCGACATCCTTCTATAGGAGAACATCCTAAGTATAAAAAAGAGCATAGTAAAGCTACGAAATCCTTTTCTGTTTTTTGTAGAGGAATAAGGCAAATCTGGGAGAAGTTAAAGCGGGGAGAAATGCCCGTGAGTGTTGGAGACTTGCTAACCATGTCGACAATACCGTTGTTCGGTGCGGATAATCACTCTATTTTGTCCATTACTTGTAATGCTAAAGCAGTATTTTCCAATGATCTTTGGGGAGCCTTCTGGCTACATGATACTCTCATAAATCCACAGAATGCAGACAACCTCTTTGCTCTTATTCGGTTACTAAAGACAATAAACCAAGAATCAGCTTATACAGCATCCTTGGTAAGTTTGAACGTACTGCTGTCTGGATGGTGTCTCTGCAACCCAAATCTCGCGACGAATATCGTGGGATCAGTAGAAAAATTACCTTTATCTCAACAAGATAAGATTTTAGTTCTAGAAATGTTGAATTCAGGAAATATTATCGGGGCTTTAGTATTTGTACATGGGAGAAATCATCCAAACATCCAATCCATCATGCGGATTTATGATGTAACTGCACATGGCAGGGCTATACCGAATTCACAGGCTGCTGTGGATATATCATATGAAAGTATCGCCCCTTATAATTTGCGTGCAATCACAGTTATGGGAGATCTGGCAGAAAGAGACCAATCCACACAAGATAGCTCACTGATGAGAGAGTCTCAAAAAATTTTCGAGAAATTAGGTGATCACTTACCCTCAGGTATTTCCGGATTAGCTTATAGTTTAGGTACTGGCCCTGATCCTCAACTAAGTTCAGCATTCTCAGAGACGATGGATTTCTTGCATCAGCATCCGCCTACATCAACATCTAAAATTTTCTGTATTTTACAAGCTATTCGTAGTGCGCCAAAAGTACAAACTCGTCTGAAAGATTATCTTCCTTATGCTGGAAAGACTGCTATAGCTTCTGCAATTTCCACGTTAATTTTAGGAGGATATTCCTTAGGATTATTTACCTATAAACAAATAGATGGTTTACGCTCAGCCTTAGGAATTTCCGAACGCGAGTTGCTGCGCCTCATGGAATCTAGAAAAATAGCGGGGGCTATTCTTCCTCAGCTTTTATCATAAAATCTATTTCTGTGAGTTTATTAATAGGATGTTTGTGGAATAGGGGGTTTGTTAAATTAATTTCTATTTACTTTTTGTCCTTTAAACATAAAGGCTGATCTATTATAGATTTACCAGCATATCTTGTTTTTAGGTTTTCTTTGTGTTTAATCAAAACTCTCCCATCATTTCTGTGGAACAATTAAACAAGGAAATAGCGAACCACCGTATTCTCCACCGTATCTCTTTCTCTGTGTATCCTGGTGAAATTGTTGGCATCATTGGTCATAGTGGCTCTGGGAAAAGCACTTTATTACGTTGTCTTGATTTTCTTATAGAGCCAACTTCCGGCTCAATCTCTATAGCCGGTTTTCATACGTCTAGCCCGATAGAAAAAATTTCTCGCACAGCCTTTGCTAAGCGTGTTGCCTATGTCTCGCAAAGTTGTGGCTTATTTTTAGCAAAAACAGTGTTTGAAAATATTGCGTATCCCCTGAAGATTCGTTGTCCAGAGATGACGAAAGCTCTCATCGAAGAGAAGGTTGATGATGTTTTGCATTTTTTTAATCTTTACGAAAGAAAACATGCATACCCAAGTAGATTAAGTGGGGGACAGAAACAAAAAGTAGCAATTGCTATAGCAATTGTCTCCGATCCTAGGGTTTTGCTTTGTGACGAAATCACTTCTGCTTTGGATCCGAGATCCACAGAAGATGTTGTGGATAAATTGTCGCAGTTGAATGAAGAAAGGGGCATCACACAGGTATTCGTATCTCATGAAATCGAAATCGTGAAAAAACTTTGTTGCCAGACTTTAGTTATGCATCAGGGAAGCATAGAAGAATCAGGGCCTACGGAGCAACTTTTCTTAAATCCCCAGAGCGCGATTACAGAAGAGCTTTTTCATATGCAGTCCATCGCAAAGGGAATTTATGAACATGGAGAGAATGAAGAAATTTTAAGATTAGGCTTTCCGAAAGGGTTGGCAGTTCAAGGAATGATCAGTCAACTCATCCAGAGTGGAGGGATCTCCATAAATATCCTTTCTGGTGATATCCATCTCTTTCGTAAAACTCCCTTAGGTTTCCTTATTGTTGCTTTATCCGGAGGAAAAGAACAAAGAGATTGGGCAAAAAGTTCTCTTAGAGAGAAAGGGGTTATAGTCAAGCAATTCCAAAAGTCAAGATAGCGGTAGTATAGATATGCAGATGGACATGATGTATATGTTAGTTAAAGAAACAGGCAATACTTTGTATATGGTAGCCGCTTCTTTCTTTTTCTCTTCAATATTTGGTGGGCTTTTAGGGTTGGGATTGTTCATCACGGCTCCCTATGGATTAAAGCCGATGAAGGGTTTTCATTCAGTTGTTTCTCTTGTTTTAAGTTTTCTTACAGCTATCCCTTTTGCTATTTTAATCGTTATTTTATTTCCAATAACACGTTGGATAGTAGGGACGTCTTTAGGGGCTACAGCATCCATAGTTCCTTTGACTTTTGGCGCTTTACCTTTAGTGGCTTCTTTTGTTTCCGAAGCATTGCGTACTGGGGCGTTAACTTGTGTTGAGCCAGCTATCGCTCTAGGAATACCTAAAATAAAAATACTAAAGGATATACTTTTTCCAGAAATTCTACCCCAGCTAATTTTTTCCTTAAAAAACTTAGTTGTCCACTTGATTGCTTGCTCTACTTTTGCAGGATTTGTTGGAGGAGGCGGATTGGGACAGATTTTATTGCAGTATGGTTATTATCGTTTTGATCTTTCAGTTACTCTATCTGTCTTGATGATCACCTTATTTTTCATTGAAGGTATTCGAATTTTAGGAGACACTCTCGGCCGGCGTATATTACAACATCGAGGGATTTTATGAAAAAAATCACAATACTCTCGTTACTTGCTTTAGCCATCTCTTTAACAGGTTGTTGCAAGAATTCAGAAGGAGTCTTGCGGATTGCGGCGAGTCCCACGCCACATGCAGAGCTTCTTTATAGTTTAGAAAAGGAGGCTCAATCCCTTGGATTGCAATTGAAAATACTTCCCATAGATGATTACCGTGTACCTAACCGTTTGCTTTTAGATAAGCAAATAGAGGCAAATTATTTCCAACATGAAGATTTCTTAAAAGATGAGTGTGCTCGGTACCAATGCGAAGGAAAACTTGCGATTTTGGCTAAGGTACATTTAGAACCTATGGGTTTATATTCTAATAAAACCCAGTCTCTCGAAGAGCTTAAAGTCAAGGAACAGCTACGTATAGCGGTTCCTATAGATAGAACAAACGAACAACGTGCGCTAGACTTATTGCGAGACTGCAATTTGATTAGTTACAAAGAAGCTTCTCATCTAGATATCACCGCAAAAGATGTCTTTGGTTGTGGAGGGAAAAAGGTAACGATTATAGAGATGGCAGCACCTTTATTAGTATCTTCTTTACCAGACGTTGATGCTGCAGTTATTCCAGGGAACTTCGCCATTGCAGGGGGAATCTGTCCGTATAAAAACAGTCTATACCTAGAAGATGTCCGTACTTCCCAATACACCAATGTCGTTGTCATACGTGCTGAAGATATGGAAGACTCGAGAATGCATAAACTAAAACAGCTATTGCAAAGCAGTTCTGTGCAGGATTTCTTTAATACGAAATATAAGGGGATCTTTTTATCGCAGTAACACATCTGGATGGCTTAGGGAAGAGTTGAGCCACCCCGTTCTCCGTAGGTTTAAGGCATATTGGGAAACGATTTTCTTGAATTTTTTGAAAAACTTTGACTGTTTTTCTTTTGATTATTCGAAGCAGATGTATGTCGAGTATGGCGGTTTTAGGGCCCAGAGGTCCTTTCAGTTCTCCTTTTACATGTTCTCTATACCCAACCCACCTAAAAATGCACTTGCTAGGTTCCATTCCTATAGTTGGCATATACATTGGAGCGAAGCGGATAGCCGCCGTTGCTCAATATCATAGAATGTGTAGAGCGAATACAGGAGTGTCTCAGGTGATTATTCAGGATTTCGGTGAGGGGAAGGACAAAGTACAGGATGTATTATCTTATACACTAGGGCATTATTTTCGCGGCATTGTTGAGTGCTTAGGTCTAGGAGTTGTTTTGACAATTCTTGAGTTTGTCATTGCTGCGTTTAAAATCATCTTTTCATTCGTTGTTGCGTTGATGGCAACGTTGTCCCTAGTCATCGTGCATTTGGGAGTGATTAACATGCTTGTCTCCAGACAATGTCGTCAATATAACGAGCATTTTCCACAAAAATCACACAGATTTGAGCTGTTAATAGACATGGTAAGTCCCCTCGTGCGGAGATTTTAATCCATAAGGTTAGAAAAGAATCTTGAAGAGCTAGCACGCATCAAATATTGCTTTCTTTTTTGAGACATCGCATCTAATTCTTGTTTCATTTTTATTAAGAACACGACATGAGTAAAGTCATGTTGTTATTTATAAAAGACGGCCAAAAGAACTCGTAAAGCCGTATTGACTTTTTTCATGTTGGTGGATATAAGACATTCTTTTAATGCAACGTATGATTAATCATTTATGTTGTATTTCTTTTAGGTGTTTTATGTTTCCTTCCCTTAAGAATCGAGAGTCACTCAGAGCAAAAAACTCTAAAAAAACAGCCTCTACAATTAAGCATGCAAAGCATTACTTGAACGGGTATTTGAAGAAAATAGAGCACATTGTGGCTGCTAACCCTAAAGAAGTAATAGAAGCATGGAATGAAATGTTGGGAACCAAGTATAATGGAATGTTCCAAGCTTTAGGATTTAAGGATCATATTCTATTAGTAAAGATTTATAATTCTTCTTTATACGCTTCGCTAAAGCAAATGCACCAAAGTAGTTTACTAGCTCGTTTGCATCAAGTAGTTCCTCACGCTAAGATCAAGGAAATACAGTTTTTGTTAGGATAATGTATGGACGCAAAAGAAAAAAATTATGACGCCTCAGCTATCACTGTTTTAGAAGGGCTTCAAGCCGTTCGTGAGCGTCCTGGAATGTATATAGGCGATACTGGGATCACAGGGCTTCATCACTTAGTGTATGAGGTAGTGGATAACAGTATCGACGAAGCCATGGCGGGGTATTGTTCCGAAATCCATGTAAGAATTTTAGAGGACGGTGGGATTACTATCTCTGACAATGGTCGAGGTATCCCAATTCAGACGCATGAAAAGGAATCTAAAAAACAAGGTAGAGATGTTTCCGCATTAGAGGTTGTTCTCACGGTACTGCATGCTGGAGGAAAATTTGATAAGGATAGCTATAAAGTATCCGGAGGCTTACACGGTGTTGGAGTTTCTTGCGTTAACGCTTTGGCAGAAAAGTTAGTAGCTACAGTATACAAAGATAAGCAAGCGTATCAGATGGAGTTCTCCAGAGGGGTTCCTGTAACGAGTTTGCAATGTTTAGGAGCTACCAATAAGCAGGGGACAGAAATTACTTTCTACCCCGATAATAAGATCTTTTCTTCATGTGTTTTTGATCGCTCTATCTTAATTAAAAGATTACGAGAACTGGCATTTTTGAATCGTGGTGTAACGATCATTTTTGAAGATGATCGCGACGTCAGTTTTGATAAAGTTGTCTTTTTCTATGAAGGGGGCATCCAATCCTTCGTTAGTTATTTAAATCAGAATAAAGAAAGTCTTTTTCCAGAACCCATTTATATTTCAGGTAGTCGCACGGGAGATGATGGTGAGATTGAATTCGAAGCGGCCCTGCAATGGAATTCTGGATACTCTGAATTAATTTATTCATACGCAAATAATATTCCTACACGTCAAGGAGGAACGCACCTTACAGGATTTTCTACAGCATTAACTCGTGTTCTCAATGCCTATATTAAAGCACATAATTTAGCCAAGAATGATAAGCTCTCGTTAACGGGAGAAGACATTCGGGAAGGACTCACGGCTGTAGTTTCTGTAAAAGTTCCTAATCCTCAGTTTGAAGGGCAAACTAAGCAGAAACTAGGCAATAGTGATGTAGGCTCCGTATCACAACAGATCACTGGAGAAGCGCTAACAATATTCTTTGATGAGAACCCGCAAATTGCGAAGATGATCGTTGACAAGGTTTTCATTGCAGCTCAGGCTAGAGAAGCAGCAAAGAAAGCCAGGGAACTGACGTTAAGGAAAAGCGCTTTAGACAGCGCACGACTTCCTGGAAAGCTTATTGACTGTTTGGAAAAGGATCCTGCAAAATGTGAAATGTACATTGTGGAGGGGGATTCCGCTGGAGGATCTGCTAAGCAAGGTAGAGACCGTCGTTTCCAGGCTATTTTACCTATCCGAGGTAAGATCTTGAATGTTGAGAAAGCTCGTTTACAAAAGATCTTCCAAAACCAAGAAATAGGAACAATTATAGCGGCTTTAGGTTGCGGGATCGGATCGGATAATTTTAATTTAAGTAAGCTACGTTATCGACGTATAATTATCATGACAGATGCAGATGTTGATGGCTCCCATATTCGTACTCTGTTATTAACCTTCTTCTATCGCCATATGACAGCATTAATTGAAAATGAATGTGTCTATATAGCTCAGCCTCCTTTATACAAAGTAAGCAAGAAAAAAGATTTCCGTTATATTCTTTCAGAAAAGGAAATGGATGATTATCTATTAACCTTAGGAATTTGCGACAGTAAACTGGTGTTTAAAAACGGAGATCGTGAAATAAGTGGAGAAGCTTTGGACAGCTTTGTCAAGCTGATCTTAAACATAGAAAACTTCATTGTTGCTTTAGAGAAAAAAGCTGTTCCTTTTTCTGAATTTTTAGAAATGCGCAAGGAAACTGTAGGCTATCCTTTGTACTATCGTCCTCCGCAAAGTGGGAAGCAGGGGGGACGCTATTTCTATTCTTCTGAGGAAAAAGAAGAAGAGATGGTGTCTGGAGAAGATTCGGATTCGACTAAGGTTATTGAATTATATAAAACGTCGATCTTTGCAGAAATTCAAGAGGAATTGCGAAATTATGGTTTAGATATTCGCCATTATCTCAATCCCAAAGATTCTGAAATGGTGATAACCAATGAAGATGCAAAAACGCTGCCTTATACTTGTTATACTTTAAAAGAGGTGATCGAGCATCTCAAAGCTCTGGGAAGAAAAGGTATAGAAATTCAGCGTTATAAAGGTCTTGGAGAAATGAATGCTGATCAGCTTTGGGATATAACTATGAATCCTGAACAGAGAACTTTAGTTCGTGTGTCATTGAAAGATGCTGTTGAGGCAGATCATATCTTCACCATGCTAATGGGAGAAGAGGTGCCTCCAAGAAGAGAATTTATTGAAAATCACGCTCTATCAGTTAAGATGAATAATTTGGATATTTAGGAGACGGTCATCACTATGTTGAACAAAGAAGAAATCATTGTCCCTAAAAATCTAGAAGAAGAGATGAAGGAAAGTTACCTTCGTTACTCTATGTCGGTAATTATTTCTCGCGCACTTCCTGATGTCCGGGATGGTTTGAAACCTTCGCAAAGACGTATTCTTTATGCAATGAAGCAGTTAAACCTCACTCCTGGAGCGAAGCATCGTAAATGTGCTAAAATTTGCGGTGATACTTCCGGAGATTACCATCCTCATGGAGAGAGTGTAATTTATCCTACGTTAGTGCGTATGGCTCAAAACTGGGCGATGCGTTATCCACTAGTCGATGGTCAAGGAAACTTCGGCTCTATTGACGGGGATCCTGCCGCTGCTATGCGTTATACGGAAGCCCGCTTAACCCATAGCGCGATCTTCCTCATGGAAGATTTAGATAAAGATACCGTAGACATGGTATCCAACTATGACGAAACGAAGCACGAGCCTGTTGTTTTTCCTTCGAAGTTTCCTAATCTTCTTTGCAATGGTTCCTCTGGTATTGCTGTCGGTATGGCAACAAATATCCCTCCTCATAACCTCGGGGAGTTAATAGAAGCCACGCTCTTGGTGTTGAGTAAGCCTGATGTCTCTATAGAAGAAATCTTAGAAGTCATGCCAGGACCAGATTTCCCCACAGGGGGATTGATTTGTGGTAGTGAGGGTATCCGCTCTACCTACTATACAGGAAGAGGAAAGATAAAAGTTCGTGCACGTCTTCATGTAGAAGAGAACGCGGACAAACATCGTGAGAATATCATTCTTACAGAGATGCCCTACAATGTAAACAAGTCAAGATTAATCGAACAAATTGCTGATCTTGTTAACGATAAGACTTTATCGGGTATTTCTGATGTTCGAGATGAATCAGATAAAGATGGTATCCGTGTTGTTCTCGAGCTTAAGAAGGGAGAGTCATCGGAAGTTGTTATCAACCGTCTCTATAAATTTACTGATATTCAGGTGACTTTCGGAGCCAATATGCTCGCCTTGGATAAAAATCTTCCAAGGACAATGAATATTCATAGAATGATTTCTGTATGGGTGCGCCACCGTACAGAGGTAATCCGTAGAAGAACTCGTTATGAGTTAAATAAAGCTGAAGCACGTGCTCATATCCTCGAAGGTTTCTTAAAAGCTCTTTCTTGTTTAGACGATGTTGTACACACAATCCGTAATAGTGAGAGTAAAGAACACGCTAAGCATCAATTGATTGAAAAGTTTGGATTTACTGAACATCAATCTATAGCAATTCTGGAGTTGCGTTTATACCAACTTACCGGATTGGAAGCTGAGAAAATTCAAAAAGAATACGATGAGTTAGTCAATAAAATTGCTTACTACAAACGTGTTCTTGCTGATGAAGGCTTAGTAAAAGATATCATTAGAAATGAACTTCAAGAGCTGCAAAAGCTTCATAAAACTCCTCGTAGAACGACGATAGAATTTGATGCGGATGACATTCGTGATATTGAAGATATTATCACCAACGAACCTGTGATTATTACAATATCAGGAGATGATTACGTAAAAAGAATGCCTATAAAGGTCTTTAGAGAACAGAAACGCGGTGGTCACGGTGTTTCCGGATTTGACATGAAGAAAGGTTCGGACTTTTTAAAGGCAGTATATTCAGCATCAACAAAAGACTACCTGTTGATTTTCACCAATTTTGGACAATGTTATTGGTTGAAAGTGTGGCAATTGCCAGAGGGGGAAAGACGAGCTAAGGGTAAACCGATCATCAATTTTCTTGAAGGTATTCGTCCTGGGGAACAGTTAGCAGCTGTTCTGAATATTAAGAATTTTGAAAATGCAGGATTCTTATTCTTAGCAACCAAACACGGTGTAGTCAAAAAAGTAGCTCTTGATGCGTTCAGCAATCCCAGAAAGAAAGGCATTCGCGCTCTAGAAATCGATGACGGTGATGAGCTTATTGCTGCTGTGCACATTACTAGTGAAGAAGAAAAGGTCATGCTATTCACAAGATTGGGGATGGCGGTACGCTTTCCTCATGATAAGGTGCGGCCTATGGGAAGAACAGCACGTGGCGTACGTGGGGTCTCATTGAAAAATGAAAAAGATCGTGTTGTTGCTTGTCAAATTGTTAGAGATGATCAATCTGTTCTTGTTGTCTGCGATAATGGCTTCGGGAAACGCTCTCAAGTAGAAGATTTCCGAGAAACTAATCGAGGAGGGGTAGGAGTACGTTCTATTCTTATCAACGAGAGAAATGGAGATGTTCTTGGAGCAATTTCTGTGACAGATCACGACAGTATCTTACTCATGTCAGCACAAGGACAGGCTATTCGTATTAACATGCAGGATGTACGTGTGATGGGAAGGTCCACTCAAGGGGTGCGCTTAGTTCACGTTAAAGAAGGTGATACCCTTGTTGCCATGGAAAAACTCTCGTTAAATGAAGATGAGACGCTAACAAATATTGAAGAAGAGAGTGCCTCACCACAAGTATAAAGGAATAAAGCCATGTTTATAGTGATTGAGGGATGTGAAGGGTCAGGAAAAAGCTCTTTAACACAACTTCTAAAAGATAAGCTTATGGCTGAA
Organism: Chlamydia abortus; assembly: GCF_002895085.1. NCBI lineage: Bacteria > Pseudomonadati > Chlamydiota > Chlamydiia > Chlamydiales > Chlamydiaceae > Chlamydia > Chlamydia abortus. Next base: position 573,838 of record NZ_CP024084.1, read on the forward strand.
GGGAAAGCAGTTGTAGCGACGAGAGAACCAGGGGGCTCTTCCCTAGGTGAACGCGTGCGTGATTGGATTTTAGACCCCTCTACAACAGAGCTGTCTCCCTATACAGAGCTGTTTCTATTTCTTGCAGCACGTGCGCAACACATAACTGAAAAAATACTACCAGCTTTAGAATTGGGGAAAATTGTGGTATGTGACAGGTTCCATGATTCTACAATTGTCTATCAAGGGATCGTTGGAGGGCTGGGTAAGGAATATGTGACCAATCTCTGTCATTCTGTGGTAGGACAAAAAAAAATTCTTCCCAATCTTACCTGCCTTTTAGATATTCCTGCTGATGAAGGACTAAAAAGGAAACAACAACAAAAGTCTTTTGATAAGTTTGAAAATCAGTCTTTGGCGTACCATACAAAAATCCGCGAAGGTTTTTTATCTCTTGCCGAATCACGTCTTGACAGCTATCTTGTTTTAGATGCTCGACAACCTATAGAGGAATCACTTAACAAAGTTATGACCGCTTATACAGAATTAGCCTTATGCAAGTCGAAGGAAAGATAACGAATAAACCTTGGGAAGCTTTACTTGATAACATTAATCAAGGTAAGGTAAGCCATGCTATTTTATTGCACGGAAGCTCGTTATCGATTCTTTCTCAATATGCTTACACCTTAGCCTCTCATATTCTGCTAAGAGATACCCCTGAAGCACAGTATAAGATTTCCCAAAAAATACATCCTGATATTCAAGAGTTTCTGCCTTCTGGAAAGGGACGATTGCATTCTATAGAGATTCCTAGGGACATTAAAAAACAGATCGCCATACTTCCCTATGAAGGCCACTATAAGATTTATATTATTCATGAAGTAGATCGTATGACTTTACCTGCGATCTCCGTATTTTTAAAAGTCCTCGAAGAGGCTCCATCTCACAATGTAATTCTACTGACGTCTGCAAAACTTCAACGTATACCAGCAACGATTCTTTCACGGAGTTTATCCATACATATTCAAGGACAAGACAAGACTCTCCCTAATGAAGAAGAAATCGCCTATCTACTCAAGTATGCCTCAGGAGAAATGAGTATTACAGAAGTAGGAAAAATAGTTAAAGGTAGTGTAGATACAGATAAACAAGTGCTCAGAGATAAAGCTAAATACCTTTTAGAGGTTCTTTTAACATTATTTAGAGATAGATTTATACTTTCTTTAAATGTAAGTGCGAGTGCTATGACTTATCCGCAATACGCTAAAGGTATTCTTAATCTGCCTGTACTTCCTCTTGAAAAGGTACTTGTGATTATAGAAAAAGCCTATCAAGCTTTGGATAATTCTTCATCAGCGACAAGCTGTATGGAATGGGTAGCCTTACAACTTGCTTCACTGAATCATCGCTCTTCGATATTAACTGAACGTACTTGTCCATAGGGGAAGGGTTTCCTGCATTTTTTGTAAAACAAGAGCAGGAATTTCATGCCCGCCATTAAAAGAAATAAACTCTCCATGTAAACGTGAAGATAAGAGCTTGTTTAGCCGTTCCCCATGGTAATAAGGCAAAATAGCATCTTGATATCCGTGACTTTGAATAAAAGGCACCTTAGCACATAAATGTATATTATTTTCCCAGCCTTTATCTAATAGTAAAGCACCAGAACAAATTAAAGCGCCTCGATAAGGGATTTTTGAAGATAAAATCAGATGCGTGGTGATCATGGCACCTTGGCTGAAGCCTCCTAGAATAATATCGTATCGTGGACGATCCAACTCTTCAATCAGGTTTTCTAAAGCTGCTTTTGGTTTCTCAAAATCTATATTGAATAACTTTTGGTATTGTTCTTCTGTTTCCGGGGTAATATCCGGATTAGAAATCAAGCTCTGAAATAACGGAACGTCTAAAGGAAACCAAGCCCTTCCACCCCCAAATTCATAAGAAAGTTGTTCAATACCATGAGGAAATACCCATGTAGGACGTATACCTTTAAAAGGACATGCCGAAGGGAAAAATGCTAAATTGTCAGCATTTGCGCCGTAGCCATGACAAAAGATAATCACAGGATCATCAGGATCCCCAGGACAGACTATGGAATCTAATCCAGCAAACTTACGACGAAAAAATGAATACTCCATGAATGCTCTCAAAAGTAACTTACGGTAAAAATTGAGACCAAATTAGTCGGATTGATTTTAGAGATCAAGGGTTTCTTTGAACCAATAAGATATAGAAAAATTTATAATTTTTTCTTCTATAGAGGAAATAATTCATGTCATTTGTTTTAAATCACTTTAATACTTCTTATGAAATAGATTCTATATTGAAAAAATTGGATTTAGAAATATGTCTGTGTTAAAGTCTCCTATAAAAATACCACCCATTTCAGTGTTTTGCAGAGAAATATTAGGGAATGGTTAATTCTGGAGTTTTTATGTCTGACACAGATCCAGATGTTTTTTTACAACAAGCTGCAGATTATTTAGATCAAGGCAAGATTGTAGCCTTCCCTACAGATACAGTTTATGGTTTGGGGGTAGCATTAAATTATCCGAATGCCGAAGAGAAAATCTACGCTTTAAAGCACCGGGATAGGGGAAAATCGTTGGTCGTGTATGTGAATACTATCGAGGATATGGAAAAATTCTCGGGATGTACATTGTCAACACGCGCACTTAAGTTATCACAGAAATTCCTTCCTGGGCCTTTGACTTTGCTCGTTGACCATAAAAACCCTAGATTTCACCAAGAGAAACTAGGATTTAGGATTCTTTCTATTCCCATAGTGAACAAGCTCATCGATCTCGCGGGCCCGCTACTTGGCACTTCTGCAAACATTTCTAATTTCCCTCCAGCAATTACCTCTAATGAAGTGACGGAAGACTTCTCTCAGGAAGATATTTGTGTGATTCCAGGCTGTTGTTCCTACGGATTAGAGTCTACTGTAGTCTCTGCAGATCCTCTAAAGGTCTATCGTGAGGGAATGGTTCCTCGTCAAGTCATCGAAGACGTTGTAGGGGAAAAGGTAGAGACTTGCTTACACACACGTCACGTATTTTCTCAACACATACAAGTTTATACAGTTAAAGATGAAGATGCTCTCAACAGTTTTCTTGAGAAAAACTCTCGATTTCAGGGGGTCATCTGCAACAACCCTAAACCACGTGATTTTTACCCTACCCTAAGACAAGCATTAAGATCTGTCGAACCTGTAGCGGTATTTATCTATGATCCGGAAACATCAGCTTATCCGGAGCTCATCCCCTACCTCATTCCGTATAGTTATACATCCCCTCGGTGAACGTCATGATCATAGATATGCACTGCGACCTTCTTTCTCATCCAACTTTTTCCTCTGAGGATCCTTGCGTGCGCTGCTCTCCAAGTCAATTACTCTCTGGGGGAGTAAGAAAGCAAGTGTGTGCTATATTTACTGAGCATAGCGAGAGCTCTCCAACCGCTGATACACAAAATCAACGATTTTTTCACCTTCCTGATGCGGATCATCGTATCCGATTAATTACTTTTGACTCTGATAACGTCAATCATGACGCAGGGGAAAATACCCTCTCTATTATTCGTAGTATAGAAAATGCTTCGGGATTAGGTTCGGATTCTCAACACCTCAGTAAGCTATTTACAAAACTTCTAGATCTCTTTTCTATGGGGCCTATTGCTTATTTGGGGATTGTATGGAACGGAAGAAATCGTTTTGGCGGAGGAGCTTTTGACCCCTATAAACTTACCTCTGATGGGAAACGTTTATTAGAAATTATGCACCAATTGGCTATTCCTATAGACCTTAGCCATTGTTGTGATCAACTCGCCGATGATATTCTAGACTATACTGTAGACAAACTTCCTAATATGCAAGTTCTCGCTAGCCACTCTAACTTTCGATCAGTACAAAATATCCCCAGAAATCTTACTGATGCCCATGCAAAAGAAATCGCCTCTAGAGGAGGGGTCGTTGGTTTAAATATCGTAAATTACTTTGTGGGGTCTTCTTTACAAGGATTACAACAGCATATCTATCATGCTGAAAAATTGGGAATTATAGATCAACTTGTCCTAGGAACAGATTTTTTCTATTCTGATGAAAAAGAAAAGTTTTTCCCAGAGTGCTCTACAGCCCAAGATTATCCCAATATCTCTCGAATTTTATCCGATAATTTAAGTAGGGAATCTGCAGAAAAAGTCTTCTGGAAATCTGCTCAACAATTCTTAAATCAGACGATTCGTCTTCAAAAAGAACGAAGGAATATGTGTTTAGATATATAAAAAAAACCCGAGGCATTGTGCCCCGGGTTTGTGACGAGAGAGCTATATGCAGAAGAAAGAATCTTAAGATTCTTCTTCGTTAGCCTCTTCAGCTATTTCAGTATCGTTCTCGTCGCTATCTTGATCGCCTGGATCCGGTTGATCACTTGAAGACGCACTCCTAGAAGTTGGGGTAACAGCTCCAGAGGAGGACTTTTTAAATTTACTGAATAGGGCGGCAATGCGATTGCTACGTTCTGTTGGGCTACCAGAATGCCCATTTAATGAAAACGTAGAACTACTTTTTCTTAAAGGTCTAGGAGAAGAAGGGGGGAGAGTCGAAGGGGTAGGTGCTGACAACTGCCTTTGTATTTGTCTAATTGTTTCTTGAGCTGCGTCTAATTCTTCCGTTTTTGTCGCTAATATGCGTGTTAATCTCGTGATTTCAGAATCATGATCGGTGGTAAGCCGTTCCATTAAATCTTGCTGACTAGCAATAGCTCGATCAAGATTTTCGGATGTTTCCTGAAGTTGAGACGCTAACTCTCTAACTCTAGCCTCTAACTGTCCTGCCTTAGCTTGTTCACCTTCTAAAGCACCTCGAGATCTTTCAAGTTGTTCTTCTTTTTGACTGAGGCTTTCTTCCGTAGCTTGTAGGCGCGCTTCAACTGCCACTAAGCTTTCACGAGATTGAGTGAGTAGTTGTGAAAATTCGTCTAGACGAGTTTGCAGGTCACTTCCCAATTCTTTTGTAGTTGTTAGTTCTTGAGAAATTTCTGCAAGTTGTGCTTGAGATGCACTCACTTCTCCTTGCAATCGGTTAACCTCTTCTGTTTTCTGCTCGACTACTTGTTTCATATTAATAAGTTCAGTAGCCAAAACGACTTCACCCTCATTATTCGCCTGTGGCTTTTTAAGAATACGAAGAGCCACTCCAAAGGAAGCCAAACTCGTTCCAAGGGCAAGAACCGTTGCTCCTAAAGCAATAGAAAATCCCGCAGGTAAACTTGTAATTGTTAAGGTTAAGAGTAAAATACCGGATATAACTAAAATAATACCCACAGCAATAAGGGTCAAACTCACAGTCTTGCGACTAACGTGAGAGTTTTGGCAAATCCGATTTAATACAGAAACCCTTTGCAACGCCTCTTCATGAGAGGAGGACCTTAATATAGAAGGTATCATATCTGAAACTATTTAAAAATAACAAAACCAGTAGGATTTTAACAAATTCATTATTATTTTTTTAGAAAAAAGAAAAATTAAATAAATCTTTATAATAAATTGTTTAACTACAAGCAAATAATGAGATGAACCGTAATTAAAAGAATTAAAAGTTTTTCTTTGACTAAAAATAAGACCTATTACATAGCATCCAGTTCTTCTGAAGCATCTTCGAATGAGTCTTCATATTCATTGCTCTCAGAAAGAAGGCGAGAGGTTTCATCTTGAAGTTCTGTGTGCTCATTCATAGATTGAGGAAAGGTAAGGGCTGGTAAGCCAGCATGCGCATGATAAGTCGTGGAGGATGTAATGAAAAATCGTGAGAGTGAAGAGACGGATGAAGAAATCGTATCGAACCAGGTCGAAGTCACTTCTTCTTTGGGTTGAGGAACGGGAGTCGCTTCTAAAGTAGAAATACGATTTTGAAGATAACTAATTCTGACACTCTGTGTGGTAATCTGAGTTTGTAAATCTAGATTTCTTTGATTGGCTTGTTCTAAATTACTCTCTAATAGAGTTGAGCAAGATTTTGCACTTTCTACTACGCGTTCCGCAAGCTCTTTTTCGGCCTTTCGTTCTTGCTGTTCATACTGCATCAAATAGAGATGAGAAATGCCTTGAGCACTCAAGCTGAAGGTACGTATATCCTGAATTCCTCCAACAAATAAAGCGGCTCCTGTAATACCCAAACCTAGACTGATACCCGAGCGGAACCAGGTAGTTAAAAGAAGTTGGGAAATGACAGCATCCACTATACAGCCTATACCCAGAACGATTTTCATCATGGCGATGACTGTTCTTACTTTCCCCATAGGGTGTATTCTACCGTATGTGAGAATATCTAAAGAAGAAGGGAAGAGAATGGAAAGAATGGGATCTGTATTCTTTTCTTGGGGCACAGGCAATCCGTGTTCCCTGAGAACATGTCTAATCTCTAAATAATTTTTCCTCCAGATTGCGTTTTGATAGTAAACGATCTTAAGACAGTAGGCGATGGCTACTGAACCTATAACTATTCCTGATACGCCTAAAGGGATACTTAGAGCCGAGGCCAGTCCTAAAGGAAGAATCAATACACAACTGGCAACTATAAGAAGAATGGTTCCTAGAGCAAGAGCTGTAGTAACGGCGAGAAAAGTTTGTCGCTCATTTTTAATGAAATTAAGATTATTTGCTAATATGGAAATAGTTTTAACTTCATTATCTGAATTTTTAAATTGAATTTCAGGAGTAACAATCATAAGTTTAAGAAAAAATACTAAAAAACAATCATGTTACCACCTCATTATAAATGATGTAAATCTAATTTTATTTACAAAAAAAGAAGATTAGTTTGCGTATTCTAATAAACGCAACAAAATATCCTGCTATTCTTTTTTTTAAAATAATAGCTAAATTTTTTTTGAAATAGTTGCCTACATTTGGATTTAGTTAGAAGATCAGTTATACGATTGGCTCTTGTGATGAGAAAAAATGATGTCCACAGCTTCCTCTGATGAATCTACGAGGTACAAATATCCCGGACATGTATGCGTATAATGTAAGTTTTTCATCCACTCTACTAAAGGCCCCCAAAACTCCATGTCTACAAGAACAACAGGATGGGGCACCTCTAGGTATCTGAAGTTGTCCAGGGCAAAAAAACATTCACTTACGGTACCTAGCCCTCCAGGAAACACGATACATCCAGAAGCTTTGCCAACCATTCCTTCTAAACGATGAGAGATATGGGAAACCTGTAAACAGTTGTCTTTGGGTATATGATCATTCAACTCCTCACCCTTTAAGATAAATCCTAAAGATGTCCCCTCAGCTCGTACAGCACCAGCATTAGCCGCTTCCATAATTCCCGGACCTGCTTCAGTAACTACAGAGTACCCATGTTTAACTAACCCATGTTTAACTAATAGATATCCTATAGTCTGAGCTTTTTTATAATTTTCATCTGTAGGGCAGAGACCACCAGCGACAACTATCCAGGGACCATGATCTTGATGAAATTGTGTAGCGGAAATGATCTGCTCACAATCGTGAATATCCAGAGCTTCCCAATTTTGAGAAGAACCGACGGTAGGGGAAATACACAGTAATAATGTGAAATAAAAATAAAGAAATCGCATTCTATAGAACTAATCTTATTAATAAATGGATTACTATATATAATCCCCGATATTTAATTAACAAATACTATAAAGATAGAGCAGGGGGAAATTAGTTTATAAACTTTACACTATTTTAGTTATACGGTAGCGTGTATCTCTCACCCTATTTTAGGATAGGCATTTGTTATCCACAGACTTGAGAAATTAAAAATGTTTTCCTTGCAGATAAAATATTTCAAACAATTATTAAACATAAAATACGCGGTATTTTCTGCCTTATTTCTTTCTGCGACTACGGTATTCGCTCTAACATTCCCTGAAATAGCATTAGGATTTAGTGAGAAAGGACTTTCCACTATACTCATAGGTGGATGTGCTTTTCTATGTGCTAGAACTGTAGGTATACTGGTAAACCAGATCATTGATCGTGATATAGATAAGAAAAATCCGAGAACCGCTTTTAGAGTGTTACCCGCGAAAAAATTATCGATAAATTTTGTTTTCTTCATCACAGTACTGGCATCCTTATGTTTTCTAGTTCCCTGTATATTTATAAGTAAAGAATGCTCCTGGCTCGCCTTATTCGCTATTCTACTTATGATTATTTATGCCTATGCAAAACGTATCACCTACTTGTGTCATTGGATCTTAGGTCTTATTTATTACCTTGCGATTCTTATGAATTTCTATGCTTTATCTTCAGGGCCTCTCTCTTTAAAGATGTTCATCATAGCCTCCCTATGGGGAATAACGGCTGCTATGATCATTGCGGCCAATGACATTATCTATGCTATTCAAGATTTAGAGTTTGATAGGGCAGAGAAGCTCTATAGCATTCCTGCATGTTTTGGGAAAGCAAAGGCTATTCGTATTGCTTCAGTATGTTTACTACTCAGTTTGCTATCTTATGTCGCTATGGCCGTGCTTGCATCCTTTAGTAAATTAGGGCTTATATTGTCTCTACTCCCTGTATTCGTTATTGGGAAAACCATCAAAAACTATTACGTATTGGATAAGAAACATGTGAATCTCGAAAGATGTTTTTTCAAAGGAAACATCTACCTTGCTTTATCCTTTTTTATCGTCATGATAAGTTTATTAATTTCATAATCGATGGATACGAATGAAACGTTATATCGTAGGGATTTCAGGAGCTTCAGGAATCGTATTAGCCGTGAAACTCATAGAAGAACTATCTAAAATGCAACATGATGTTGAGGTTATTCTTTCTCCAGCAGCAATGAAAACGCTCTATTATGAATTGGATACCTCTTCTTTGCTGTCTTTAATTCCTAAAGAAAACCATCGGTATATTCACCAACACAATATCAAGTCTATAGAAAGCAAATTGGCTTCAGGGTCCTGTCGTGTTGATGGGACGATTATCGTTCCATGTAGTATGGCTACAGTAGCCGCGATTTCCATAGGCTTAGGAGATAACCTGTTAAGAAGAGTTGCTGATGTCGCTTTAAAGGAACGAAGGAAGTTGATCTTAGTTCCTAGAGAGAGCCCATTGCATTCCATCCATTTAGAAAACTTATTAAAATTATCGCAAAATGGGGCCATCATCTTGCCTCCGATGCCTATGTGGTACTTCAAACCACAAACGATTGAAGATATTACTAACGATATCGTCGGAAAAATTCTCTCTTTGCTAGATATAGAGAGCAATTTAGAAAAGATTTGGCTCAACCCAGCTTAATTGGTACGTTTACCATTGATGACTTCGTGAAGATTTTCAATAGCGATAAAAGCATAAGGATCTTCTCTGTGAACGATTTCTTTAAGTTGTGAAAGCTGTAAACGCTCTACAACAATATAAAGGATGTTTCTAGGTTCTCCAGAATAGCCACCTTCGGCTTGAATATAGGTAAGACCTACTCCCAAGTTTTCCATAAGGATTTGCCCTAGTTTTCTTGGGGATGAGGTGATGATGGTAACAGATTTCGTATCTTCAAGACCTAGAATGACCATATCCATAACTTTCGTTGCAATGCCGTAAGTTAAGAAGGATACGAATGCCGTATGCCAATTCTGATAGACAATACCTGCCAAAGCAAAGATAAAAAAGTTTACGAAAAGGATAACCTGGCCAACAGTGTATCCTCTTTTTTTATTTATAATGATACCCATAATCTCGGTACCATCGGTAGATCCTCCGTGACGGATGATCAAACCGCAACCGACTCCTATAATGGCTCCACCAAACACGACGGTTTCCATCTCAGAGCCTTTAAAAACTATAGGGCTAAATCCAAACCATAATGGTAGGGAATCAATAAGCCATAGGGCACATGAAAAGATGATCACAGCCGTCATCATTTGAATGACAAAGTACTTACCAATCTGTTTAAAGGCTAAAATAACAAAAGGTAGATTGAATAGTACTAAGCAAAACGGCAAATACTTATGACCGAAGAAATGTGAGGCAATCAGGGATAAACCTACGATACCACCATCGATAAGTTCATTTGGAACTAAAACCATTTGAACTCCACAAGCAGCTAAAAACCCTCCAAGAATAAACCAGCTTAGAGTCTTGGAAAAGTACAGAGGAAAGCTAAACTTCGTTAAACGAGTTCCATGGGGCATTTTCAACCTCTGATTGTATGTTCGCGAGAGACGGGGCTTGAACCCGCAACTTCCGCCTTGACAGGGCGGTGCTCTAACCAATTGAACTACTCCCGCAAATGGACACGACAGGATTTGAACCTATGACCCCCTGTGTGTAAGACAGGTGCTCTAACCGCTGAGCTACGCATCCAAACAAGATTAGGTGCATAAGTTAGCAGAAGAAATAGTTTAATCACAACAATTTTCACTCTGACAATTAAGAAAGCTTGTTGTTCTCAGTAAAAGTGCGAGAAAGACACACCCTAAGATATTTCCGTTAGCATTTTTGATTTTAAGAAAATGCGAAGATACAAAGACCATGATCTATTGTAATTTGCTTTGTTTCTTTAGAGAAAAGATGGATAAATTTAAAAAAAGATCTAGAAGAACTCCATTGTGTTCTTAAACAAAAATTTCTCTTGTTTTTCGAGTACACGGAAACTGCGCGTAAGATTCAAGAATCTATAGAATAGATCGGTAGAGATCGTGTTCTACCGATATTTTCATAGGGAATACTCAGCGGGATTCTCTCAGTTTAATCCAAGAGTGTGGCACCTGATGCAGAGCTAATAAAATTATCAAAGGCTTCTTGTAACTGTTGAAACTTTGTTTCGCTAATCAAAGCTAAGGGAGAATTTCTTACAAGTAAAGGAACCACGGTGATGTAATTTTCTAAAAGAGTTCGGCACTCATCAGAAATATCTTCATCCATGACTATTTGACAATCACTTAAAGAAAAGAACTTACGTTTTCCATCATCGACGAGAAGCTTGGGCATGCCGCAGGCATATTCTTTTCCTGTAGTCACAAGGCGCATGCCTTTCCACTCTTCGTTACGTTCACTAGCAGGGAAATTTACATTAAAGCCTGATAAAATGGGGAAGGGCATCGATAAAGCATATAAAGAGAGTTTCTTTAGTATTTCAGGGGCATGGACTTCCTGAAAGAAAGAAATGTGTTGTTCTTGAGAAAAAGCTATGGAGGGGACACCTGATAAAATGGCTTCCATAGCAGCTCCAGCAGTGCCAGAATAAAAGATATTTCTTCCTGCATTAGATCCATGATTGATTCCAGACAGTACAAGATCAGGCAGAGCATTGCGGAATAGATCACCTAAAGCTAGCTTAACGCAATCTACCGGGCTACCAGAAACAGCCCAGGCGCCAGCAACAGGCTGAGGATAGTCGACCTTTTCTATAGAGACCGGTTGTGTGTAGGAAAACGACATGCTTTTCCCTGATTGTTCCGTAGCAGGAGCAACTATATAGAGATCAGCAAAGTCTGCTTTTAATAAATTTGCAACTAAAAGACTCATTCCTTTAGCGGAAATGCCGTCATCATTAGTTAACAGAATTTTTAATCTTCTGTGCATAAAATTACCGAAATAAATAAATCTTACTATAATTAAAATAGTAAGATTAATCTATAAAAATATGTTTAATTAATTTTGTTTTTTTTTGAGCTTTCGACAACCCATGTTGTTCAATAGCGAGAGCAATATTATGTCTTGCTTGAGGAAAAACATCTTCTAATAATTTTAATGCTTCTTCTGTTTTTGTTCTTAAAGATACCACTGGACAACGACAAGTAACTCGAGCGAATCCACTTTCCTTAGCGAATTTTCTTATGTAAGATTCAGGAGTGAATATTAAAGGGCGTAAGATAGTAATCCCAAAGTGAACCATATCTAAGACCGGTAACATTCCGGCAAATTCTGCTTTATGTAAGAGATTCATCAAAGCTGTTTGGACTACATCATCACGGTGATGACCAAAAGCGACGGCAGTAGCCCCCACATCTTTTGCGGCTTGGAACAGCAAACGCCTTCTAACTTGAGAACATGAATAACACTCTGGCACTTCAGGGTCATAGGGGGAGGTTACCGAACTATAGGGAACGTGAATTTTATCACAAATATTCGCTAGATACTGCTTGCTTACTTCGGAACCGCAAGAATATTTCCCTCCGATATTGACAGCATAAAGATCAAGTTTTGGAAAGCCTCTCCCAGAAATAGCTTTAAGCATTAAAAGCAAAGAAAGGCTATCTTTGCCTCCACTAAGAGCTACCACGATCTTGGTATGATTTTCCAACATGGAATAGGTATACAAAGCTTTACGTACTAAGCTTTCTATACGTTTTCCAGATTTAGTCCACGGGGGGTGTACATGTAGAATAGACATACAAAAATAGTAAAAGGATAGAATAAAGCTTGCAATACCATACTAATTTTGATGAAAACTTGTAATTGGTTTTTATCCTTATCTTATTTAAACTTTCCTTTAAAAGCCTTGCTTTGAGAACAATTGTATGACAAAAAAAGTTAACAGAAATGATCCGTGCCCGTGCGGTTCTAATAAGAAATATAAGCAATGTTGCCTTAAGAAAGACAGTCAGCCAGCACGCTATACCTCAGAAGGCAAGTTCAAATTTTCTGCAGAAGTTGTAAATCCGAATACAGCAGGCAATAGCTGCACACAACTGTTCCAACGTCTTTCTGGAAGCATCTCATCTGAACAAAAGCAAGTGGTTGATAAGTATTACGAAATTACTAAAAACAAGACTCCGCTGGGAAAGAAAACCATTAAAAAAGCTAAGTCTAAAGAAGATCGTTTGGTTTCCGAACAATTGAAAAAACATGATTTTCAAGTTATGGATACGAACTTGTCTTTAGATCCTTCCAATAGAGGGGACGACTTTGTTACCGAAGAATTTATTCCTACTCAAGAAGATTATCGTATTTCAGAAAATACTGATTCTGACTTGGAAGAAAATAACCAATAGCGTATAAATTGACTTCTTATTGTTTAACTAAAGTTTTCTCTTCAAGCAATAGGTTTACGATTTTCGCTGGAGTAGCTCAATTGGCAGAGCATTCGATTTGTAATCGAACGGTTGAGGGTTCAAGTCCTTTCTCCAGCATTCTATGGGGGTGTCGCATAGCGGTCAATTGCATCGGACTGTAAATCCGACTCCTTACGGATACGTTGGTTCAAATCCAGCCGCCCCCAAGATTTCCTTCATCGCATCTCTTTCTTTGTATTATCATTTTTATTTATTATATCCAATTAATTTTTATCATAATTAAACTAAACAGATTAAAAATTGACCTATAATTTATTATCTGATTTTTATTAGAAAAAAAATCGGAATAATAAATGACTACTTCTAATAATAACACTAATGATTGTTATTTTTCTGTAGATTCGACTTTTGAAGGTGACGTTGCTGCTGGCAACGTACAGACTAACAACGTCTCATCTCAAAGTATAGAATCCACGAACAGCTTAGTTGTAAATCCTCCTGGAAAATCAACTTTTTTAGGAACAATCACTGTGGAAGGACTTACTTCAGCTAACGACCTGAGTATCACTGGCAGCGATGTATCTGTAAATTTGCACGGTAATAGATTGAGTAACGTTGCCAGACCTTCAGCCCCGTCCTCTCCAGTCCCGGCAAATTATATACGTTCTCCAGAGTACTTTTTCTGCTCACTCAATGAGTTTGGAAGGATCAACATTAATACACAGCAACCCGTTCCCATTCTCGGCCCCGATAGGCTGGTCTACCAATCGCAAAATATTTTCTCCCACATACGCTTTGTAGACTACCCTTATGGAGCTTCAAAAGTCACGTATCCAGGATCCCACTGGGTGCAATTATTAAGCAAAGGCATCTACATGATCGATTACGGCATTAATAAACGCTGGGGATGGAATAATGGCTGGGGAGGCGACGTGCATCTGAAAAATGCTTTAGGCACGATTTATAGCAGCAATACTATCTATAGTGGGGGAGGATACTCTGGATTTGCAAGTTTATCTACAGCTTTTCGTGTCTCTAATCTAGCTAAAGATCCAAATGGCACTATAACAAATAATGCAAAAGACAGCATAAAAGAAAATTTATTCTGCGCACAGCTAACAACTAATTGGACAGTTTTAAGTGCTTTTTATTTTGGAATCATTTTCTACCCAGACCAAGGGGAATAGCCATGGATGATAAAGACAAAACTATTTCTAGATTCACATCAGATAATCCTAATAATCAAACTAGAGAAACTAATTTCGATGCGACAGGAGTTAAAGACCAAAACCTCTACCTAGAGAATGCTACGTTAAACATTGAAGGCAATTTAAATATCGAAGATGATTTTGATGCTGAGACATTAACTGTAACAAAGGACGTAAATGCAAACTGTGATTTCTTTGCTGGTAGTGAACTCTCAGGAAACAATGGGTTTTCTTTGCGTGAGACAGTTTTAAATGGGGACATCAGCATTAACGCCTCTCGAAGTTCGAGTATTGGGAATATCTCAGACCCCCTTTCTCAACGCGACGCTTTAACATTCAACTACTATAAAAAAAGCTCCGTACAAGCCTATACCTGTATGTTAGACCATCGCGGTACATATAACATTCCTGCACATTCTATTTTAGATTTAAAAAGCGGAACTTCAAAAGATATTGAAAATTACACATCGATGTATCGCAACTACTTCTATGTGGAGGGTAAGGATCTTGTGATTAAAACTCCAGGAATCTACCAGGTCACTTTTGAAATCACTAGAATGGGAGGGCAGCACTCAGGAAATGATGAAGTGAATTTATTTTTAAGGCTGGATCAAGGCAGTCAATTCGAGAACTTGTGCACAGCAGACACTCGAGGCCATTATCCTACAGATAGGACATCCACGGCCTTGTATGCAATTTTCTCTGTTTCAGATATCTCTTCACAACCTACCGTCAGAGTCTATACACATGCTCATATACGAAGTATGTTTTCTACGATAAGTGTGATTTGGTTCCCATTTGCATCAAGATTTCCTGAGGAGGATTAAAATATGTCAACACCTAAAACTAATATTAGTTTACCTACATTTGTTCGTTTTAATATCTACTCTAAGGATCTATCAGAAGAGAAAAAAAAACGGGCTATAACGGTATCGAAAACAATAACAGCCAAAAACACTAACCTTCAAAACCTAACTTGCACAAGCGGGAACCTTAACTGCAAGCAGGACCTATTTGTTAGTGGGAACATGAAGATTAATGCAGGGACGAACAACCAAACAAACTTCTTTGGTAGGGTAAACCTGAGCAATCATACCATCTTATGCGACCAACAAGCATATAGCACTAATATTCACAAATTGCCGCAACAATATGTCCCTTATCATGTTTTTCAAAGTAATAAAACTGCAGTTTCTATGCGTTCTGTTGTTTCCAGAGGACATGTAGGCCGCGGGGACGTAAAACGTGGTGTGTGGATTCCTTGGGATAAATTTGAAACTAAAGTTGAACAAGAAGGGAATCCTCAGGTGTATGTAGGCAAAGGGGTCAACTCTTGTTATCTGTATTTTCATGCCACCCAAGACAATCCTCAACTTTTCCGTATTAGTATCGTTATGTCAAAGCACGGCGGCTGGTTGGATAACGGAACTGGCGGAGAGTGTGTGTTAGTCGCGGTTGTTAATGACAAAGAGACACTTTTACAAGGATCTACGTGTTCAGGAACAAGTTACTATAGACCTAAACCTATGGAATGGATTGCAACCACATTTCTGGCAAGAGGTAATGGGCATTTCATACTGAAAAACTTATCGTATGCTTGGCGGGTAGCTTCATTTTCTTGGAACGTAGTGCAGCTGCCTTATTTTCAATAAATATACTCAACTTTTGCCCGGGAACTATTCTCCAGGCACTTTGTTCACAACTCGACCTACCAAGTCATAACCCACATATCCCGTAATTTCGATGAGATAACGTTCTCCGAATCCCGAAACTAAACGAGCTTCATTCACAATAATGCAAGAATCTACCTCTGGAGCTTGACCATAAAAACGTGCGGTGAGTAAAAATTCACTATCTGGATGGTATCCATCAATAACAGCTTCCACAATTTTCCCTACAAACTGCTTATTATGTTTCTCGACATTTTTCTTCTGTGTTTGAGAGAGAATCTTTAATCTCTTTGATTTTACGCTCTGAGGGATTTGGTCTGGCATCTCAGCAGCTAAAGAACCTTTTTCTTGAGAATAAGAAAAGATACCTAAGTTATCGATCCATCCTTCTCCAACAAAATTGACGAGCTCCTGGAATTCTTCTTCCGTTTCTCCTGGGAATCCAACAATGAGTGACGAACGAATATAGATATGGGGAATGCGTGTACGCAACTTAGTTAATAAATCTAAAATTTGTTCTCGAGATGTTGTTCTTAACATCTTTTTTAATACCCGATTATTGATATGTTGAAGAGGAATATCAACATAAGGGAGGAGGCGCTGATCTTTTTCCATAAGATCAATAAGAGTATCATCTACTTCATCGGGATACAAATAGAGCATTCTAATCCAATAATTTCCAGGCTCCTTAAGCATCTCTCTTAATACACTATATAAACAAGATTTGCGATCCTTAGACAGATCTTTACCATAGTCACCCAAATCTTGAGCAATGAGAATGATTTCTTTAACGCCCATTTTTAACAATAAGCGAAATTCTTTCATCACCTGCTCTAAAGGTTTACTTCTTAATCCTCCCTTAATGGTAGGAATAATACAGAAGGCACAGCGCTTACGACATCCCTCAGCTATTTTCAAATAGGCATAGTGCTTCGGTGTGGATAATTTTCTAGGCACTTCCCCCATTTCTAAATAACTTTTAGAAGATAACTTTTCTCCACTTTCCTTAGACTCTATAGCGGATAAGATATGTTCCACATCTCCAGAACCTAAAACATAATGTACATAGGGGAGCCAAGGCTTTAACTCCTCTTTATGCTTAGACACCATGCAACCGGTTAATATAATCTTGGCAGTTTCTTTCTTCTCATTGATGATGCGTTGGAGGTAATCCGTAGATTCATCTCGAGCAGCTTTTAAAAATCCACAAGTATTTAAAATCAAATAATCCGCTTCTCGCAGTAGTTCGGTAGCTTCATAACCAGCTTTTAATAAAATCCCGAGCATTACCTCACTATCTACAAGGTTCCTTGAGCAGCCTAAACTAATAAAATGAATTTTATTTTTTGAAGTTGCCCCTTTAAAAAAAAACTGTTCTTTAGTTGTCATGAGGATTCTCTTGTAATTATGGGGAAGTTTTCTTGATTCTTTTTGAAAATAAATATAGTATCATAAGCGATTTATCATTTTCTTAAAAGGATTCATCAATGGCTAGTAAGAATCGTGAAATCATTAAATTAAAAAGTTCTGAAAGTTCCGATATGTACTGGACTGTTAAAAATAAAAGAAAAACAACAGGTCGACTAGAACTCAAAAAATATGATAGAAAACTGCGTAGGCACGTAATTTTCAAAGAAGCTAAGTAAAAAGATTTAATTTACCTGCTAGCTTCTATTCCAAGTTGTTGAGTAGGTCATGAAATTAGAACTTCTCATTGCTTTTAAGTATCTAATACCAAGAAGAAAAAGGTTATCTTCTGCCATTGTTTCCATATTTTCCATAGGCATTATTTCCTTAGTCACTTGGTTATCCATTGTTTTTATTTCTGTTATCTACGGTTTAGAACAACGTTGGATTCATGATCTTTCCCAGCTTCATTCTCCAGTGAAAATCCTTCCTTCATCTGTTTATTATGATTCCTATTACTATCAGATAGACAGACATGCTGACCTTTCTTTGTATACAACAAAGACCATAGGGGAAAAGCTGGCTTCCTCTCTTGTAGATCCCTATGACCCAAATGTGGACTACTCCTTACCAGAAAACTTTCCCCTACCAGATAAAACTGCAGATGGAAAATTAAAGGATCCTGTAAAAATCGCTTTTGAAGTTCTTAATCCCTATCTAGAACAAAATCACGCCCAACTTTTAGAGTTTGAAGAGGGGATTGGCTATGTACAAATGGACAGAACGGCCCATCCTAACAAATCAGAATCACGAACATTTTCTCAGTTTATTGCCTATCCTTCTGATGAAGTGTATAAAAATCGCGTGCTTCCCTATGAACAAACAGATTATAGTTCCGAGATTTTAAACCCTTTTAATAGCTCTGACCAAGGTTGGGAACAAGATTTTATAAAATTACAAAATACCTATCGAGGAGCTTCGATCATCTTACCTGTGAATTATCGCGATATGGGGTATCGAGTAGGAGATAGGGGAGGGATCAGTATTTTCTCCCCAGAAACTCAGAAAGAAATCCAGCATCCTGTATATGTCATAGGCTTCTATAATCCTGGTTTATCTCCTATGGGAAGTAAAATCGTATTTATTGATATGGATCTAGCTTCTCAAATACGTTCAGAATCTACGGGAATCGGCATGCATAATGGCTTACATGTCTTCTTTCCCAACACTAAACTGATAACACCAATAAAAAAGCAAATTGAAACTATCTTAAGTCAAGCCGGTATACAAGAATATTGGGTAGTATCTTCTCTCTATGATTATCAGTATTTTAAACCTATTTTAGATCAACTACGTAGTGATCAAGTTCTATTTCTCTTGGTCTCTATCATTATCCTGATCGTCGCTTGTTCCAATATTGTGACTATGTCTATTCTCTTGGTCAATAATAAGAAGAAAGAAATAGGAATTCTCAAAGCTATGGGGACTTCTTCTCGTAGCTTAAAAGCTATTTTTGGTCTTTGTGGAGCCTTCTCTGGAGGCATCGGTGTTGTTTTTGGAACAGCTTTGGCGATTTTAACAATGAAAAATCTCTCAATAATTACTAAAGGCTTAAGTTACTTACAAGGCAGAGAAGCATTTAACTCTACTTTCTTCGGTCAAGGTCTTCCTCAAGAAATACATGTGCCGACTATTTTTATGCTAGGTGTAGGCACTTTGGTGTTAGCTGCTATTTCTGGATTATTACCAGCAAGAAAAGTCGCTAAGATGCATGTCTCTGACATTTTAAAAGCGGAATAATTATGCCTCCTCTTATTCAAGCGAAAAATCTGTCTAAGGTTGTTCTACAAAGCAATCAAGATATCGAAATATTACGTAATGTGAACTTTAGCTTACACCCTGGAGAGGTAGTTGCTATTACAGGAGCTTCAGGAAATGGGAAAAGTACGCTCCTTCATCTATTAGGAACGCTAGATACACCGTCATCAGGAGAACTCCTATTTCTAGGAAAAAGAAAAGAAGACTACAATCTACCAGCATTTAGAAACCAATATATCGGGTTTATTTTTCAAAACTTCTACCTCTTGGAAGATGATACTGTAATCAATAATGTATTAATGCCTGCAAGCATTGCGCGACAAAATATCGCTAAAGGATCTTCTGCATTTAAAAAAGCTCTGGAACTCATAGACTCTGTCGGCTTATCTCATAGAACGCACTCTCGCTGTTGTAACCTATCAGGAGGCGAAAAACAACGAGTCGCAATTGCGAGAGCTCTGATCAACAATCCCGCCATTTTACTAGCTGATGAACCTTCAGGTAATTTGGACAATCAAACCTCTGAGTACATTCATCAACTACTTCTATCTCAAGCTCATGATTCACGTGGAGTGCTTATTGTAACCCATAATAAGCAACTCGCACGTCAATGTCATCGTGAAGGAATTTTACAAAACGGAGAACTGATTTTCTAAGACGTCGTCGTTTTGGCTCCCGTTGCAAAGTCTAAAGTATATGTAGGCAAACGCTCTAAAACTTCCTGCCCCAGTAAATCGATGGACCTGTGATAGCGCGCTTGTCTAGTAAAATAATTCACCAGCCTATCCTCAGGATTCCGTACTTCTTGACTCAAAAGAGTTTCCTTATCTAAACTAAGCGCACGAATATCCTGCCATGTGATAAGAGAAATCCTAGGTTCATATAAATGATGTTTCTCATCTGAAACTTCTCCAAGACAGGGAACAGCAAATTTTCGTATTCTTTGTTTATTCCCATCAAGAGCACAGAAATAATCCCAATCATTAGAATGCATACAACGAATTAAATTTAATTGCTCCCAACAAATTCCATGTATACAGATTTCTAAAAGGGTATTTTTAATTCCCGAGAGGAAGTCGACAACATCCACCGCGGCATCCTCATCATGCTCTCTCTTTAGTTCCAAACAATCTTCCGCCACTCTCTCCTTTTCTGTAGCTAATTCCTCATTGTTCCAATCGTGATTTCGAACATAAACAGAAAATTTCTCGTAATCCTCCTTGGATACGGTCTGAGCAAGAAGATAGACATTTTCTGAAAAAATGGTCCCCGTATTATGACAACATCCAGATGTTCCTAACCAATATGCAGCAATTTCTTCGTAAGATGCGCCTGTAAAGGCTCTCTCAGGAACTGCTGGGGCTGATTGTATAAACTTTCTTAACCAATACAAAGGACAATGTTGAATCAACACTAAGTCTAAAGAAACAAGATCGATATCTTCTAGACTATCTACAAACTCCGAAATGCCATATTTATTCCACGCTATTTGTAGTTTTGGAGTGAATTTGCCTAAATACTTATGAGGAGACGTCTCCCTATCGAGTCTCACCTGTTCTAAAGCATCAAGGAGTAGGCGTATCTCTTGAATAGTCAGTTGCTTTTTTTTCAATTACATCACAAAAAACAGGAGGATATTTATCCTTAAATGTTTCTTTAAGTCCTTTAGGAAGGTTTGATCTCAAATAGTTTGTTAGAATTGCAAAAACAAATAAAGCCAAAGCAATACTACCAAAAATCCCAGCCCAAATAAATCCTATAGGGTTGGACATGATAATCGCTGGGATCAGAGCCAGTAGCAAACTGATAGAAGAAATAATCGCCATAACTGTGGCTATGGTCATACGATCTTGAACTCGCTTATCAAACGAATAGGAAGCATGACAACGGCAATCGTTTTTAAAAAGGGAATGTAAAATAATTCCTGGCATAATAAATACCCTAAAACACGCTAGTTTTGATCTTAAAAATTATGATTAAGCTTATGAATTAGAGTTAAAAAAACCCTATAAAGAGACATCTGTAAGCACACGCATTGGACTCAAGGTGTGCTTTCTATCCGAGCATTATAGCAATCAAATAGTTCTACTAAAAACTTTATTGCAATAATGCGTTGCTTATTTCTTATGGAACTGTAAATAAGATTCTTAAAAAAATAGAGGGGAAAGAGCCAACACTCTTTCTGTAAAACAAAAAAAATACATCTATCCTATTTGCCGTAAAATGCTATTGAATAGGACTAATAAATTGAAGTAAGAAATGACTCCTTACAATACCACAAGCACATAAAAACAGATTTTACCTTCCTTTGAAAAGATGATCTATTTACACTTGCAAATACATCTCTTGATTGCTTTTATTGCTTTTTATTTGGAAAAAAAATTGCACAAATTTATAATTCCCCCTTCTGATAAGGCGGTTATATTACTATGGAAAAAAGAAAAGATACGAAAACAACCATTGCCAAAGCATCTGAAGCTCAGAACAAGTCTTGGTATGTTATCGATGCTGCAGGCAAAACCTTGGGAAGGCTTTCTTCAGAGGTGGCAAAAATCTTGCGCGGCAAGCATAAGGTAACTTATACACCTCACGTGGCTATGGGTGATGGTGTTATCGTTATTAATGCAGAAAAAGTGCATTTGACAGGCGCGAAGAAAGGTCAAAAAATATATCGATATTACACGGGATATATTTCAGGAATGCGCGAAGTTGCTTTTGAAAATATGATAGCTAAAAAACCCTCTTATATTATCGAGCACGCAATTAAAGGTATGATGCCAAAAACTCGTTTAGGCAAGCGTCAGGTAAAATCCTTAAGGATACTGAAAGGGGATTATTATCAAGAGTTTAAGTCTCAGAAGCCGATCGTATTAGATGTTTAATTTGGGGTAAATTGTGGTAAAAAATACAATAGAAGAATCAGTAGCTACTGGAAGAAGAAAACAAGCTGTATCTAGTGTTCGCCTTCGTCCAGGAACAGGCAAAATCGATGTAAATGGAAAAGCCTTTGATGAATACTTTCCCTTGGAAATTCAAAGAGTTACTATCCTTTCCCCATTAAAAGTTCTTGGTTATTCCAATGACTTTGATCTAGTGATTCGTATTAACGGTGGTGGAATCCAAGGACAAGTTATTGCAACCCGCTTAGGATTGGCTAGAGCTTTATTAAAAAAGAATGTTGATTCTAAACAAGAATTAAAAAGTCACGGTTTCCTTACAAGAGATCCTAGAAAGAAAGAACGTAAGAAATACGGCCATAAGAAAGCTCGTAAAAGCTTCCAATTCTCTAAACGTTAGAGTTTGCCGTCGTTATTTTATCAAGATTTTATCAAAAGCAAGCGAGAGTCTTATCAGATTTTGTCGCTTGCTTTTTCATTTTCGTCTAAAAGGTATTCCTAAACACTCTAGAGTGTATGGTTTTTCTAAAAGAAAATCTTTCTTCTTTTCGGTATGCCAAAAAATACCTTTCCTTCTGCACTCAGAGTATAAAATTTGTCTTTCTTAAACTCTATATCTACTCCTAGAGAAAAAAGAACAACCTTGCCTATTTTTTGCACCGCATGAATCAAACACGTCGAACTTTTCTTTAACATTACGTGGGAGATTTGTGTGTTCTGATCATTTTTCAAGAAAACCATACCTCCTGGAGGGAGATCTTCGAAAGACTCTACGAGATCACAATCTTGGTACTGATCTCTAGCATTTCTAGGAATACTTAATCCATGTGCTTGAAATAAAATATTTAGAAAACCCGAACAATCTACCCCATAATCTATTAAGGAGTGGTGTAGACATCGTCCTCCCCAAACATACGGAATGTCTAAAAATTTTTCAGATTCTCTCAGCAAAAGATCTATAGAGAACGGTTCATTACAAAAACGTACGTGACTCACATTACAATAAGGAACTTCCTTACCCAGGGGGAGCTTCATTCTCTTTTTTACCTCTTGAGGCAGGGATACTTTCCCTTGAGAATCTATGGCTAATGGAGAACCATAGGGCAAAGGAATATGCCAAGGTTCTAAAAAAGCATCGAAAGACTTAACGACTGCATTAGGTAAAATATATTGAGATAGAAGAACAAAAGATGATTGTGAAGATATATTGCTGACTCGATAGGGACGCCAAAAATCGTGATCACGGATTAATTGGGAGTAGGCATAATAGGAGAGCTTACCAGCAAGTAAGCGCTCTCCAAACAATAGCTGCGTCTCTAAATCTCCTTGTGCAGATGAAAGATTTGAAACAGAGGTATACAGTTGATAATGTTTCATCTTTCCTCACTATAATTAAAGATGTGCCCATATAGAGAATATCTAAAAGTAAAATCAAGCTTTTATGCAAGCTTCAATACTTTGAAAAACATCATCAGGAGATGCCTCAGAAGGGATACGTGTTAATTTCCCTAGCTCTTGATAATAGTCAATTAACGGAGCAGTTAACTTCTCATAACTCTCGAGTCTCTTATGAATCACCTCTAGAGTGTCATCAGAGCGACGAACTAATTTCATTTGACACGTAGGGCACTCACTCAATCCCTGATTTTGATTGTATACATGTTTACAAGAAGGACAGATGAATCGAGAATGAATCCTACGAATAATCTCTTCATTAGAAACATCTAATTGTATAACACGATAATCAGCGTAAGATTGCATAAAGAAATCATTCAGAAGAATTGCTTGATCTAGAGTTCTTGGAAACCCATCAATAATACATCCAGACTGACACTCGGGTTGGTTTAAAGCTTCTTGAACCATGCCCCAAACAATCGCATCGGGAACCAGAAGACCTTGATTGATATACTCAGCAGCCTTAATTCCCAAAGGAGAAGCCGAATCTATAGCAGAACGAAACAGTTCTCCAGAACTCATGTGGGGGAGCTTTAACTGATGAGCAAGACGCTGGGATTGTGTGCCCTTACCCGATCCCGGAGGCCCCATAATAATATAAAAAATCTTGTTTAACATAACTACTTGCCAATATTTACCTACGCCACAGGATATTTACATACATTTAAAATTTACATTCTATGCTTTAGATAAGCATCAGAAATCTAATGAAAATTTTAAAAATCAAAATCCTAGAGAAAGAATAAAAAAATCACCACCTATTTGGCAATCGTTAAGCTATAAAATATTAATTAAGTATAACTGAATATACTGTGTGTATAGTTTAAAATAATTTGAAATAAAGGGGGAGTAAAATTATAATTCTTCGTTAATTTACTTCTGATTAGAATTATAAACCCATGCATGAACCACTTGATCATCTTTCCCCTAATCATCATATCCCTCAGTTTTTTGATTCTATTACAAGAAAAAAATCAACTGTTTATGAAATTTCCATACGTAGCCGTGGTCCTCTAGAGCATCTTCTACATAGGGGATCTTCTGAGCATCAAGATATTAATAATTTACTCCTCATCAATAATATCACAACATTTACTCAACCACTTTTTACTCAGCGAAGACGGATTCCACCTGCAGATGTGATTGCGGACTGTTCTCCTTGTTTCTCTCAACCTCAAAGTAGCCTCTGTTTGGACTTGTCTGAAAGTCCTCACTGTTTCCTAGTGATCATTTGTGAAATCTGTAACTTGCTTAACACCATCTATCAAAATACCTTCGGCAATGTAATCAGAAACCTTATCGCGATTTGTTCATTGGTGAAGAAAAGTCTTCTTTTCTACTGGAAAGAGCAACAAGTTCTAAGTTTTCTCCATAAGAATAACAACATTTCACCATTTAAACGGGGTGGTTATGTAGCCTCAGCATCAGCGTTGTATCACGCAAGAAAAGTTGCATTATCTTTACTTTCTTGGAAAATTGTTTCTCTTGTTATCGGCATACTTGCAGTACTTGCATTGATAGCATTTATTGTGGGAGCCATATTTACTTTTCATTCTCAGAGTGTTTTCTCTGACGCATTTTTCATGTCTCCAGCAGCATGTGCTCTTGGGTGTGGGGGGATAATCTTTCTATTATTAGGTTTGATTTCGTCTTCTTATGAGCATCATAGTAAAAAACAACGCCAAGCGGCTGTGGATTCTATACACCGTTCCCTACTGAGTCTTTATATTAGTGACAAAATTCGTGTATCTACCGAAGAGTCCGATGATTTTACTTCCTTAATCGCTAGGAGCTGTTTGAGTCATTACGGTACTCTTTTAGACCACCAGACTTTCCCACCATGCCCAGAACTAGAATACGACTCATCTTCGGATATCTCCGATTCCAATGAGAGTGAAAGTCTTTCCTTTGAGGATCCCAGGGAATTCATGACTTCTCCTGTTCCGCCCCCTTATATAGAGCTACCACCAACATATGAAGAGGTTATGGAAGAAGATAGAAGAAATAGAGAAAATAATAATCCGCATATATAAAATTTGAGGTTATACCATGGCATGCTATCTAACTTTTGGGAAACAAGATCTCAATGATTTCTCAAGCACGACAAAAGCAATGTGCATAGCTTTTGATCTTATTACTTTCCCTGTAATCTCTGTAGTTATCAGCGTTTTATCTTGGGCTATTTTATTGATCAAAATAGTAGCAAAGACATTAAAATTTCTCATGCTAAGCCTGTGTTTCCGTGACCAAGAAACGTCTTTCAGTGAAGTTTTTGGGGAAATAAAAACAGAAATGCTTTCTGAGCACTTGGTTCTTATTCCTTTCCTGGGCGCGATTGTTCACGGACTAATACTGACATATAAAGTGAATCAAAGTGGCTACGCTGCTCTTGGAACCATAGATTCTATTGTCAGTTTTATGGAGGGCTCACCTCTCTATCTAGAGCATGTAGCTCGATGGTAAAGATCTTTAAAAATAAGAAACTCTAAAGAGTGATAGCGAAATAATAGTCGTGAGTTAAAACTATAAATAATCTATAATTTCGCGTTAATTTATTTAATATATCCAAGAAAGCACGCCTATGTCAGTTAGTTCTTTAAATAATAAAGTGGAGTCAGCGAACACCGAAGCCCGTTGTGCGATTTTAAGTTTTACGGAACAAGGGAAATTCAATTTCACCAGTTTGGATTCTGGGTCCCATGTTTACAATTTCTTAACACAA